>CAZMBP010000060.1:0-12186 GCA_964564545.1 uncultured Saprospiraceae bacterium
CCAAGCGAAGGTTATGGTTTTTCAAATAATCCTAAATCTTTCATTGGTCCACCAAAATTTAAAAAATGTCTTTTTCAGATAAATGCCGATACAGAAATCAACATCAAATTGAGAAATTAGATTACTCTTCAAAACACTTCATCCTAAAAAAACGATACTTCATCCTCAATTTCTAATTCTCCAATATTCTCGTTACCTTTTTCTAAAACAAAATATTGACCTTGTAAAATATATCATTTCAAAATGGAAAAATCAGCTAAAATAAACTTATTAACTGGAACGACTTTTATAAAAAAGTCGCTCTCACAAATCAGCCAACGATTTCCATTTTTACATCGAATAGTATTATTACATTTTTTGATACTGATGGTTTGCTTAATTGGGTTGATGATAGATGATCGCCAATTAATGGGCGTCAACGTTTGGATAAAACCAACTAAATTTGCCCTATCAGGAATCATTGTTCTTTGGACTATGGGCTGGTATTTATTGAATTATCCTTTCAGCGAAAAATCTAAAAATTTTATTTCAATAGCTGCAGCCAGTTTAATGATAATTGAAATTATTATTATCACAGGTCAAGCGGCAAGAGGAGTATCCTCACATTATAATACCTCTTCCTTGCTGGATGGAATTGCCTTTGGAATCATGGGTTGGGCAATTGGATTATTTACAGGAATTGTATTTTGGTTTTTCATTAAATCATTTTCCTCACAATTAGAGTTTCCAAATTATATGAAATGGAGTTTTAGAATTAGCTGGTTTACCTTCCTTTTTGCAAGCGCTATTGGAGGTTCAATGATTTCTCAATTTGGTCATAATGTAGGTATCGCAGATGGTGGCGCAGGATTACCATTTTTAAATTGGAGTACAATTGGTGGAGACTTACGAGTTGCTCATTTTTTTGGAATACATGGTATTCAAATCATTCCACTCCTAGTATTTTATTTTTCTAAAAAAACAAATAACAATACTCTTACAAACATCTTTGCTATTGGTTTTTCAATTTTATATTTAGGATGGATCGCATTCACTTTTTATCAAGCAAAACAAGGCTTACCATTTTTATCTTTATAGAAATATGATTATAACTTATAACAAACATTTAGGCTTCAATGATTTTTGGTTTATGATAATTGGAATCATTGCTTTAGGTTTTGTCATTCCTCAAATTTTCTTTGGAGTAAGAATCGGAGATCCAAATTATCCTTTCCATTGGGAATGGTTGGAAGCGAGTATGTATGCCACCTGCTATTGGATCCTTAGTCGATTCATTATGATTTACTTTAGAAAAAAATATCCTTCTTTTGATTTAGTCAAAAAACGATTAACCTATGGAATCATTACTTGTATACTTGTAGTATTAGTTTCAGGGGCGCTTATTTCTCCTTTGGTCAATTTGTTTTTTGATTGCATTTCAGTTCCCAACACCAATCAACCGAAATTGCTTCATGGTTTTGGCGCCTCGCTCACAGCAACATTTTTTATCTTAGCTATCTATGAATCTATTTGGTACTATAGCGAATTAAAGAAATCAGTTCAGGAACAAGAACGAGTAAAAGTCGCTCACGTCCAAAGCCAACTAGAAGGATTGAGAAACCAGGTAAATCCACACTTTTTATTTAATAGCTTGAATACATTAAACCACATTGTGGAGTACGAAAATAAAACTATTGCTAAAAACTTCATCAATCAATTATCCAAAGTATACCGTTACATTTTAGATAGCCGAGAAGAGTCTACTATTATATTGGCAGAAGAGTTGGACTTTGTAAATGCCTATATCGCCATTCAAAAAGAGAGATTCCTTGAAAGTCTAAAAGTCAACATTGACATACCTCAACAATATACTTACAAAAAAATAATCCCTTTGAGTTTGCAATTATTAATTGAAAATGCCATCAAGCATAACATTATATCTACAAAAAAACCATTGACCATTACCATTGATATTGACGAACAAAATCAATTAATTAGAGTCACCAATAACTTGCAAAAAAAATCAAAAGTATTACATTCTACTAAAGTTGGTTTGGAAAACATTTCGGAACGTTACAGATTAATTACCAATGAAAAATCCGTAAAAATTGAATCTACTGAAACATACTTTAGAGTTTCCATTCCTCTCCTTTAAAATTTATTAAAATGAATATTCTGATTATCGAAGACGAACCTAGAGCTGCACAACAATTGCAAACGATGCTTAACCAATGCTATCCTACTTTTAATATTTTGGATACATTGGAAAGTGTGGAAGATAGTGTAACTTGGTTAAATAACGCTCACACTAATACTCCTCCAAATCTAATTTTAATGGATATTCAATTAGCCGATGGGTTAAGTTTTGAAATTTTTCAAAAAGTAAATATTGAAATTCCTGTAATTTTCACCACGGCTTACGATCAATATTCTATCAAAGCATTCAAGGTAAATAGTGTAGACTACCTACTCAAACCAATCCAAGAAGATGAATTAAAATCTGCAGTTGAAAAATATCAAAAACTCTTTTCTCAAAATTCTTCTTCCAATATTGACTCCAATACTTTAGAAAAATTAATTACCAATTTGGTAGCTGAGCCTTCTCGAAAAAGATTTATGGTTAAAGATGGAGGAGCTATGACTTTTGTTTTGGTTGAAGATGTAGGTTATTTTTATTCAGAAGATGGGATTTCATTTTTGGTCAAAAAAAATGGTAAAAGGTTTATTGTAGAAATGACTTTAGATGCCATTGAAAAAGATATTTCCTCTAAAGATTTTTTTAGAATTAATCGAGGTCAGATTGTGGCAATTGAATCGATTGAAAAAATTCATCCTTATTTTAATCATCGATTAAAGTTAGATGTTTTGGGAAATAGTAAACTAGAATTTATCGTCAGTAGAAATAGATCTAGCGATTTCAAAAAATGGGTAAATACGTAGCGGCTGACTTTAGTCGGCTCGCAAAAAATCCCAGCTGCTACTCCAATATTGTTGTAAACGAAAGGTGGGATTTTTTTTTTGCGAGCCGACTAAAGTCAGCCGCTACAATAACTTAACAACTCATACACCAAATACGACACTTCAAGAGAAATCAATTTCCTTCCTTCTCCTTTCCCCTCATCTTACGAAAGTAAATGATCCTAATTATTAATTTTTTAAAAGAAACGAAAATGAAAAATTTATTCATCGTAATGATAGGACTCCTCCTTTCAATCTCTCTCCATGCACAAAACGTTACCCAAACCATCAAAGGACAAATCATCGATAAGCAATCAGAGATTCCAATTATTGGAGCTACCATCCAATGGATTAATGAGGAAAATACAGTAGGAACTACCACCGATATGGATGGTTATTTTAAATTAGAAAATATCCCTGTTGGTCGTCAAGCTTTTCAAATAAGTTACATTGGTTATGAAACCTTGACTTTACCCAACATCGAAATCACTTCAGGTAAAGAAGTCGTTTTAAATTTGTCAATGGTAGAATCTGTGGAAATTTTAAATGAAGTAGTCGTAACTGCTGAGGTTGAAAAAGATCGTGCGATTAACGAGATGGCTTCAATTTCTGCCCGAACTTTTTCTCTTGAAGAAGTTAATCGTTATGCAGGTGGTCGAAGTGATGTAGCAAGATTAGCAGGAAATTTCGCAGGTGTAGCAACGGCTGACGATTCTCGAAATGACATTGTAATTAGAGGAAATTCACCAACCGGTGTACTTTGGAGATTGGAAGGAATTCCTATTCCAAATCCTAATCACTTCTCTACTTTAGGAAGCACAGGTGGTCCGGTGAGTGCAATGAATCCTAATGTTTTGAAAAATTCAGATTTCTTGACAAGTGCTTTTCCTTCTGAATATGGAAACGCTACGTCAGGAGTTTTTGACTTAGGCATGCGAAGTGGAAATCGAGATAAATATGAGTTCACTTTACAAATGGGAGCCTTCGCCGGATTGGAAGCAATGGCCGAAGGACCGCTCGGAAAAAAGGGAGGTTCATTTTTAGTGGCTGCTAGAAATAGTTTTATTGCGCTGATCAGTCCTCCGCAAACTGCAGCTACACCTCAATATTTTGACTTGACTTTTAAAATTGATTCGCACACAGGTAAGTTTGGAAAATTTAGTTTGTTTGGAATTGGGGGAACTAGTTCGATTGATTTTGTGGGAGCTGATATTGATTCGACTGATTTATTTTCAGAAGTAGATCAAGATTTATTTCCACGTTCAAAGTTTGGAGTAATTGGTCTTCGTCATAATAAAATCATTGGAAAAGACAGCTACATCAGAACAGTCATTGCTGGTTCTTTGACACGAAATGAATATTCCATTGATCGGTATTTTAATATAGGAACAACAGAGGCAACGAAAATTAGATATGCCGATGGAAATAATGAGGAGAATAGATTATCTATCTCTTCTTTCTACAATAAAAAATTCAACTCCAAAGCGACCATGCGAGTTGGTGTTTTGGCAGAACAAACTTCTTACGATCTCATTAATCGAGATGCTGAAAGAGCTCCTGATATTGATGGAGATGGATTCAACGATATTAGAACTGATTATGAATTTAATGAGGGTGTTTTTACGATTCAACCATTTGCCCAAATGCAATATAAGTTCAATACTAAGTGGACATTAAATTTAGGAATGCATGGATTGTATCAAGAAATCAATGACCAATTTGTACTTGAACCACGAACTTCCCTAAGTTGGAATTTTGCAAAAAAACAAAAATTAACTTTTGGTTACGGAATACATAATCAAAATGTACCACTTCCAATAATGCTTACGGAAAGTTTGGATGAAAATGGAAATAGAATTTTGACCAATACTGATTTACAATTTTCTAGAAGCCAGCATTTTGTTGTAGGTTATGATTATGCATTCGCTAATAATTGGCGAGCAAAAGTGGAAGCATATTATCAAGCCATTGATCGAGTTGCCATTGATAGTGATCCAAGTTCTTTTTCTATGCTTAATTTAGGCGCTGACTTTGGCTTTCCAGTTGGGAAAGTAAACTTGACAAATGAGGGGACTGGATTTAATCAAGGTGTTGAATTAACTGTTGAAAAATTCTTTAGCAATGGTTTCCATGGATTATTAACTGCTTCTGTTTTTGATTCTAAATATGAAGGTAGTGATGGCGTTGAAAGAAATACAGCATTCAATAATAATTATGTGATTAATCTTTTGGCAGGTAGAGAATTCAAAGTAGGTAAGGCAAAGCAAAATGCTATTTTAATTGATACAAAATTGACGAGCGCAGGAGGAAGATATTATACACCTGTAGATTTGGAAGCATCGCAGTTAGTTGGTTTTGAAATTCGAAAAGATGACTTAGCTTATTCTGAAAGATATGATGACTACTTTCGATGGGATATAAAAATTGGATTTAAATTAAACAGTAGAAAACGAAAAGTTTCACAACAGATTTATATGGATTTCCAAAATGTAACCAATCGAGAAAATATCTTTTCAAGAGATTATAATCGACAAACAAACCAAGTCAACGAAAGATATCAAATTGGTTTCTTCCCTGACTTTTTATATCGTATTCAGTTTTAAACATGAGTCATCCCGAATTTTATATTTTGTACCTAAAGGCACAAATTGAATTCACATTTAATTTTTTTCTACCAATATTAAGTCCCTAACGGGACTCTAAGTTCGAAATCGTCCCGTTAGGGACTTAATATTGGTAGAAATATCCAGCCTCATTATTTCGAAACGTGCCTTTAGATACGTTATATAAAAAGAATCCCGAATTTTTGTTTTTTCAAAAATTCGGGATGACTCATGTTTATTCTTCTAATTTAAAATGAGGATTATAAATCAATCCCACCAAATTCCCCCAAGGATCTTTGACAGTCGAAACCATTAATTCGCCTCCGACATTCGTCGGTTTTTCATGTTCAGTTGCTCCATGGTCGAGAAACTTTTGATACTCCTTTTCTATATCTTCTACTCCCCAATAAGTGAGTACGCTTGGTGCTTTTTCGATGGTAGGATTTTCCTCAGGAAGTAAACCTAATTCATAACCTCCAATATTAAATCCAACATAAAATGGTTCATCAAAATAAGCTTCTGTTTCAAAAACCTTAGCATACCACTCTTTTGCTTTTTGCAAATTACCCACTTTATAAATACATGTTCGAAGTCCCAAAATTGATTTTTTCATCATTAGAGTTTATAACTAAATAGAATTGTAAAGCGGGCCATAAAACGTCTAACGTTCAACATCAAACGAATAAATACTTTATGGATTCTGATGGATTTGAATATAATTTCCACAAGTATCATCAAATATCGCTGAGGTTCCCCAGTCATCTTTAGTTGGTGTTTTTATAAAATTAACATCAAGGTTTTTGAGTCTTTCGTATTCTTTTTCAACATCTTCGACTCCCATGATAATAACAGGTAATTTCATTCCATATATAGTTTCCTGAAAAGTTTTTACAAACTCCGCTCCTCTTGGTTCTAATAATAAAGTTGTTCCTTCAGTATCTTCAGGAGAAACGACAATGGCCAATTGTCCTTCAGGCATGTACATATATTCTTTAAAATTTAAAACTTCTGTATAAAACTTAAAAGCTGCAATTGGGTCTTCCACGCCAACGCTTACCATTTTGATTTTCATTGTTCCATAATTTAAAAAGTGATTAAATACCTAGCTAAGTTTCTACGAATTGAAATCACAAAACTTAATTCCTTTTTTGTAAAAATAACTAAACACCCCTTAAATAACAAAAGCCACTATTTTGGTTAAAATAGCAGCAGTTGTTTGCGTGTGTTAATTTGTTCTCAGTTAAGTAATTTTTAAATGTGAATCATCACAGAATGGGTTAGACTTTGAATGCTTACAATTACATAGGCGTGCGTTAATTTTCTTTTTCACTTCAAAAGGGAATGGTTTAAATTTAGAACCATGATGTGATCCATCACAAAATGGTTGGTTTTTACTAAAACCACATTGGCAAAAAAGATAAGTTTTATTAGGCTCGAGTTCTACTCTTGACGGTTCTAATGTTGTGGTTTTTTCTCTTTTATAATCTCTTGCTATTTCACTTCCTGATTTGTCCGAACCAACTACTGGCCACAAATAACTCGCTGTCCATTTATCCTTTGGATCATTAACCAATCCATATTCAGCAGGAAATTTTCGAGTGTATTTTGCAGTTCCAAACATCTGGTCCCACAAAGAAAACATGTTTCCGTAATTCCCATTTGGATCACTTACATTATCTGCCATAGATTTTCCATGATGCGCATGATGAAAAGCTGGGGTTACAATTATTCTTTCTAACAATGTAATTACGGGATTTAGAAATGGACGATTATAAAAGAATTTATCCCATGACAAAGTACTATGCGAACCAATTATAACCAACTGCTTTAATATCAATCCAAGTGCAACACCTTTAGCTCCTCCAAGGAAAATAACAATTCCTACCCACCATATATTTGGCATAATCACATAGTACAAAGCTGCATTTCGATAAGAAACAAAAAAGCCCATCTCCTCAGCTTGGTGATGTGGTCGATGTAATTTCCAAAGGAATTCATATTCATGTGCTGAGCGATGATACCAATATTGCATCACATCATCGATAAATAAATAAAATGGAAGCATCAACCATAAACTCCATTCTCCAATTACATTTTGAGCAGAAGGAAATAGAAACCTTCCCAGAAAAAAAACGGAAGCAACAATGGCTGGTTTGATTAAAAGAGAAAGGACAAAAAAGCCGCCTGCTTCTTGAATCCAATCTCCAAAATTTCTTTTGGTGCTAGCTAAATAACCAGCTACAATTTCAGCAATTACGAAAAATACTAAAATCCCCCCTACTACATATACATCTAGATTTTCAATACCGAATAAAGTTTTATCCATTAAATTCAAATTTGAAAAATGAAAATATTAACAGAGCAAAATTATAGGAAATAAATTGGAAAACACTTTACATGTGTTAATTATTGGATTTACTTCTTCTTTTGATAATTCGGGAAAGAGAGACAGGTGTGATGCCTAAATAATTAGCTATGTGCTTGTTAAATGCCGTTTTAAAAAATTGAGGGCTACGTTCTAATAAGGCTTCATAGCGTTTTTCTGGAGTAAGATCAGTAAGTGATTCTACACGTGAAATTAGGGTTAGAATCGTTCCTTGGAGTGCTTCCAAATTAACTCTAATGATATTAGGATGTTCTTTTCCTACAATCTTTAGGTCATTATATTTAAAAACTAAAAGTTCAGTTTCTAAAATGGATTCGAAAGTATACTTAGTTGGTTGATTATTAAAAAGGGAATCTGGGGCACCAGTAATAGTATGTTCTGGTCGAAGAAAAATATTTTTCTCTTCTCCCTTTTTATTTACAAAATAACCTCGAACCATTCCCTTCAAAATAAAAAATGAGTTCTGATTATTTTGACCACTTTTAATGATTACTTCTTTGTTATGAAATACACGATACTTGCTAACTCCTAACAATGCTTTTATATCGCTACTAGTTAAAAATGGATAAGTTGATCTTAATATTTTTTTTGCTCTATCTAAATGGTCTGCCATCCGTTTGATTCATTGAAAATTTAGGATGGTAAATTACATAATCATTTTGGTTCTTATAAGCAATCTGGGTTTTTAATCAAAAAGATGTTAGACTTATTTTTTTGTTTTGCTTTCGCTCTTTCAGAGCTTCACAGGTTCATTTGAGTGCCTAGGGCGTTGCCCTAGGTTGAGGCATTAAGCCTTTCAGGCTTATTTAACCCAAAGTGGAATTGTATATAAAAGCCTGAAAGGCTTATAGCCTCAGCCTTGGGCAACGCCCTAGGTAAAATCCAAGTTCGCATCAAAGCCCTGAAAGGGCGAAAGCATTGGCATAACAATGTACTTCCGGATTTTTTAGTAAACCAAATAATGTAAGTTTTCTGTGGTCTCATTCCGCTAGATTTATTTTTTTCACAAAGTTCAACTATCTTTTCTTTCGGAAAGTTTACAAACAAAATGAAACGAAATGAATTTCGACGATTGGAAAAACTCTGGGCAATTTATCACCTACAAAAATCAGCATCAAATATTTTATCAAGAAGCAGGAAATGGAGAAACACTTCTAATGATTCATGGATTTCCAACAGCATCTTGGGATTGGAATAAAATATGGGATTCTTTGGTAGAGAAATATCATCTTGTCGCTCTCGACCTCATCGGTTTTGGATTTTCAGACAAACCCAAAAAGTACAATTATTCCATAATGGATCAGGCAGACTTAGTTGAGGATTTTTTAGAAAAAAAGAAAATTACCAAAGCTCATATTTTAGCGCATGATTATGGAGATACGGTTTTGCAAGAAATTTTAGCTCGATTTATTGATCGAAAAAATGCTGGTAAAAGTGGTTTTGAAATTCAATCTGTAGTGTTGCTCAATGGTGGTTTATTTCCTGAAACTCACAAAGCGCTTCCTATTCAAAAATTATTAATCAGCCCAATTGGAGGATTGCTAGTTCATTTTTTGAATCGAAAAAAACTAAAAAAATCGTTTGATAATATTTTTGGAAAAGAAACTCAAGCAACTGAAAAAGAGATTGATGAGTTTTATGCTTTGATGGATCACAAAAATGGAAAGATGATTTTTCATAAATTAATTCGATATATGAGTGATCGAAAAAAATATCGAGAACGATGGGTGGCTGCTTTACAAAATTCGCCAGTTCCAATTTTATTGATAGATGGAGCAGCTGATCCTATCTCAGGAAAGCATATGACGGAACGTTATCGTGAGTTAATTCCTAACCCCGTAATTGTATTGTTAGAAAAAATTGGTCACTATCCTCAGACCGAGGCACCTGCTCAAGTATTAGAAGCATATTTTGATTTTAGAAAAAAAATAAAATAGTTTTTAAAAATCAGGTTCACTTTTATTACAATTTTATTTAATATATTGTTACGAGTTGTTCTATTGATTAATGCCGCTAACTTAAAATTAAATACTGTATTTAAATTCAACAGCAATATGAAATTAAATTTCATCTCACGCCTAAAAATGCGTATTTTTAAATAAAAATTCTGTTTCCAATAAAAGTACAGTATAAAATTTCATCAGCGAAAATTCGCAAAAATAATCAACAAGTCTTTATTGTTTTTAAAAAATATTTTATAAGTTTGTCGTGGTCAATTATGAAATAAACTATTCACCCTTTCAAAGGAAAAAATTCCTTCCCTTATCAAATCAAATAACTTGACTAGCCTCTTGATGAAAGAGGAAAGTAAGTACCTCTTATTTATTTAAAAATTTCAACTGAACTGCCATTGGCGGAACAGGATTTCTATACTCACATTTTAATAAAACTATCATTTTATTTTTAACCTAACTAAAGTTTATTTATGAAAAAAATCAATTTACTACTCGTTTGCTTAATGTTTACTTTAAGTGCTTTTTCTCAAACTTATGAAGTAACTCCGGATGGTAATCCCGTAAAAAAATGCCATACAGTAGATGCTTATGAAAATTATATTCAACAAAATCCTGATGCTGGAACGCTAAATGATTTTGAGCAATGGCTTGATCCATTGGTGAAAGAATATAAATTACAAGCTGCACAAGGAAGTGTCGAAGCTGTTACGACCATCCCAATTATTTTCCATGTTGTCCACAACGGTGAAGCAGTTGGAACAGGCGATAACATAAGTGCAGCCTTAATTCAGGCGCAAGTGGATCAGTTGAATAATGACTTTCGACGAATCATTGGAACGTCAGGTTACAATACTAATGCAGTTGGTGCAGATACAGAATTAGAATTCTGTTTAGCTACTGTGGATGAAAATGGAAATACACTTGCTGAACCTGGAATCAATCGAATCAACAGGAATACAGTTGGTTGGTCAGCACCTCCATACGGAACTTGTCAAGGAGGAAATTTCGGTGATGCTTACATCGAAAATACCATCAAACCTCAATCTCAATGGAATCCAAATGACTACTTCAACTGCTGGGTAATGGATATTAGTTGTGGAATTTTGGGTTATGCACAATTCCCAAGTTCATCTGGTTTAGGTGGATTAAATTCTAACGGTGGAGCAGCGAATACAGATGGAGTTGTATTATTAACGACTTCAGTTGGAAGTACGACTAATCCAAATCCTGCAGGTGGATCATATAATAAAGGTCGAACGGCAACACATGAAGTTGGTCACTTTTTTGGTTTACGTCACATTTGGGGCGACGGTGGATGTAGTGTAGATGATTTTTGCTCAGATACACCAACAGCAGGTGGTGCGAATTATGGTTGCCCTAATAATACATCATGTGGAAGTGTAGATATGGTTGAAAACTACATGGATTATACCGATGACAATTGTATGAATATTTTCACCTTGGATCAAAAAGCAAGAATCCAAGCGGTGATGGCTAACAGTCCTCGAAGAGGTTCATTGGCTAATAGTACAGCTTGCGGCGGCGGTGGAAATCCTCCGGCTGCTTGTGCAACGACTATTTCTTCTTTCCCATACTCTGAAGGATTTGAAAGTTCATTTGGAGATTGGACACAAAGTACAAGTGATGATTTTAACTGGTCACGAACATCTGGAGGAACTCCTTCAAATAATACTGGACCATCAAGTGCAGCAGCAGGATCATTCTATGCCTTTGTAGAATCATCAAGTCCAAACTATAGTAACAAAACGACAATTTTGACTAGTCCATGTTTTGATTTATCAGGAGAAACTAGTGCTACTTTTGAATTCCAATATCATATGTATGGAGCAGCGGCAATGGGCGGTTTAGTTTTGGAAGCAAAAACTGACACTGGTTCTTGGACTTCAGTTTGGTCAGAAAGTGGCAACCAAGGAAATGCTTGGGCAAGTGCTTCTGTTGACTTATCAAGTTTTGCAGGTGATGTGGTTCAATTAAGATATGTAGGAACTACTGGTACAACTTGGCAAGGAGATATGGCGGTGGATGATTTAAGTTTGACTGCAGGTGGATCGACTGGTGGCGGTGGATGCGCTGGAGGAATTACTTCTTACCCATACTCTGAAGGATTCGAAAGTTCTTTTGGAGCTTGGACGCAAGGTAGTGGAGATGATTTTGATTGGACTAGAAATTCAGGTGGAACACCATCAAATAATACTGGACCATCAGGAGCAAGTGAAGGTAATTTTTATGCTTTTACAGAATCTTCAACTCCTAACTATAGTAACAAAACTGCTATTTTAAATAG
>CAZMBP010000061.1:0-34267 GCA_964564545.1 uncultured Saprospiraceae bacterium
TTAAGACAAATGGATTGGATGATTTGTTAAAACCGTTGAGGAATAATAATCGGTTTTCTGGTTAGTTAGAGTAAAGACAAGGGAAATCTTGTCTCTACTCTAGTTAACTTATAAAGGCTTCCGTAATAAATTATATTTTTCTGCAGCTTTCCGATGAGAGTGAATTAATTTTTCAAATTCAATCAAAGGCAAAGGAATTCTTGTCTCCACAATGTCACTATCAATAGGCCGATAATTATCATCAGGAAATGGAAAACTAACTTCTTCTCCATTAATATCAATCATATTTTTTACCTCTAAAAAATATTGAGTGTGACCGTCTTTTTCAATATAATGAACTACGATCGGTTCAAGATCCATAGGGTAAAAACCAATCTCTTCCAATGATTCCATCACCATTGTTCTTAGCATAAGAATGGCAGCTTTGTTTACGGTATAACCTTCTAATAAGGTTTTTCTTTTTCGTTCATTTCGATAAATGATTGCTTGAGTTTTTCTTGGGAATTTTAATTTATCCAAAGTTTTGAAAAGCGCATTTTCGTAATCCATGTACTCCTCATAGATCTTTTCATCCGACCCTCCCGGTAATTTAAAATTAGTAACATCTCGAAATCGATCTCTATCCTTTAATGCTATAATATTAGGATCTCCATCTTCATCTTTGAAGCAAAAAATAATTCCTACATAATGACTTTGAGGTGGCTCAGGCACTTCTGTCAATTTGTACAGTTGGTATTTATCCATCATGTGATAAAATTGTTGAATCTTTATTTTTAAAAAAATTAATAATCAGTTTTTATGTCTTTGTTGAATGGTAATTTTATTTGATATGCTAAATCTTCAGACCTTGAATTATCTACAACATCTAATCCATATTTTATTTTAGAAGGATCATCATAAACAAATGTGCCAAACATACGATCCCAGATAGAAAAGATGTTCCCGAAATTTGTATCAGTCCAAGGACGTTCAAAATGATGATGAAACTTATGCATATTTGGGGTAATAAAAAGATAGCTCAAAGTTTTATCTACAACCATAGGCATCTTCAAATTTGAATGAGTCCAATAAGTCATAATTACAGTTGTAATTCGATATATCATATAAATTCCCAAAGAAAGACCACCTAAGAAAATAGCAGTCAAGGCAAATAATTCTCTAAAAACATAGTCGCCTGGATGATGTCTAGTTCCGGTTGTTACATCTACTGCAGTATCACTATGATGAACCATGTGGAACCTCCACATAAATGCAACTCGATGCAACAAATAATGAACTAAATATTGAGCAACTAAATCTAGAATCATTACCCCAATGATCACCTCAGCCCATAAAGGAAGTTCAATCATATTTAATAACCCAAAGTTATTTTCACTTGTCCAGATAAATACTCCAATAGCTGCGATTAAGGCACCGAAAAGAACATTTATAATAATAGTGGTAGATAACAAAATTAAATTCACTTTAGCATGTTTCCATTTTTTATAAGTGAATTTCGCCAAAGGAAAAGCACTCTCTAAAATCCAAAATGTTCCCATACAAATTACAATCCAGGAAAATTTTTGAGCACTATCTAAATTTTCAAAAAATGAAATGAACTCCTGCATAATTTTGATTTTTTATACGTTTCTAAGTAAGTTGCAATACTTTTATAACATAAATAAAGGTAGTTAGTTTTTTCAAAAAAAGAATAAAAAATAATTAGACTTTAGAACACCTAGAAAACTTGTTCAGAATTATAAAACTAGTTTAATGACAGATCTAAAAACATACCCAGTTCGCTTTATTGAACCAGTTCAATTGAAAGATGGCACCTTGGTGCAGTTGCGTCCCATTCACCCAATAGACGGGAACCAAGCTGAGAATTTTAGAGGAAAATTATCTGCAGAAAGTGTATATGATCGGTTTTTGGGATACATTCCGAAAATATCAGAAAAGTTAGTGGAGAGATTAACAAATATTGATTATTCTAAGGAAATGGCTATTGTGGCAGAAGTTCATTTGGAAAAAGAAAAAGAAGTCATTGCAGTTGCTCGAATAGCTAGTGATGGAAGTTCATCCGCGGATTTTGCAGTTATTATTGCTGATGATTGGCAGGGAAAAGGTTTAGGAATAACTCTAACATCCTATTTAATTGAAGTGGCAAAAGAGATGGATTTTGAAAAAATCTACGCTACTGTTTTTACAAGAAACATAGGAATGTTAAAAATTCTAAAACAAAAAGATTTTACCTTACGCCCAGAGGATTCAATGACCACTTATGCTGAATTACTCCTGAAATAATAGTGTTTTACTTTAAATCAAGGACCGTAAAACGTCTAACGCTCAACGTCAAACGATCTAATGTTTTAATGAAAAATAATATGCAAAACAATTAAAGAGGCCAATAATCCTAAACCTATTTGTTGAACACCTTTGGATTCTTTTTGTAAAAAAATAATATCCTTTCCTTTCTTAAATCCATCTTTCCAACTCCCCAAAGTTAAAATTGAAAATGCTATTACGATCACCCATCCTGCCCGAACGAAGTAATTCATTGTAGGAAAAAATCCATCAAAAGATATTAGCCCGACATCAAAACCTTTAAATATTAAATGCAATGGAATGGTCGATAAAAATGCAGCCATAGCCATTCGATGATTTGGTGCTACTAAAAAGGCAGCAGAACAAATCAAGACGACGATCCCACAATTAATATAATATCTCAACTCATTTAAGGTATGTGTAAATGCTGCTCCTGGATTTTCGAATTTTACATATAACAAAATAAAGCCCATCAATACTCCTGTAATCAAACTAATTAAAATAGTGTTTCTTCCAGCGCTTACTACCTGTGAATCAGTCGCATTCTTATTAATATAACCTTTGTAAATATCAATGGAGAAAAGTGTTGCTAATGAATTAAAAGTAGAGTCCACAGTACTCATCAATGAGGCAAAAAGCGCACAAAGAATAATTCCTTTGACTCCTGTGGGCAAATAAGTTTTGACTAAATATGGAAATGCTAAATCAGGTTCAGCCAAAGGAGTTCCATTTTCTTGCATAATTCCGTACAACGCAATCCCAGGAATGACGATCAAAGCAGCCATCACATATTTAATTATTCCACCGAGCATCAAACCCTTTTGAGCTTCCTTTAAACTCTTTGCAGCCAAGGACCTTTGCACAACAGTTTGATTGGCACACCAATAATTGATATTCAAAAGAAACAATCCAAATATATGAATCCATGGTAATTTGTCATGATCTGCTGGCAAATGAAGATGCATTAATTGAGGCGTCTTAATATATAATTGTGACCAACCTCCCAAATGATACACCGCAGTAAACATAACTACAAATCCTCCTAACAATAGAATTGCAAACTGAATAATATCTGTTTTGACTACTGCTGCTAAACCTCCCAAATAAGTATAAATCGCTGAAAAAACACCTAGTCCAAAAACTAAAATTGCAATCCTCTTAATCCGATCTTCGTGGATAAAACTTAGTTGTTCGGCAAAAACTAAATCAGCCGCATAAGCTCCCCAAAACAAGGCTGCTCCTAAAGTGATGGTAGCAAATAACAATATATTTGCAAGGGAATAAAAAAGGGCAACTTGACGACCTAATCGCTTTTGAATAAATTGAGTAATGGTAATTATACCATCTTTCAAATACATTGGAACAAAAATAAATGCTGCCATCAAAATTCCCTGCACCGCATTTATTTCCAAACTTGCCTGAGCCAATCCATATAAATATGCGGAACCCATCATCCCTAAAAATTGGTAACCGTTAATGTTGGTAGCAATTGTCGATAAGGCAATCGAATACCATTTTAAGTTTCGATTACTTAAAAAATATTCTTCAGTCGTTACATCTTTTTTACTTCGACCTGAAATTGCAACAACGAAAATGGCAATGAAGTAGGTGAGAACAATGGCTAAATCAATCATTAGTTTAAGCTTGCTGGCGACTGGCTTGTCGCCAGCCTCCAGTTTTTTTTTCGTTATGAAATATATTTAAAACCAGAGGCTGGCTAAAAGCCAGTCGCTGGGTAATCTATCATTTTCTAATTCCTGCTGCCAAGGGTGTCATAGGCATTTGTTTTGGAATTCTTCCTTGTTCTTCAGGCAATGAAACAGTTTTTATATGAGGTAAAACCATTTTTGCAAATAACTCACATTCCTCCAAATGAGGATATCCAGAAAAAATAAATGATCGAATACCCATATCCATATATCGTTGGATTTTTTCTAAAATCTGTTTTGGAGTGCCGACTAATGCAGCACCACAACCAGATCTTGCTCGACCAATTCCAGTCCATAACAATGGTTCTACAAATCCATCATCATTTGATAAATCTCTCATGTTTGCTTGGCGAGCAACGCCTAAGGATTTAGCATCCAAGGCACGTTCTCTGATTTCTTTTCCGTGTTCGTCATTCCCATCGACTTTAGACATCAATTTTTTTGCAGCTGCTTTGGCTTCTTCCTCAGTCTCTCTAACGATGACATGAATTCGCAAACCAAAGTCAACCGTTCGATTATATTCCGTGGCTTTGTCAGACATCGTTTGCATCAATCCTTTTAGCTTTTCCTCAGTCTCAGGCCACATCAAATATACATCGCAATGCTCTGCGCAAAGATCAACACCAGCAGGGGAGTAGCCACCAAAATATAAAAGTGGGCCGCCATTTTGTTGGTATGGTTTGACTGGGTCTGTAGGTAATTTGATATTATAATACTCGCCTGAGAAGTTAATTTCATCTTTGGTCCAAGCCTGTTTTAAAATTTGAATTACTTCCCTTGATCTTTGATATCGTTCAGCTGAACTCAGATCGGTTCCAGGTAAATTTGAAGAAATAATATTGATAGTTAACCTTCCTTTTAGGATATGATCTAGTGTCGCAATCGCTCTTGCCAACATTGGTGGGTGAACTTCACCACAACGAATAGCTGCTAATAAATTTATATTTTTCGTCAATGGTGCAACTGCTGATGCAAACGTTAAAGTATCCTGACCAACTTGATATGATGAAGGACAAAGAATATTTCGATAACCTAATTTATCTGCTGTCAATAAAATGTTAGAAGTATTTTCCCAACTACTTTTATGATTCATACTATGTGCTCCGAGTATTTCATCATCACCATTACAAATAGGGGCAAACCAGGAGACTTCCGCACCATCAAGATGTTCAGATCGAATTTTTATTGTTGATTTTTCCATAATGTTTTTTCAAATAAGCAATGTGTTGAAATCCAATTCAATTATCTCTAATCAATTTCTTTCCCAGTTGAAGCCTTCCAAAGGGAATACCATTCTTGCCGAGTCAATTCAATTTTAGTGGCATCCAAAGCAGATTTTACTCTTTCCAACTTTGAAGTTCCAATGACAGGAATAATTCCGGATGGATGTTTTAGTAACCAAGCTAACAGAATCTGATCAAGACCTACATTATATTTTTCAGCTAATTCATTTCCAACCTTTTGAATTCGAATAATTTGCTTATCCTCAGGTTTTCCAAATACTTTCCCACCACCAAGAGGAGACCATGAAGTTGGTGCAATTTTATTTTTTTGACATTGCAAAAGTGTTCCATCTAAAAATGCATCTAATCTAGTAATAGATATTTCCACTTGATTAGTTTCCATGGGGAAAAGTGAATTCACAATATCAAACTGAATTGGAGTAAAATTAGAAACTCCAAAATGCTTTACTTTTCCTTGATCTTTTAATTGAGTAAATGCTTCGGCAATCTCATGTGGATCCATCAAATAATCTGGCCGATGAACCAATAGCAAATCCAAATAATCTGTTTCCAAATATCGAAGTGAATCTTCAGCTTGTTTCAGAATATGTTTTTTAGAATTATTATAAGTGTTAGTGTAAAAATCTGGTTTCCGATCAGTCGTTAAGCAGACGCCACTTTTTGTAGTGATTTGTATTTTTTCACGAAGACTAGGATTTTGTTTTAGTAATTTTCCAAATTCACCTTCGGTTGAATAATGACCATAAATATCTGCGTGGTCAAAATCATTTAATCCCATTTCGAGACAACCTTCAACAAAATTTTCTAACTCTGACAAATTCATTTTTGCTCCCCATTCTCCAAGTCGCATAGTTCCAACAATGATTGGTGCAAATTTTAATGATTCCATTTTTCGTTTTTTATTTTTTGAAAAAAGCAAATATACAATTCCTCGAATCATTTTCTATTTTTACAAAAATTAATCATTCAAATAAAATTCTGTGGTCAAGCTAAAATTATAATCAGAAGTGTAAAGGAAGTGTTGATTATATTTTCAGCGTGACTTATGACACAGAATTATTCTTTGAATCAAATTAATAAATTGTGTTTTATGAATAACGAAGAACAGTTGATCCATTTTGAAGCTGGACAAATTAAAGGTTACGATGTAGATATTCATCAACGGGCAACAATTCCTGCAATGGTAATGATGATGCAAGAAGCGGCAATGCAACACGTTCTAAGAATTGGAGTTTCTGCCAAAGAGTTAGTTAAAGAAAACTTAGGATGGGTATTGCATCAACAATATTTTGAATTTTTCCGGCAACCTTCGCTTGGAGAAAAATTAACTATTCAAACCAACCCAACTGGCTTGGAAAGAATTTTTACTTTCCGTGATTTTCAAATGAAAGATGAAAATGGAGAAGTAGTTGCACAAGCAAGTTCGTCATGGATTCTGATGGACATCGAAACTCGAAAAATGGCCAAGTACCCGGAATTCATTTCTGAAATGCTACAACCATCCAATGATTTTGAAAAACTCCCTCGTTCCCCTCGAATGAAGTTTAAAATCGAAAAACCAGATTTTGAAAAAACGTTTCAAGTTGGTTTTCATGATTTAGATTTTAATGGTCACTTGAGTAATTTTTACTATTTTAAATGGATGTTAGATTCGATGCCTTCTGATTTTTTGAAAAATAATCAACTGCAATCTTTGCAGATTCGATTTAAGGAGGAGTGTTATTTGGATGATGAAGTAAAGGTTTTGATTGAAAAAAATGATGAAAAAAATTACGTGCATGTATTGTTAAAAGATGGGAAAATTTTGGCCGAAGGTAGAACTGTTTGGAAATAAAATCAATTATAAGTGATTGAAAATACTTAAGAATTTATATGAAAAAAATTAAAAACCTAATCATCGGCGCTGGCCCAGCAGGTCTTGCAGTTGCAGGTCGGATGCGAAAACAAAAGTTAGATTTTGAAATATTAGAAAGCTCTGAAAATATTGCAGATCGTTGGCATCATCATTATGATAGATTGCTGTTACATACCGTCAAGCAATTATCAAATTTACCGCACTTAGAATTTCCTGAAGATTATCCAACATATGTTCCGAGGGAAAAATTGGTGGAATATTACGAGAATTACGCGAAGCATTTTGACATTAAACCTCAATTTAGCGAAACCGTAGTTTCCATAAAATTAGAAAATGAAGGTTGGGAGGTCATCTCTGAAAGTGGAAAGAAATTCCTTGCTGAAAATGTAATTATTGCAACTGGAATTAATCGAGTTCCTCATGTTCCTATTTTTAAAAATCAAGATGCGTTTCAAGGAAACTTAGTTCATAGTATTTATTATAAAAATACTAAGCCATTCCATAATAAAAAAGTTTTGGTGGTTGGCATGGGAAATACAGGAGCTGAACTGGCTTTGGATTTAAGTGAAAATAATATCGATGTAACCTTGGCGGTGCGAAGTCCGATCACAATTGTTCCAAGAGATGTAAATGGACGACCAGTTCAATTGACCGCAAAAACTTTGGCAAAAATTCCATTCGGAATTGGAGATTGGCTAGGCACTCAAATTAGAAAAGTAGTCATTGGCGATTTGACCAAATATGGAGTGCCACTTTCCAAGCAACATCCAGTTGTTCAACTTCGAGAAACAGGAAAGACACCGGTAATAGATTTGGGAACTGTTGCTCATATCAAAAAAGGAAAAATAAAAATCGTAGGGAAGATTGATCAGTTTTATGAAAAAGGAGTGTTGTTTGAAAGTGGAGAAAAACATGAATTTGATTCTATCATTTTGGCAACTGGTTATCGAGCAAAAGTGGAAGATTTTTTAGAAAATGGAAAAGAATTTTTAGATAAATATGAAGTTCCAAAACAACCGATTGGAGATGGGAAGTTTAAAGGATTATATTTTGTGGGCTTTGATAATTATAAACTAGGTGGAATCTTAGGAACTATTTATAATGATTCAAAAACGATAGTGGAAGATATTCTGAACAAATAAAATTTAGATTTCATCTTCATCCAAAGTTCCATGGCTTTTTTCTAAATATTCCTTGGCATTCATTCCTTTGATGGCAAAATATAATCCACCGATGGCTACTCCCGTTATGAAAATTCTATAAAACATAATGACGATTCCGATCAAATTGGAAGCATCTATTCCAAATGAATTAGGTGATCCAAATACAAATAGTGCCCATCCATACAAATAAAATAATACTACAGCTGTCATAACTAGAACTCCAAAAACAGGATAATCATAAATAATAAGACTAGCAATTAAAAGAATACCTGTAATAGTAAATTGAATAATAGTTGGAGTTTCAAATCCAATTGAAGAATAAATGCCAAAGGATGCAATTAGAGAAAGGACAAATAACAAATTGATAGCTCTTTTTGCTTTTTCGAGGTGAACATCTACAGCCCAACGCTGTTTATTTACTGCCATTATTTTGAATTTTCTTAAATTAAAGATAAAAATTATATTCCTTCTGTTGCGGACAAAATGATTATAAAATAATTCTTATTTTTGCACCCGATTTAAAAAACAGACATAACTATTTGATTTAATTTTTTTAATCAAAAAATAAAATAATACTACAATGGAGAACGGAATTGAGCATGTGAAATGTTTGATAATTGGCTCAGGGCCAGCAGGTTACACAGCAGCAGTTTATGCAGCTCGTGCTAATATGAACCCAGTTTTATATACTGGACCAGAAATCGGTGGACAGTTAATGATTACTACCGATGTAGAAAATTACCCAGGTTACCCTGAAGGAGTGATGGGACCACAAATGATGGAAGACTTTAAAAAGCAGGCTGAACGATTTGGAACAGATATTCGAATGGCAATGATTACTAAAGTTGACTTCTCAGGGCCAGTTCATAAAGTTTGGACTGATGCAGGAACTGAAGTACATGCAGATTCAGTAATTATTTCCACAGGAGCAAGTGCTAAGTGGTTAGGATTACCAAAAGAAGATGAATTTGCTCGTAATGGTGGAGGAGTTTCTGCTTGTGCTGTTTGTGATGGATTTTTCTACAGAGGTCAAGATGTCGTAGTTGTTGGAGCAGGTGATACTGCAGCAGAAGAAGCAACTTATCTTTCGAAATTGTGTAAAAATGTTCACATGTTAGTTCGAAGAGATGAAATGCGAGCGTCTAAAATTATGCAAGAGCGAGTATTAAAAGCTGAAAATATTACGGTTCATTGGAATACTGAAGCAAGAGAAATCCTAGGTGAATCTACTGTAGAAGGTATCCGTGTTGAAAATAATAAGACAAATGAATCTAAGGTTTTAGATGTAACTGGATTCTTTGTTGCTATTGGGCATAAACCTAATACTGATGTATTTGGAGATTGGTTGACAAAAGATGAAACTGGTTATATTATTACTAACCCTGATCGATCATCAACTAATGTTCCTGGGGTGTTTGCGAGTGGAGATGCTCAAGATCATGTTTACCGACAAGCTGTAACTGCTGCAGGAACTGGCTGTATGGCTGCTCTTGATGCAGAGAGATATTTAGCTGAAAAAGGAATTATATAACGGTAAACTGTTAACGGTGAACGGTTAATTATCCTCAGATAAGAAACCTGTGGGAATGTTCACGGTTCACCGTTATAAGTTCACAGTTTTAAAAAAAAACTATACCAAATAAAGTCGTATTGAGCCTATTTATAAATCAGGAAAATCGATTATGATTTTTCATTAAAATTAAGAACGAAATGGCAACTAAATTTAGAACAGGAGTACTTTATGGCGATGAAGTAACTGAATTATTCAACTACGCAAACGAAAATAATTTTGCAATTCCAGCAGTAAATGTAATTGGAACTAATTCTGTCAATGCAGTTTTAGAAACTGCAAGAGATTTAAATTCTCCAGTTATTATTCAATTTTCAAATGGTGGCGCCCAATTTTTTGCCGGAAAAGGTTTGGGCAATGAAAATCAAAAAGGAGCAATTTATGGAGGGGTAGCAGGTGCTGCTCACGTTCATGCAATGGCTAAAGCTTATGGTGTAACAGTAGTTTTACATACTGATCATTGTGCTAAAAAATTATTGCCTTGGATTGATGGACTTTTAGCTGCAGGTGAAAAATTCTATGCAGAGCGAGGGTATCCATTGTACAGTTCTCACATGTTGGATTTGTCAGAAGAGCCAATTGAAGAGAATATCGAAATTTCTAAAAAGTATTTCGAACGAATGAATAAAATCGGTATGACTATCGAAATCGAACTAGGTGTGACTGGTGGAGAGGAAGATGGTGTTGATAATACTGATGTTGATTCTTCTAAATTATACACTCAGCCAGAAGAAGTATCTTATGCTTACGAGGAGTTAAAAAAAGTAAGTGATAAATTTACAATTGCTGCTGCTTTTGGAAATGTACATGGAGTTTACAAACCAGGAAATGTAGAATTAACTCCAAAGATTTTGAAAAATTCTCAAGCGTTTGTTCAAGAGAAATTTAAAACTGGAGACAATCCAATTAACTTTGTTTTCCACGGAGGAAGTGGTTCTAGCCAAGAAGAAATTCGAGAAGCAATTGAGTATGGAGCAATTAAAATGAACATCGATACGGATATGCAATGGGCATTCTGGGATGGTGTGAAAAATAACTACGAAGGAAAAAGAGATTATATGCAAACGCAAATCGGAAACCCAGATGGTGACGATAAGCCAAACAAAAAGAATTATGATCCTCGATCATGGTTGAGAAAAGCTGAAGAATCGTTTGTTGTTCGGTTGAAGCAAGCGTTTGAAGATTTGAATTGTGTGGGAACAAATGCGGTTGAAGAAGTAGAAGCATAATTCGATTCTCTATAAAATAAAAAAATGCAATTACATTGTTATGTAGTTGCATTTTTTTTTGTCAAATCTCAAATTAACATTCAGGAGAAACTACACTTAAGTGAAATGCCAATCCTCCATCGGAAGTTTCTTTAAATTTCTTATGCATGCTTTGTGCAGTTTCCCACATCGTTTTAATGACTGTATCCAAATCGACTTTAGAAAAAGTAGGATCTCCTGACAAAGCCAAATTAGCTGCGGTGATTGCTTTCATGGCTCCCATTGCATTTCTTTCGATACATGGAATTTGTACAAGTCCACCCACAGGATCACAAGTTAAACCTAGATGATGTTCCATGGCAATTTCTGCTGCCATTATTGCTTGACTCGGAGTTCCCCCTAGAATTTCTGTTAGCCCGCCTGCAGCCATGGCTGATGAGACTCCAATCTCCGCTTGACATCCTCCTTCAGCTGCTGAAATGGTAGCGCCTTTTTTAAATAGAGAACCAATTTCACCAGAGGTACAAAAGAACTTATAAATATCATTTGGCATTTTTCTTTCACAAAAGAAATAGTAATAAAGAAGCACAGCTGGGATTACTCCTGCAGCTCCATTGGTAGGTGAAGTTACGATTCTACCCATGGCTGCATTTTCTTCATTGACAGCCAAAGCAAAACAACTTACCCATTTATTAACCGTGTTAAAGTCCTTCATGTTTTCAGTCAAATGAAGTTCTAACTGTTCGAAAGTTTTAATATCATGTCCAGCAATTAATTTATCAGAAAGTTCTTTGGCTCTTCGTTTTACATGAAGTCCACCTGGCAGGATACCATCTGTCGAACATCCTTTGATTACACATTCTTTCATAGTTTGAAAAATCTTATCTACTCTATTTATTATTTCCTCTTTTGATCGAAGTGATAATTCATTTTGCATAACGATTTCTGAGATGGTCATACCAGTAGAATCGAGATGGTCAGTTAAGTCTTTTCCAGTTTCGATGGGGTAAGGGAGTCGAACATTAGACTCAATATTTTCTTCTCCAATTTTTTTTATAAAACCACCACCTAAGGAGAGATATGTTTCTTCAGAAATTAAATTGTTATTGAAGTAAGCCTTAATCTCCATCGTGTTTGGATGTTCAGGACGTTCTTCGTTGAAGAAAATAATGTCCTGATCTGGATTAAAAGGAATTGAATTTTGACCAATGGAAAGGATTTGTTTTTCTTTTAAATCATATAAATATTGATTAATCAATTCTGTTTTGATTGTTTCAGGATCATGACCTAATAAACCAAGCTGAACAGCTTTATCAGTAGCGTGACCTTTTCCTGTTTTGGACAAAGAACCATAAAGCCAAATTTCTAATCTGTCAATGTTTTTTTCAGAAATTTGTCGTCTAAAATTTAATCCTGCTTTCCATGGACCTAAGGTATGAGAACTTGAGGGACCGACACCTATTTTATAAATATCGAAGATGCTAATTGATTCCATTTGTCTTTTTTCGTTTTGTTTGTAAATTCAGAATCAAAGAAAGAATATTTAATTGAAAAGAATCCTTTTTCACGAAAAAATGTTTAGTCGTTAAAAACCAATTAGTTTTTAATTCTTTTTAAAATAATCTTCCCACGTGTTTCTAATACCAATTCTTCATTTGTCTTTTTGATGATTTTACAAAACTGATTTTCATTATCTCTTTTTAGAAGAAACCCACTTTCGGTATTTTCGACCTGATAAAAAACATCTTGAGTTTTGTCATTTTGTAATTGAGTAGAGATCTTTAAAGTTTGATTTTCAAAGTGCCATGTTTCCTTAAAGTTATCTCGGATAGGGAAGGAGGTTTCATTTACTCTATCAATTTCAGAAGTTGGATTTCCATTAGAATCCGTTTTAAAAATGGTATCCTTTATTTCTACAGTTTGAGATTGGAGTTGATAAGTTTCAGTTCCTGTAATTGACTGAGGAATATCTGAGCAGGAAAAAAAGAAGAATGAAAGCAAGATTATAATAAAGAATTTCATTTTAATGAGCAGATGTTTCGTTGAAAAAATGTTTTTTTAGATGAAATAGTCACATGGGTGAAATTAGTAAAATCTCTTAAATTTTACATTTTAATAAATATGATTTGTTAAGAATTACCCATATTTAAATCTAGAAATATCCTTAACTATCTCCTTGTCATCCATATTGAATTTTTTCAACTCTTGAACAATATGAGGATGCTTTTCAGCAGTTTGAGCAATTATTTCATACCCAATATCTTTCAAGTGTTCTTTCAAATTCTTCTTGTTTTTAAATTCATGCTGAATGACTTTAAGGAAAGTTATTTTATTTTTATCGGTTAATTTTTGATGGTAAATATAATCGTATTGATTTTTTAATTTTTTTAAATCAGAAATATTGTCGTAATATTTCACCAAACAATTATAATTATCATAATTATTATCCCAGCCATCTAATAAAATATTTTGTGCACCAGCTAAGTCTTCAATCTTATTTTGGAAAACTGCCGCTGCATTCAAATACTGATTTTTACTAATCAACTTATCCGCTGTTTTTTTAAAATACTGATTGGCTAAATCCTTTTTATGCAATGACAAATATAGATCTCCAACCTTTGAAAAATTTTCCAATTCTTCATACAATTCAATGGCCTTATAAGTCATGTTTCCTTTTTCATAACACTCCGCAGCTTTGATTTTATTATTCCCATGCTTCAAATAAATTGCAGCAGCTTGCAGGTACAGCTTTCCGTTTTCTAAAGTTCGGGCAGCCTGATAATGATTTTTTAGCAGCTTTAAATAAACAAAAGCAGCTTTTTTATATTCTTTCTTTTTGATTAATGCCAAGGCTGTTTTTCGATATTGATCTTGTAATTGAAGATAACCATCTCCCAAGTCAATGCTTCCGCTTCCACCACCAGACCAACTTCCAGTACCAAAAGCTGACAAGTCTCCCCATCTTTTATTTAAAGTAAATGAACCTTGTGAACCTCCCCTTGATGAATTATTTGAATCAAGTGGAATCGCATATTTTAAAGCTTCCTCTGGATTTTCATTTAGCATTTTTAATAATTTATCCAGTTGCTTTTGATTTCGTTCTTCTAAATTTTCATAGTCTTGTTGCCAATTTTCAATGGTATTATTTTTTTCATTAGAAAAAGTATTCAAAAAGGAATCTACTTTTTTTCCAAACTCTGTTTTTTCAGAACCAGCCAGTTCTTCATTTTCTTTTTTGGATGAAAAGAAGTTTTTATAAAAAGCGAGTCTTCCTTTTTCGAAAAAATTCAATGGCTGATGTGGCAACTTCTCCCTTTTTGGAACAATATTCTTTTCTAAGTTTGCTAAAACATCTTCTTCACTTTCAGGCTGAATATAAAAACCTGAGATTTGTTTTGGATGAAATACAGACTCTTCAGGCTGAGTAACCGCAACAGCATTTTCAACAGGAGTTGAAATCAGTTTTTCAAAATTTACTTGCTCTTCCAAATTTACTAACCCAAATTCTGGATGAAAAATATAAGTACCTTCAGCAAACAAAAGTGCTTTATCTGAATCATTAATGTTAGGAAGAAGGACAGATCTTTCCGCAATAAAAAAATTAGAAAATACAGTTTGGCAAAGTTGATTCTTTCCAACATCATCACTTTTCAAATTACGTTGAGTAATCACAAAACAACCCCAAATTGAATTGACGGTAATATTTGGAATAGGAAATACCTGAACCTCTCGCAACGAAAAATTCAATCGTTGCAATTCCAACATCCATTCTTTAGCAGAAGAATTTCTAATGAGAAAACTTCGAGTAGGGTAGACATTTATTTTGGAAGGTTTAAGTTTAAGTTCCATTATTTAAAATTCTTTGGATAAAAGGTTTTACATATTCTGAAAAAAAGAATTGTACATCAATTTCATTTTGTTTTTTTAAAAATGAACTAGTATGCCTTATGTCAACTTCGGCTCCTAATTCCATTAAATCTTTACTTACTTTAAGCCCCAGTTTTTTATTAAAATACGTAAGTAAATTATGTGGTGCTTCGTCCATTATTTTCCTAGCATCTTGTAGACCAAATCCTGTTGCTTGTTTTATGGTTTTAATAATTGCCATCTTTTCAGAACCACTCTTGTTAAGGATAATTTCGAAAAGAGGCTCACTCTTAAAAAATTTATTTCCAGCAAAACATTTTTTATTAGCAATCCCACTTGACATATTTAAAACAGACGGCAAAAAAATAGGATAATTTGATGCATCGCTACTTTTTAAAATAAATAACCCTGGATTGATTAATTCAACAGTACTTCCATCAGGAAATTGAAAATAATTATCATCAATCATTTCTGCCATCACAGCATAATTAATTTTTGAATTATGAACTAATTTCAGATGGTTACCTTGTCTTTGCACAAGCTCATGATTATTGAATGCTAAACGACCATGATCACTTATTCCAACGGATTTTAATTTTTTTAAAAGGTTATGGTAAAAGTAAATACTATTTCGATTCTCACTATTTTCTTTTTGCCTCTTTTCATAGATCTCCTTGTGAGAATTTTTATAATCGATTTTTTCAATATTACCATCTACATCAATTTTCCAAGTAGAATTAATATATGGACGAGAATGATAAAATGACTGATCATGGAAAACAAAACTTCTTCCAGATAATTTTCTCCAATTTTCAAAATAAAACTTCTTCTCCTTTTTAGTATTGAGATTAATGATTCGTGCTTCTTTATTTTGTGGATTAAAAATTAAGAGAACATAATCTCCATTATTCATTACCCCAATTTCAAAATCTGAGCTAGAGATTTTTAAATTTTCGTAAATAATCTCCCAACCTCTAGCACTTACTTTTTGATGTTTATCAAAACGACGAAGCAAAGTTCTATCTCTCGTTATTTGAAAAAACTCTCCATTTCTAGTTTTTACAACTCCTCTTGTTTCTTGAGGCGGCTTAACCAAAATAGGATAGAAGTCATATTTCTCACGCTCTCGAAAAACATTTTTGATTCTTGGTTTCTTTTCCCAAAGTCTGCCTAATGGAATTTCTAAATGTTGAATATGTCTTTTACTCTTTTTTAGTTTTTTATAAATATCAATTTGACCAGTTGAGTCATTGGAAATTAGATAATTAATTTGCTCTCCATATTCTGATAATGCTTTGGACATTTCATTTTGATGCTGTACTGAATTTTCAGTAATCAAAAAGATCTCTCGATTTTTATTCGATGGAAATATTCTAAAATATTCCTCGATTCCTTTTGCTGGATTTAGGGTAGCTTCTACTTTTTGTAACGCCTCAATCAGGTTGTGAACTGAGTCAATTTTAATTGGCTGTACATTATCACCCACAACAAAAACCTCGCATTCAAAATCAGACTTAGGATGTTTTGCAATAGCAAGCATCGTTGCATAAGCCACAGTTTTAGGTGTTCCCCAATTTCGCATAGAAACATCAATCAAAATGACTCGTCTTAAATCATTTGAAGATGGAGGTGATTCTCTATTTAAAAACAATGCTTCATTGTTCGCTAGTCTTGATAAAAAAGTAAGGTCATCATTAGCATATTCAGAAATTAATAGTTGATCAAAATTTCCTTTGTTCGTTAAGTCAGAAACGCCACCGATTGGCATTTGACTGGGCGAGTTTTTATGAAAAGGTAAATTTAGTCCGGACCAAATTTGCTTGACTAGAGCACCTACTTTAAATGTTCTTGAATCATTGACGAGATTGTCAATTAAATCTTCAGACTCAAAGGGTTCCTCTAAAATGATCGGTTCTTCTGTTTCAGGAAGGTCAACCATTTTCTCAATAATAGATTCTACAGTAGGGAATTTTTTATTTAGAATTCCCAGAGTTTTTATTGCTTTGTAAAACCCAGGAGGAATAACAGCAAATTCTTTATTTTCTAAAAATGCTTGCGATCCGTCGATATATAATTCTGCTATTTTTTTAGATTCTTTTAGACTCAAGATATTATGGCAATCCTCAAAAAGGGCTTTGAGTAAAATTATTTTGTTTTTACCCGATTTATATATTTCATCAATTTTTTGAAGTCTTTTTAAAAAATCAAAAGAGAGATGTAAGTTTTCATCTTTTGAAATTTGAGGTTGTGATTTACCAAACTTATATCCTAGTATATTTTTTACAAACTCTATATCTTTCTCCCCATTTGGGTTCAAGGCAATTAACGATAACAACAAAGCATCAAAGGGTGGAAGACCCTGAGGCGCTATTTCATTGATTACATTTACTATAACCATACGATAAGCAATGGTATTTCCATTTGGAATACCAATAACCTCAGCACCTTCTTCCCATTGCCAAAAGTAATGGTTGTATGATTGATAATATTTTATTAGCATTTTTTATTAGCTATTTTTTGTTTAGTTTTCCTAAAAGAGCTTAGCGTGAGTGGCATCAGCTGACTTTTCTCTATCGAAAAATAAGTCGCATCTTTAAACCAAATAATCCAAGCATTTTTATTTTTATTAATTTTTTTGTTGATCGTTTTACTCAAAATAGATAGCTCAAAATTATAACCAACAGGCAGAATTGAATCCCCATCTTTCCAAAAAGCAGTTCCATTAATTGGCAAAAGTGGTGTCCCAGAAATTAGAACTTCATCATTACCAAGCACCACCCATTTCAAATTATTCAATCTAATTGCTGGAGCAGTATTTAAATATTTTTCTAAAGTTGAAATGTTTGTCAATAAAACTTCTGCTTCTCTTTCTTCCTCATCTTGAACTAAATTGACCGAAATCTTTTCTTCAATTCCAAAATAGTTATAATTGCTATTTTTGATTTCCAATGGAAATGCTCTTTCGACTGGCGTCCACAAAAAACTTGGCTCTTTTCGATCTGGTAACAAACTATTTAGTAAAAATAACTTGGCGTCCTTTTGATAAAAAAGAGTTTTGTAGGGAACACTTTTTACTTCAATTGATTCAAGTTGATATTGGTCAAAATTGGTCACCCAAATTTGATCTTTGTCAAAAGCTACTTTTAAGTTACTCCATTTTCTCAGCGGAGCAAGATCATCTTTATTGATTTTTTCAATCAATAAAAAGTAGGCTAAACTGCTTGAAGAATCTTGTGCCATAGCGTTTCAATTTCAGTTGTCAAATGTTGTTTGTGCTCTTGATTTTTTATCCAACTCGCACGAGTTTGAACATATCGAAGTTTATCCTTTATTACATTTTGCTCTTCAAATGATAGTGTTTCTTTTTCCCATTTTGCTTTCAGCAAATTAACTTCTTTCATTAGTTCCTCTGCTTTTGGAATTTTATTAAAAAGTGCTTGAGGATGTGCATCAGGCATTTCATCTTTTTCAATAATTGAATCGATGACTCCCGCTAGAATTTCAATTTGTTCTTCCGTATCCCAAATATATTTCAATACCCAAAGGTCCGAGAGAATTGCTGATTGCCGATTACACATAATTGCACTTGAGGCAATTAGATTTTGAATTTTTACGGCACGTCGATCAGAAACTTTCACTCCTGTATTTCTTAAATTATGAATTAGATCCACATATTGTTTTCGAATAGGAGCGAGGTCAACCGTTCGAGCCAATTTTTGAATGTCAATAATTTCTTCTGGTAAAATCATTGGAAGTTCCACGCTTTTTTGATCCTCTAACTTACGCCCTGCGAGCAACACATCCTCCAACAAATCAGGATTAACATAATCGCATCGCACTCTAACTAAAAATCGATCAAGCAATGCATTTAATGATTCATCTTCTGGCAATAAATTACTCGCTCCTACAAACATCAATGCAGGAATCTTTTTTGTTTCCCTTCCTCTTCGAAAAGTTCTTTCATTCAATGCCATCAATAGACTATTTAGAATAGCACTATTTGCATTAAAAATTTCATCCAAAAAAACCATAGAAGCTTCTGGAAGCATTCCTTCAGTATTAGTTTTTAATTCCCCATCTTTTAATTTTCGAATATCAAATGGACCAAATATTTCATTTGGTTCAGTAAACCTTGTCAAAAGATATTCGAAATTTTTCCCATTTTGAATGCATTGAGAAAGTGATCGAATGATCGCACTTTTAGCCGTTCCGGGAGGGCCTAACAAAAAGGCATTTTCTTTTGCAATCAAACAAATTCCAAGAAGGTCAATGATTTCATCTTTTCCGACAAAAGAGGATTTGATATGATTTAATACGAGTGTAAGCTTATCGATATTTGTATTAGTCATTTATATTTAATGTTTTAAAATTTGGCCAAAATGTTTCTTCAAAAATCCCAAAATTAGCTTTTAGAAGATGATTGATTTTTGTCATCTTAGCGAGATGAATATTTTTGTAAGTTGCAATACGATTGAGATAAAGTTGTTGTAAACAAGGATTTGAAAAAATTACGTCAAGATCAGTCTCTTTTAAATCTAAGGAATAATTTACCCCTGAAAAATGCCATATTTTTAAATACTTTTCCAGAATAGAAATAAGCGAATCTTCTTGATCGATAAGTGTTAACTGCCTTAGCATATCAGGAACAAATCTAAAACAAAGATCAACCGATAGCATGGAAGAAGGCGAAACTTCAAATTGGAACTCAGGGAAAAATTCTTCCATTTTTGTATCATCATTTTCTCTAAACAAAATGAATTGAGCAGCATAATAAACAGTTTCTGCTGCCCAGAGTGCTGCTTTTGGATGAAATTCCGGTGAAGTAAAAGGAAAATCTAATGCTTCAGATTGATATTCTTTTTCCAAAAAAGAAACTAATTTTTCTTTTTCATGAGGACTAGTGGATAAAATATTTTTATATAAAATAATTTCTTCCTTGCTTCGGAGCGTTTGTATCATATCAAAAAGGAAAGCTTGCTTCATATTGGAGCGTTATATTTATGATTCGTTCTAATTTAGTTAAGATAAAACCATTTAACTATTATTTATGTAGTTGAGTTCCAAAAGCAGCTAGTAATTTTTACTTTTCCAAAAATCAACTTGTGGCCAAAGTTAATGCTTTGTTAAACTCATTTGTATAACAACCATTTTACTTTCAGATACATCTAATTAAGCGTTAGAACTATTATTTCAATAACAAATAATTATATTGTCGAATTATTATTTTTCTTAATAAAACCAATTTTGAAAACCAGAATTCTAAATTATATTTTATGAAAAAACTACCCATTTTATTACTCTCACTTTTATTGTTAGTTGTACTTTTTAGTTTTTGTAACAATAAAAATACAAAACTGAAAGACACGATGAATAAAAATGATTTTTCTGCTGATTGGAAAATTGTTGACTCTCTAGAACAAAAAGGTTTACCTAAATCTGCTCTGGAAAAAGTCGATGAAATCTATGCCAAAGCAGTCAAAAAAAAGAACCAACCTCAACAAGCAAAATGCTTGATTTTCAAAGGAAAATTCATGACTCAGTTGGAGGAAGATGGTTTTGTTAAAGCAATTAATCAATTTGCTATAGATGAAAAGTTAGCCAAAGCTCCAATGAGATCATTGATTCAATCAATGCTGGCTGAGCAATATTCTTCCTACTATCAAAGGAATTATTATCGATTTAATAATCGAACAGAGACTCCTGATTTTAAAACGGACGACATTCGAACTTGGACGATTGGACAACTTTCAGCAGAAAGTAGAAAATATTTTTTGCAATCTGTAGAAGATGAATCTACTAAGAATGTTAAAATCCAAGATTGGGATGCCATCATTCGAGGAGGAAAAAATTCCGATAATCTAAGACCAACCTTATATGATTTTTTGGCAAATCGAGCGATGGATTTTTTGATGAACGAACGGAACTATCTGACTGAGCCTGTTTATAAGTTTTATGTTGACCAGCCAGAAGCGTTTGCTGATGCTAAAGAATTTTCTCAGTTCAATTTTCAAACCAAAGATTCTTCCTCTGCGAAATATCAAACTGTTCTTTTATTTCAAAAAATGATTGCACATCATTTAAATGATGACATGCCAGATGCCTTGATTGATGTAGATTTAAAACGGCTACGATTTGTTCGAGAAAACGGAGTGTTGGATCGGAAAGATGAATTGTATTTGAAAGCTTTGGAAAATTTAGCTACTAAATATGATGACTACGAAGCTTCTACCGAAGTGCAATATTGGATGGCAAGATACTTTATGGATAAAGGAAATCAATATCAACCAAACCCTGAGGATGTTGGGAAATTTGACTTTAAAAAAGCTCATGAAATCTGCGAAAAAGCTATTCAAAAATCTAAAGATTCCTATGGTGGGAAACAATGTAGAAATTTACAGATTCAAATTGAGCGAAAAAACTTAGGAGTAAAAATGGAAGAAGTTAATCTTCCAAATGAACCAATGTTGGCTTCCATTTCATATAAAAACATTGAAAGGCTTTATGGAAAAATCATCCGATTGGAGGAGAAAGATAGAAGGGAACTGCGTGAGTTACAAAACCAAAATAAGTTGATTCCATTTTTGAATGACTTTAAACCGATTAAAACGTGGACCACAGACTTACCTCAAGTTGGCGATTATCGAGATCATGTGGTAGAAGTAAAAGTTGATGCAATGCCATTAGGTTTTTACATAGTGATGATGGCTGATAATTCAGCGTTTTCTGATCAGAAAAAAGCGGTTTCTTATTTGTCGATTCATGTTTCAAATATTAGTTTTTGGACTCGAAGAGATAAGAAAAATCAAAATGAATTTCATGTAGTTCACCGAAAAACTGGTGAGCCATTGAGTCAAGTAAAAGCAAATTATTTCATAAGAGATTATAATGCTCAAAGCAGAAAGTATGTATATCTGGATCGTGGAGAAGGCTTAACTGATCAAAATGGATATTTAAAACCAAAAGTTGGAGAACGTGATTATTTCCAAATACGTTGGTCAAAAGGAGATGATGTGCTTAATTTAAATGATTCTTATTCTAATTATTCATATCGAGATAATCGACAAAAAAGAAGGCAAATTTCTTTCTTTTTAGATCGAGCTATTTATCGTCCTGGTCAAACGGTTTATTTTAAAGGACTCTTGACGGAAGTCGATGTAGAACAAATGCCAAAGATTTTACCTAATGAAAAGGTAGAAGTAATTTTCTTTGATGTTAATTCTCAGGAGGTAGAAAAGAAAACATTTACGACCAATGAATTTGGAACAATCAATGGCTCTTTTCAAGCGCCTCGAGTAGGTTTGCTAGGTCGAATGAGAATCCAAGCGAATGGACTTGGATCAAAATACTTTAGAGTGGAAGAATATAAACGTCCAAAATTTGAAGTGAATTTTGATCCGGTAAAAGAGAGTTTTAAGATAGGTGAGGAAGTGAAAATCTCTGGACATGCAAAGGCATTTGCAGGAAGTAATGTTGATGGTGCAAAAGTAACTTATCGAGTAGTTCGAGAGACTATGTATCCTTATTGGAGATGGGGATGGAGATTTTTCCCTCCTTCAGAAAGTATGGAGATTGCGAATGGTGAAACTATTACAGATGCTGAAGGGAAATATAACATTACATTCACGGCAGTTCCTGATCGTTCAGCAGATGCTAAAAACATGCCTCAATTTACCTATCGAGTTTATGCAGACGTAGTAGATATAACTGGTGAAACTCATTCATCTGAGACATTTGTTTCAGTTGGACACATTGCCTTAAGCATCAATATTGCCATTCCAGATAAAATAGAAAGAGGTGGTTTGCAAAGTAAGGAGTTTAAGATTTCCTCTAAAAACTTGAATGGAGAATTTGAAAATTCCCAAGGAGAAATTATTGTTTATCAATTGCAAAACCTTAGGGGAACTTTGGGGATTTTAAGAGAAAAAAAATTCCCAAAACCTGATCAGTTTTTAATGACTTACGAGGAGTTTAAAAAAGACTTTCCTAATGATATCTATCATGAAGAAAATGTTTTAGAAAAAATGGAAGAAGGGAAAGAAGTGGTCAAGACTAGATATGATGCCTCTCGAAATCCAACTTTTGTTTTTGGAAATCCTAAATTAAATTTAGGCGCCCACGTTTTAGTTTTAAAAACTAAAGATAGATATGGACAAGATGTTGAGATTAAAAAATACTTTACGATTTATGATCTCCGAGGAGACCTTCCTACTAATATGATTTCTTTCCATAAAATTGAAAAGAACAAATATGAACCAGGTGAAGTAGCTAAATATCATTTTGGATCAGCTTACCGCTCTATTAAAGTTTTGCATGAAGTTGAATTTAAAAATGAAATAATTAATAGAGAGTGGTTGTCATTAAGTGAGATCAAAGAACTTCAAATGAGGATCGAAGAAAAGCATCGAGGCAACATTGGATATCATCTTTCATTTGTGAAAAATAATAGAAACTACTCTACAGTTCAAAGCATCAATGTGCCATGGACCAATAAAGATTTGAAATTTGAGTACAGTACATTTAGAGATAAACTAAAACCAGGGCAAGAAGAAGAATGGCGGATTAAAGTTTCTGGAAATAAAAAGGATAAAGTTGCAGCTGAAATGGTTGCAGCTATGTACGATGCATCTTTAGATCAGTTTGCGCCTAATTATTGGAATTTGAATATGTATCCAACTTATTCAACCAATCGTTATTTACGAAGTGGAAATTTTGGAGTGACTTATTCTAATCTCTTTGCTCGAAACTGGCACGAAAGAGGAATTCCTGTAAGTCGAAGTTATCGATATTTAGATTGGTTTGGATTTTCTATGGATGGTTTTCGATATAGAAATAGAATGATGAAATCAGCACAAAGAAATGAAGGAATGGTTATGGAGTCTCCTGCACCAATGGCTGCCGAACCAGAAATGGCTGAGATGGCAATCGAAAGTAATGATGTAGCTATGGCAAATGGGGATTACTCCAATCAGGAGGTTATAGAAGAAGTAACCGTTACAATGGGTGGAGAGGGAGAAGAAGATGATTCAGGTGCAGACTTATCTGATGTAAAAGTTCGAACAAATCTCAACGAGACTGTTTTCTTTATGCCCGAATTGATGACCAATGAGAATGGAGATGTCATTATAAAATTCACCATGAATGAAGCATTAACTCGATGGAAGTTTTTAGGCTTAGCTCATACGAAGGATTTGAAATTTGGGATTACAAATAACGAAATCGTTACTCAAAAAGAATTGATGGTCATGCCAAATGCGCCTAGATTTATGCGGGAAGGTGATATGATTGAGTATTCTGCAAAAGTGAGTAATTTGACTGAAAAGGAATTGTCAGGAACTGCTAAATTAGAATTATTCGATGCGGTTACAAACGAGCGAATAAACCTTTTTGCAACTAAGTTAAATCCAACCATTCCGTTTAAGGTAGGTGCTGGACAGTCAGCTCCTTTGTCCTGGAAATTGAAAATACCTTTTGGAAAAGTGATGGCAATTACTCATCGAGTCGTTGCCCAAGCGGGTGATTTTTCAGATGGAGAAGAAAGTAGTTTACCAGTTTTGACAAATCGGATGTTGGTGACGGAAACGATGCCATTGCCAGTTAGAGGAAAAGAAACTAAAGAGTTTTCTTTTGATCGAATGAAAAATACAAGTTCTTCTACTTTACAAAATCATAAATTGACTTTGGAATTTACCTCCAACCCAGCATGGTATGCGGTACAAGCATTACCTTACTTGATGGAATATCCGCATGCTTGTACAGAACAAATTTTTAATAGATACTATGCTAATAGTTTGGCAACTAATGTGGCGAACTCTCATCCTAAGGTGAAAACCATTTTTGAAAAATGGAAAAACACCGATGCAATGTTGAGTAATTTATCTAAAAATCAAGAACTAAAAAGTGCATTATTGGAAGAGACACCTTGGGTACTTGCTGCACAAAGTGAGGAGGAGCAAAAGAAAAATATTGGTCTACTTTTCGACTTAAATAGGATGAGTCAAGAACGAGCTGATGCAGTTTCAACAATTGCTGAACGACAATTAAGTAACGGTGGATTTTCATGGTTCCCTGGCGGAAGAGATAGTTGGTACATCACTCAATATATCGTTGAAGGAATGGGACATTTGAATGAGTTAGGAGTTGAAGATATTAAGTCAGATCCTAAAGTTCAAAAAATGCTCAACCAAGCCATCGTATTTATCGATGCTCGAATCGCTGAACAATACGAAGAATTATTAAAGCGAGTAAAAGAAGGAAAAACCAAATTGGAAGATGATCATTTGAATAATATGGCGATTCATTATCTCTATGCTCGTTCCTTTTTTACCAATCAGCAGATGGATGGTAATCCGCAAATTGCTCATGATTATTATTTGGGACAAGCAGAAAAATATTGGTTGAATAAAGGGATGTATCAAGAAGGAATGTTAGCATTAGCATTGCATCGAAATGGAAAGAAAAGTGTCACCGGTGATATGGTTAAATCTTTCAAAGAACGATCTCTTAATAACGATGAGATGGGAATGTATTGGAAATATGATCGTGGGTATTTTTGGTATCAATTACCAATTGAAACTCATGCTTTAATGATCGAAGTATTTGATGAAGTGGCAAATGATTCAAAATCTGTTGATGATTTAAAAGTTTGGTTATTAAAAACTAAACAAACAACTCATTGGAAAACGACAAAGGCAACTTCAGCAGCAGTTTATGCTTTATTGCGAAGAGGTGCAAATTGGTTGCTCGAAGATGCGCCAGTTGAGATTACTTTAGGAAATAAAAAAATCGATCAATCTAAAATGGATACTGAAGTAGGGACTGGATATTTCAAAATGAAATGGAGTGGGGAAGAAGTAACTCCTTCTATGGCTGATGTAAAAGTTGAAAATCCAAATTCAGTTGTTGCTTGGGGAGCATTGTACTGGCAGTATTTTGAAGATTTGGATAAGATTACTTCTTTTGAAGACACTCCTTTGAAATTGAGAAAGAAATTATTCAAAGTGGTAAATTCTGATCGAGGTCCTGTCATGACTGAATTAAAAGAAGGTTCACAACTTTCTCCAGGTGACAAATTGCATGTTCGAATTGAATTGCGGGTAGATCGTCCGATGGAATATGTTCATATGAAAGATATGCGAGCAAGTGGATTTGAACCATTAAATGTTTTAAGTCAATACAAATGGCAAGGAGGATTAGGATATTACGAAAGCACAAAGGATGCAAGTACTAATTTCTTTATTTCATATTTGCCAAAAGGAACATTTGTTTTCGAATATCCGATGGTCGTCAACCATAAAGGTGACTTTAGTAATGGGGTAACAACTATCCAATGTATGTATGCGCCTGAATTTACTAGTCATTCTGAAGGAATTCGGGTAAAAGTTCAGTAACTGATTGACCAATTCTAGGTATGAAAAATCCCCATTTTCTATGGAAAGTGGGGATTTTTTTTGCTTAAAATTCAAAACTAGAAAAAAGTGCAAAATCATTCCTGTTTTAATCACTAATTCTAAGCCTTTCGTACTCATTTAATACCTAATAAAATCTGTTAATTAATACCTAATATTCGGTATTGGTGAAGTCAGTTTCACCCATTACATTTGCATCATGTTTTTATTTAGATTAAATCCAATTAAAGAAAAACTTAATTACAATGAACTTAAAATTTTTCCTTCTATTTATTACTGGTTTAGTAGTATTTGCATCTTGTGATAAAGATGATGACTCGTTAGTTGAAGAACCAGATTATAGTATTCCGACCACCTATGATTTTGTAAATGTCGACTATAGTGGACAAACTCAAAGAATTGAAATGCTTAGTGAAATGAAGTCTTACATGTCAAGTGCAAATACTTCTGGTACAGCTCTAGATGCCTCTAGGTTGGCAGCAATGTATGCTAACGATTCAGCTAATGCAGGATGGATAAAAACCTATGAAGAATCAAAACAATTAAAAGGTAAAACCTTTGAACCTGTTCAATCTACATTTGATCAGCTTATTGTGGATTTGGCTGCCGCTAGTCAATCAACAGTAACTGGAGAAGAAGGCATAGCAGGTGTGATAACCAGTAATGACGGAGCAAAAAATTACCTTTTCAATGAGAAAGGAGTCGAGATAGCTCAATTAGTTGAAAAAGGATTAATGGGAGCTGTTTTATATTACCAAGCTGTAGCTGTATATTTTGAACCAGGTAAAATCGATACTGATAATATAACCGTAATTGACGGAAAAGGTACAGCTATGGAACATGCTTTTGACGAAGCATTTGGATATTTTGGAGTACCAATTGATTTTCCTACCAACACGGATAATATTATCTTTTGGGGAAATTATTGTAATGGTAGAAATAGTATTCTAAGTAGCAACCAAACGATTATGGATGCTTTTTTAAAAGGAAGAGCTGCCATTTCTAACAATGATCTTACAACACGTGATGAAGCAATTGTAGAAGTTAGAGATGCTTGGGAATTAGTAGTTGCGACTACTGCTATTCACTATATCAATAGTGGATTAAATAATTATACTGACCTTTCAAGAAGAGGACATGCATTATCGGAAGCTCTTGCATTTATTTACTCCTTACAATTCAATCCTACAAAAACTATTACCAATTCACAAATTGAAGAATTATTAACTCTAGTTGGAGGAAGTGCTGATATCTTAGAGTCTAACTTATACGAAATAAATGAAGCTAACTTGCAATCTGCAAAAGATAAATTGGCAGAATGGTACAAGGTAGTTGATCAAAAAGACGAATTTTAAACGGTTGATCACATATTTCAAAACAATCTCTTAAAAGAAGATTAAATAATGAAGTTTTTAAAATTATTAATTATCCTTTTCATTTCAAGTAGTTTTCTCATCACTTCATGTAAAGACGATGATGATCAAGATCCTTGTTCTAATAATTTCGATCAGGTTGCTTTGTTTACAAATGTTGCTGATAACATTATACTCCCAAGCTATGAAGAATTAAAATCAAAAGTTGATGACTTGTCCAACAAAACTCAAAACTTTATAACATCTCCTGATGAAAATGGATTGAATGAAGTGCGGATTGCTTTCAAAGAAGCTTACTTAGTTTGGCAAAATGCTGCACAGTTTGAGTTTGGTCCAGCTGAAGATGTTTTTTTAAGAAACAGCTTAAATAACTTTCCAGCTAATACTAGTCAAATTCAATTTAACATTGAAAATGAAACTAATAACTTCGATCAGCCTGATACTTATGACCAAGGATTTCCAGCTTTAGACTATTTGCTTTTTGGAATTGCAGGTAGCGATGATCTTTTGGAGACACTAAAAGTTTATGCAGAAAATGCTGATAAAGAAAAGAGCAAAAAGTATCTCAGCGATATAGTTACGGACATGCAAACTAAGGTAACTCAAACTCATAATAATTGGAAAAATGGCTACCGTGATTCCTTTGTTACAAAAACTGGAACAGCTGCAGGAAATTCATTAAGTCAAATTATCAATGGCTGGAATGAAAATTATGAGTTAATCAAAAGAAACAAAATTGGGGTTCCATCAGGCGTTTTGGATTTGAATTTCCCATTGCCAGATAAGGTAGAAGCAGTTTATAGTGGTATTTCTTCTTCCTTAGCAGCAGAGGCCTTAAATGCTTCTTTGAGATTGTATTTAGGAAAAGGAAAAGATGGAATAGATAGAGTAGGGTTGGATGATTTCTTAAATGAGATTAATGCTGAGAAGAATGAAAAAACTTTGGATGAAGTTATTCAAGAACAATTTACAAATGCTATCAATGCAGTTTTGGCATTGCCAGATCCACTATCTGAGTCAATTGAAAATGATGAGACACCAACAGTTTTAGCTTATAATGAAATCACAAAACAGGTAGTCAATATTAAAACCGATTTGCCATCAGTACTTTGCATTTCGATTACTTATGTAGATAATCCAAGTGATAGCGATTAATGTTGAGTAGTGATTTTTTGGAAAAAATAAAATGGCGTTTTATTGATTCGCCAGTAGGAATTACACCACTTGTCAGATTTAGAATTCTTTTCGGAGGATTAATGATGTTGGGTGCAATTCGATTTATAGAGGAAGGATGGATTGAGAAATTATACCTAGAACCAAGATACTTTTTTAAGTTTTATTGGTTTGAGTGGGTTCGCCCTTTTGATGAAAAGGGAATGTATTTTTTGCTATTTACGATTATCGTAAGTGCGGCCATGGTCATGTTAGGATTTTTTTATCGCATAGCCATTATCACGTTCTTTGTCAGTTTTACGTATCTCGAATTGATTGATGCGACTAATTATTTGAACCATTATTATTTGGTTTGTTTGTTATCATTTTTGATGATTTTTCTTCCTGCTAATCAAGCATGGTCTATTGATGCTTTGATTTGGAAAAAAATAAAAACAGATCGAGTGCCTAGTTGGACCATCAATATTTTGATTTTTCAATTAACCATAGTTTACACTTTTGCTGGAATTGCGAAGTTGAATTATGATTGGTTGGTTCATGCAATGCCCTTGGCTGTTTGGTTACCAGAAAGACAAGAGACACCTGTTCTAGGATATTTTTTCCAATTCAAGTGGGTAGCTTATTTAATGAGTTGGGGTGGTGCAGTTTATGATTTAACAATTGCTTATTTTTTGATGTATTCGCGAACAAGACCATTCGCATATTTCTTTGTAATTGTTTTTCATTTGATGACTTGGTTGTTATTTAATATTGGATTATTTCCTTGGATAATGATTTTAAGTACTTTGATTTTTTTTCCAGGTAAGAGTATTGAATCAGATGTTGAAAATAATTTTGGAGAAGAATTAGACAAAACTTGGGATGCTAAAAAATGGAATTTTATTACAAAAAAAAGACAAATATTAATCCCTGCTTTAGCGATTTATATGTTGTTACAAATAGTAATTCCGTTTCGGCATTTTTTATATCCAAGTAATATTTTTTGGGCTGAAGAGGGTTATCGATTTTCATGGAGAGTGATGTTAGTGGAAAAATCTGGACAAGCAATTTTTACTTTAAAAGATCCTAAAACAAATAGGCAAACGGAAATAATTAATTCAAGATACTTGACAACTTTTCAAGAAAAACAAATGAGCATTCAACCAGATTTTATTTTGCAATTTGCTCATTATTTGAAATACGAATACGAACGAACACATGGAATTAAAAATCCAATAATTACGGTCGATTCACATGTGGCATTAAATGGAAGAGTGAGCCAAAGATTTATTGACCCTAAGGTAAACTTAGCAGAAATAAAGGATGACTTTTTTCCAAAAAAATGGGTTTTAGATTTTAAATACTAAATGCAAGTTGTTGATTTTTAACAACTTATGTTTACAAATCCAGAAATGAAAAACAAAAATTGCGTTTTACTTATTTTTATAACATTAGTTTTACAAAACATTTGTATTGCTCAGATAAACAATGTTTATGGTAAAATTTTAGATGCTTCTTCGCAGACTCCAGTAGCTAATGCAAGCGTGTTTTTGGAAAATATAAATGAAGAGGTAGAGACGAATTCAGCGGGAGAGTTTTTGTTTGAAAATGTTGAAAGTGGGAAGTTAAATTTTACGGTTTATAAAGAAAATTACACTTCAAAAACAGAAGTTTTCTTTTTTGAAAATGGAGAAACTGAAGATGTAATTATATTGTTAGAAAAATTAAACCTTCAATTAGATGAAGTTGAAATTACTGCCAAAACAGGGGAAGATTTTGGGGTAAGAAAATTACGAAACGTAGAAGGAACTGCAATTTATGCAGCAAAAAAAAGCGAAGTAATTGAAATAGAAAATGTAGTTGCAAATCAAGCAACTAACAACGCTAGACAAATTTATAAAGCTATCGCAGGTGTCAACGTTTGGGAAAGCGATGGAGCAGGTTTGCAATTGAGTATAGGTGCAAGAGGACTTGATCCTAACAGAACTTCCAATTTTAATACCCGTCAAAATGGATACGACATTAGTGCCGATGCATTAGGTTACCCTGAGAGTTATTACACCCCTCCGGTTCAAGCATTAAAGAAAATAGAGATCGTAAGAGGAGCAGCTTCATTACAATATGGATCTCAGTTTGGTGGGCTTTTAAATTTTGTTTTCAAAAAAGGAAATGAGAAAAAACCAATTGAGTTCACAACCGAAAATACGGTCGGTTCTTTTGGTTTAATTTCTTCTTTCAATAGTTTGGGAGGAGAAAAAAATGGATGGAACTATTATACTTTTTACCAAAGAAAGCAAGGTGATGGCTGGAGAGATTTTTCAAAGTTTGAACAAAACACAGCATTTGCAAGTGTGTCAAAATCAATTTCCAAAAAATTAAAAGTTGGCGTTGAATACACTTTTATGAACTATGTTGCTCAGCAAGCTGGAGGATTAAAAGATTTCGATTTTGCCCAGAATCCTAGACAATCATTACGAACTAGAAATTGGTTTAAAGTAAACTGGAATTTGGCTGCATTAACCTTGGATTATAAAATATCTGAAAAAACGAAATTGAATTCTCGAAGTTTTTTATTGGCCGCTCAGCGAGATGCTTTAGGTGAACTGGGTAGAATTGATCGACCTGATCCGCTGAGGGAAAGAGATTTAATTCGAGGAACCTACAACAACTTTGGAAATGAAACTCGATTGATTACTCGTTATGATTTAGGTGAACAGTCCTCCACTTTTTTGATTGGAGCAAGATACTATCAAGGATTTACAACCAATGAACAAGGTGATGCAGATGATTCGGATGAAGCAAATTTTAATTTTTTAAATCCTTCAGATTTAGAAAAATCAGCTTATGATTTCCCAAGTAGAAATATTGCGGTCTTTGCAGAAAACCTATTTAACCTCAATGAAAAATGGACTATCACTCCAGGTGTAAGATTTGAATATATCAAAACTGCTTCGGAAGGTTTTTATAAAAAAACATTTATCGTAGGTGGTCAAGTTCAGTCAGTTAGAAGGTTTGAAGATTCGATGGAAAACCCTCGTTCGCTTGTTTTAGTTGGTTTGGGAGTTGGTCATAAGGTTTCTGAAAATGCAGAAGCGTATGTTAATTTTTCCCAAAATTATCGATCTATAAATTTTAGTGATTTAGCGGTGGTAAATCCGAACTTGATCGTAGATAGTTTGTTACAAGATGAGAAAGGGTTTAATGCTGATTTAGGAATTCGAGGTAACTTTTGGAACAATTCTATTAAAGTTGATGCAAGTGTTTTTTATTTACGATATCAAAATAGAATTGGAATTGGGGAAATAATAATTGAAGATCCTGTAGTTATTGAGAAAGCAGTTGCCTTTAGAACGAATATTGGAGATGCTCGAATTTTAGGTTTTGAATCTTATGTAGAAGCAGATATTTTGAATATCATAAATAAGAAAAACAAGGATTTACAATTGACTGCTTTTACAAATTTAAGTTTGATCCATGGTGAATATTTATCAGGACAAACTTTTGTAATTGGGAAAGATGTAGAATTAATTCCTCCAATAAATCTAAAAACTGGAATTAATTTTCGATGGAAAAACTTTAAAGCATCCTATCAATTTACTTTTGTAGGGGAGCATTTTTCAGATGCTACTAATGCAGAATTTGTTTCAGATGCGACTCGAGGAACAATTCCAAGTTATCAGGTTCAAGATCTAGCTTTGAGTTATTCTTGGAAGCGATTTCAATTTCAAACAGGCATCAATAATTTGACTAATGAATCATATTTTACACGTCGAGCAGTAGGCTATCCTGGACCAGGAATTATCCCTTCTGATGCTCGGAGTTTTTATGGAACCGTAGCGATTAAATTTTAAAAACAAATATTATGACTCCTTCACTTACAGACAAACGACATTTTAACCCAGAACAAAATCAAGTAATTCTTCCTTTTGCCTTGCCTATCATTCAAGGAAAAAAGATGAAAAAGAAATGCTGTAAAAAATATAAAAAGAAGGGCATCCGATGTAAACGTTGTCCTGGGAGATTAGCATGGGAAGATTAATTTGCCTTACCTGAAAAAAGACGAGTCAAACTAAAGTCATAAAAATTTATTATTTGCAAATAGGCAATTCAATTTAAATTGAATTGCCTATTTTGTTTGAAAAAAAGAAACAATGAAAGCAATCTTAGTAAAAGAATATGGAGGACCAGAACAATTATATTTAGGAGAAACTGAAAAACCAACTCCCAACTCCAACGAAGTTTTAGTTAAAGTTAAAGCCTCTGCACTCAATCGAGCTGACACTTTACAACGTATGGGGAAATACCCACCTCCTCCTGGCGCAAGCCAAATTATAGGTTTAGAAATGGCAGGGATTATTGAAGAAGTTGGAGCTAATGTGACTGATTGGAAAATTGGTGATCAAGTCTGCGCATTGCTTTCTGGTGGTGGATATGCTGAATTTGTAACAATACATTCACAATGTTTGATTCCAATTCCAGAAGGCTTTGATTTTGAAAAAGCGACTGCAATTCCTGAAGTGTTTTTAACAGCATACCAAGCTCTTTTTTATTTATCTAAGTTAAAGAAAGGCGAACGAATTTTGATCCATGCAGGAGCAAGTGGGGTAGGGACAGCTGCCATTCAATTAGCTAAATCTCTCGGAGCTAAGGAGATAATTGTAACCGCTTCTGCAGTTAAACATCAAATATGCAAAGACCTCGGAGCAGATCATACCATTGATTATAAAACACAAAATTTTGAAGAAGAAGTTTCAAAAATTACGAATGGCGAAGGAGTAGATGTTATTATAGATTTCTTAGCTGCTCCTTATTTTCAAAAAAATATTAACTCTTTGAACTTTGATGGACGAATGGTCATGTTAGCTTTGATGGGCGGATGGAAAGTAGAAGAATTAATTTTAGCAAATATTTTAAGAAAAAGACTACACATAATGGGATCTACCCTTCGAGCAAGAACCTTGGAATATAAGATTGGATTGACTAAAGATTTTTCAGATTATGCTTTGCCTAAATTTGCAAGTGGAGAATTGCAACCGGTGATTGATTCTGTTTATAATTGGAAGGAAGTGGCTGAAGCTCATCGGTTGATGGAATCAAATAAAAATAGCGGGAAGATAGTTTTGAAAGTTGAATAAATTCTAAAATTTAAACGTGGGACGAATAAAATAATTTATTCGTCTTTTTCTTTCTTTCAAAACCAACTTATTTTGGAATAAAATAGAAAATGAAGTTGATGATCTATTTTTCTTTAAATCAAAATGTTTTTCCCTAGGATTATTATGTTTGATAAAACCTAGATTTGCTTAAGCCTCATCTTCTAATTTCAAAATTTCTGTTGTCCTTTCTCTTGGTGCCAAACATAACTCTCCATTTCCAATTAATGATTCCCCATAAGTAGGAATCATTTCTTTGATTTT
>CAZMBP010000062.1:0-50927 GCA_964564545.1 uncultured Saprospiraceae bacterium
CGGTGGATTACTTGGCGTTGAATTTAGCAAATGGATTATTGGCGAAAAAGAATCTTCAGGCGACCTTTTTACTTTACCGATTATTCTAGGAATTTTTATAGGACGAATTGGTTGCTTTCTTTCAGGTATCAATGAATTCACGTACGGAAGTGAAACCACATTTTTTATGGGAATGGATTTGGGTGATGGAGTAAATCGACATCCAACATCTCTTTACGAACTTTTCTTTTTGATCGCTCTTTTCTTTTTTCTAAAAAAATTAAGAGAAATGAATCACTTTGAGAAAGGACATATCTTCCAATTTTTCATGCTTGCTTATTTTGGATTTCGCTTTTTGATTGAATTCATAAAACCTAATATTTTTTTTACCTTAGGACTGAGTAGCATTCAATGGCTTTGTGTCATTTGCTACATTTATTATTGGAAAACTATTTTACGTTATTCGTTTGACGTTGAACGTTAGACGTTTTACGAACCCTAATTTTCTGAAAACAAAATATAATTCATGCCTACTCGAAACTATACTTACTATGATTTCACCTTGAGTCTTTGTCCCGAATGTTTAAGGCGAATAGATGCGAAAATCATTTTCGAAAATGAAAAAGTGTACATGCTCAAACGATGCCATGACCACGGTACTTCCAAAGTTTTGATCGCTGACGATATCGAGTATTACAAAAATATCAGAAACTACAATAAGCCTTCCGACCTTCCTCATAAGTTGAATACTAAGACTCACTTTGGTTGTCCGTACGATTGTGGTTTGTGTCCTGACCATGAACAACATTCTTGTTTGACCGTCGTCGAAGTTACTGATCGATGCAATCTATCTTGTCCAACTTGCTATGCAGGTTCATCTCCAACTTATGGAAGACATCGAACATTAGAGGAAATAAAAATGATGTTAGATACCGTCGTAGCTAATGAAAAAGAACCCGACGTCGTCCAAATCAGCGGAGGCGAACCAACCATTCATCCCCAGTTTTTTGAGATTTTGGATTATGCGAAGTCCTTGCCGATCAAGCATTTAATGCTAAATACCAATGGAATTAAAATCGCCATGGATTTTGATTTTGCAAAAAAACTGGCGACTTACATGCCTGATTTTGAAGTTTATTTGCAATTTGATTCTTTTCGAAAAGAAGTATTGGAAAAAATGCGTGGCGCTAATTTGGTGAAAATTCGAGAGCAAGCTTTGGCGAATTTAAATGAATTAAATTTATCCACTACCCTAGTCGTCACTTTGCAAAAAGGTTTAAATGATGATGAAATTGGGAAAATTATCGACTATGCTTTAAAGCAAAAATGTGTGCGAGGAGTGACTTTACAACCAACTCAAATTGCAGGACGTTTGGAAAATTTTAATAGCCAAACTGATCGAATTACTTTGACGGAAGTGCGAAGAAAAATTTTAGAACAAACTCCAATTTTCAAATCAGATGATATCATTCCTGTTCCATGTAATCCTGATTCGTTGGCGATGGGTTATGTTTTAAAATTAGGAGGCGAAGTTTTTCCATTGACTCGGTATGTGAACCCTGCAGATCTTTTGGACAGTAGTAAAAACACGATTGTTTACGAGCAAGATGAACACTTGCATGGAAAAATGCTAGAATTATTTAGCACAGGAAATTCGGTAGAAAAATCGAATGAGCATCTTCATCAGATATTATGTTGCTTGCCTCAAATTGATGCGCCCAACTTAAGTTATGATAATTTATTTCGAGTTATCATTATGCAATTTATAGATGCTTATAACTTTGATGTTCGATCCATTAAAAAATCATGTGTTCACATTGTGGACAAAGACAATAAAATAATCCCTTTCGAAACGATGAATTTATTTTATCGTGATGATAAAAAAGAACATTTGGAAATACTAAGAAATGAAATTACTTAACCTTTAAAATTTAAAACCAATGAATTTATTAATGTCAGGTGATGGTCTTGGAGTATTATTGTTTCTTCTTTTTTTATTTTGGGCAACTCCAATTATCATGTTAATAATAGGATTAACTCGATTGAAGAGTCGACCAAAAAATGCGAAGAACTTGATTATTATTGCAGGAGTTTGGTTGGTGGTAGGAGTAGGTGCTTGTGGATCGATGTTACTTTAAGAATAACTAGGTTTTTTATCTTTTGATTCCTAATACAAACTCATATTAAGTACACCTAGAAGATTAATAAAATATGTCAAATAAAATATAATTTATTTGACAGAAGAACTAGTATTCACTTTGGTAATTTTAGGTAAAAACAAGTTCCTCCTATAGATGAGGAACCAACTGTAATTTCTCCATTATGATATTCAACAATTCTTTTACACAACGCTAAACCTATTCCACTTCCTTTATAATTATCAACTGGATTCAATCTACTAAACAGCCCAAATATTCTATCATGAAACTTAGGATCTATCCCTATCCCATTGTCTTCAATTTTGAACTCTATGTCATTGTTTAATTCTTGAGAAGAAATTTTGACAATTGGAGCAACTTCTGATTTTCTAAATTTCAAGGCATTAGAAATAATATTTTGAAAAAGTTGTATTATCTGTGTTTTATTACCTTTAATTTCATTTAAATTTTCGATCAAAATCTGACCTTCATTTTTTTGAAGAGCTCCATGAAGATTAGCTTTTATAAAAATTAGTATATTATTCATATTCAAAATCGAAACATTCTTAGATTCTAAATCATTTACTCTTGAATAATCTAAAAGTCCTCCTAGCAAGTATTTCATCCTTTTAGCTCCCCTTATTACAAATCCAAAATATTCCGAGAGTTCAGTAGAGAAATTATTATCTCTTCTCTCTATTAACTGTAAATAACTAATTATTGTTCTTAATGGTTCTTGTAAGTCATGAGAAGCAGCATAAGCAAAACTTTCTAAATCTTTATTAGATTTCTTTAATTGACTAACTAGAATATTCAATTTTTTTGTTTTTTCTCTAACTAATTGTTCTAACCCAAATTGATATTCCTTTAATTCATCATTAATTTTAGCATTAATAATTTTTGAAGCACCTATAGCTGCAACAGTTTTTAATATATTCAAATGCTCATCTGTAAAAAAATTAGCCTTAGAGTTTTCTGAATCGATTACCCCAATTACTTCATTTTCAAAAATTATTGGAACGGCAATTTCAGATAATCGTTGTTCATCATCTAAAATATACCTGCTATCATTTCTGGTATCAGATATGATTTCTGGTTTTCCAGTCATTGCAACTGTTCCGACTATGCCCTCGCCTAGTGAAATTGTAATCGGATCTTTAATATTTAATTGATAAGGATTTTTGGGACCATGAGCAGCTTTTTGAATTAAAACTTTCTGATCTTTATCTACGAGATAAATCACACAATCTTCAAATCCCATTTTAGCAATAACCCGTTTAGCAATTCCCCATACGACCTCTTCAATAGAATTTAAATGCATTAAACCAAGTGAAAAACTATTGATAATTTCCAAGTTACGTTCTTTGGATTGAAGTATCTTATACTTTTCTTGTAAAGAATTAAAATCAGATTTTTTTGTAAAAACTTTCATTTAAACAATTAATTATTTTATGAAAAAAGATTTATGGGAGCTTCTCTAATAGGTAGGAACAAAGTGTTAGTGGCCAAAAATGTGATTTAACTCTCCGAATATCCAAGATATAACTCAAATATTTAGCCAACATTTATTCTTGCAATAAATATCAGATATATCACTCTTGCATATGATTTAACATAACATGACGAATAATTCAATTATTTTTTATCTACATATTATCACATTAACTATTGGAATATTTAAAATTGAATAGTTTTTGGTTGGGTTATAAAAATAACTTGCCTAATATTGAAAACTAAGTTTACTTTTGCCGAAAAAATAGAAATAATGAATCAACCTAATTTCGGAATTGCCATTCACGGCGGGGCAGGAACCATCCTCAAATCAGAAATGACTCCTGAGAAAGAAAACAATTATAAAGCTGCTTTGGACAAAGCTCTTCAAGCTGGATATGATTGTTTGGAAAATGGAAAAACAGCAATGGAAGCTGTTGAGGCCGCTGTCATTGAATTAGAAAACAGCCCTTTATTTAATGCTGGAAGAGGTGCCGTTTTTAATGCCAAAGGTCAACATGAAATGGATGCTAGTATCATGGATGGAAAAACGCTGCATGCGGGAGCTGTTGCAGCAGTTAGAAATTTAAAAAATCCAATTTCCTTAGCCACTAAAGTTTTGCATCATTCAGATCACATTCTTTTAATGGGAGATGGCGCAGCTGAATTTGCCAAGCAATTCGAAATTGAGTTTGAATCTGATGAATACTTTTTTGACCAACATAGATATGACCAATGGCAAAAAATAAAAGGAACAGATAACTTTCAATTGGATCACTCCAAAAAAGAAAAAAAATATTTAGGAACAGTCGGAGCTGTTGCTTTAGATAAAGATGGTAATCTTGCTGCAGGTACCTCGACTGGAGGAATGACCAATAAAAAATTTGGTAGAATTGGAGATAGTGCTCTCATTGGGTTAGGTACTTACGCTAATAATAAAACTTGTGCAATTTCTTGTACTGGAAGTGGGGAGTATTTAATGAGAGCAGTTACCGCTTATGATGTTTCTTCCAGAATGGAATACAAAGGATTGAGTTTGGAAGATGCGGTAAATGAGTCGATCATGGATAGGTTAACTGAGATTGGTGGTGATGGTGGATTGGTGGCCATGGATAAAAATGGAAATATCGAAATGCCTTTTAATTGTGAAGGTATGTATCGAGCATCAAAAAATGCACAACAAACTGTGATTAAAATTTATCGATAATGATAACTGGTGCTTTTTTTTCTGAATCCATCAATCAAACTGAAATTTTCGAACAGACTTAATTTTTTCAATCCCCCATTTTCAGACTAAATGATTCCAATAATTTTCATCAAAAAGCCCTCAATGATGAGGGACTTTTTGATGAAAACGTTCTACAATTTTTCCAACCTTTGTGTTTTTGATTTACTCCTTAAAAACCTTCCTCTAACATAGTGATATCTCTTACCTGGTAACAATTTAGGCAATAAAACCAATTAATTTTTCTCCTTCAATAAAGTCTTAATTTCAAAAAATCCACTTTTTTCATTTTTTTTCGCATTACAAGGGTAACCTTTTTAGGCTTCAGTATATATGGATCTGAATTTCATAGTTCCACCAAAATACACTATCATGAAAGTTTACTCCTTATTAATATTTATTTTTTTCGTTTGTGGATCGAGCTCTGGACAAGGCATGATAAAACAAACTCTAGGCATACATGGAAGTTCTGAGTTTATTTATGCTAATAACAAAAGTTATTTTCTCCAACAATCTATTGGTCAAGCTAGTGTAATAAACACTTACAACGCGAACAATCATCAACTCAGACAAGGTTTTTTACAGCCCATAAAAGCAGCTTTAATTAATAGTGGATTTGATACTACAATAGATGTTTTCATCTACCCCAATCCTTTTGATGAAACTATCAACCTAGAATTTGAAGAAGTCTTAATTGACGAAATCATTATAACCCTTCACAATATCATCGGACAGCAGATCTATCAAGAAGAATTTGCACCGAATGAAAACCTAACATTCCAATTTCATAATCTTCCGATAGGTACATATGTACTTAGAGGGCAAATGCGATCCCAGACATTTGCATTAAAAATAATTAAACAAAGATGAGAACAAGCTTACTTATACTACTCCTTTTTACGACAGGGATTCAGTTGACGAATGCTCAGCAACTATTTCTAAAAACTGGTTCAACCCTTTCAAATTTTAATTACGAAAACTCTGAGGGAGTTTCTTTAGACAATTTACAATCGGTTGGAAAATTCCATTTTGGTATTGGGAATCGATATCTCATGAATCATGGAAGTCTTTTCTTCACTTATGGTGCAAGCTGGAACAACTATGGTGCAATAGGAAGTGATCCTGTCTTAAATAATTTCTTTGAGTGGGATATAACCTATGCTGGTTTACATACTGGACTAGATATCAAATTCTTGGAGGCTCAGGATTTTTCCATTTCCTTCTCTGGAAATATTGGCGCTGAATATCTTATCAGAGGTAATCAAGTAATCAATAATCAAACCTATGACATCCGAAATTCTGATGAATATAATTCTTTGAATCTAATGCTTTGGGCAGGGACACTCGCTAGTTATGAATTATCTAGAAAGTCTGCTATTTGTTTTCAATATCAGTTTGGATATTCTCTTCTTAACTCTCAAGGTTCGGGCAATGATAATGAACATTTAAAATTATTAGCACATCAATTTAGCATCGGATTCTTGATTAACATCACAAACGTTTATTGTCCTTTTTAAAATCAATAAAAGCTACAATTGACAATTTAAAAAATTTAAACATCATGAATAATAAAATATTTTTCTTCCTTCTTTTTATATTTTTTACTTTTTCTTTAAATGCACAAATGGATGGTATTTCCTATCAAGCAGTAATTATTGATAATAATCCGCAAGAGATTCCTGGTGTTGATATTCCTGCGAATAACCTTCCAAATGCAAGCTTGGAAGTGAGGTTTACAATCATCAATAATAATGGGACTGATGAATATCAAGAAATACACAAAACCGAAACTGATCCATTTGGAATGATCAATCTGATGATTGGACAAGGTGAAGTAAGCGGAGGTACCGCTAATCAATTCAACCAAATCTACTGGAGCGATGAAAAAACACTTATGGTAGAAATCGATCTAGAAGATGGAAATGGATTTGTTCCATTTAGTGAACAGTCATTGACCTATATTCCTTATGTCAAGCACCGTGAAATCATAGCAACCTCTACACTAGATGTAGATGGGGCAACCAATCTTAATAATACATTAAATGTCAATAATGGAGAAACCACTACACTTTCAGGAGATTTATATGTAGAAGGCACCGCTTTTTTTACGGACGGTGAATTCCAAAATCTTACTGTTTATCAAAATACCAACCTTAATCTATTAAACGTAGATGGAATCAGTAATTTCAATAATAAGGTAAATGTTACTCAAAATGCAGCGACTTACTTATCTGGTTCTTTAGATGTAGACGGAATAAGTACACTAAACAATAATTTAACTGTTACTTCAAATAGCCCAACTACACTTTCGGGTACACTAGAAGTTGATGGTATCACGAATCATAATAATCAAGTTGTCTTAGATGCAGAAATGCCTACCTCTTCTCAATCTGAATATTTAGCTTATCCACTAAGAGTCCAAGGTGCTCAGCAAGGTATAGCCATTCAACTCAATCCTGACAACCCTAGTCGTTCTAACAATTACATTTCATTCTGGGGAGGTACTGGTGAAGCCAAAGGAAGAATAGAAGGTAATAATGGACTTACCGGAATCGCAACAGATGTAGTCCAAGCTACAATTGGGCAAGTACCAGGAATTGATGATATCATTGATGCTATCGTAGATGAAGATCAACCAGCACCAAATGTGGCAGCGAATGATTACTTCGTAAATGAATATGCATTTGGAGCATATAACTTAACCTTAGACTTTGTCATTTCAATTATTCGGTTTGGAATTAATGCGGGAGCAGCTGCAGGAGCATGTGTGACTGGTGATTGTGATGATGCTGTTTGGAGTTTTATGGACATGACCGTTGACGGTATTCAACTCGGAGGTTATATCACCTACAACGAAACTAACCTTGGAGTTGCTTTTGAATCTGGAGGAGCTGACTATGCAGAGTTTTTAGAAAAAGTAAATCATGAAGAAATAATGACCATGGGAGATGTCGTAGGAATGAAAGGAGGAAGAGTTTCTAAATCATTTATTGAAGCAGAAAGATTCATGGTTGTTTCTGCTAATCCAATGATCAGCGGAGCTATGCCTGATGCTGGTAAAGAATATCTCTACGAACGAATTGCATTCATGGGGCAAGTCCCGGTCAAAGTGATGGGAAAAGTAAATCGAGGAGATTATATTTTACCTTCTGGCAATGGTGAAGGAATGGCTATCGCCGTTAATCCAAAATCTATGAAAACTGGAGACTATGCTCGAATCATTGGAGTAGCGTGGTCCGATTATGATGGAGATGATTTATTCAGTTATATCAATACTGCTGTCGGATTAAATACGAATGATCTAGTTGGTGTGGTAGAACAAATGCAACAAGTAATGAATCAAATGCAAATTGCAATTGCAGAAACTAATAAAAACTATGATCCTATTCTTTATGAAACCAACTCTGCTATAGCTAATTTACAAAGCAACCAAACAACAGTTGCATCTTTAAATGATCAATTAAAAATTGATTTTCAAGGTAAGTCACTTGAACAAATCATCAAAGAAAATAAATCTATTCTTGAGGAACACAATTTTGATTTTTCTCTTTTTCCTCTTCTCGAAAAGACCCTAGATAACCCAACAAAAGAGAACCTAGATGAATTGGTAATTTTCTATTCTGCGGTACTTGAACGTGCCAAAAAAATGAACCCAAGGTCAAAATAATATCTACCTAACATCTTAATCACAAAACATGAGTCATCCCGAATTTTATATTTTGTACCTAAAGGCACAAATTGAATTCACATTTAATTTTTTTCTACCAATATTAAGTCCCTAATGGGACGATTTCGAACTTAGAGTCCCGTTAGGGACTTAATATTGGTAGAAATATCCAGCCTCATTATTTCGAAACGTGCCTTTAGGTACGTTATATAAAAAGAATCCCGAATTTTTGAAAAAACAAAAATTCGGGATGACTCATGTTTTGGTAACATTATAAAATATTAATCAACTTGACACCGCTTATTGAATATACGAATTCATCCCATCAATCTATCACATATCATTATCGTTATTCAAAATCCGCATCGATCGGCAACACATGAATTTCTTTTTTATCAATAGTAAATGTATCACTATTTGCCAATACATGTACCCTTAAATTTGCCATCGTCATTGGTGTTCCTTCAGGTAAAATCTCTTCATTATTATGTGTCAAATCACTTGGATCAAAAATGATCGCCATACCTGAACCAATAACCGTAAAGTGATTAGAATCCGTAATGACTAACCCCGTATCTTCTGCCAATCCAATTCCTAACAGATGAGGATGTCTCGCAACTGCTTCAGCCATTCTTCCAAATCTTCCTCTTTTTATAAAATGAGTATCAATAATTAACTCAGGAATAAAATTCATCCCATCTCGCATATCAACTGCTCCTTTGAATAAAGCTTCTGTGCTACTTCCTCCTGAAACCATTTCCGTTGACATGGCCATTGCTCCAGCACTTGTTCCAGCTATTACTAGTCCATCATTTTCAAATCGTCGAGTCAAAATCTCATGCATTGGAGAACCACCGATGATGTCTACAATTCTTGATTGATCGCCACCAGAAAACATCACACACTCAGCTTCTTCCATTAATTGAAGCCATTCCTTTTTTTCTGCATGTGCTCTTTCTGTAATATTTAAAACAGTCACATCAGTACATCCTAATCCTCCAAAAGCTTTCATGTAGTTTCCTCCGACTTCTACGGGAATGCGAGAAGCAGTAGGAATCACAAGAATTTTTGCATTCACTCCTCCACTCTCTCTCACCACTCTACTCAAAATACCTTCTTTTACGAAATCAAGTGAGTATACTTCATTGACTTCTGGTCCTTTATCTTCATTTCCACCTATTGGAATTAGTATTCCTCTTTTTGCCATGTTCTATTATTTTTATTTTTCTGCAAAATAAATCAATAAACATTAGAAACTATGCGAAAAATTTATTTTAAGTTTAGAAATATTTTTAAAAACGTTAAACCTACATCATATGAGAATTTTAGAAATCCGCGCCATGCGAGGTCCAAACTATTGGTCTATCAGAAGACACAAATTAATTGTCATGACTTTAGACCTTGAAGAATATGAACAAAAGCCTACCAATAAAATTGAGGGATTTTATGAAAATTTAAAAAAAATGTTTCCTGGAATGTATGAGCATCGTTGCTCTGTAGGAACTCCTGGTGGATTTTTTCAAAGAGTCCAAGAAGGAACTTGGATGGGTCATGTCATCGAACATATTGCTTTGGAAATCCAAAGTTTAGCAGATATGGAAGTTGGATTTGGGCGGACAAGGGGATATGGAAAAGAAGGCGTCTATAGTGTAGTGTTTAGTTACCTCGAAGAGAAAGTAGGAAGATATGCAGCAAAAGCGTCTGTCAGAATTGCGGAAGCTTTATCAGAAGGGAGAGAATATGACTTGGAAGATGATATTCGAGAAATGAGAGAAATTCGAGAAGCTGAAAGATTAGGCCCAAGTACAGGTTCCATCATTCAAGAAGCAGTCAACCGAGGGATGCCTTGGATAAGATTAAATAAATATTCTCTTTGCCAGATCGGTTATGGTATTAATCAAAAAAGAATTCAAGCAACCGTCTCAAGTGATACTAGTAGCATCGGTGTCGAAATTGCCTGCGATAAAGAAGATACAAAACACTTGCTGAAGGAAGCTAACATTGCTGTTCCTGAAGGAGATATAATTAGAACGGAAAGAGGATTACGAGAAACAGTAGAAGATTATGGTTATCCTCTCGTAATCAAACCTATCAACGGAAACCATGGAAGAGGAATCACGATCAATATCCAAAATTGGGAAGAAGCATTAGAAGGATTCAAAGCTGCCAAAGAAGTATCTCGAAGTGTGATTGTAGAAAAATATATCATTGGTGATGATTATAGATTATTGGTGATTGATTATAAATTAGTGGCCGCGGCAAAGAGAACTCCTGCTCATGTCATCGGTAATGGAAAATCAACTATCCAAGAGTTGATTGATGAAGTAAACAAAGATCCAAGAAGAGGTTATGGTCATGAAAAAGTATTGACAATGATTACTGTCAATGAGATGACCACTAACATTTTAAAAGAAAAAGGATACGATTTAGATACTGTTATTAAAGATGGAGAAATTGTCAATCTGAAAGATACAGCCAACCTAAGTACAGGAGGTACTGCTACAGATGTAACAGATATCGTTCATCCTGAAAACATTTTCATGGCGGAGCGAATTTCTAGAGTGATCGGTTTGAATATTTGTGGAATTGATTTGATGACAACTGATATTTCAAAACCAGTTTCTGAAACAGGTGGAGCAGTCCTTGAAGTGAACGCTGGTCCTGGATTCAGAATGCACCTCGCTCCTACCGAAGGCTTACCTCGAAACGTAGCTGCTCATGTCATGGATATGCTTTACCCGCATGGATCGACTGCCAGAATTCCAATCGTTGCTATCACCGGTACCAATGGAAAAACTACCACAACTAGACTAATTGCCCACATGGTAAAAATGATGGGACATAAAGTTGGATACACTACTTCGGATGGTATTTATATTCAAAATCACATGTTGGACAAAGGCGATTGTACTGGACCGGTGAGTGCTGAATTTGTTTTGAAAGATCCGACGATTGACTTTGCAGTTTTGGAAACGGCAAGAGGTGGATTACTTCGAGCAGGTCTCGGATTTAAAAAATGTGATATTGCTATCGTTACTAACATTGCACCTGACCATTTAGGGTTAAGAGGAATCAATACCGTAGAACAAATGGCAAGACTTAAAGGAGTTGTTCCTGAAACAGTAATGGCTGATGGTTACGCTATCCTTAATGCAGATGACGATTTGGTTTATGATATGCGAAAAAATCTAGAATGTAATGTCGCCTTATTTTCCATGGACGAAAATAATGAACGCATCAAAAGACATGCGGAACGAAATGGGCTTTCTGCCATTTATGAGCATGGGTTTGTAACTATCTGCAAAGGAACTTGGAAAATGAGAGTTGCTAAGGTGGTAAATATTCCATTGACTTTTGGTGGTAAAGCTAGATTCATGATTCAAAATGTTCTCCCTGCTGTATTAACTGGATTTATACGAGGCTTTGATTTAAGAGATATTAAAATGTCGATTGAATCATTCATTCCTTCTCCAGCACAAACTCCTGGAAGATTGAATCTTTTTAAATTTAAAAACTTCTCTGTACTTCTTGACTATGCCCATAACGAAGCAGGTATGGAAGCTCTCCATAATTTCATTGAAAACTTAGATGGAAAACCAAAGGTCGGAATCATTGCAGGTATCGGTGATCGAAGACAAGAAGATAATGAAGGAATGGGAAAAATGGCTGCCATCATGTTTGATGAAATCATCATCAGACAAGACAAAAATCTTCGAGGAAGAACGGAAGAAGAATTAATCGATATGCTTTCTAGCGGAATTAAAAAACATGATCCAAATAAAAAGATAACGATTATTCAAAGAGAGGAAGAAGCGATCACTCATGCGATTACCAATGCGGTTCCAGGATCACTCATTGTAATTTGTAGTGATGTGGTTCCTGATGCTTTGAAGTTGGTACAAAGTTTTAAAGAGAAAGAAGCGAGTGAATTATATGATCATTCGATTTCATAAATCACCCTTTAGAATTTTCTAAAATAGAAAAACCTGAAAATCAAAATTAATGATTTTCAGGTTTTCTTTTTTTAATCCCAAAATTAAACTCAGATTTTCATAAATCTAGTAGTTTCTATACTCTTCTCGTTTTCAACCTCAATCCAATAAACACCACTAGGTATTTTTTCAGAAAGAATGTTTTTCGTTTCATCACTATTGAATTTACCCGACTGAAGTATTGTCGCTTTTCCCAAAAGATCACTAATTACTTTTTGCTGTTCCCCATTCATATCAACTTAGTAAAGTGAAATTTCTGGTTTCCAATTATCACCATTTTCAAGATTTAAGTAACCTAAAACTCCATTTTGAGCAGGAAGAAAAAAACAATTGAAATGAAGGAGAATTAAGATTTTAGTTTTTTCATTTCATTATTTTTTCGTGGCTATTTCAATTGATTTTTGAACCCAATCTTTCAGCTTGTCTCTATCTTCTAGTATATCAATTGGCGTTTCATAGAAATTCAGTTTTCGGGAATTGTCTTTACCGTAAGAATACTGGCTCATGTCAAACTTTTTAAAATTAGTTAGATTGCTATCATCCACTTTAAGCCAAACTTTGTCGTGCTTTATTTTAGCGAATGCCTTCCCTTGACTCAAAAGAGCTAACCCACCAAACATCTTTTTAGTTTCAAATTCACCAATGCCTTGAAGTTGATCAAGGACAAATTTTTTAAATTCTTCATTAAGTGCCATTACTACAACTTTAGTGATTCATTATAATTCTGAACATAATACAAGGTTCAGTTTATCAAAAACTCTGGATCGAAGTTCACCTAGATTTTCGAAGTCTTTACTATTAATCATTTCCTTAATCTTTTGATCATTAGGAAAAGCTATTATCGCTATCATTTCGGGAGAGTCTTCCCCTCCCAAATTTCCCACCGCTTTGTATTTTCCGATCGGTTTTCCACCATTTGTCTTAAACACTTGCAAGGTTTTATCTAAATATTCAGACAATTCTGATTTGTTTTCCTTATTTATAATGGCATTGATTACCAAGTAGGACTGTTGTTCAGTTTGATGCTCCTCTGAATTACAACTTGAATAGATTAATAGCGTGAATAGAAAAACAAAATATAATATTATATTTTTCATGGTACTACATATTTTGGCTGATGATCATATTCAATTTAGTGAACACTCTTGATCTCTGTTCTGCTAAATCATTGAATGCTTCTCCCCTCACCATATCCTCTATAGATCCAGGATTGTCAAATTCAATAACAGCCATCATTTCGGGAGATTCTTCGCCTACCAAAGCATTAATCGTTTTGTATCGCCCAACTGGCTTCCCACCACTCTGACCAAAAATTTTCATAACACTACCTAAATATTCGGCTAATTCGGCAATATTTTGCTTGTTTACAATTGCCGTGATAATTAAAAATGTTTTCTTGTCTTCCATAATTAAATTTATTTGATTTGTGATACAACAAAGATAAATTGAATTGGAAGCAAGTACTTTTCTGGAAGGTTCTGTTATTTATCTGACAAGGTCAATTTGTATTGAGAAGGAGGTATGTTGTATTTTTCTTTGAATTTTCTGGAAAAATGGGAGGTGGTTTTAAATCCTGAATATATAGCAACATCATCTATAGAATATTCTGAAGTAGCTAATAGCTTCTTTGAATGCTCCAAACGTTTATTGAATAGATATTCATTTGGAGTGGTTTCATAAATCTTCTTGAAATGTCTTTTAAAAGTGGAAAGACTCATATTACACAATTGTGAAAGCTCCTCTAAGGAAATATCGCTCATCAGATGAGTTTCTATAACTTTCTTAAAATTAGCTGTCCTTTTGTTGACAAAATGTTCTAATAAAAGTGTTACTTCATCGGCTTTCTTACTACTCAATAGAAGTAATAAAATTTCTTTAATTTTTAGTTCAACAATTTCGTCAGTAACCACATGTTGGTTATAAAAATAGTGCATAATTCCTTCCACATAATTCCTAGAAACTACACATGGTTTACCGGTAAACATATCCTTGCTAAACTCATTGTCCAAAGATGTGCTAATATCTGGAAATTTGTTTACGAAAGTCTTTGCAACAAACTCTCTGTTGATATGAATTATAAGCACTTGATAATGTTGGCTTTCCTGATTAGGGTAAGCCTTTAGAATAAGAGACTTTCCAACAGCTATTCCTAAGTTCCCTTCTGGAACTTCAACTACATCATTTGGAGAAATAGCTATATGATACCCATGGTTGACATAAATAAAATAGGCTTCATCATTCAATTGAAAATTGAAAGTAGTTTCAGAATTGCAAATGATTGTTTCAAATACAATTTTCTGATCAATCTCTATTTTTTTATGTTCTAAAATCATGAGTTATTTCTTATTGACTACAACTTCTCTTTTTACTCAAAAAAAGTGTAAGCCTAAAAATGATATTTTCAAAACCTAAACCATTCTACTTCTTCGAAGTCAAATCATCAACTTTGCTTTCAATATTTTCGACCATTTTAGTTTTTATCAAAATGCACTTTTCGATATTTTTCTTCAACTCTTCTTTTTTATCATCGTCTGTACAGTTTTTCAATTCTTCATTGTATCGCTTTAGTTTGTCTTCTATTTCAGCGAGTGTTACTTTTCTTTTTTCAATGAATTCGGCTTCATCAGCTTTGTCAAATATTTTTGATTCGGGTAATTGAGTAAGTTCTAGTTGGTTTTTCTTTTTTACTTTTTTGGGAATAAAAACGGCTCCACCCACTTGCCTCTGATTCATAAATGAAGGTGAAACTATTTCAATATTCGCATCATGCAGAGCATCCAAAATCATAGCATTTAAACGAGACTGAGAACTCAAAACTGTTTTGATTTTTTCCACCAATCCAGTTACAGTATACACAACGGAATAATCCCCCAACTCTTTTACTCGAACAAAAGCATCTTTTAAGCCTGCTCGATTAGCAGCATCCAACAATGCCTTTTCAATTTTTTGTCGATTGACATCGTAACCCAACGAGCATACTCCAGTAATAAATGTTCCAGATAATCGAATTACTTTAACTGGATTAGTCGTCAAAAATAAATTAGGTAAAGTGGTCAAATCTCTCGACTCCGTTTGTATTTCAGTATGAAAAAGTCCTCGCTCAGTAATCCTTCCAAAATGCTCATTGACTTGAATAAAATCTCCTGGTTTAAAATTATTGATTGCTCGTAACATCACTCCTGCTAATCCATTTCCAATAAAAGTGGCAGAACTCAAAGCCAAAACTGCCGAGATAACAATTCCAATTAAGTTGGTAATTTGCCCCCGAGTATCAGTAGTCCAAGGCAGTAAAAGAATCACCGCAATAACTCCGAAGAGCAATATTCCAAATAAAATGATGGAACGAATAATTCCCCAATCCGTTTTCCCCTTGGCTTGTCGGTCTATGATTAATTTGGCGAAATAATAAACTCCAACTACAGATAAGACAGCAAAGAAGAAAGGTAAAAATTTACTTAAATCTTTGAGTGATTCAATTGGTTCAAACATAACGTTAAGAGTTGTTTATTAAAAAAAGAAATATAAGAATTTTTCCATCAAAAAAGTCCTTCCAGATTTTAAAAATCTGGAAGGACTAATAGACAGTTTTGAATTATATCTTTATTTATTTTAAAAAGTTTTCCCAAACTCTTGTACCCAATAAATTCCAACTTTGGCAAATCCCATTTCTCTAAAATCTTTACTCATCATATTTTTGCAATGACCTGGGCTATCTCTCCAACCTTCAAATACTTCTTTAATTCCAACTCTTCCCCAAAATATATTTTCCCCAACGGCTTGCCAATTATAACCTGCTTGAGCAATTCGATCGCTGATGCTACTTCCATTCGATCCTCGATGTTCGAAGAAGTCATTTCTAGCCATATCATTAGCGTGACTTCGAGCTGCTCGATTTAATAATCTATTCATTTTGAGAGGGGAAACAGGTTTCATTCTTTTTCTACCGCATCGACACCCTTCCTTTCGAAGTTGATTGACGAGTTGTAATAATTCTCTTGCATTTTCATCTTCAATGATTTCTTCTTTTTCGGCTTCGATATTGGAAGAAGAAGGTGAAGATGTAGGAACAGCAGGAGTTTCATTGATTGTAGGTATTTCCGCCGCAGGTTTATTATTCTCGGCTTTAGTTGAATTATTAGTACAAAATGAAGTTGTTAAAAGGATGGTAAAAAGAAGCAAGTTTTTGAACATCATTTTTATTTTTTTTGAAAAACGGAATAGGGATTAAACGTCAGAAACTATTTTTATATTTTTTAAAAACGAACTCCTGATTGAATACATAAATTCAACTTTTTACTTTTTCTCGTTTAGCAATTGGAATATTCATCACATTGTTTCTTAACAAAAAAGCTTATTTGCAATTGATCTCAATCTCACTTTCAATGGAAATAATTCTTACTAATCAAAAAAATACTTACCTCAACATAGTTAGATGAGATAAGTATTTTAGAGGTTGTCTTATGCTTTCGAATTACTATTTTTTATTTAGATTATTCTGACTCCTGAGTTATAGGAGCTTTAATTTTAAATAATAACTTATACATCACCGGAACAAATAACAATGTAATTACGGTGGCAAAAAGTAACCCTATCATAATCGAAATTGCCATTGGTTCCCACATCGCACCTCCTCCTAAATAAAGAGGAATTAAACCTAAGGTCGTTGTAAATGTAGTTAATAAGATTGGTCGGAACCTTTGTTGTGCGGCAGCAATAATTCCTTCATAAGGAGATTTCCCTAATTCATCTATTTCAATTTTTATTCTATCTAACAATACAATTGCATTATTAATAACAATCCCAGCTAAAGAGATTACTCCCAAAAATGCCATAAATCCAAAAGAGGAACGGAATACCACCAATCCTAAAATAACTCCAATAATCCCCAAAGGAATGGTAGATAAAACGATAAAGGTTTTTCTAAAAGAATTAAATTGTAAAACCAATAACAACAAAATGATAAATCCTGCAAGCGGCAATTTATTGATAACTGCTCCCATAGCTTCTCCACTTTGCTCCGATTCACCTCCTAATGTATAAGTAAAACCTGGTGCCCAATTTTTAGATTCTTCGGCTAACCAAGGAATAATTTCATCTGTCAGGTCTCTTGCTGTAAATCCATCCATGGCATCGCAACTCGTCGTCATACTTCTAAATAAATTTCTACGCAGTACTTTTGGATATTGCCAATCAGGTTCTATTTCTGCAACTTGAACCAAGGGAACATTTTGTCCTGATGATTGAGCAACTATATTAACTCCATCCAAATCATGAACATCTAATTGCTCACTTCCTTTGTTTCTCATCACAATTGGAATGTTATCATCTCCTTCTCTAAACGAACCTGCGTTGGAACCATTCAAAGCAGTTTGTAGCGAGATCGCAATGTCTTGATTGTTTAATCCTGCACGATTCCCTTTATTAGGATCAATGTCTACGATCAATTTCTTAATTTTTGATCCCCAATTATCGTTAATATTTTTTGTTCCAGCTATGCTATTCATCTTCTGCTTAATCTGTTCGCTAATGCGATATAATTCTTGAGGAGAGTTCCCGATTACTTTGATTTCAACATCTGAACCTCCTCCACCTCCACCTGCCAATGGACCAATTGTCGTGGTAGCATTTGGGAAATTTTCTAAACAGAACTTATCTAATTTTTGAACAACAAAGTTATTATCTTCAAAAGAAGAGGTATTCAACAACATATGTGCATAGCCAGAATTAGCTTGACCTGGTTGGTATCCTTGATCATAAGAGGAAGGCCCTTCACCAATAAAAGATGACCAATCAGCAATGCCTGTTGTTCGGTTTTCATCGGTTAATAATTCTTCTTGGATGTATTTTTCAATAGAAGCTACTACTTCTTGGGTTCGTTCGATTTTGGTACCTAGTGGTAAATTCATGTCCAACGTAATCAAGTTCCGATCACTATCTGGAAAGAAGATAAATGGTAAACTGCCAAAAAGAGAAAGGCTTCCAAAGAACATGGCAACGATAACTCCTACTGTCATTAAAGGATATTTCAAGGCTCCTTCAATCAAGTTTTTATACATGGCATTGAGTCGGGCAAAGATCCCAGTTTCCTCGGCATCTGCATCTTTTTTATCCACTCTAATAAATCTATTTCCTAAAAATGGAATCATAGTCATTGCCAATAACCAAGAAGATAATAAGGCTAAACTTATCACTACGAAAAGTGGCCCCATAATTTCTCCCATCGTATTTTCTGCTAAATAAAAAGCAAGGAATGCTGCAGATGTAGTCAAAGAAGAAACTAATAAGGGAATCATTAATTCACCACAGGCGGCAATGGCTGCTTTAAATGGAGTTTCGCCTTCTTCCATTTTTACCATCATGGCTTCGGATACTACGATGGCATTATCCACCAATAGTCCTAATGCCATAATCAAGGCAGCTAAAGAAACTTGGTTTAATCCAACATCAGCAATATCCATTAACCATAGTGTCATAATCATTGCCATGGGAATTAAACTTGCGACAACAAGTCCTGTTCTAAACCCTAAAAATAATAACATGACAACTAATACAATTCCAACTGATTGGAAAACATTACTCAAAAAATCTGAAATTTTTTGATCCACATAATGATCCTGCGCTGCCATTCTTCCTATGTGCATTCCTATTGGAAGGTTACTATTATATTGCATCACTTTTTCATCCAAGAGTTTTCCAAGGCGAATAATGTTAGCTCCATCTTTTAAGGAAACAGCAATGGCTATCCCTTCTTGTCCATTGATTCGAACTAATTTTTCAGCAGGTGATTTATACGTTCGGGTAATATTTGCAATATTCCCTAATTCGATTTTACTTCCATTAGGCAAAGTCAAAATGGTTTTTTTCAAATCATTAATCGATTCAAAATTACCTGTTGGTTCTAGAGCAATTCGTTCTTCTCCTAAACCTATCTGTCCACCAGAGAAAACGATGTTGGTCGTTGCAATAAAATTTTGCAGCATTCCAGAAGACAATCCTAATTCTGCTAATCGAGCATTATCAAACTCCACATAAATTTGTTCTTCTAAAACACCTTTGAGTTCTACTTCAGCAGCGTCATCCATTTTGACAATATCATCTCTAATATGTTCTGCTTCATCTTTGAGTTCAGCATTTGTAAAACCATCACCAGTCAATCCTAACATGACTCCATAGACAGTTCCAAATCCATCATCATTAATATTTGGAGGACGAGAACCATCTGGTAATTTATCTTGAAGTGCATTGACTTTTCTTCTTAACTTATCCCAAACTGGTTGAAGATCCTTTTTTTGAATATCAGGTTTCAAGCTTACCGTTACGATAGATAATCCAGTTCTACTTTCGCTTGTTACATCATCCAACTCCGGAAGTTCTTGAGCAACTTCCTCTATTTGTTTAGTAATTAATTGTTCTACCCGTTCTGGAGAAGCACCCGGAAATTGAGTCACAACTGTGGCTATTCGAATAGTAAAGGGAGGCATACTATCACGGGACAAATTATTATAAGAAGTGACTCCCATAATGAGGATTACAAAAAGAACCATCATTGTAACCCTGGTATTATCTAATGCAAATTTGGTTAAATTCATTTCGTTTGTTTTTAGTCTTGGCTTTAAAATCTAGTTTTCTAATAATCTCACTTTCATTCCATCAAGCAAAGTGTTCAATCCAGCTGTTGCAACCAATTCACCATTGGTTAAACCAGATTTGATTTCAAAACCGGCAGTCGTTAATTCTCCAATTTGAATTTTTTTCTTTTTGACTAAATAATTCTCTCCTTCTTGGGTCAAACCAAAAACAAAATGACCATTACTATCTTCTCCTACTGAAGCAATCGGAGTCACCATTTTTTGAGCATCTTTTTCTCCTGAACTAAAACTAAATCGAACATCTGCCACCATGCCAGGGCGAATGTCTTCTGTAGGTTTTATAATTCTTACGGTAACTGGATATGTTGAACCTCCTTGAGAACTAAATCCAACTTCATATATTTTTCCAGAAAAAACTTGATTGGGCATGGAAGAAAAAACAATGTCAACCATCTGATTTCTTTTGACTTTAGAAATAAAAACTTCTGGAATCCCAACAGATATTTCTGGATCGCCCATCGCACTAATTGTAGCAACTGGAGTCCCCGAACCAACCAACTCATTTTCCTCCACCATCACAGCTGTGATCACTCCCGAAAATGGTGCAACCAACGTGGAGTATCGAACTTGATTTTGAGCAGACTCTACTTGTTTTTCAGAAGCATTCGCTTGAGCCAAAGCAGCACTATAAGATGCTTCTGCTAATTCAAGTGCAGATTTTGCTTGTTCGAATTCACTAATTGAAACACTATTATTTTCGTATAATTTTTCAATCCGTTGATAGGTTGCTTTGCTATTGGTGAGTTGTGACTGAGCACTCTTAATTTGAGTTTCAGAAGATTTGTTATTGGCTAATGATTGTTGATATTGAACAGAATAATCTGTCTGATCTACTTTCGCAATGAGTTGGCCCTTACGAACCATATCCCCCACTTTTACATTTAACTTGGTAAGTGTTCCACTTACCTTAAAACTCATTTTAGATTCCTTGCTTGATTGTGCCGAACCTGAAAAAGTTTCACTCAATGCATCTCCACTCATCATTACTTTGCCAAATTTGACTGGTCGAATTGACTCTACAACTACAGCCTTTTTTTTCTCACCGCAGCTTATCAAAAGGAAAGTAGTGAGTGCTAAAACTCCAATATAAATTATTTTAAAATTTCTCATTCGTAAATGTTTTGTTGGATGATTAGATGGGAAAAATTTCTTTTCCTTTTTTTAACTTAGAAAGTTAGGTCTATCCCGGTTTTTTATTTTTGATTAAAGTAAAGTTGAATTTTTTGGAAAAAATCATTTTTCTCAGCAGGTGTCGCTAAGAAATTATAGTATCCAATTGATCGCTCCAAATTCAAGAAATCTTGAATGAAGGTGTAAACTGCATTCGTCGCTTGAAGTTCTGTGGCAAGTGCATTATTTTGAGCATCTATCAAAGTGGTGATATTTGTTTGACCAGCAGAATAAGCATCTTGAACAATTGCATAATTTTTTCGAGAAGCATTAGCAGCTTTTTGTGATAAACTCATTCTAGAAAATGAGGCTCCTACATTTTCTAGGTTCACTCTAATCAATAATTCTAATTGGTTCTCTGTATTCTTTCTAGTGGATTGTAATTGGATCACACTTAACTTAGATTGTTCTATCAATTTCCTACGATTATTTCCTTGAAAAATAGGATAAGAAACTCCCAATCCAATATCCCAAGTAGTTGCTTTGTCTACCTCAGGTAAACCCTCAGGAATCTCAACTCGGCCAAGTATCCTATTGGCAGAACCACTCATTGCTACTGAGGGTAAATACATCGCTCGTTCCCTTGACAACTGCAATCTTTCTTGCACTTTTAATCCCAAATCAATTTGAGCTAACTCTGGTAAATTATCTTTAGCATAATCCACTAAAAAGTTAGAAAACTTATCCAAGCTTCCATAGTCATCAATGAATACCATTCTTTCATCAGCAAAAATTAATGCAGATTCTTCTATTGTCGCTTCAGCAATATCAATAGGTTCATTGATCGGTCGATTAAGTAATTGATTCAGTTGAAATTTGGCCTGCCGCAAACCTGCAAAAGCATTGTTAAGTTCAATATTTGAATTGGCTAACTCAGCCTCCCATCGATTGATATCTGAAGCTCCAGAATACCCAATTGCTTCTTTAGCTTTCGAGATATCATAGTTTTCTTTATTACGCTCTACATTTTGCTGTTGAATATCTAGATTACTTTTTGCAAATAAAATATTCATGTATGCATTAGTTACATCAATTACTACATCCAATTGAGTTTGTAATAATTGTTTTTCTTCACTCTCTTTGAGCATTTTTTGAATAGCAACATTTGCTAAAATAGGCTCTGCAAAAACAACCTGAGAAAGATTTCCACTTAAAATCCAATTACCTCGACCTTGTGCACCTTGTCTAGAAAAAGCAGTTAATTCATCCGTTACTGAAATACTTGTTGATGCATCAATTTGAGGTAACAAATCAGCTTTGGCTATTCCTATTTCGGTATCTGCAATACTTACATCAGCCTGTTCTATTTTAATATCTAAATTACTTTGAAGTCCTAAAGCAATTGCTTTTTGCAAAGTCAATTTATTATCTGTACTAATATTATCGAGGTTAATCAAAGTAGCATTTGACATGATATCAAAACTAGGATAGATACCAATTTGGCGAGCCGTTTCCATATTAATAACTAGGTTATCGGAAAAGGTTTGCATTTCTACAGAAATATCAGCAGCAGATTCTCCTTCTACTATTTTCATTATAGTTAATGCAATTCTACGTGGTATTTTTTGAAGGTTATTGTCTGTTTCATAACCTGTAAAAGCTCCACCAGCTATGTATTCTTCTCCAAAAAGAGCTGCTGAAGGCACTTTATTTTCATTGATAACTTGGAAAATATCTTCTACTCTATTAGTATCTTTTCCAAGATACGGGAGTGCATAAACTGCTACCTTTTTTTCTCCCATATCAATAAAATGTTCTTCAACATTATCACTATAAAGAATATGGTCAACCGTTACATTTTTCCCTTTAAGATAATTCGCAAAAAGTTGTTTGATAAAAGGAGATTCGCCAATTGCACCTTTTTCAGTCATTACTTCCAAATGGTCGAAAGGAAAAATTTCATAAAGCAGATTCAGATCTCGCTTCATATCAAAAGGAGATTCGATGTAGGTAAAATTGTCAATCCCAGATGTACCTTCTGCCGTCTTTTGAAGACCTTGCAACTGTGCATCTAGTACCAAAGAACCAATTGTAGGTTTAGGGTACTCTTTTAAACTTATCGCAAAAGTTGAAGTTATGGTTCCAAGTGCGATAATGATATCATTCTCAGTATATGCCTTAGTAAAAGCTTCTGATATATCATTATTATTTCGAGAACCATAGTATTGATTAATGTTAACTTCATATCGATGCTGAAGCAATAATAGAATTTCATTTCGAAGATTTTTTTCATATTGAAATTCCAATTCATTATTAGGAGCATCGTCATTTATGATGGCAATATTGATAGGAACTTGACCCAACAATGGAAATATCCATGTCAGGAGGAAGAGGGTAAGGAGCTTTCTCATTCTTTTTTTTTGACTAAGGTAAAAAAAATTACTTTTCTATTTATAGTGGATAAATTAAGTGTCCTCTTTTTTATCTTTTACAACTTAGATTTTGATTATTTCATCTTCTTCTTAAATGCATAAATCAAAAAGCCCCCAACTAAAAGGACTATTAATCCTGTAACCGGAGCATAAGGTTTGAATTTAAAAAAAATTTCAGATAAAAATTTTTGAAAACTTTCATGGCCAATTCCAATAAAGGTTAATGCAGCAATTATGGTTATAGATCCTAACACCTTGAAAGTGATTGGATAATTAGATTCATTGGCTGCCATCAGCAATAAAGTTCCAAAGGCTAATCTGAATATTATAGCAAAAAAATAAAGAGATTTTGTTGCTAAATTATCCTCTATCCAATCATAAAAAAGATCAGGAGAAATAAGTAAGACTATCCCCCCAATAATAAAAAGAAATCCGACGAGTTGAATAATTGTTTTCATGATTCGGTTGTTTTATCTTTTATTATTTTGAAAGGAAGCAATTTTAATTCAAAAAATAAAATGATGAATCAAATAAAGTTAATTCGTATATAAACGATTGAAAACTCGTAGAATTTTTAAATTCAGAATTCACTTTTTTCCAAAAAAAATCCGAACCATCGTTTTATCGATGGTTCGGATTTTTTTAACTAAACAGCTATTTCTAATTAGGTCTTCTTCTTTTTCTTCTTAGCTGCTGGAAACAATACATTATTCAAAATCAATCGATACCCAGGAGAGTTTGGATGTAAATTCAAATCTGTTTCTGGATCTTCTACATAGTGACGATAATCTTCTGGATCATGTCCACCGTAAAAACTCCAAGTTCCTTTTCCATAAGTTCCATGAATATATCGTACTTCGCTCGCAGGTTTATTTTCTCCTAAAATGAGCACATCGGATTTGATATATTTTTTTCGGTAAGCAGTCGTTTGCCCCATAAAACCTTTAACAGTTCGCGTATGATTTTGAGTCAACATGGTTGGAACAGGATCCCACTTTGCAGAAAAATCAAACAGATTAAAGTAATCTTGTTTTGCCTGTACATTTCGACCTTTATAGTTATCGATTTGAGAATACTCATATTCAAATGGATCTTTCACTAATTTGAAATCCTTGAAAGCAAAAGTTTTGGAGTAATCTAACTTACTCTGAGCATTCGGATCAGGACCATCTCCATCATACATATAATCACAAATATCAACCCCTTCTGCCGCCAAAGCAATATCGTAAGTATCCGTCGCCGAGCACATCGCAAACATAAACCCACCACCTCCAACAAATTCTTTTACTCGTTTTGCTACGTCTAATTTCATTTGAGAAACTTTTGAATGACCGAGACGTTTCGCCATTTCTTCCATCTGCCTGACATTTTCTTTATACCAGGGATAGCTATGGTACATCCTATAAAATTTCCCATATTGACCGGTGAAATCTTCATGGTGCAAATGCAGCCAATCAAACTCTGCCAATTTATTATCCAATACTTCTGGATCATAAACAGTCTCATACGGAATTTCAGCATAGGCCAAAACCAAAGTCACCGCATCATCCCAAGGTTGTAACCGCTCCCCTCTCGCATTAAACTCAGGTGTGTAAACTGCAATCTTTGGAGCAACTTCCAATTTGATTACATCTTGATTAACTTCTGGATTAGAAATTTCTCTTTGGATTTTTGCAAAAGCTGCATCAGGAATTACTTCGAAAGAAACGTTTCGAGTTTTACATTCTTTCTCAAAAATAACATTGTGTCGAAAGGCAAAACTTCCACCTCGATAATTCAATAACCAAAATGCTTCGGCACCATTATCGATCACCCAGTAGGTAATTCCGTAAGCTTTGAGATGATTTTTTTGTTTTTCATCCATCGGCAAAACCATATAGGCTGCCTGCATTTGCAATGCGATAAAAAAGAAGATTGCTAGAGTAAGTAATTTTTTCATGAAATTTAATTTTCTTTTGACTAGATCATCATAACTTTTATTGAAATAAAACGACGTAAAGTCGCTCACTATTATGCTTTATTTAGTACTTGATAAATTGAGTGTTTTCAAATTATCAATATTTAATGCTTTCAAAATATGCTTATTCCACCATTCCATTTTATCCCAATTCCTTCCTTTGTTTGTTTCAGAAACGAATAATTTACTTTCAGTTTTAAATTCGTCTAAATGCTTTCCGTACAAATTATTAACCAATTCTAGCGAAGGATGTTGCATTTTTGATAACTCAGATTCAAATTTTCGTTTTTGAATCTCCATCAAATCGAAATACATATTCATAAATGCACGATCAAGGTCGGTAATTTGAAAATGATAATAACTACCAACTGGATCTAAAATTGTTGCCAATCGATATATCATTGAATCTTGAACATAATTAATATCACAATATAATTTCACATTCAAATTATACCGATCACTTTCAAATGCTTTGGTCCTTTTTGATTTTTCAATAATATCGGTCGTCACTTGATTCATTTCAAATCGGTTCTCATCCCACATAATATATGGAAATTCTAATTGCTGCTTATCTAAGGATTTTCTTTTTGGAAAAAGTAAATTATTATCGATATAGTTTTCTTTGATAAACTTTTCCACTTCATACATTCTATCATAGAATCTAAATTCAGTTGATTTATTCCAAAAAATCGAATCGTAACCAGCGGCAGTTATATTCCGATAATCTTCATGTAAGTGTCTCGTGAATTCAAAATTAGGCAAGTTAAAATTACTATTATAATCATAGGCATTTAAATAGGCTCTAGTTGTCGCTTTCATTTCATTTCCACTCGTGTCTCGATAAACAACATTATAATTATAATCAATAGAACTGATAAATGGTGAATTATTGATTTCCTCAAATGATTTCGTCATTTCCATATCCACATACTGAATAGTGTTATAACCAATCGGAATAAAAGGATGAACCTTCGAATTTTGGATTTTCAACTTTACTTTCAAAATCTTGTTTCGATCTCGATCCACCCAAATTCGACCACCAAACAATTCGTCGTTTTTTACCTTTGGAAAAAAATCAATTACAAAAATCTTTTCCTCCTCATTCAAATAAGTATGGTTTAATTTCAATGAATATTTTTTCTTGAGTTCCTTTTTTTTGAAGGCAAGAGGATTATCGGGAAATATTTTATTTTTTGAAAAAAAATCATGAAGCGAAAAAATTCGAGAAGATTCAGTTGAACTGAAATATCTGTTTTTTACTGGTTTCAATCCTATTCTCCCTTTCTTCATTTCCAATTCACTTAAACCATAATTTGAAAATTTCCCATTGTAGTATGATTCGATAACTTCAATCGGTTCGTCAAAAAGTAAAGTTTCTAAATAAAAATAAGTTTTCGCTTTTCTCGATTTCGTTTTCTTATTCCTTCTTAGTTTTACGATCATGTCATATAAATAATCACTCTCAGCGGTCACCACTATTTCTTCTAACACTCCTGAACTTGGTGTCAATTTGATTGCCACAATAGTTTCATTGGAAACCACCAATATTTCATCCTCATATCCCAAATAAGAAACAATTATCGTATCTCCAATTTGATTGTTTGGCAACTCAAAGTATCCATCCAAGTTCGTAGCAGTTCCTCTTAATTGTTGTTGGTTAAAAACATTAGCATAGGCTAAAATCTTATCGCTATTTTCCTCAAAAACAACAGCTTTAATATCAATAAAATTCTGATTTTCTTTTTGCGCCAAACAACATGTCACTTGAAATAATGTCATTAAAAACACTATCGCTTTTATCAATCTATTTCTCATATAAACCTTAATTAAAAAATACAGTTTTAGTGTACAGTTTTTATAAGTTCTTGTTCATAATTATTCACAAGTTATTTTGAGATTATTATTTTCTCCTTGGAGGCAAAAAACGTAGGCAATGCCCAGCATCGGCGAGGCTTTTTAACGAAGAAGGAGGAATTAATAAATTGAAATAACTGTGATATAATTATGAACAAGAACTTATAATGTGTTAAAAATAAATAAACTTTGCATCTTTATTTTCGTAATGTATCTTTGAACGATTTTTTATTAAAGACAATGAAAAATAAGAAAGGTAGTCAGTAATCTAAAAATATTATTTTCACAATTATAATTAACTGATAATCAAATCGTTAAACCAATAATTAGAATCATCATTAACTATACAATAACTTGGAAGATTTAACTTTTCAATATCCCACTTGGTACATTTTATTTTGCGCAATTTTAGGATTAAGTGTTGCCACTCTTTTATATTTTCGAGACAAAACCTTTAAAGAAACTTCAGATTCTCTAAAATGGATCCTTGGAGTCATTCGATTTTTGAGCGTGACGTTGATTAGTATGTTACTATTATCGCCGCTATTGAAGTCTATGATTTCGGAAACCAAGAAGCCAGTTATCGTTTTGGCGCAAGACCAATCGGAATCAGTTTTAGCTGATATGGACGAGACGCAAGCACAAACTTACCAACAGTCATTCAAAGATTTAAGTACCAAATTAAGTGAAAATTATGACGTCAAAGAATATGCTTTTGGCGAAACGGTTCGGGAAGGAATTGATTTTCAATTCAATGACAAAGTGAGTAATATTTCTGATTTTTTGAAAAACATGTACGACTTGTACAGTAATCAAAATTTGGGTGCAGTTGTCTTGGCTACAGATGGAATTTATAATCAAGGTAGTAATCCAATTTATGCTGGAACAAAATTAACAGCTCCAATTTATTCAATTGCCCTTGGTGATACGACTGCAAAAAAAGACTTAATTCTCAAACGAGTTTTTCACAATAAAATATCTTACTTAGGTGATAAGTTCAGTATCCAAATCGATATCGCTGCCAAAAATTGTGTAGGAAGTAATACGAATTTGACTGTTTCAAAAATCGTAGATGGCGCAAGTTCGCGAATCAAACAAATTCCAATTTCGATTAATAAAAATGATTTTTTCAATACCCAAGAAATCATCTTAGATGCTAACTCTAGCGGTGTTCAACGTTATCGAATCAGCGTCAATCCAGTAGCAGGAGAAGTGACGAATGTAAATAATTCTAAAGATATTTTTATTGATGTTTTGGATGCTCGACAAAAGATTTTGGTTGTTGCAAATTCTCCACATCCTGATCTCACAGCAATAAAACAATCTATTTCTCAAAATAAAAATTACGAAGTCACGACCGCTTATATTAATAATATGAAAGTGAATGTGGCAAGTTATGATTTTGTCATCATGCATCAACTGCCAAGCAAAACTAACTCAGCTCAGGGGTTGATAGCTACGATGAATGATAAAGTAATTCCTCGTTTGTATATTGTTGGAAGTCAAAGTGATTTGAGAAATTTTAGTAAGATCCAACCAATCCTTGATATCTCAGGTGATGGTCGAAATACCGACGACGTGCAAGCTACTATCTCGCCTGTCTTTGGATTATTTACGATAAGCGATGAGGTCAAAAATGAGTTGCCAAAATTTGCTCCTTTGTTGGCTCCTTTTGGAGACTTTAAAGATAATGCGAATACACATGTGCTTCTTTATCAGAAAATAGGAAAGATTGATACTAAAAAACCATTGCTACTTTTTGGTGAGCAAAACAATATCAAGACGGGTGTTTTGGCTGCAGAAGGAATTTGGAAATGGCGTTTGTTCGATTTTTTACAACATGAAAATCATGATATTTTCGAAGAAGTATTAGGAAAAAGTATTCAGTATTTGACTCTAAAAGAAGACAAGCGAAAATTCCGAATCAGTTTGGATAAGAATATTTTTAGCGAAAACGAAGGAATCAATTTCGATGCTGAATTATACAATCAAAGTTACGAGCTCATCAACGATCCTGATGCAACTTTGACGATTACGAATAGCGAAGGAAAAGATTTTAATTTCACCTTCAGCAAATCTGGAAAATCATATATTTTACGTGATAAAGTTTTCCCTGTTGGAAATTATAAGTTTCGAGGAACAGTAAATAATGCTGGCGAACAATTAGTTTACAATGGCAAATTTAGCGTTCAACCAATTCAATTAGAAAGCTTCGAAACAACTGCAGACCATGGTGTTTTAAAATTGCTAAGTGAAAAATATGGCGGCTCTCTCGTTTATCCAAATAACATCGCTTCAATCGGAACCACCTTAACTGAAAACCCTATTAAACCAGTTATCTACACCACTTCAAAAACTCGATCTGTGATTAATTTGAAATGGATATTTTTCACACTTTTAGGGTTATTGATTTTAGAATGGTTTATTCGAAGATATTTTGGAGCTTATTGAGTTTTTGAGTTATTAAAAATTTGGTGAAATAACTCAATAACCTAATAATTAATAATCTCCCTACTTTATAACCTCCCCAATTTGGAACGGTTTATGAATCTCATATATCAGTTTTATTTATTATTAAAAAACTGAGTATGATAACAGCTGAAAACTTTTGGTCATGGTTCGATGAAAACAGGCAGAAATTTTATGCCGTCAAAGAAGTGTACGACAAAGATTTGTACATGGAACTTCAAGCCAAACTGAAAGAATATCATCCTCAACTTTCCTTTCAAATCGGAGGAAAATTAAGTAGTCCCATCCGATCTTTAACCATCTCAGCCGCTGGAATTATTGCCAATTTTGGAAAAGTAGAAGAACTTGTTGAACAAGCTCCTGTCTTCGAAAATTGGGAGGTCATTGCTTTCAAACCTGCAGATGGTTTTGGAATCAAAGTCAATGTAGGCGGGATCACTTTTGATCCTAAAAAATTAAGATTTACTCCAATTGAATTAGTGGAATTTCCTGATATTAGCGCTATCCGAATTTATATGCCTGAATATGAAGAAGAACGAGAGGAGCTTTTTCAAATAGGTTTAAACGCACTTTTGGAAGCTTGCTTAGGAGAGAAAATTGCAGCAACGCAAATCAATTATGTTGACATCAAATCTTATCCAGAATCACCGGAGGAATTTCAAATGTCAGAAGATTTTGTACTCTTGGAAGAGTATATTGAATATCGCCAAAATCAAATAAAGTATAATTAATATCATAAACAAATAGACCTCAAAAGAGGTTATTAATAGAAAAGTATTTCTTAAAAGTACTTGATGAAGTCATCAAGTACTTTTTTTTATTTTGTAATCTAAAATAATCTTAATGGAAAAGACATTTGACTTATCAGATCTAGAGGCTTTGGAGCGATTTTATCGAGTTAACTTTATTACAAAATTGTGTGGTATTAATGGTGCTAATCTCATAGGAACAATTAACGAAAATGGAACTTCTAACTTAGCCATTTTTAATTCAGTTACCCACATCGGAGCAAATCCACCGTACATGGGTTTTGTTCAAAGACCACTTACTGTTCCACGACAAACTTATGAAAATATTAAACGATCAGGTTTTTTCACAATCAATCAAGTCAATAATTCTTTTTTCAAAAAAGCTCATCAGACTTCTGCGAAATATGAAGAAGGAATCTCTGAATTTGAAACATGTGAATTGACGGAACAGTTGGTCGATGATTTTCCTGTTCCATTTGTGCAAGAAAGTTTGGTGAAAATTGGGTTAAGTTTCGAAGAAGAACATCTAATCAAATGCAATCAAAACATCTTAGTTGTTGGAAAAATTCAAAAAGTAATCCTCTCCGAAAACCTAATCGATAACGACGGAAGTATATTGTTAGAAAAAGCAAATGCAACAGGTGTAGCAGGATTGAATACCTATTTTGAGATCAAGCAAATCGGCAAAATGGAATTTGCAAGACCTTAAATTCTCAGGATAATTACTGAATCTTTACACCACAGCATCCATAAGCGTACTCCGCAGAATTACTTGGGGAAGAATTCCAACTATGAGTTATACTATCTGGAGAAATAAAATAACCGTTATTATACCCTAAATGGCCAGCCTTCTTGCACTATTTTAATATTCATAAAATCTCTTCTAAAAGAAAAATTTTATACCTAATTTCGTTTCAAGTAAAAGACCATAAAAACAATCACCGTTCAATAATTTAATCTATCAAAAACTAACCTTAATGAATTCTTCTTGGTACCAAATCCAAAACATCCACGAAATCGACTCCCCTGCCCTAGTCGTTTATCCGCATATCGTTCAAAAAAACATCAACCGCATGAAAGAAATCGCTGGCGATGTAAATCGATTGCGGCCTCATGTCAAAACTCATAAAATGGCAGAAGTCGTAAAAATGCAAATGGATAATGGTATCAATAAATTCAAATGCGCCACCATTGCTGAAGCTGAAATGCTTGGACAAGTTGGCGCCGGAAATGTATTGTTAGCATATCAGCCTGTTGGTCCAAAAGTTAATCGGTTGGCAGATATAACTGAGCAATATCCAAATACTAACTTTGCTTGTTTAGTGGATGACGTTGATGCTGCTCAAAATATTTCGGATGTTTTTTTATCAAAAAATAAAACCATCGAGGTGTGGTTAGATTTAGATGTGGGTCAACATCGAACTGGTGTTTTTGCAGATCAGCGAGCACTTGATTTATTTCTTTTTTGTAAAAAACTGGAAGGGATTTCACCGGTTGGCTTTCATGTTTATGATGGACATATCCGGGATGATAATTTTGAAAAAAGAAAAGAGAGAAGTGATCAATGTTTTGAATTAGTCGAACAGTTAAATGCTAATATTGAGCAACTTGGATATCCAAAACTTAAAATTGTAGCTGGTGGTTCTCCTGCATTTAATGTGCACGCTTTACGAGAAAATGTAGACTGTAGCCCAGGAACTTGTTTGTTTTGGGACTTTGGTTATCAAAGAATGTTGCCCGAGCAACAGTTTAATTATGCCGCTTTAGTCATCAGTCGAATCATCTCAAAACCAAGTGATAATTTGATTTGCGTAGATTTAGGTCATAAAAGTATTGCTGCAGAAAATCCATTTCCAAGAGTTCATTTTTTAAACTTACCTGATGCAAAACAAGTAGGACAAAGCGAGGAACATTTAGTATTAGACGTAGGAGATAATTCCAAATTTAAAGTAGGGGAAGTTCTTTATGGCGTTCCAAAACATATTTGCCCAACTTGTGCATTGTATGAAAAAGCAATCATAATTGATGAAAATGGATTGGCAAAAAAAGAATGGAGAGTAATAGCAAGGGATCGGCGAATTACAATTTAAAAGTTAATCTTCCATAAATCGATAACCAATATTTATATTGAATATCGCATCCACTTCAATATTAGCGATTACAGCATTTGTTGGATTAGGGTATAGATAAATACTATCTCCAAATATTTTTCCTAACCCTGCATTCACCTCTAAAGTTACTTTATCACTAGCCCACTTTCTTCCAAAAATTAAACCTGTAGCCACTCCTGAATTCCGATAGGCATTATCAAAATTATCTTCCTGATGCTCTTTAATTAATAGAGTTTGTGGTCTAAGATACAGTCCCAAAAAGTATCGATCCATTCCCCGAAACGAATTAAAATAGTACTTACCTGCCAATAACACATTTGATCCAGATCGAGGGCGTCCATTGATAGTTTTTCCAAATACCCCTCCTGCACCAATTTCTAAGGAAAGATCATCAGTAAAACTGTATTCAACGGCCAAATAAGGCCTTTCTAAAAGTGCTCCTAGAAGATTTGTTTTCAATTCGACTTGTGCCAACGAAGTCGATTGTAACAGTATATTTACAAAAAAGAGTAAAAGTGTTTTTTTCATTTAAATTTTAGCTTCAATAATTTCCATCTCCAAAAATAAAAAAAGATCCCCCACCTAGTGAACGATCTTTTTTTTAATTCGCTGTTAACTTAATTAACGAAAAAGATATCTATTCTAACTATTCCCTCCAAATCGATAACCTACAGCTAATCTTAATAATCCATCAATATTTAAAGAAGGAATATTTATCGTGTTGTCATTATTATTAAGCGTAGTTTTTTTGTTAACACCTCGACCTAAACCTCCACCTACTTCTAAAGTTATTCCACGAGCACCTACCCATTTGTAACCTAACATTAATCCTACTCCAATGGAAGATTGCTTAAATCCAGAATCAAAGTCATTCCCATCATTATCCTCAAAAGTAACTGATTTGGGTCTTAAATATACACCTGCATAAAATCTATCCGTCCCCTCTTTTGGTCCAAAATAATATTTCCCAGCGGCTAAAAAACGAAAACCAGATCGATCTAATTCTTGGTCTAAAAGTTCACCGTAGGTTCCATAACGTAATCCGAAACCTAACTCCACTCCAAAATCTTCATTTATAGCATATTCTCCTACAATATCAGCGCTATTAAATAATAGAATTCTAAGTGGGTTAATTTTTAATTCAACTTGAGCATGAGTTTTTCCAAGAAAAGTAAAACCCAAAAGGGCAATTAGCATTATTTTTTTCATAAATATCATTTTACTGCATTAATTAAATATCATTTTAATGCTGTAAATAAAGGACATAAAATTGAATATGTAAAGGCTAAAAAAACTAAACTAAAGTTAAAGATTAAACCAAATGTTAAATTTCAACTTCCTCTTTTTAAACAACTTCAAGATATTATCCTCCAAAAAATAACTTTTAAATAACAAATTTTCATGTACCCATTTTCGTTAATAAAAGTCATCATAAGTAGTTGAAAATATTTTCCTAAATTTGGGAAAACTCAATCAACCTGAGCTATTTTTAAATAAACACATTATTAATTAAGCACCTATTTCTAATAGATAAAATATTATTCAAAAATGAAAAGGAATAACATCTTTTTGACAAAAACACTCTTCCTGACGCTAGCTCTACTAATTATCTCAGCTTGTTCTCGAAATCCAATTACTGGAAAAAAAGAGGCATTCGTTATGTCCGAAGCAAGGGAACAAGCTTTGGGTGATCAAGCAGATCCTAGTATCGTAGCAAGTTTTGGATTATATCCTGATCAAACTTTGCAAAAATTCATTGACTCCAAGGGTCAACAAATGGCAAGAATTTCACACAGAAGTCATTTAAAATATGAATTTAAAATTTTGGACTCTCCTGTAGTTAATGCCTTCGCTCTACCAGGTGGATATGTTTATTTCACTCGTGGTATTATGGCTCACTTTAATAATGAAGCAGAATTTGCTGGCGTACTTGGTCATGAGATAGGACACATTTCAGGAAGACACTCAGCAAAGCAACAGCGGAATGCCATTCTTACCCAAGTAGGATTGATTGCAGGAATTGTACTTTCTAAAGAGTTTGCTAAGTATGCAGAGTCTGCTAGTCAAAGCATGCAATTGTTATTATTGAAAAATGGGCGTGACCATGAAACTGAATCTGATCAAATGGGCGTCGAATATTCTACGAAGGTTGGTTATGATGCGAGTTATATGGCTGGTTTTTTCAAAACATTACATCGACTTTCAGGAGGAGATGAAGGACAAAGAATTCCTACTTTCCTTTCAACACATCCTGATCCATTAAACCGATTTTCTAATGTTGGTAATTTGGCAAAAAAAGAACAATCCAAATATCCCAACAAAGAATTCAAAGTAAATAGAAACCAATATTTGAGAATGTTGGAAGGTTTAATTTACGGTGAAGATCCACGACAAGGATATCAAGAAGGAAATACTTTTTATCATCCTGACTTAAAATTCAAATTTCCGGTTCCTACCAATTGGCAATTAGCCAACTCGCCACAACAAGTTCAAATGGCTCCAAAGGATGGAAAAGCCATGATGATTTTCACTTTGGCGCAAGAAAAAACATTGGATGCCGCAGCTAATAAGTTTGTAACAGAAAATAAATTACGAAAAAAAGAAGATACTAATTTGACCATAAATGGATTCCCTGCAAAAGCAATTGTTACAGAACAAGTTAACGAACAAGGAGCAGCAACACTTAATATTGTAACTTACTTTATCAAAGATAGTGGTACTATTTATATGTTCCACGGACTAGCTGAACCTGCGAATTTCCTTACTTACAAAAATCTTTTCCGAAATACCATGGAAGGGTTTGCCAGGTTGACCGATCAGTCAAAAATTAATGTTCAACCAGATCGTATTCATATCGAATCAATTAATTCACCTATGACACTTTCTGCTGCTTTGCGAAATGCAGGAATAAAATCTGACCTTTTCGAAGAAATGGCCATCGTTAATGGAATGCAATTATCTGATCAATTGAAAAGAGGTCAATTGATAAAAGTGTTGAAAAAATAAAAACTAACACAGGTCTCGGATACCTTCGAGGTATCCGAGACCTGTTTCTCATTCAATTCCACTTTCTACTCAACAAAAAAATCATCTATGAAACACTTCCCCATCCTACTGCTCATTTTATTTTTTTCAAAAAACACATTTGCTCAAGATACCATCTCCCTAAAAAATGCTTCCTTCGAATGGAGCTCTGCAGTTGCTAATTCGATACCTGCAGGTTGGAATATTTGTAGCAGACCTAACGAAACTCCTCCCGATGTTCATTCCAAAAACACACGACACTATAAAGTCAACCATGCTCCAATGCTGGGTAAAAACTTTATTGGTCTAGTCGTTCGTTCCAATTTCACTTACGAAAGTATTCACCAAAAGCTTAAACAAAATTTACAAAAAGGTAAAAGCTATCAAATGCACCTGTATGCTGCTATGTCTGATACTTTCGAAAGCCATGATTCCAAAACAACAAAACTATCCTCCTTCACTACCCCTGCAATCATTAGAATTTGGGGCGTAAAAAATAAATGCGAAACATTAGAATTACTTTACGAAAGCGAACCAATCAATCATGTTGAGTGGAAAAAACTAGACATCGAATTCACTCCAAAAATGGATCATGATCGAATTTTAATCGAAGCTTTTTATGATAAAATGATAACTGATCCTTACAATGGAAATGTATTGTTGGATGGATTTTCTAAAATTATTGAGCAATAGTTTTTACTTTTGAAAAAAATTAATGTCTAAAAAAAAGAAGGTTCATCATAAAGTTAAATCAAAATTACATCCTCGAAATCCATTTCGTGGGCAATATGATTTTGAAAAATTAAAAGTGACTTGCCCTGAACTTTCTCCCTTTGTTTTCAGAAATGATTATGGTACTCAAACCATAAACTTCCACAACCCTGAAGCCGTAAAAATGTTGAATACCGCTTTGCTCAAGCATTTTTATAAATTAGATTTTTGGGAGATCCCACCACAATATTTATGCCCTCCGATTCCTGGAAGAGCAGATTATATTCATCATATCGCAGATCTTTTAAGTTCATCAAATGATGGGAAAATTCCATTAGGCGAAAAAGTAAGATGCCTCGACATTGGAGTTGGTGCCAATTGTGTTTATCCAATTATTGGCCATAAAACTTATGGTTGGAAATTTGTCGGAAGTGATATTGATCCAAAATCTGTGGATGCTGCTCAAAAAATAATCGACTCCAATCCTAGTTTAAAAAATCAGATCGAAATCCGTTTTCAAAAAAATAAAAAAGATTTTTTTAAAGGAATAATTCAAGCAGAAGATTATTTTGATTTAACCATTTGCAATCCACCTTTTCATTCCTCAGCTGAAGAAGCTGAAAAAGGGACTAGACGAAAATTAAAAAATTTGACTTCAAAAGAAGCAGAAGAAACTGTTTTAAATTTTGGAGGCAAAAGCAATGAATTATGGACAAAAGGAGGCGAAAGAAAATTTATAAAAAACATGATTCGAGAAAGCAAAGAATTTAAAAATTCCGTCAAATGGTTCTCCACCCTAGTCTCCAAACAATCCAACCTTAATGCGATTTATGATGCGCTAAAAAAAGTAAATGCAACAGAAGTAAAAACCATCCCTATGTCTCAAGGCCAAAAAAACAGCCGAATCATCGCTTGGACTTTCAAGTAGCTGGACTCTCCGAGTCCAGTATCAAACAACTTGTGCTAATTTTTTTTTAGAAAAAATACGGGACTCGGAGAGTTCCACTTCCTGATAATAATTTTATCAAAATAAAACCTAATTTTGCGTCACTATTCAAATCTGAAATTTTAGTTAAAATATGAAAATTGCTATCATCGGAGGAGGCGCAGCAGGTTTTTTTTCAGCCATCTCTGCCAAGGAAAATCACCCAAATGCACACGTCGCTATTTTTGAAAAATCAAGAAACTTTTTATCCAAAGTAAAAATCTCTGGCGGCGGCAGATGCAATGTTACCAATGGTTCCACAGATATCAAAACACTTTCCAAAGCCTACCCCCGTGGAGGAAATTTACTCAAAAAAGCCTTCTACACTTTTAGCACACAACATACGATGGAGTGGTTTGAAGATCGAGGAGTAGCATTGATGACACAAGATGATAATTGTGTTTTCCCTGTTTCCCAAGACTCACAAAGTGTAATTGATTGTTTCCTTAGTCAAACAAAAATATTAGGAATCAAAATTCACTTAGGGCAAGGTATCAAATCAATCGAACCAGTTGAAGGCCAACTTAAATTAAAATTTTCCAAGGATAAATTCCCTGATGAAGTTTTCCACAAAGTCATCGTTGCCACAGGCGGCTCACCCAAACGAAGTGGCCTTGAATGGCTAGAAAAATTAGGGCATAAAATTGTTGATCCTGTTCCTTCACTTTTTACATTTAATATGCCTGCTGAGTCTGTCCGAGATTTAATGGGTATCGTTGTGGAAGAAACTTTAGTCAACATCCAGGGCACCAAATTAAAATCGGATGGCCCACTTCTCATCACCCATTGGGGAATGAGTGGCCCAGCTATTTTAAAACTATCTGCCTTTGGTGCAAGACTTTTAAGTGAGATGAATTATGAGTGCAAAGCGCAAGTAAATTGGGTCAACGAAGTAAATGTTGAATTCGTCCGAGAAGAACTAAAAGAAATTATAACAAAACATTCCCAAAAATTATTAACCAACTTTCGACCTTACCTTTTACCTGAAAGGCTTTGGCATTATTTGTTGAAAAAATGTGATTTCCCTGAAAATAAAAGATGGAATGAGTTAGGAAAAAAAGGTTTAAATAAACTCATCACTATTCTCACTAACGATATATACCAAGTGAAAGGAAAGACGACTTTTAAAGAAGAATTTGTGACTTGTGGTGGCGTTAGTTTGGAAAGTATCAATTCCAAAACGATGGAAAGTAAGGTTTGTAAAAATTTATATTTCGCAGGTGAAGTAATGGATATTGATGGAATTACGGGAGGTTATAATTTTCAATCTGCTTGGACAACAGGTTTTATCGCAGGGAAACTAAACTAGCTTTTTTCAAAAAAAATGAACAGTTTTAACTCTCCTTTCAAAAGCGGAATGGTAAATTTTTCACTTAAAACTAGATGACAAAATTTTCAAATTGTATGCTATTTTATTTGGCAAGAAACCTAATGTAAATGCCTTGTTAGAAACTAGAGAAACATCTGCTGGCCGTTTGGCTGGCATATTCACATCTTTTTGCAAAGAAGGAATAATTAAATTTTTATCCAACCCAAAATGTGCCGCCATTTGGTTGGCAAATGCAAAACGAGACATTCTCTCAGAGCCGCCTAAATGAAATATCCCACTCGCATTATTTTTTAACAAAGCAAAAACCCCTTGCGCTGCATCTCCTCCGTAAGTTGCTGTTCGATACTCGTCGGTGAAGCAATAAATATTTTTTCCAGCTTGCAAATTTTTCAACCACGCATTCATAAATCCTAATCCGTTTTTTGGCAAACCGTACATCAGGGGCATTCGAGCAATGATTGCTTTTGGATAAACTTTCAATACTTTTTGTTCTGCTTCTAATTTTTGTTTCCCATATTTCATGATGGGATTGGGCGTATCGGTTGTGTAGTAAGGCGCATGTTCTCCTTCAAAAACTAGATCGGTGGAGGTAAATAAAAATGGGATATTTTGCGAAGCTGAATACTTTGCTAAGCTTACTGTTACATCCACATTGATGACTTGGGAGGCAGGATTTTGTTCGCAGTCATTTGGGTTGGAGTTGGCTGCCAGATGAAGGATGGCATCGGGTTGATATTTTTTTAGAAAATTGGTAACTGATTGATTATCAGTTAAATCTAGTTGTTCAAGTTGAATGTTTTTCAGGTTGGGTTTTGTTGTATTGTAAATTCCGAGGAGCTCGAAATCGTTTTGTACATGCTCGGCGATGTGCCAACCGAGGAAACCTGAGATACCTGTTACGAGTAGTTTTTTCATGTTATTATTTTGGCCACAGACAAACACAGACTTAACTGACTCTCCCGTAACTTAATACCACCTAGAAAAGTCAGTTAAGTCTGTTTTTGTCTGTGGCGATTTAATCATTTCATTTTAACTAAAACCTTTGGAGCAGAAATACCTTGCGTCAATCTCGAAACCACAATGATCGTCACTAATCCACAAATCATCGCCAATGTCCGAAACGGAAATAAAACTGTCTCTCCTTCCATCATCGGATAGGGAATCATATTTGGAATATTCAAAGTTGGTTCGCCACCTCCAAATCTTAAAATAAAACTTACCGCAAAACCCGAAATTGCTCCAATTGTATTGGCTTTTTTATCAAACAAAGCACAAACCAAAGCTGGGAACAAAAGACAATAAACGAAGTCGCTACACAACACCCAAAGATCATAAACACTCTGTACATTAATCGCCAAAAGTGTGGCTGCAATTCCAATAATCCATATGCATCGCTTGATGACTTTTTCTAAATTCGAAGGAGAAATATTTGGTTTGACTAGTGGTCGAAAAACATTCCAACCAGCCATCGATGATGCTGATAAAATAGAAGAATCCACCGACGACATTACCGCTGCCGCTACAGCTCCCAAACCAATTGTCGCCACCCAAGGATTAGTCAAATATCGAATTACGTGTGGTAAAATCGAGCTATCATTTCCTGGAACTGCTCCGATCATTTCCCAATCTGCCACTCCTCCTATGATACCAATCAAAACTGCAGGGATGGCTGCAACAATACAAACGACTCCTGCAAAAATGGATAATCGAACGGCTGTATTTTCATCTTTCGATGACAGTACTCTTTGGAAATATACTTGCCATGGGATTCCTCCAAACATCAATAGCAAGGCATAATCCCACCACATCCAATAATAACTTCCAAGGTTTTCTTCGCTTGGTAAAAAGGTAGCAGTTGCGCCATTTTTCTCAACATAAGCAGCCCAAGCAACGTCCCACCCTCCTACTGTATTCATGGCAATTGGAACAACCAATGTTAATCCTCCTAGCAGTAAAATCATTTGAACAACATCGGTCAAAGCTACTGCCCACAAGCCTCCTATTGCTGTGTAAGCAATGGCGATGATAGCAGAAAGTATAATTGCTGGTTGTGTTTCTAATCCGAGGACAGTTCCAAATGTAGTTCCTAAAGCGGTAAGAATTGCGGCTGTCCAAAATATTTCTCCAGACAATGCAGGGATAAAAAGTAGGGCTGCCATGCGTTTTCCAAATCGTTGGGAAAGAGGATCCAACATTGTTTTAAATTGATGCCGTCGCATAATTCTTGCGAAAAACAATCCACCAATAATTAAACTAATCGCATACCCCCAAGGTGCTTGAACCCAAACCAAACCTGTTTTGGCTGACTCAGCTGTACCGTTGATATAACCTCCACCAACCCAAGTGGCACTCATCGTAAATATCCCAATGAAGAGTGGAATCGATCTGCCTGCAAGCATGGTGTCTTTTCCATTTTTCGCTTTTTGTTTAGCTGCAACGTAGGAACCAAAATAAAATATTAGCAAATAAAAAACCATCATAGCAATAAACCCTGACCATAAAACAGGAGCACCTGTTGCATATAAATAAAGTCCGCAAATAGTTAAGAATATTAATAGGAAAATTGTGGGGAAGGTTTTCGAGCTGATTTGTAAGTTCATTGTTATGAGTTGTAATTTAAAGCATTATTCACAAGGTGACTTTGAGTCCCCTTGTGAATAGGAGAAGCTCTTGGAATTAAAAAACGTCTAAGATTTTTACAGGCTTATCATTGAAGTTGATAGTGTCGCCCTTTTCTTTTTGCATCATTTCTTTGGCGAGAGGTGCTTGAGGTGAAATAGCGAAATACTTTTTCCCATCAACCATAATTCTTCCTGCAGCAATGGAAATAAAATAATTTCCAAAGTCAGTTTGCACCACACTTCCAAAAGCGACTCGATCAAAAACTCGGTCGGCTTTTATTTGGCTTAAAAACATTTCTAGTTTTCGAGCCTCAGAAAGTTGTTTGGCATTTTTGTCTCGCTCGATGTGCATCATCGCTCTGCCTGTTTCGAATTTATCGCCGGCACTACTTTTGGTTTCGTTGTTGGCGCTGTCTTGAGCATCGTTCATCATTTTTTCGAAGACCGCTATTTTTTGGTAAATCAATTCTTCAACTTCTTCGAGTAGAGCTTGTTTGATTTCGAATTTGTCCATTTTTTCTTTTTTCAATTAAAATTGGTTGATAAATTCCTATTCCCTAATTTCATGGTTTGAAATTTATTAAGTTCTTGTTCATAATTATATCAACAAATCTAATAAATTTTCACATTCATAAACTATTTCATAGTTAAAGGAAGTAAAATTCAAGACGTCAAAACATATAAACTTATGAATACTTTTTCTCCTTTAGAAAAAACGTTGGCTTGGAGTGTCCACTTATTTACTGCTTCAGGATTGGTAGCAGGATTTATGGCAATTTTAGCTATCAATGAAAAAGAATGGAGAGTTGCTATGCTGTGGTTAGTTGGTTGTTTAATTATTGATGGAGTGGACGGAACATTTGCTCGAATGTTTAAGGTAAAAGAAGTATTACCTGAGATCGATGGGAAAACGATAGATTATGTCATTGATTTTGCAACTTATGCGATTATCCCTGCTTATTTTTTTCATGAATCTCATATGGTACATGATGATTGGAATTTGATTTGTACTTCCATTATTTTATTGGTTTCTGCGGTTTATTATGGAAAAACTGGAATGGTTACGAATGACATGTATTTTCTCGGATTTCCAGTTTTGTGGAATATGGTAGTTTTCTTTTTGTTCTTTGTTTGTGACTTTTCTTCGACATGGAATATCTTATTTATTCTTATCTTTGCAGCATTACATTTTGCTCCGATAAAGTTTGTTTATCCTAGTCAAGCGAGCAAATTTAAGAAGCTTACATTATTTAATACCGTTATCTTTATTGTCTCTTGTATTGCTATTTTGTGGCTCTATCCCGAACGAAATATTTGGTGGGTAGGCAGCATAATTGTATCAACTGCGTACTATGCGCTAATGGCAATTTATAATACTTGGATTGAGGAATGAGGAGTGGGAATATCGATATTCGATATTCGAAAACGTTTAAAATACATTACTATTTGAAATAATTTAAAAACTACCCAGTTCCTTGTATTTTTCGATAAGAGACTCAAATACTGTTCCCCACAATCTATAATACATTGACTTTCAGCACTTTACTAAAAAAAGTAAAAAATCCAAAAGTCAAAAACAAACACTTTAACCCTTTGTTTTAATTGCATTGAATTTTAAAAACTAATAACTTTGTGTATCTACTTTTGGTAATATTTTTCATTTAATTACCTATAAATACCCACCAAATTATTTTAATAATTCTTTGCTTTTTTAAGTACGTTCAATGAACAGCACTCGCAAGAAATACTTGTATTCCTATCTCTTGCTATTAGCTTCTCTAATAGCTAGTTATTCTAGTTTTGGTCAAGACTTAACTATTCATCCTACTTTCAATAATATGTATGGAGCAGGTTTCTTTGAAGACCTTTATGCTAGTTTCGAAACTTCCGATGGTGGATTCATTTTAGGAGGAAAGGCCTTCGAAAATGCAATTACAGGAAATATCAATGATCCTTTTTGTGGAACAAATAATTCAGACTATTGGATTGTCAAAACTGATATTGATGGCAATACAGAATGGGATACTTTGTTTGGAGGAACTGCCAATGAGGAGTTATATGATATGATCGAAACTTCTGATGGTGGATATGCTTTGGTTGGACGATCAACATCGCCTGCTAGCTGTGATGTTCCTGCTGGAAATCCATTCGTGTATGATGCTTGGGTCGTAAAAATAGATGCACTTGGAAATATTCTTTGGACTTCAAGATTTGGAAGTGCTCAAGGAGATAATGCCAAATCAATAATTGAAACTTCGGATGGAGGACTTTTAATTGGAGGTGATACGATAAATATAGTTGACAATGCTCCTGATTATTGGATTACAAAATTGGATGGGACGACAGGAGCAATTTTATGGGATAACTCTATCGGGGGTGATAATTTTGATTTTTTAGAAGTGGTGAGGGAAACTACTGATGGTTTCTTTTTAGGAGGTTATTCTATTTCGGGAATAAGTAAGGATAAAACGACTGCCAATTTTGGGTCTTGGGATTATTGGATTGTCAAGGTGGATTTAAGTGGAAATTACGTTTGGGATATTTCCTATGGAGGAAGTGGAAATGATCAACTCTGGGATATGGAGGTTACTCCTGATGGTGGATTAATCATTGGTGGGTTTTCAGATTCAGATCCAAGTATTTTACCAGGTAATAAAACTGCTGCGAATATTGGAGGTGAAGATTGTTGGGCTATAAAAGTAAATAGTACTGGTGCGATTACTTGGGATCAAAGTTATGGAGGTGTTGATTTAGATCGAATTTATAGCGTTGAAGTCGTTAACCTAACGGACTGCGTGACTAATTATATTTTTGGAGGAATAACTAATTCAGGAGCAAGTGGAGATGTGACTGACCCCAATATTGGAGCAGGGGATTATTGGATAAATTTTGTTGATGCTAGTGGTAATTTGATTTGGGAAAAAAATTATGGAGGTAGTCAATACGAAGAAGTGAGGGATTTTAGAAGAAATTCAGATGGAAGTTATATTGTTGGAGGTTATACTATTTCGGGTAATAATGGAGATGTACCTTCAACGAATTATGGTGCTTTTGATAATTGGGCATTTAAGTTGTCTTGTAATTTTGACATCCCAGATTTAGCCGATGAAGAAGTTTGTGAAGGGGAGTCGATTACACTAACTGCTGTAACTGGAACTTGTGAAAATTGTACTTATCAATGGGATTCAAATGGAAGCAATTTAACTACCAATTCAATTACGGTTACGCCTACAGATACGACGACTTATACAGTTATAGTTACCAATGCAAACTGTTGTCCTGATACAACTTCGGTAACTGTTAATTGGCATCCCTCCCCTTCTGTTGATTTAGGACCTGATACAGAAATTTGTCCAGGGGAATCTATTCCTTTGGATGCGACAACTCCAACTTGTACTTATGCATGGTCTACGGGCGCAACGACTCCAATAATTAATTCAACAATGGTAGGAACATATTCAGTTACAATTACTTGTGAATTTGGATGTACTGCTACTGATGAAATAATTATTAGTCCGGGAATTATACCTATTGTTGATTTGGGAAATAACACCACTTTATGTGAAGGAGATAGTATTTTATTAGATGCCGGAGCTGGTGGCATGAATTATAATTGGTCAACTGGAGCATCATCACAAATGATTTATGGAAATGACGAAACTGATTATTGTGTTACGGTTACTTCAGTTGATGGATGTACTACCGTGGATTGCATTTCTATTAATTACGATTCAGTTCAGGTTGTTTTACCAAATGATACGATGCTTTGTCCTTCGGAAACTTTAGCTGTTTCGGCTGGAAATATTGGTTGTACTTACAATTGGTCAAATGGACCGACGAGTCAATCTATTACTATTTCAACAGCAGGAACTTATACCGTTACGGTTACTTGTGGAGTAGCTTCATGTTCTGCCATTGATGAAATTGTGGTAGGCTATTTTTCTGTAAATTCTCCACAAAATGTATCTGCGGAAATATGTCAAGGCGATTCTCTTTTTGTGGGAGGTGCTTGGCAATTTATTGCTGGAAATTATTCGGATACTTTAATAACGATTGAGGGGTGTGATTCAATCATCATTACTGACTTAATGGTTAATCCGATTTTTTCTACAAATGTTCCTGTGGAGATTTGTCAGGGAGAAACTTACTTCGCTCAAGGGGCGGCGCAAAATATAACAGGAACTTATTTTGATACATTAATGACGATCGAAGGATGCGACTCAATCATTATTACGGACTTAATTGTTAATGATACTTTTGAGATATTGATAGATACTATGATATGTAATTCAGCTTTAGTTGGATTGGATACTATTTTTAATTCTTCCATTTTTGGATGCGATTCTAATTTGATTTTTAATTATCAATTGATCAATGCCGATTCTTTCTTTTTCCAAAACTTTACATGTGATCCTAATTTAGTCGATACTACTTTTTCTAATGCAGCTGGAGTGAATGGAGAGTGCGATTCCGTTTTGGTAAATATTACTTCGCTGGCACCTAGCTATGAAATTAATATTGATACTTCCACTTGCATCGCTTCGCAAGTTGGATTAGATACGATCTTTAATACTTCCATTTTTGGTTGTGATTCTAATTTGATTTTTAATTTTCAATTGATCAATGCCGATTCTTTCTTCTTTCAAAATTATACGTGTAATCCTAATTTAGTTGGTACTACTTTTTCCAATGCAAATGGAATGAATGGCGAGTGTGATTCTGTTTTAGTAAATATTACTTCCCTGGCGCCGAGTTATGAAATTAATATTGATACCACCACTTGTATCGCTTCACAAGTTGGATTAGATACGATTTTTAATACGTCCATTTTTGGATGCGATTCTAATTTGATTTTTAATTATCAATTGATCGATGCGGATTCTTTCTTTTTCCAAAACTTCACTTGTGATCCTAATTTAGAGGATACTACTATTTCCAATGCTATTGGTATGAATGGGGAGTGCGATTCCGTTTTGGTTAATATTACTTCGCTGGCGCCGAGTTATGAAATAAATATTGATACCACCACTTGTATCGCTTCACAAGTTGGATTAGATACGATTTTTAATACGTCCATTTTTGGATGCGATTCTAATTTGATTTTTAATTATCAATTGGTCGATGCGGATTCTTTCTTTTTCCAAAACTTCACTTGTGATCCTAATTTAGTCGATACTACTTATTCTAATGCTATTGGAATGAATGGCGAGTGTGATTCGATTTTGGTTAATATTACTTCGTTGGCGCCGAGCTATGAAATTAATATTGACACCACCACTTGCATCGCTTCGCAAGTTGGATTGGATACGATTTTTAATACTTCCATTTTTGGATGCGATTCTAATTTGATTTTTAATTATCAATTACTCGCCGCCGATACTTTTTTGATGTCGGAAACAACTTGTGACTCAGCCTTGCTTGGAACTACGACTATGAATTTACCTGGTATGAATGGTGAATGCGATTCGATTTTAATTATAAATACCACATTTGCTTGCGATACTCTTTATTTAAACTCAATCAGTTGTAACCCTTTAGATACGGGCGTTTTCATTCAAATAAATGGAAGCAATACTATTGTTGATAGTGTCTCTTTAGCTCCAACTGATTCTACATTTTTAACTGATATCAGTTGTAACCCATTGGATACGGGATTAGTTTTAACCTCAACTTTGCAAAATATTTTTGGTTGCGATAGTTTAATTTTCACCTATACTTCCCTCCTTCCTGCTCAAAACATTTTGATTGAAAGCTCGACTTGCAACGCTAGTCAAACTGGAATTTTTGTCGACACTTTACAAAATCAATTTGGATGTGATAGTATTATAACTAATTCCGTTTCTCTTTTACCTGCTAGCATTGATACTATTTTGACTTTGTCCTGCTTCATTGATGATGTGGGAATGGATACACTTTTTACGGGGACAAATTCGCTTGGTTGCGATAGTTTGGTGGTGGCAGTTACAGCCTATGAACAAGTGATAGAAGCCTTTATTAGCTTCTCAGATATAAGTTGTTTTGGAGAGTCGGATGGAGTTATTTTAGTTGATTCAGTTTTGGGTGGAACGCCACCTTATTTGTATTCGATTGATAATATGCCATTTCAGAGTACTCCAATTTTTACTAATCTACCTGCAGATAATTATACAATTTTGATAGAGGATGCAGATGGTTGCCAAACTCTGGCAGTCATACCTTTAAATTCTATTAATGAAATTCTAGTTGATTTGGGTGACGACATTTTTATCAACATCGGAGATAGCGTTTCTATTTTTGCTCAAGTAAATATTGATCCGGAAGAATTAGATACAATTATTTGGACAACGGTAGATTCAATCAATTGTAGTGGAAACTGTCTCGACTTTACAGTTACACCATTTCAAACTACCACTTATTCAATTATAATTATGGATGAGAATGGATGTTCTTCTCAAGATGAAATTACTATTCACGTAGATGAAAATATTCCAGTTTATATTCCAAATGCCTTTAGTCCTAATGGGGATAATTATAATGATAAAATCACCATTTTCGGAAATGCAGAACTTATCGACGAAGTTCAGTTCTTTAGAATTTTTGATCGTTGGGGTGAACTTGTTTATCAAGATAAAAATTTCCAACCAAATGATCCTGCAAGTGGATGGGACGGAAATCTAGATGGGAAGCCAATGAATCCTGCTGTTTTTGTTTACTACGCGGAGGTAAGATTTATTGACGGAACGGTTAAGCAGTTTAAAGGAGATATTACATTGTTACGATAAATCGAATATCGATTTAAGAACAAGGATTTAAGATTTGAGAAGTATCGTCACTTCAAAATTCTTAAATCCTTGTTCTTTATTCAAAATATATTAACTCGGCGAAGCACTATACCTTTCCACAAATGCTTTCATCTCATCCACCATATCCGGCGATCCAATTACAATCGCAGTTCGTTGATGCAATTCGACTGGCTTCATTTCCATGATACGCTCTAATTTTGTATTAATCGCTTTTCCTCCAGCCTGCTCCACGACGAATGCCAATGGATTACATTCATAGAGTAATCGTAATTTTCCATGAGGATATTTCCGAGTGTTTGGATAAAGGAAAATTCCACCTTGAAATAAAATCCGATGAATATCCGAAACCATCGAACCAATATATCTTAATCTCAAATTCAAATCCGAACAGTAATCAATATACCTTCTCATTTCCAAATCAAATTTCAAATAATACCCTTGATTAACTGAGTAATATTGTCCTCTGGCTGGAATTTTAATATCTCGATGTGAAAGACAAAACTCTCCAATCGAAGGATCTAAAGTAAATCCATTTACTCCTTGACCTGTGGTGTAAACCATAATCGTTGAAGTTCCATAAATCACATAACCTGCAGCAACTTGCTCTACGCCTTTATGCAAAAAGTCTTTTAAATCCACAGATTTCTTTACATTACTTTTTCTTCGACAGATGGAAAAAATAGTTCCTACGGATACATTTACATCAATATTCGAAGATCCATCTAGCGGATCAAACAAAACGACATACTTAGCATTTTTGGAAGAAATGGCTTTGATAGGAAGGAAACTTTCATTTTCCTCAGAAGCGATTCCGCAACATTCACCGCTATTTTTTAGGCACTCAATTAATTTGTCATTAGCGTACATGTCCAATTTTTGAACTTCGTCGCCACTTGCATTTGATGCGCCATCGACACCTAAAATATTAACTAATCCTGCTTTGTTAACTTCACGATTTACAATCTTGGCAGCAACTCCAATATCTCGTAAAAGTCCCGTAAGTTCACCGGTAGCATCAACGTTTGCTTTTTCGCTTCGAATGATAAATTCGTCAAGCGTTACAATTCTGCTCATGTTTTTTTTGTTAAAAAGTTTTTAATATAAATGGTAGTGTAAAGGTAAGAGAATTAATTTTGAATAAGGAATTTTGAACTAAGCCTCAACCTGATTTTTCTAAAAAATAGTTTTTTCTTCTATGAGTTATTCTCTATGAGAAATGGAGCGGGTTAGGATTGGCGAAAAATGTGGGTGCGGGAGCCTGCCCTGAGCTCAGCTATTTTTTCGCCTAGAATTTTTTGGTTCTTTTTTTTTCAATGAAAAAAAGAACAGACAGCAATATTAAAAAATAGCTAATAAGTTTATTTTTATATTACTCTTTCTTTGACTTGAATATTAATTATAAACAAAATGGATATTATAGAAATTGTTCTTTTTGCATTGGCAAAAAAGAACCAAAAACCCTAGGCGAAAAAAATGCCTAACACAAGGCAGGCTCCCGCACCCACATTTTTCGCCAAACCAAACCCGCCCCATTACTCATAGAACATTACTCATAGAACATTACTCATAGAATGTATTTATTCTTACGAAAAAATAAAATTTCCGATTCAAAAAAGACTCTTTAATTTCCTATTTTTACAACCTAATCGAAACCAAGCTAGCCTTTACAAACTTATTCTTTCAACCTTAAATTTTAAATTTATGAGTACTCAAGAAATTGCCAATCGGCTAGTAGAACTTTGTCGTCAAGGAGATTATGCTACTTGCTACAAAGAATTGTATGCAGAAGATGCATGGAGTATTGAACCAGAACATGCCCCTACTCCACCCGTTCAAGGAATGGCTGCTTTCGCAGAAAAAGGAAAACAATGGAACGAAATGATCGAAGAATTTCATGGCTCATCAATCGGAGATCCTATTGTTGCCGAAAATCACTTTTCTTTGACCATGTCAACTGACATTACTTTCAAAGGAAGAGGTAGAGAAAAAATGAATGAAATCTGTGTGTACGAAGTGAAAAATGGTAAAATTGTGAAAGAACAATTCTTCTATTAATCCTAGCCTTACCTTGAAATAAAATTAGCTCGTTAAGATTTCGGTTTTAACGAGCTAATTTTTTTTACAAAAATTTAGACCCCAAAAAATTGCATTTCTCATTCCTTCGGAAATTTCATTATTTTAGTTGGATAGAAATGAATAACATCATGAAAGCAATCTCTTACCTTTTTCTGTTTGTACTTTTGATGCCTTCTTCTTCTTTTTCTCAAGAATCTTTTGATCTAAAAATCAAGGTAGAAAATATTGAAAATTTAAAGGGTGTTTTGCGAATATGTCTAGGGAATAAGAAAAAAGATTTTTTGAGAAAATGTCATCAATCTCAGAGTGCAGAAGTTAATCAAAAAGAAATGTATGTAATACTTAAAAATATACCTCCTGGAAAATATGTTGTCCAAGTTTACCACGATGAAGATAAAAATGGACAATTGAATAGAAGTGGTTTGTTTGGTTCTCCAAGCGAAGGTTATGGTTTTTCAAATAATCCTAAATCTTTCATTGGTCCACCAAAATTTAAAAAATGTCTTTTTCAGATAAATGCCGATACAGAAATCAACATCAAATTGAGAAATTAGATTACTCTTCAAAACACTTCA
>CAZMBP010000063.1:0-4857 GCA_964564545.1 uncultured Saprospiraceae bacterium
AAAGAAGATCGAAAAAAATATTTGGAAACATCGATGAGTAGTTTAGATCGTTTACAAAAATTAATCGCTCAACTTTTTGAATATTCGAAATTAGAAGCAAGGCAAATAGAACCTAAAAAAGAACCATTTTTTATTTCCGAATTAGCTCAAGATGTGGCGGCGAAATATCAAATTCTTGCGCAAGAAAAAGGAATTAAAATTCATTTAGAAGAAAAAGAAAACTTGCCTTTAGTGTTTGCAGATGTAGGTTTGGTTGAGCGAGTCATTCAGAATTTGATGGACAATGCATTGAATCATACTCCGAAAGGAGGAGAAGTTACTATTGATCTCGCAGTTGTTAATGAGAATGTTGAAATAAAAATCAAAGATACTGGTATTGGGATTCCAGAGGAAGAGCAATCTTTTATTTTTGAGCGATATCGACAAGCCAGTCGTACCGGTGAAAAAACAAAAGGTGCTGGATTAGGATTAGCCATTGTGCAAAAGATTCTAGAATTGCATGATACGACAATTGAGGTAAAAAGTAAATTGAATGAAGGGACGGCTTTTATGTTTCAATTACCTTCCTACTCACAAGTGTGAATTATATTCTCTAACAATAATGAAAAGTAATATGTAAAAATAGTGGACCCTATTTGAGTATATGTTTTTTTTTTTTTAGATTTATTCTATTATTTAAATGAATAGTTTTAGAAAAGACTATTTTAATTTTTAACAAAAAATATATATCATTATGAAAGTCTTAAAGAATATCTCTTTAATTTTTTTCTTTTCTATTTTCTCCTCTTTTATTTTAAATGCCGCACTTGTCGATTGTGGCTGTTCAAATGATATTGGTAGTGGAACATTTTCAGTATCATGGCAATCTGCAGGCGATTGTTGCTCCCAATTAGGAAATGCAAGTATTGAAGTTTTTACATATGATGGAGACTCTTTGTATACTATGCAAACAAGTAGCAATCAATCTCATCATTGTTATGATTGTTAAGTAGAGAAATCATAATTATTTCTAAAAAAAAAATTAATATAATGAAACATATAATAATCTTCTTCTTCATGTGCTTAACTCTTGCTCTTAATTCTTCATGTAATAATCAAGAGGATCAACCTTCTAAAACTGTTGCGCACATTTCAACTTCTTTGCAGGACGATAATATTTCAAGTCTATTGGAGGATTCTGGACTTATCGAATTAAAGCGAAATGTTGGAACATGGAATGAATTTCATGAAAATTATCTCCAAACGGTTATTACCTATAAGAATCATGATTATCTACATTCATATAAGTCGAATCTAATCAATCACCAAATACTGAATACCTCCATTTTGAAAGATATTAATGCTGAAAATTTTGAAGTGTTGGAAATATACCTAGAAGATTTAAAGCATTTTAAAAGTGCTTATCCTCAAGTCAATTATTTAATTTTAGACAAAATAAAACCTTTTATAAATGAGGATTTGGTAAAATCCTTAGCTAAACATAGTTATGAAAAAGGTATGAATCAAAAGCAAGAAAGGGAAGACCAAGTTAACATGGTTTTAGAATCGGACATAGATGTTGAATTTAAAAGAGAGCACGAAAAAAATTATATTGAAAACTATATTGAATATTTACCAAAATTACAAGAGTTATTTATATCTAACAATTAACGATTTTATTTAAAATTATTTTGGATTAAATTCCTGAGGTTTCAAAAGATCAATTCAAGTTATTTTGAATTGATCTTTTTTTTTCTAAAAAAACTCTCCCAAAAAATCCGTTTTTTTGCAAAAAAAAATAATTCGAAAAAATGGAAGAATTTCTAGACTACTTTCCCGATCTTACCGATCAACAAATTTCACAGCTATCTCAATTAGGCGAACTCTACGCAGATTGGAATTCAAAAATTAATGTCATTTCTCGAAAAGACATTGAAAATATTTATGAAAAGCATGTACTCCATTCTTTGGCGATTGCCAAAGTGATGAAATTTAAACCTGGTGCAGATATTTTAGATTTAGGAACAGGAGGCGGATTTCCAGGTATTCCGTTGGCGATACTTTTTCCCGAAACAAACTTTACACTCATCGATGGTATTCGGAAAAAAATAACTGTTGTCCAAGGAGTTGTAGATGCTCTTGGTTTAAAAAATGTTGTAGCCAAACAAGCTCGTGCAGAAGAAATGAAAGGTCAAAGATTTGATTTCATCGTTACTCGAGCAGTTGCATCATTAGATAAATTAATGCTGTGGACGCAACGACTCTACAAAAAAGATCACCATCATTTTATGCCAAATGGAATTTTTGCACTCAAAGGAGGTGATTTGAAAAAAGAGATTAAAGCTCTAGGCAAAGGTCATTATGTGGAGAAGTATTCCGTTTGGGATTTTTTCGAAGGAGAATTTTTTGAGGAGAAATTTATCATTTATGTGCAAGGGTAAAAATGAATAACAACTTCTAAAGTTGGAATATGGCAAATTTATCCTTTTTGCATTGCTAAAAAGAACACCCACTATTATATTACATAAAACACTTAAAAATTTAAGTGTTTGAAACCATTTTGATGCAATCAACCCATTCCCAAATCCCCTTTTCAAAACTTATAGAATTATTTTTTAACTTTAGTCCGCTTTCCCTAAATATACAATCAAAACCAATTTTTAGAATGAACAAAATCAAACTATTGTTCTTGTTGCTAGTGATGACTTTATTAGGTCAAAATCTCCAAGCACAAGTTACCTTTCAACGTAATGGCGTCTACGATGAGCGCGAAGGCTTTTACGCTTTTACCAACGCTACTATCTTTAAATCCTACAATGAAAAAGTCGAGAATGCAACGATGATCATCAAAGATGGTCGGGTGCAAACGATTGGGCAAAAAATTCCAATTCCAGCAGGTGCAGTCGTTGTCGATCTCAAAGGGAAATTTGTATATCCTTCATTTATTGATTTGTATTCAAGTTATGGAGTGCCTGAGGCAAAGCGTGCAGAAGGAGGAAATCGATCTAGAAGAGGGCAACAATTCAATTCCAAAAAAGAAGGTGCATATGGGTGGAATCAAGCATTGAAGCCAGAGTTTCGAGCACACGAAAATTTTACTATTGATAAAAAAGCTGCCAAGGGATATCGAGGTGCAGGTTTTGGAACCGTTATGACCCACCAAGAAGATGGTATCAGTCGAGGAACAGCGACTTTAGTTGTTCTTGGAGAAGATACTGAGCATCAGATGATTTTGAAAGAAGAGACGGCACATATGCTTTCTTTTAAAAAAGGTACTTCTACTCAAAGTTACCCAGGTTCATTGATGGGCGGAATAGCATTGTTACGTCAAACTTACATGGATGCCGACTGGTATAAAAACGGAGGTAAAAATAAAGAACTCAATCTTTCTCTAGAAGCGTGGAACGAAATTAATTCATTGCCAACAATTTTTGATGTACGTGAAAAATTAGAAGCATTGCGTGCAGCTAAGTTGGGAAAAGAGTTTGGAAAAAAATATATCATCAAAGGAACAGGAGATGAATATCAACGATTAAATGAATTAAAGGCAACTGGCTGTTCGATGATTTTGCCAGTAAAATTTCCAGATGCATTTGATGTTGAAGATCCTTATGATGCAATGCTAGTTTCCCTAGGACAAATGAAACATTGGGAATTAGCACCAACAAATCCTAGCCGCATTTCAAAAGCAGGGATTGAATTTACTTTAACTTCAGCTGGTTTGGATAAAAAATCTGACTTTTTGAAAAGCGTAAAAAAGGCAATTAAACATGGCTTGTCTGAAGAAGATGCATTAAAGGCATTGACTCATACGCCTGCCAAAATGATGGGGATGTCTAACCAAATAGGGAGTTTAAAATCAGGAAGTTTAGCCAATTTTATTATTACTTCAGATAATGTTTTTGGAGATAAAGCAAAAATCCATCATAACTGGGTGAAAGGAAAGGCTTTTGTTTTGAAGAAATTAGACGAGGCGGATCTGGAAGGATACTATACGTTAAAAGTTGGCAATCAAACTTTTAAATTAACAGTTGACGATAAGAACAAAATGAAAGTAGAAGAAAATGATTCTACTAAAATTGATGTCAAATCTAAAATTACCAATGAACTAATCACACTTACTTTTTCTCCAACAAAAAAAGAAACCAACCTATTCAGATTGTCTGGAACGATTGGAGAAAAAGAATGGTCAGGTAATGGAACTTTGATCGATGGAACTTGGACTTCTTGGTCTGCAAAATATGAAAGTGCTCCTGAGAAAAAAGACGAAGACAAAAAAGCAAAGAAAAAGAAAGGCAAAGGAAAAGGCAAAAAGGACAAAGCAAAATCTGATGATAAATTAGGTGATGTAATTTATCCATTCATGGCTCATGGTTACAAAGAGCGACCAATCGACGATGATTATTTAATCAAGAATGCTACAGTTTGGACGAATGAAAAAGATGGTATTTTAGAAAGTACAGATGTCTTAGTTCGAAATGGAAAAGTAGTGGAGATTGGTAAAAATATCAACAAGGATATCGGTACTCGAATCGATGGAACAGGAATGCACTTAACTTGTGGAGTAATCGATGAGCATTCTCATATTGCAATTTCAAGAGGAGTAAATGAATGTACTGAAGTGAGTACGGCAGAAGTAAGTATTGCAGATGTGGTAGACTCAGAAGACATTGATATTTATCGACAATTGGCTGGAGGTGTGACGACTTCGCAACTATTGCATGGTTCGTGTAATCCAATTGGAGGACAGTCTGCGATTATAAAATTACGTTGGGGATTTGCTCCTGAAGAAATGAAATTTGAAGGTGCGCCTGGTTTTATAAAATTCGCTTTAGGTGAAAATGTTAAAAAATCTCGATCCAGTTCTAACAATAGATT
>CAZMBP010000064.1:0-41553 GCA_964564545.1 uncultured Saprospiraceae bacterium
TTTTTATTTTTATTTAAAATCTTCTTTTTTCAGCTCTCGAGTATTTTCGAGCATGCTAGTTTTTTTAAGTTTGTAGGTGGGATCAACTTGCTCTTGATCCTTTTTCTCAATCAACTCTCTTCGATCTCCATAGGAAGCTCCTTCGTTAAAGAAGGCTACAATTGCCCAGACCAATAATATGGTAGGTAATAAAACACTAGCAGCTAACCCTTTAGCCTCATATCTCATATGCATAAATTCATATACAATAAAATATGCTTTGTATATACTTAACCCAATCATGATCAACATGTACGGGTAACGCATCCATGTATCTCCAATATCAAATGCTTCACTAATATGACCATTGGCAAACAATGCAATAGCAACTTCAACAAGCGTTACTACACCTAAAAGTATAAGTCCTTTGACTACTACCTTTTTACTTTCTTCGTAACTTAAATGTCCCATTTTCGAAATTTTATTTTAGAACGAATTTGAGTGAAATCAAATATCGTGTTTTATCAGTTAATTATTTAAAAAATTCTTTGATCCGATTTGATCTTACAATAGGTAAAAACAAAGGAATACGAATACCCATACCAAATCGACAAAGTGCCAATACAATCCAATTTTTTCAACCATCTCGTATCCATTCTTTCTTTTAGCATACAAACCACTTGCTACATTAATCATAATAATGAGTAAGAAGACAACACCTGAAAAAACGTGAAATCCATGGAATCCTGTGATAAAGAAAAATAATGAACCAAATGCAATTGGGCCAAATGCCTCTGCTTTAATTTCACCATCTTCTCCACGGAATGCAGCAGGCTCATATAAATGAGTATCATGTCCATAAGTAATTAAATATGGATCTTTGACTTCAAAAGATAATTCATTATCTGCTTTTAACTCATCAAAAGTTTTTTCATGAGTTCGTTTCACAAATAATCTATTCTCTTCAATATCTTTCGCACCTGGTTTAAGGTAATACATAATTTCTTGGTGTTCACCTTCAGCATGGTCAGCATGTCCGTGGCCGTGAGTATCCATTCCTTGAAGTTCAGGAGCTTCACTTGCCTTCATAGCAATGAAACCTTCTGCTAGTAACTCTTCACCACTAACATAAGTACCTGCTTCCAATTGAGATGAAAAAGGATCTTTAGTTACAGTAACTCCCTCACCGTTAATCATGGTATTCCATTCCCAAGCTTGACATCCTAAGAAAGTAGCACCACCAATAATTGTCAACGCCATCCAAAAAATAACGCCTCGTTTATTTTCACGCGCTCCTTCTTGTACCGCTCGTACCATAGTAACTGAACTAATGATCAAAACGAAAGTCATGAAGGTAACAAAAATCAAAGGCCATTCTCCATGCAAAAATGGAGCTTTTGCAAAAACAAAATCAGGAACAGGCCAAGCCGGCATACTAAAACGAATTGTTCCGTAAGCGATCAAAAACCCTGCGAATGTAAATGCATCCGAAACCAAGAAGTACCACATCATCAATTTACCATAACTTGCATCCATGGGGCGTTGTCCGCCATCCCATTTTCCGCCTTCAACTTCACCGTGGTGTCCGTGTACTGCTGTATCTGCCATTATGAACTATTTTAAATTTTTCAGTTTTTATTTATAATAAATGTCTATGAATTCAATACTAAAAAGAAAATTAAATACAACCAAAGAACTCCAACGAAATGCCAGTAAGTTACTGTCAAATCCAATCGATGTATTCTTTGTCGTGTAACAAAATTTTTCAAAGAAAATGCATGAAATAACGCAGCTGTCAATGCAACTAACCCACCTAATACATGCGCTGCATGTACTCCAGAGATTACATATACAAAAGATCCTGCTGGGTTTCCTGTCATAAATATTCCATTGCTGGTCATATCCATCCAGGCTTCATATTGTAAAACCACGAAGGCAATTCCCATTAATGAACCAGCTATTAATAAGCTTTTATATTTTGAGAAATCACCATTTCGAAATGCTACTTTTGAAAAGTGTAAAACTAAACTAGTAGCTACTATTAATCCTGCATTCCAAAAAAATAAATTTGGAAGATCAAACTCTAACCAATTTCCAGCAGCTCGTCGAACTACAAATGCACTAGTAAAGCCTATGAACATCATAACAATACTTGCACATGCTATCCAAAGAGCAAATTTCTGAGGATGAATTTTGTTTTTCGTTTGTGTTGAAGGTCTATTATCGTAAATAGTCGCATTCATACTACTGTTATTTTTAAGTTTAAGTAGAATTAACTTAAACCAATTTTAAATCTTATCAATAACCAATGCAATTAATGCAAATGGTAGATAAAAGAATGAGCTAAACATCAATTTTAGCGCTGCCTCTTTTGTGCACTCTTTGTATAATCTCCAACTGAAACCAGCGTAAATTAATCCTAAGATTGCAACAATTATTGCTGATACTATTCCTGTTACACCCATTAAATATGGCATCAAGCCTACTGCAATCAACATTAATGCAAAATAAAATGATTGCAATCCTGCACTATAATCTCGTTCGCCATCTTTTGATGGTAATAATCGAAAACCTGCATTGGCATAATCTTCATGTCCCACCCAAGCAATTGCCCAAAAGTGTGGAAACTGCCACATGAATTGAATTCCAAAAAGAACAATTGCTAAAGCAGTCAATTCACCTTGAGCTGCGACACAACCAATCATAGTTGGCAATGCTCCTGGGATTGCTCCGATAAAAACTGCAATTGGAGAAATCCGTTTCATTGGTGTGTATAAAAAAGAATATAAAATTAATGACAATGTTCCAAGTACCGCAGTCCAAGGATTAATAAATGCCAAAAATGTAATTCCAATCATACTAGCAAACCCTGCAATCATAATTGCTTCTGAAACATTCATTCGGCCAGCAGCTAATGGTCGATTTGCAGTTCTCTTCATCAATGGATCAGTATCTCTTTCAAGCACTTGATTCAATGTATTAGAAGCTCCAGTTACCAAAAATCCACCTAAGCAAAGCGCTAAAAAAGCAGTCCAGTTAATATTTCCTTGCACAGCAACTAGATATGCCATAGCTGCAGAAAACACCACCAACATATTCAAACGGAATTTGAATAACATATTGTAGTCCGCTATTTTCTGTCGAAAAGAACTAACTGAATTTGATTTATTTATTACTCTTGTTCTCACTAAAGTGAATTTTATTCTTGAATGAATAATTAATTACTAATGATCTCCATTATCTTTTTCTCCTTCAGCCAATGGAACAATTTGCGGAATAAAATCTTTTCCATCTTTTCCATAATCGTATGCCCATCTTTGTACAGCTGGAATTTTTCCAGGCCAGTTACCGTGACCAGCTTCGATTGGTGTAGTCCACTCTAAAGTAGTAGCTCCCCAAGGATTTCTTGTAGTTACTTTCTTTCCTTTCCAAATACTGTAGAAGAAGTTGATGATAAATAATACCTGCAATGCAAATACTACAACAGCTGCAACTGTGATAAATTTATTGATATTAGCAAAGTGAGAAAAGTTCTCAAATGTATCGAATGAATAATATCGACGAGGTACACCTGCCATTCCTAAATAGTGCATTGGCCAGAATACTGCATAAGCACCAATTAATGTTCCCCAGAAGTGAATTCGACCTAATGTTTCATTCATAAATCTAGCATACATTTTAGGGAACCAATGATAAACTCCAGCAAACATTCCGAAGAATGCTGCAACTCCCATTACAATGTGGAAGTGAGCTACTACGAAATATGTATCGTGCATTTGAATATCAATAGCAGAGTTTCCTAAGAAAATTCCAGTCAAACCTCCTGAGATAAACATCGAAACGAATCCGATCCCAAATAAAGAGGCTGCATTAAATCTGATGTTACCACCATATAGAGTCGCAATCCAGTTGAATACTTTCACCGCAGATGGAACTGCAATGATCAATGTAAAGATTACGAAGAAGTTAGAGATAAATGGATTCACACCTGACATAAACATGTGGTGAGCCCATACAATAAATGATAAGAAGGCAATTGCTAAAATAGAATATACCATTGCTCGATAACCAAAAATTGGTTTACGTGAATGAACAGAAAGTACTTCTGATACAATTCCCATCGCTGGTAAGATAATGATATATACCTCTGGGTGACCTAAGAACCAGAACAAGTGCTGATACAAAATTGGACTACCTCCAACATGTTCCAATGCTTGACCACCAATAAATATCTCACTTAAGAAGAAACTAGTCTGCAAAGCTCTATCACACATTAATAAGAAAAATGCAGATACTAAAACTGGGAAAGATAAAATCCCCAAGATTGCAGTAATGAAAAATGCCCAAATAGTTAAAGGCAATCTCCACATAGTCATCCCTTTTGTTCGAAGATTCAATACTGTAGTTACATAATTGATACCTCCTAATAATACTGAAACCACGAAGAAGACTAAACTTAATGTCCACATTGTCATTCCTGCACCTGATCCTGAAGAAGCTTGAGGCAATGCACTAAGTGGTGGATATGCCGTCCATCCTCCAGAGAAAGGACCTGTACTTAAAAATAATGAAGCAAACATGATTGCCCCTGCTAAAAAGAAGAACCAATAAGATAACATATTCAAAAGAGGTGAAGCCATATCTCTTGCTCCAACTTGTAATGGAATAAGTAAATTACTAAAGGTTCCACTAAGTCCAGCTGTCAAAACGAAGAAAACGATAACTGTACCATGAATAGTAACTAATGCATAGTAAAATTCTGGTGCTAAGGTTCCTACCCCATCAGCAACAGTAATCCATTTTCCTAAAACAGGTTTTAACCACATTAAACTTTCCTCTGGAAAACCTAATTGCATACGGAATACTAAAGACATCATTGCCCCCATGATTCCCCAAAACATTCCTGTGATAAGGAATTGCTTGGCAATTGTTTTGTGATCTTGACTAAAAATATAAGTCGTAACAAAACTTGACTGAAACTTGTCCTCATCATGATGCTCATGAAAATGATCGTCATAACCATACTCCTCAATGAGCAAATCCGTTTCTGAAACTTTAGTTGTTGTAATAGTAGCCATTATGATAAATTTTATAAGATCAAATCCAATATAGGATTGAATTTCATTTTGTTATTGTGCTATAATTCTTGCTTCTGTTCTTCTATTTTTCTGACGTCCTGCATCAGTATCATTGTCACCGATAGGTTGAGTTTCTCCATATCCAACAGCTCTCATTCTTTCTGCATCAATTCCTTTTTGGAGAAGCATATTGTAAACTACTGTTGCTCTACTTTCAGAAAATGTTAAGTTAGTTTCATCCGAACCAACATTATCCGTATGTCCTGCTAATTCAATTTTGACATTTGGATTTCTTTTTAACTCATCTGCCAAGTGATTGATTTGGTATCGAGACAAAGGAGTTAACTCACTTTTCCCAAATGCAAATTCAACTTTATCCAAAAGGATAGTTTTGTCATCGCCTTCTGCTAATAAAGTACTTTCGAAAGTAGTTTTGAATGCAGCAGCTTGAGCTTTATCTTCATTATCGAAAAGATCATTTTTATATGGATCCTCGTCTGAAAATCTAACACCAGAAGTAAAGTAGGTTGAATTTTGAGTTTTTAACCATGCCTCGTATTCTTCCTGTGTAACTATTTCTACGACTTTCTTCATCGCATAGTGACCTGAACCACAAAGCTCTGCACAAGCTAAATCGAAATTGAAAGTTTCCCAAAGTTTTTTATCCGGACTATTTGGATCTGGTGCTTGATACTCAGGGTATTCCGCCAAATTCTTTCTATAATCCTTCGTAGTAATTTTTGGAGTAAAGTAAAAATAAGTTGGAAGTCCTGGAATAGCATCCATTTTCACTCTAAAGTGAGGTAAATCAAAGTTGTGTAAAACATCTTTGGCTGTTATCCGCACTCTTACTTTTTTACCCACAGGTAAAACAATTTTATCTGCATTGAAGTCATCCAAGTTTTTAGTGTCAGTCCAAACTTGACCTAACGCATTTAAACCTGTAATGCTTTTATAATCTTTCTCTCCTAGCTTACCATCTTGACCTGGATACCGAATCGTCCATGAAAATTGCTGAGCTGTAGCCTCTATTTCAATATCTTCATCTCCATCATCTCCCATTACTTCATTCCATGCCATCAATCCGTTTACTACTAAGAAACACATTACAATTGCAGGGATAGCAGTCCATACTAATTCAAGTTTGGTATCATGAGGCATAAACAATGCTTTTCTACCTCTTCTTCCACGGTATTTCCATGCATACCAGAACAATGCGATGTGAGTCAAAACAAAAACCACATAGGTAAAACCTAAAGTAATGTTGAACATACTATCCAATGCATCTCCATGTTCAGAAGCTGCACCATGTGGACCATAACCTAACATCCAATTTTTGTAATACCACGCAGACCCGAGACAAAAAATCATGAAGACAACCAAGAATACCAATCCAAAGAATCCTTGGCGGGTATTCAAATCTTCTTGGGCGTCAGCTTCCCCTCTGATTGTTCGAGCAATTTCCGTTACTTTACCTAACTGTACTAAAACGACAGCGGTTAAAACGATACATAAAAAGATAATTAAAAATGTCATATCTTAAATTCTGTTTATTTCTTTACTAACAATATAGTTTATATTCTTGTTCTCAAAAACTAACACTTGTTAGTTTTTTCTAATTGATTTTTATAAAAATTATACTGGTTTTATAAAAATTAAATTACATGATGCGTAACACTTTCTCCAATGTATGGATCTTTCTCTGGCACTAATGATGCTTCACTTAATTTAGAGAAAGTGAAATAAATAAATGCAGCAGTAAATCCTAAGAATATTCCTAATTCCAATAAACCGGGAAGAGCATAACCAGCAACAGAACCTAAAGCAGTCGCTGCTTCTTGACTTCCTGCTATGTTGATCAATGAACCTGGCTTAATTAAATAAAACATGTCAACCCAATGTCCAAAGAAAGTAATCGCTGCAACCAAACCAATTGTTCCAAATTTTCTTTTCGATGAATTTCTGATCAAAATCAAAAATGGTAATGCAAAGTTCAAGATCAAGTTTCCATAAAATAAAATTGGATATTGATCTCTTCTAGTTAAGAAGTAAATAGTCTCCTCACCATTATTTGAGTACCAAATTAACATGTATTGTGAGAACCATGTGTATGTCCAAAATACAGAAAATCCGAATAAATATTTTCCAATATCATGCATATGGTTTTCAGTAATATGCTCATAATAACCTCTTGATTTTAAATAAATCAACATCAATACAGTCAATGATAGCATTCCTACAAAGAAACTGGCAGTTACATTCCAAGCGTACATAGTAGAATACCAATGTGCATCTACTGACATCATCCATTGCCAAATCAAAACAGCACTTGTAAATGCTCCCCAAGGAAGGAAAGCTGCCATCCAATTTCTCATTTTACCATGGTAAGAATAATCCCCCTTCTCTGCACTATCTTCAGCAACTGATAATGAACGAATTCTCATCGTGATGAAAACGTAAATTCCAACACTTACAATAGTTGATCCAGCATACCACCATTTATTTAAGAATGCAGACTTCCCAGCAATGATTTCATCAAAATGTGGATTATTTGGGTCAGTTACACCTTCCGCATTCCAATGATATAAGTGGTGCCAATGCAAGAAAACTCCTGCAACCAATACGAGCATCATTACAAATCCTACAATCATCCATAAAGAATATGCTTCCCATAATCTTTTCATTCCTGAAAACCATCCACCGTAGGCAGTTATGAAAGCACAGTAACCAAACATTGCTGTAAATGCCATTCCAAAAAAGAAAACTGCATTTTGCAAAAAGTTACTCCAAAATCGCATATGGTAAGTAGATACCTCTTCCTCATGACCATGGTTCATCACAGTCATGGTAGCTGGCTCTATAAAATAAGTAGCAGCCAAACAGATTGCACCTAATGCCATGAATAACATCAACACCATCTTTTCTCTGCTTGTAAACGTAAATTGATTCATCTCTGAATATTATTATTTTATGATTTTAATTTTGTTCTTTTTTCTCACTAAAAAATTAGTGGTCGTGCCCATCGTGGCTCTCTCCTTCGTGACTATGGTCATCATCATGACCGTGGTCTCCTTCTGCATCATGATCGTCATGACCATGATCATCATCGTGTGCTTCTACTGCGTGTGCCATAACTGGTTTTGGAACTCCACCTGGAACTGCTGTTGCATTTAAAGTATTTCTTAAATGGTTATACTTAGTTCCAGTTGCTTTTGCTTGAAGTGATCGGATATAATGAATTACATTCCATCTTTCTTCGTAAGAAATTTTATCAGCATAACCTCCCATTACATTTTTTCCATAAATTAAAGCATGGTAAAAACGTCCATTAGATGCAGCAGTAAAATCTGCATTGATTAAGTTAGCTGGTTGAGCAGGATAAACACCTCCGTCATCTCTAACTAGATAACCATTTCCATCTGCTTTATCGCCGTGACAAGTAGCACAAAATATATCATACATTTGTTTTCCATTCGCTAAGGCAGCCTCTGTGATTGGGTATGGATTATTAACAATTTCAGCCATTGCTCTAGTTCTTTCTGGCTCAGTATCTTCGTAATAATATGGTACACTTCCGTTTGGCTTAATATTTACTCCACGATCAGCTTCACCGGCTGGTTGAGATCCACCTGCGTAACCTCTAGCAATTGTACCAACAATTGGTTTACGAGGAGAAGATAACTCTAGTAATGTTTTACCACTCCCATTTTCAATACTTGCTTCTTCCCAAGTATTATAATAGTAATCAGTTAAAACATTTGCTTCATAAGCAATTGAGTGCCCCATATCAGGCATATATTCTCTTCCTGCCACCTCTGGACTTGTTGAACAAGAGCTAGCAAAAATTGCTACTGCAAAAAGAAGAATGTAAATGTTCTGTTTTAAATTCATTTTTTATCGATTGAAAATTTTTTCTAAAATCAATTTTCCTGAAAGGTATTATTTGATTCTAAATTCAATTTTGATTCTTATATGGTTTTAATGTTCATTTCTGATGCGCCTGATCCACTTAGGAATCCTTTTAATGATTCTATTTCGTCTTTTGAAGAATTAGAAACATTAAATGCTAAACAAAATTTATCATCAGTAATCCTATCATCTAAAGTTGGATTATCTGCACCTGGTCCCATTCCACATACGGTGTAATAAGTTACTACCATTCCTACACATGAAAACAATACTGTTAACTCAAATGTAATCGGAATAAAAGCAGGAACTGACCAATATGGTTTACCTCCAAAAATGATCGGCCAATCTCGAGTAAAAACCCAAGTCATGAATAAGAATGCAGTTAAGGTACCCAAGGCACCATATACAAATCCTGCAATGTGCAACCGACTTTCTGACAACCCCATTACATCATCCAATCCGTGAACTGGAAATGGTGTGTACACATCATGAATATCAAGGTGATCTTTTTGTGCTTTAGTAATTGCATCCATCAAGATATCCTCATCATCGTACAACCCGTATAAAACGTCTTTATGTCCTTCCATTTTTATGAAATTTTTAAAGTAAATCTTTATGTAAAAGCTTTGTTATTTTTTTAACTCAGCTAATTTTTCAAAATAAAATTAATATCGAACTTCAAATTAATGATGTCCATGATCATCATGCGCATGTGCATGAGCCGCTTCTTCAGCTGCTTCTTCATAGTCAATTGCTTTTCGGTTTGATAAACCTGTGTACTGACTTCCAGAAGTTTTCAAAATACTTTTCACCTCTGCAATCGCAACTACTGGTGCTACTCTTGTAAAGATTAAGTATAGTGTAAAGAATAATCCGAATGTCCCAACATAGATTCCAATTTCAACCCAAGTAGGTACATAATAACTCCAGCTTGAAGGCAAGAAGTCACGTGCTAAAGTTGTAACGATAATTACAAATCGCTCAAACCACATTCCGATATTAATGAAGATTGACATAAAGAATGTCAACATAATATTTCTTCTGTATTTTTCAACCCAGAAAATTTGCGGAGCTAATACGTTACATCCCATCATACCTACATATGACCAGAAGTAAATCCCCGTTGCTCTATTATAAAATGCAAATTGCTCATATGGGTATTGAGAATACCATGAAATGAAAAGCTCTGTTAAGTAAGCTACCCCTACCATTGTACCGGTAAGAACGATTACTTTATTCATGGATTCAATGTGTTGCAAAGTGATGTAATCTTCCAACTTCAAAACTTTTCGCGTAATCAACATCAACGTTTGTACCATGGCGAAACCTGAGAAGATCGCCCCAGCTACGAAGTATGGAGGGAAGATTGTTGTATGCCATCCAGGGATAACTGAAGTGGCGAAATCAAAGGATACAATCGTGTGTACAGAAAGTACTAATGGAGTTGCTATACCTGCTAGAATTAAAGACAAAGACTCAAATCGTTGCCAATGCTTTGCAGAACCTGTCCATCCAAAAGAAACGAAGCTGTAAATTTTTCTTCTTAATCCTTTTGATCTATCTCTTAAGGTTGCTAAATCAGGAACAAGACCTGTGTACCAGAATAATAATGATACGGTGAAATATGTCGAGATCGCAAATACATCCCATAGTAATGGAGAGTTAAAGTTTACCCATAATGGTCCACGAGTGTTAGGATAAGGGAAAATGAAAAATCCTAACCACAAACGTCCCATGTGAATCAATGGGAAAAGTCCGGCACACATCACGGCAAAAATGGTCATTGCCTCTGCTGCACGGTTTACTCCCGTTCTCCATTTTTGTCGGAAAAGTAAAAGAATGGCAGAAATCAAGGTTCCTGCGTGACCGATTCCGATCCACCAAACGAAGTTGGTAATATCCCATCCCCAACCAATGGTTCTATTCAAATCCCAAGTTCCAATTCCCATCCAGATGGTCCAAAGGATACAAAATACACCAAATCCTAGTACGGTTACTGACAAAATAAATGCAATAACCCAAGCTGTACTTGGCGCTTTCTCAGCTGGTGCACAAATATCTTCTGTGATATCGTGATAAGATTTGTCTCCTGTAATGAGAGTGTGTCTTAATGGAGAAATAATTGGATGATGACTCATATTATTATTTTTACTATTGACTTTTTTTAGATTGTTATTCCTTTCATTTCGATAATTATAATCAATTATCGCTCACCTTTAATTATTAGCTTAATGATCCTTCTTTGTTGATAATTTTAGCAGCATAATCAACTGATGATCTTACGTTGATTTCTTCTAAAACTTTATAGTTCAATGCAGACTTCATAGTCTTGCTAATTTTACTATTAGGATCATTGATGTCCCCAAAGGTAATTGCTCCAGTTGGGCAAGAAGTCTGACATGCCGTTTTCACTTCATTGTCTCTTAAGCTTCTTCCTTCACTCTTCGCAGTTAATTTTCCTTCTTGAATTCTTTGAACACAGAAAGAACATTTTTCAATAACTCCTCTTGAACGAACTGTTACATCTGGATTCAATACCATACGAGTCAAGTTATCTGCACCGTAAGGAATTTCCTCTCCGTTAACATCGTATTGATTAACTGGGAATAAATCCGCGGTTGTATAATCTAACCAGTTGAATCTTCTCACTTTATAAGGACAGTTATTTGCACAGTATCGAGTACCAATACATCTGTTATAAGTCATCTGATTCAATCCCTCTGAACTGTGATTCGTTGCAGCAACTGGACATACATTCTCACAAGGAGCATTATCACAATGCTGACACATCATTGGTTGATAAACTACATTTGGATTTTCAACATCTCCAATGAAGTATCTATCAATTCTTAACCAAGCCATTTCGTGATGACGACTCACCTCACTTTTCCCAACAACAGGAATATTATTTTCAGACATACAAGCTATAGTACAAGCACTACATCCGATACATGCATTCATATCAACATGCATTCCCCAATGGTGACCCTGGCTATATAATTGGTCTTTATATTCTTCGTAAGGATAAAGAGTTTGGTCATTAAGGTGCTTAGCTTTTTCGTGGAATTTTTCCATTTCCTTTTCAAAAGCTGGTAACTCATTTAATTTCGCATGGAAAATTACCGAACGATTAGTGATCGCTCCTTGATAACCGTTGATTCCAACCGCTTTATCATCTACATTAATGTCTGGAGCTTCTTGTTCGAAAACTCCCATAGTATGGTGGTATTGAACACAAGCAAATTGCTCATCATATTCTAAACTGTCACTTACTTCTGCGTCAGCATAATATTTAGTATTACCATTTGCATCTAAGCTCAACATTGGATAAGCATTTTCCCCAACGTTTATTCCACATTCTCCTGCTACAGTTCTTCCATAACCTAAGGCCATAGATACTGTTACTGCATCGTCAATCATAGGTTGACCAAAGTTAGTTGTAGCAGTAACTTTTTCTGTTACTCCACCTACTGTCAAGTTAACCTTATCTCCTTTCCCTTTCTTAGTTCCAGTTCCAATATTTCCATAACCTGTAAAGTGATCTTCATCACTCCAAGTAATAGGAACATAAAGGACATTCCCCCAAGCACATCTTGAAATTGGATCAGGCATTTCTTGTAACCAAGGATTATCTGCAAATTGACCGTTACCAATATTTACTGTTTCAAAGAATAAAACTTCAGTAGCAGCAGCAGATGGTTTATTAATTTTTGCCGCTGCAGAACTAGCATTGCCGGTAAAGGCAAATGTACCAGCAGATTGCGGGACAGCAAATACACCATCATGAACTGTTGCATCCCAAAATGCTCGGAAAGTATTATATGAACTTTGTTGAGAGAACATATTAGCTCTCCAGTTAGATTTCAAATATTCATAGTATGGTTGCTCAGCTGTTGTATCTAAGTTAGTACTTCCACACCAAGTCAATAAACTTTCTTCAGCTTGACGAGTATCCATTAATGGAGCAATCGATGGTTGGATTAAGCTATAGTGACCTCGTTTTGGTTCAGCATCAGACCATGACTCTAAGAAATGATTTGATGGTGCAATGTATTGACATTTAGCAGCAGTTTCATTTTTGTAACCTGACATAGAAACTGTTAATCCAACTTTTTCCATTCCTGTTACAAATGCATCAGAATTTGGTAAGTCGAATGCTGGATTAGCTTGATCCATCATAAATACTGCATCAACTCCTCCTCCATTCATTTCTGCAATCAAATCTTGAATTGCCTTATCTGTTCCTTGACGTTGCAATGAAGCACCTGCGAAACTCAAAGTTGAACCGTAGTTCCCTAACAAGTGATTGATTGCATTAATCAATGATTGTTCTCCAACATTATTTGAATCAGAAACTACCAATGATTTTCCTTGGTTAGCTAATAATTCACCAGCTACTTTTGCTAATGCTGTTTTTGCTTTAGCATTCAAACTTGGAGCAGTTACTTGACTTCCTCCAGTTTTTGCAGCTACTGCATTATATAAGTGTGCAATTGCAGATCCTTGCTCTGAAGGTCGAATTAAAACTCTATTATCTGCATTTGAACCAGTCAAAGACATTCCTGACTCCACTTGAATGTGGCGAGACATCTTTGGATTTTTAAGATCAATTTTTCTATTAGTTGCATAGTCTGCAGCATACTCTGTTGGAGAAATCCAAGTTCCCAAAAAGTCAGCTCCAAAACTTACAATTACTTCTGCTTTATCAAAACTATAATTTGGAATAGCTTTGTCTCCAAAGTCAGCTTCATTAGCTTCCAACATAGCTGAACTTGAAACAGGATCATACATTACTACTTTTGTATTTGGATAAGCAGCTGTAAATTCACTAATTGTTTGTTTTGCTGTTGGAGATAAAACCGTATTACAAACCAAACGGATATTAGATCGTCCATTCAATTTGCCTTTAATTGCCGTATCCAAATCTGCCCAGCTCATTGATTTTTTATCAACAAGATTCATTGCACCTTTGAATCGGTTAGAATCGTATAAACTCAATACACTTGCCTGAACTCTTGCACTTGTCCCTCCTTTAGAAACAGTTGACAATGCATTCCCTTCAATTTTGATAGGACGACCTTCTCTAGTTTTTACTAAAATAGAGCAGTAATCACCACCTTGTACATATGAACTTGCATAGTACGAAGCAACTCCAGGTACAATAGCATCTGGTTTAGTTACGTATGGAATTGCTTTTTTCATTGGAATTTCACAACTAGCAGCTAATGTTGCAGCTCCTAAACCGAATCCCATATATTTCAAAAAGTCTCGTCGACTAGCTGTTGATTCTTCAGCTATGTTCTCATCAGCGAGAACATCAACGATAGGTAATTCTACAAATTCAGATTTTGCAGATTCAAAAAATTCTGGATCATTTGTCATGTCCGCTGCTCCTATCCAAACTTGTGATTTATTTTGTTCTTTCATCTTATATTGAGTCTAAAAAAAATATTATCTGTTTATTTTTAAAACTTTTGACGTTTAACGATGAACGTTAAATGTTCTTTTTATTAATAATGACATTTTTGACATTCAATTCCACCAATATCTTCCACAGTTACCTGCGATCTTTTTCCATCTTTAATCTCTTGGTGGTAATTTTTGAATGATGCATAGTAATCATTATTCTGGAAGTCAACTTTTGTCTCTCTGTGGCAATTCACACACCACCCCATACTTAAAGGAGCATATTGTGCTAAAACCTTCATTTCTTCAACTGGTCCGTGACAAGTTTGACACTCTTGTTTTCCAACTGTTACGTGTTGAGCATGATTGAAATATACGTGATCAGGTAAGTTGTGTATTCTAGTCCAGTTAATTGGTCCTTGAACTTTATCATCCAAGCCCATTCCTTTTCCATCTTGGTGAGTCAATGCGGTAAGGATTCCTTGCCATTGTTCTTCAACTACTTCTTTTCCATCTTCATCCAAATCTTTAATTTGTTCCTCATCTGGCTTTCCATCATTATAATCTTCGATATAATTATCTCCAATCCATTTAGTATAAACTTTTTTGATATCAGCTTCGCTCATTTTTTCATAATCCTTTATATATGTGTTATTTTCAGGATTATATCCAATAGAAGCAAAAATCTTAGTCAACTCTGCAGTTCCATACTCTGATCCTTTTTCAATTGCCTTATGACAATTCATACAAGTATTTGCAGCAGGGATTACTGAGTGCTTACTTCTTCGAGCACCATCATGACAGTATTGACAATCGATTTTGTGCAATCCAGCATGAGTCTCGTGTGAAAACTTGATCGGTTGAGTAGGTGCATAACCTTGAGTTCGACCTAAATCAATAGCATTATTTACCGTTTGGTAACCTCCCCAAATCACAAAGGCAAAAATCAACATAGCAACTACACTAGAACCTGTGATAATTTGCCACATAGTTTGACGTGCTGGAGCAGGCAAACCTGCTTTCACTTTTTGCATGTGATTTAAGTTAGCAATGATTCGAGCTAATACCATTGATAGGATAATTAGGATCAAGGCTAAAATGCCATACATTAGGGTATTACTTCCTCCTTGAGGGCCATCTACAACATCCTCTCCTGCATCAACTGTCTTTGGAGGGTAACCTGTATCAGCTACTACATTAATATAGCTAATAATGTTAGCGATCTCAGAATCCGTCAAATTAGGGAAAGCTGTCATAACACTTCCACCATATTCTTGGTACAAAGCATTAGCATAAGCATCTCCCGTTGCTAAAAATGCTTGCGAGTTTCTAATCCAAGCATAAAGTCTTTCATTATCACCTTCCCATCGCTCTTCTATTCCTGCTAATGCAGGTCCAGTCATTTTGGCTTTCATGTTCTTAGCATGACAGCTACCACAATTGTTTTTGAAGAGTTGCATCCCTTCATCAAGCTCTGGAGTACGTCCATCTTGGGCAGTAGAAACTTGGAGGGCAAAAAGGAAAAGGAAAATAATTGATAAACTTCTCATAATCAATGACTTATACATTCCTATATTTACATTTTTCATAAAGATATTTTAAGCAAAATCGTTTTGTCATTTTTTTGTCAGCGCAAAAATATAATTTGTACTCATATTTACCAATATAAGTTATCCACACTTTTCTATTTAGATAAAGTCCAAATAAGAATATGGCCTTAACTTTTCCTTAACGGAGCTGAAACATTGCAAAAAAAAGGATTTTATCCCAATTTATTAGAATCTCAGATATGATTTTTATTAGTATTTTAAAATGAATTTTGAGAAAAAGAAGAAAGGTAAAATGTGATAAGCATTCAATTACCATATTTTATTTCCTAAGACAAAAAAACGAAGGAAAATCGCCAGAATCGATAAAGTTTAAAAGTTTATTTTTGAAGTTTATTTTTTCCCTAAAAAAAACTTACCAACATTCCCTTTTTTTTACAAAAATGACTTTTATAAAACTTGTTTAATACAAATGGGAATAACACGAAAGGAATAATAAACATCGAACGCTTCGTTAATCCAATAAAAAAGCCATCCCTTACGGAATGGCTTTTACTACTCTCACATTTTTGATTAAAAAACTACTAATTATATAGTATAACCAAAACTAAAATTAAAAACGATCTTGCATATATTTTGATTGAGTTTACCGAGGACACTTTCTTTTTTTTACACTAAACTTTCCATATCTCGAATCAAGATACTTTTACGATTAAAGTAAATTAAATTTGACTTTCGGAGTTCATTCAAAACAGAAGTTACCGTTTGACGAGAAGTTCCTGTCAAATTGGCTATATCTTGCTGAGTCAAAGAATGTTTCACTAACATTTCGAAACCAACTCTTCGACCTCGTTGGTCTGCTGCATCTTTTAAGAAATCAATAATTCGAGTTCTTGCATCTTTGAAAATCAAAGATTCCAATCTATTTTCAGCTCGACGTAATCGATTCCCAATCAACATTAATATTTTTATAGATAATTGGTGATTTGAACGCATTAATCTTTTGAAGTCTTCTACTTTCAGTACACAGTAATGTACTTCTTGCCCCATTGCTCTAGCGAAGTCTTGTCTTTCTTCTTCTCCTACTATTCCCATTTCCCCAAACATTGCTGTTGGATGTAGAACAGATTTTATGATCTCTTTCCCATCTTTTGAATGTGTTCCGATTTTCACCGTTCCTTTCGAAAGGAAGAAAATTTTGTCCGAAGTTTCTCCTGGAAGATAAATATAACTGTATCTAGGTTTCACTTTTACTTCAACCATCTGAGAAAGTCTTATTTTTTCATCAGGGTTAAGTGTTTCAAATAGTGGAAAATGTTCCAAAAATGCTGTCTTTGATTGAATTGCCATAACGTACTCTTTTTTTAATAGTAGAGAATAATTTTTTTTGATTTGGTTTTTAGAGGGTATTGGCAAGGACTTAATTCCTTATTGTAAGATACTTTACATTTAAGACACAGTAATTTAATTTGCCCCCTACAAAAAGCTGAAATTATTTTCTTTAAAGTGTCTATTTGAAGGAACAGACCATAAGGAAAAATGTTTTTAACAAAATTTAATTCCGAACACATAACTCTAGCTGCCTAATTCAAAATAAAGAGCACTTCCTGGCGTTTGTTTTAAAATTTTATACTAAAAATTATTATCTAAGTTTTTTTTTGAGAAAAATCGTTTTTTCCTTCTGAAATATCAAATAAAGTGGATAACATACTCATTTTTCTCTTTCTTAAATGAAGTGCAAATCAACAATTGAGCTTGACAGACAGGCTAAATCAAAAATTATAACATCTAAATAATACAGACTTAAATATTTCAGAATAAAGGCTATTTTTGGCTTTTCTAAAATGAATAGTAGACAATCAATTATGATAAAAGCAACAAACGTTCATAAATCTTACGGAAATGTCCATGTACTTAAAGGTGTAGATATTTCTATTGAAAAAGGAGAACTAGTCAGTATCGTTGGAAAATCGGGAGCTGGGAAAAGTACCTTACTTCACATTCTTGGAACTTTGGACGATGCTGATGAGGGAACCATTTTAATTAATAGCCAAAACATCGGTAATCTATCTCCTAAGGAATTAGCGAATTTTAGAAATACGAATATTGGATTCATTTTTCAATTCCATCATTTGTTACCTGAATTTACTGCCGTAGAAAATGTTTGCATTCCTGCTTTTATTCAAAAGGCGAATAAAGCTGATGCTGAAAAACGGGCAAAAGAATTATTGGATTACCTTGGTCTCTCCCACCGCTTGACTCATAAACCTACTCAACTATCTGGTGGAGAACAACAAAGAGTTGCAGTTGCTCGAGCATTGATGAATAAACCTGCTATTGTATTTGCAGATGAACCCTCGGGTAATTTAGATTCTGCTTCTTCTAAAGAATTACATCAATTACTTTTTGATTTGAAAAATGATTTCCAACAAACTTTTATCATTGTTACTCACAATGAAGAATTGGCAGGAATGAGCGATCGAAGATTAGTGATGGAAGATGGAAGGTTTATTGATTAAACTTGAACAATTCAATTTAAATAAAAATGCTAATTGGTTTTAAGACCAATTAGCATTTTTATTTTTAACTAGAAACTTTATTCAATTCAAACCTGATTTTTTACAATTCATCAGAACCTGATCGTTTCCCATCTCATCCTTTTTACAATTCAGGATGCAAAAACTACAACTCATCACTATTACATTTCTAATCAAAGCCAATTATCATACATTGCAGAAAATTTAAATCACATTTATAAATAATTAGTATAAAACACATATTTGTTTTTACTAGAAAATAGTCTAAAAAATGAAAAGTTTAATTATCGCAGCAGCCTCAATTATGGCATTTACGTTTAGTACATCTTTAAATGCTCAAATGGCAAAAAATAATGATTTAGCCGTTACTGAAACCACTAAAGGTTCAGCATCAGAAGAGGTAGCTATACTTCAAGATTTCAAAGCAAATAAAACTCAGAAAAAAGTTATCAAAAAAATTAAAAAATATGTTACTCCTAGAATGTTTGCGAAAGGAGTTAGAACAACTGCTTTAAAAGGAAAAACTGTAACTGTTCAGTTAAGTTTAGATGCAAATGGAGCAATCACCAATATGCAAATCGTAAAAGGGTTTGAAGAATCATTGGACGCAAAAGTTATGGAATTTATCAAAGAATATGATTCAAAGAATCCATTAGCTAATTCAAATTTAGAAAGACCTGCTATTATTCAAGTTGAAGTTCCATTAGTTGGAAAGACTCAATACATGAATTAATATTTAGTTTGTAATTACAAACTACAGAGACGTCTTCACTATAGTGGAGACGTCTTTTTTTTTCCTTAACAACCTATTAACAGCAAATTGAATCTTACTTATTATCTTTGAATAACTTATTTACTTTCACTAAATCAAAAAAGTTTATGAAACAGATTTCAATTACTTTAATACTATCTATATTTTTAGCTTCTTTCTCTTTTGCCCAAGATTTAGAAAATCAATCTAGCCCGACGACAACCATTGAATTTGAGGATAATGAATTCGATTGGGGAACTATTACTCAAGGAGAAAAGGTAAGTTATGTTTTTAAATTCACCAATACAGGTAACGAACCTCTGCTCATTAAAAAAGCAAAAGGAAGCTGTGGATGCACAGTTCCTCAATGGCCAAAAGCACCAATTGCTCCAGGAGAACAAGGAGAAATAAATGTTGTTTTTAACTCAAAAGGAAAAATGGGGAAACAAAGCAAAAGAGTTACAATTACAGCAAACACAGATCCTGGTCAAACTTTTTTGACGGTAAAAGGGGAAATAAAAAAAGATGAAAAATATACATTTATAGATAACTCTAAACCAGTTTCTAAAACACCTGAAAAATCAGCAATTAATCCTGATTGGAAAAAAACTTACACCAAAGATTGTTTTGCAATCTTCCCAAATCCAACTTCTGATATCTTAAAATTAGAATTAAAAGAGCATCTTGGTAAGAACTTAAGAGTTATGATTTTTGATACTAAGGGAAATCAATTAACTAGTAAAAGAGTTAAAAAAATATCAGATGAAATTTTAGAATTTGATGTTAGCCAATATACTTCTGGTACTTATTATGTGAACATACAAATTGGAAATGGAGCTGTTTCAACGAAATGCTTTGTTGTTGCAAAGAATTAAGTTTTAAGTCAAAAAAAAAATATCTTGAGGCCTTATTTCATTTTGAAATAAGGCCTTTTCTATTTTACAACAATACATTTACGATATCTGATTGTCTAAATGAATTCATCTAAAAAGGAAGTCATTTTATACATGCATTAGCGATAATTTTAAACACCATGTCAATGGTGACAAAAATCACCAAATCAAATTGACACAAATCATCTATTAAACTGAACCGAATAACGAATTTTACAACAAATCAATAACACTAAAAAAATAAAAAATGAATTTAAAAGCTCCAGTTTCTTCAATCATGTCTTCTAGTTTGATTACAGTTTCTTCTTCAGATAAACTTCAAGTTGCGAAAGATTTATTTGCTGAAAAAAATATCCATCACCTTCCTGTTTTGGAAGATGATAAATTAGTTGGAATTTTAAGTAAAACCGATTATTTGTATTTTATTCGACCACTTGATAAGGATAGTAATGAACCTTATCTCAATGAGATTCGATTAAAAAATTATACAATTGGTGAGGCTATGACTAGTCGAGTTGTTTCTGTTTCTTCAAAGGATACTATAGAAGCTGCTTTGGAAATTTTGACAGAAAATATATTCCATGCACTTCCAGTTGTGGATGATGATGAACTCGTTGGTATTTTAACCACGCATGATATTTTATTCAGACTTTTGCATCCGAAAAAATCTCAATCTGCTGTTTAAAATAATTAGAAGCATCTGCTTCTACACTTGATATAAATAATCATCTTATGTTGCGTTGCGGATAAAGTCTAATTTTATCCGCATTTTTTTTGAGTAAAAATTTAAGGCAACATGAAATTAACAGTTATGTTTTTCATAGAGAGCCAACACAGAACATAAAAAATGAGCAAATACTTAACTTTTCTTATTATAATTTTCATTGCTTTTTCCTGTCAAAATAATCAAAAGGAAAGTAATATAAAACCTAAAACAAGCAACATAACAGAGTCTGTTTATGCTTCTATAAAAGTAAGACCAAAAGTTTCTTATTCTCCTCAACCTATCCGCTCAGGTATTATCAAAAAAGTTCATGTACAAGAAGGAGATATTGTTGAAAAGGGAGACATCTTATTTCAAATTTCCCCAACTGCTGCTGTGCAAAGTCAATTAACAAATGCTGAGATTAATTTGGAAGAAGCTAAGTCTAATTACTTAGGGAACAATAATTTATTGAACAATATCCAATTAGAAATAAAAACAGTAAAAGAACAACTTAGCTTAGACTCCATAAACTTTAAAAGACAAGAAAGGCTTTGGGCTCAAAATATTGGAAAGAAAACAGATCTTGATATGTTCAAATTAAAATATCAAACTACTCAAAAACAACTTGATATTTTGAAGCAAAGATTGGTGCAGACTAGAACTAATTTAGAAAACAATTACAAAAAAGCCTTAACCAAAACCAAAACAGAAAAAAGTCAATTAGCTGATTATACAGTTCGCTCTGAGATTGCTGGAAAAGTATATTCGCTAAATAAAGAGGTTGGAGATTTTATCAGTAGCCAAGAACGATTTGCAGAAATTGGCAGCTCTGATAAGTTTAAACTTGAAATGGATATTGATGAAGTTGATATTACTAAAATTGAATTAGGAGATTCCGTTTTGATCATACTTGATGCTTATGCTGATCAAACTTTTATAGCTGCCGTCATTAAAATTTTTCCTAAAAAAGATGACATAACCCAAACATTTAGAGTAGAAAGTGATTTTCTGCAACTACCTCCAAAATTATTTAATGGACTTGCAGGTGAAGCAAACATCATCATTTCTAGACGGAATAATACTATTGTTATTCCTGCCGAATATTTATTACCTAATAATAAAGTCATGACCAACGATGGAGAAAAAAACATAAAAGTAGGTTTGAAAAATTTAGAGTTTGTAGAAATCCTTTCAGGTATTGACACGACTACCACCATTATAAAACCTAGCGAATAATGAATGACCTTTTCATCATATTAGATATTTCAAAAACACATTTATTGGCTAAAAGGAAGCAAACTGCAGTTGCTGCTTTAGGGGTTACTTTTGGCATTGGGATGTTTATTATTATGATGAGTTTTATGACCGGTCTTAATAAACTTTTAGATGGTTTGGTGCTCAATAGAACACCTCATGTTCAAATTTATAACAAAACATCTCCAACCGAAATTCAGCCATCCGACAGATATTATGAGACATTAAAAAACCTCAATTATATTCATTCTATTAAACCCAAAAGTCGATTAGAAAGAATTCATAATGCTCTTCCAATTTTAACGGAACTCAAAAAAAATGATCAAGTAAAAGGTGCCACTCCTCAAACGACTTGTAAAGTTTTTTACCTAGCAGGATCGAATAATTTGAATGGTATGATAAATGGCATCGAGGTAAATGAAGAAGTAAGGTTATTCAACTTTAAAGATTATATCGTAGAAGGCGATGTCAATAGTTTAATCAAAAAGAAAAATAGTGTTTTACTCGGTGCTGGAGTGGCCAAAAAGTTATCGCTTTCGGTTGGTGACAAAATCCAAGTGGTCAACACCAAAGGAGCAAATTTTTCACTAAGCATCGGAGGGATTTACCAAAGTGGTTTGGCAGAAGTAGATGATATTCAGAGTTTTGTGAATTTAAAAATGGCACAACAAATACTTGGTGCTGGAGGAAATTACATCAGTAGAATCCATGTAAAACTAAATGATATTAAGGATGCTATTCCTCTGTCAAAACTAATTGAAAACCTCTACGATGTAAAAGCCTTGGATATCAAAACTGCGAATGCACAATTCGATACTGGTTCTGATATTCGAACTTTAATTTCTTATGTAGTTTCCATTACCCTTTTAATAGTTGCTGGCTTTGGTATTTATAACATCCTCAATATGTTTATTTACGAAAAAATGAATGACATAGCTATCCTCAAAGCAACAGGATTTACGGGCAAAGATGTGATGCATATTTTTATAACTCAGGCACTAGTAATTGGGATTTTGGGAGGCGTTTTAGGGCTAGGTCTTGGCTATGGAGTTTCCTTAATTATTGACGAGATTCCATTCGTCACCGAGGCCTTACCCACAATAAAAACTTATCCAATAAATTATGATCCTTTATTTTATGTTACAGGAGTCATCTTTGCTCTGGTGTCTACTTTTTTAGCAGGGTTCTTACCTGCTAGAAAGGCTCAAAAATTAGATCCTGTCGAAATTATAAGAGGTCAATAATAAAGAATATGAATCCAATTTTAGAGACTAATAATATCAATAAATATTTTTTAGAACCTGTAAAGTTTCACGTTTTAAAAGATATTTCCATTCAACTGCAAAGGCAAGAATTTGTGTCCATCATGGGAAAATCTGGTTGTGGCAAGTCTACCCTTCTGTACATACTTTCCACTATGGATACCAACTATGAAGGAGAACTTTTTATTGATGGGCAAAATATGTCTAATCAAACTAAAGATGATTTGGCTCGTATAAGAAATGAAAAAATAGGATTTATTTTTCAGTTTCATTATTTGCTACCCGAGTTTACTGTCTTAAAAAATGTCATGCTCCCTGCTCTAAAGTTAGGTAAGGATGACGCCAACACCATCAAAAAAAATGCTTTAGAAAAATTAGACATTTTAGGTATAGCAGACCAAGCTAATAAAAAGGCTTCAAGATTATCCGGAGGACAAAAACAAAGAGTGGCAATTGCCAGATCTATTATCAATAATCCAAAAATAATCATGGGTGACGAACCTACTGGTAATCTAGATAGTAAAAATTCTGAAATCGTTTTTGATGTATTAAGAAAGTTAAGTGCTGAGTTTGATATGTCTATGTTGATAGTAACTCACGACCATGATTTTGCTAAAAAAACCGATCGGATTATTGAAATGGAAGATGGTTTTATTTTACAATAAATCATCCTTGTATGAATCGTCAATTTGAAGTTATATAAAATCAATTAATTCAATTCTAGATTAATGGATAAATCATTACGTAAATTATTTCTAGCTTCATTTCTATTAATTTTCAGTTTAATAGCTGGAACATTTGGATTCCATTTAATTGAGAATTTTAGCCTCCTCGATGCCTTTTATATGGCAGTAATCACTTTGTCTACGGTAGGGTTTACTGAAGTTCATGAATTGTCAGACAAGGGCAGGTTATTTACGGCTTTCTACATACTAATGAATTTAAGTATTTTCGCTTATGCGGTTTCGGTACTAACCAGTTTTATTTTTGAAGGGAAACTCAAATCTATTTATAAAAATATTATGACAGATATAAAAATCAACAAGCTAAAAAACCATGTTATCGTTTGTGGTTATGGCAGAAATGGCAAGGAAGCATGCGAGGAACTGAGCCGTAGCGATAAGCCATTTGTAGTGATTGAAAAAGATCAGGAGATCTTGAAAGAAATAAAATCACAATCTGAATTTCCTATAACGATTGGTAATGCTACCTCGGATAACACACTAAAAACAGTAGGGATTGATCGTGCAGAAGTTATTATTATAACAACTTCTTCGGATGCAGACAATGTATTTATCACCCTGACCGCTCGCGAAATGAATCCTCATATAAAAATTATTGCGAGGGCTTCAAAAAAAGAATCCGAAAGCAAACTTTACAGAGCAGGTGCTGACAATGTAATCTTACCTGATCACCTTGGAGGAATGTTTATGGCTCAAATGGTTACCAAACCTGTTGTCATTGAATTTCTAAATCTGATGACTGGTTTTAGTGGACAGCATTACCACTTGGAGCAATTACGTTTTGAAGATTTAAAATCTATTTTCCAGAACAAAACATTGAAAGAATTACAAATACATAAAAAAACTGGGGGTACCGTCATTGGCGTAAAAGATGATTTAAAAGGTTTGATTCCAAGCCCTGATTCTGAGACGCTTATTGGTCCGAAAGATACTATTGTTGTACTTGGCGGAGAAGATCATATCAGACATTTAAAATTGATTTATTTAAAATGATGTTGTTATAAAATAGTCGATGAAATATTTTTTCAAAAACTACTATTAAGAATAAAATGAACATAAAAAAGTTGGCAAAATTTAGTCTTTTAATTGCTGCAATAATCTGCCTTTATTCATGTGTACAAAAAGCAGACAACGATAAAAAATCACCAAATGAATCTACCTCAATTATTGGCACTTGGAAGTTAATCTCTGGAACCACTATAAAAGGTCAAGATACTGTAGTAACAGACTACACCCAAAATCAAGAAATGATAAAAATTATCAATGAAACCCATTTTTCATTTTTAAGACATGATTTAAATAACGGAAAAGATAGTAATGCGGTTTTCGTTGCAGGAGGAGGTGAATATACCTTAGATGGAAATAAATATATTGAGCACCTTCAATATTTTAATGTGAGAGAATGGGAAGGAAATAGTTTTGAATTAGAATATAATATCAAGGGAGACACTTTACTTACTAAGGGAGTGGAAAAAGTAGAAGAGTTAGGTATAAATTATTTTAATATTGAAAAGTATCATAGGGTTAAAAAATGAAGTTTTGGCTCAAACCATAACAACAAGTAATCCAGAAGATAATTTAGTTAAATTTTATAGATTTGAAAATGCCTTCCTTCCTCTAATTGCCTATTTAAATATTTGAATCATCAGCTATATATATTGCTATATTTTTCTCTCACTTTTATGAAGAAAATTTGTCTAACTAATCTTAAACATATCCTCTTCCCTTCTGTTAAACTCATTGAAAAAAATCAAGAGTAAGAATGAAAAATAAGTTTTTTTTAGCCTGCCTAATGCTGTGCAGTTCATTTACAATATTTTCCCAAACAGGAATTATCAAAGGGAATTTAGTTGACGCAACGAATAATGAGCCTATTCTTTTTGCCAATATATTAGTACTCGATACTGACATTGGAACGACTACAGATGAGAATGGAAAATTTGAAATTGAAGTCGAACCTGGTGTTTATAATATACGATTTTCTTATGTCGGATATAAAGATCAAACTTTGTTTGAAGTGGCTGCCAAAAGTTCTCGACCAACCTCTCTAGAAGTCAAAATGGAATCCACTCAGCTCACCATTGAAGAAGTTATAGTGAAAGCCTCTCCTTTTAGAAAGACAGAAGAGAGTCCTGTTTCCTTGCGAAATATTGGAATAACTGAAATCAAAAGAAACCCGGGTGGGAATCGAGATATTTCTAGAGTAGTTCAAAATCTTCCGGGAGTGACTTCGACTGCTTCTTTCCGAAATGACTTAATCATTCGAGGAGGTGCGCCTAACGAAAATAGATTTTATTTAGATGATGTAGAAGTTCCAAATATTAATCACTTTGCCACTCAAGGTGCTTCTGGTGGCCCGGTAGGATTAATCAATGTTGACTTTATCAAGGAGGTAGATTTCTATAGTGGAGCCTTTCCTTCTAATCGTGGAAATACTTTAAGTTCTGTTTTTAATTTCAAACAAAAAGATGGGCGAGATGATCGAATTGGATTTACCGCTACAGTTGGAGCAAGTGATTTAGGCTTAACAATGGAGGGTCCAATTGGCGATAAAACTACCTTTTTGCTATCAGCAAGAAGATCATATTTACAATTTTTATTCGATGCTATTGGCCTACCCTTTTTACCAACTTATAATGATTTTCAAGCGAAGGTAAAATACAAACCCAATAATAAAAATGAATTTACTTTTATTGGGTTGGGAGCAATCGATGATTTTGAATTAAATCTAGATGCCAACGAAACAGAAACTCAACGATACCAACTTGGTTTTCTGCCAGTCAATACACAATGGAATTATACCAATGGTTTGGTTTATAAAAGATACAGAGACAATGGGTTCTGGACATTTGTTGTGAGTAGAAATATGTTGAATAATGAGGCAGTAAAATATCGAAACAATGATGAATCTTCGGAAGATAATTTGATTTTGAATTATGTATCTCAAGAGGTAGAAAATAAATTAAGAATAGAAAACACTATCCGAACTGGTAATTATAAAATCAATTATGGTGTTGCTTACGAATTTGTAAAATACAATAATCAAACTTTTAACAAGATATTTACAAATTTTGGAGAACAGGAAATTACTTTCAATTCTGATTTCAACATGAATAGATATGGCGTGTTTGGTCAGGTGAGTCGGAACTTTTTGCAAGAACGATTAATCATTTCTTTAGGCGCTCGAATGGATGGAAATTCTTATTCTGATGAGATGTCAAATTTACTCGAACAATTCTCACCAAGATTGTCTATTGCATATGCATTAAACGAACGATTTTCTGTGAATTTCAATACTGGAATTTATTATCAATTACCTCCGTACACCGTTTTAGGATATCAAGAAGATGGGCAATTTACCAATAAAAATAATGGCGTAAAATATATTCAAAGTAATCACATTGTTGGAGGATTAGAATACAATACTGCTTCCAATTCCAAAATTACTCTGGAAGGATATTACAAAACTTATAGTGACTACCCTTTTCTTTTGAGAGATAGTATTTCATTGGCAAACCTTGGTGGAGACTTTGGAGTGATTGGAAATGAACCTGCAGTTTCAACTGCGAGAGGAAGAAGTTATGGAATGGAAGTATTATTCCAACAACGACTTTACAAAGGGTTTTATGGGATTGCTTCCTACACATTAGGTTGGAGTGAATTCGAAGATAAAAATGGAGACTTTGTTCCTTCCGCTTGGGATGCTCGACATATCGTTAATTTAACTTTAGGGAAAAGTTTTAAAAACAATTGGGAAGTGGGAATTAATTGGCGACTACAAACTGGATTGCCTATCACTCCTTTTGACAATGCAAATTCAGCGTTGGTAAGCAATTGGGATATCAACGGAAGAGCACTTCCAAATTACAATCTTTTGAATACTGATCGACAAGGAAATTTTACTAATTTGAATGTTCGAGTGGATAGAAAATGGAATTTCAAAAAGTGGGATTTGAATCTCTACCTAGATATTCAAAATGCGCTAGGAGCAACTATTCCTGTTGACTTCTTAGTGCTAGATGTTCCATTGGATGAGCAAGGAACTCCTATTGGAGATCCTACTATAATTAATCCAGATGCTCCTGCAAATGAGCAACAATATCAATTAAAAACATTAACTGACGACCAAGGAACAACTATTCCAACCTTGGGTATCGTTGTTGGATTTTAATAAAATTAATGCTTTAGGTTCTCTGAATCCTACAATGATTAGGATAATTTCTTACTAAAAAGTTAAAAAGTGGAGTTTTTGACAAAAATCATTATTAAAGATGATTTTTGTCATCAACTTCCTACACTTTTTTTCGAAATATTGTAGGAAATATTTAATTAATAATGAACCAAGCAAAAGCAAAATCTATTTTAATTCTTGAAGGCCATGAGCTGCTAAGAGACTCTTTAGAAGAAATTCTTACTATTGAGGGGTTCAATACTGGATATAGTTTTGATGGAGTTTCTGGAATTGCTAAAGCTAAAGAAACTTTACCTGACCTTATCATTTGTGCTAGCCAGTTTCCTGACATAGACTGTTGGGAAGTAATTTTAGCGTTAAGAAAGAATAGATCTACAAATAAAATTCCATTCATCTGTATCTCCGATAATCCGCTTTGTGATCTTTCTCAAAAACAAAGAAATCAAGTTTCTATTATTACTAAGCCATTTAGAATTGAAAAATTGTTAAATACAATTTCAGGTTATGTATAATTTATAAAACTAGATAAGTTCCTAATCTTAAGCTACTAGAGCTTACTCTAAATAAATTGGTATGGATTAGGTCTAACGTTCATCGTCTATCGAATAACAACTTTTAATTTGTAGTATTAGTAAACAATGTGGGATTTAATTTCCTCTCTTTTTTGCGATCTAAATATCTTCTTAGAACTCCACCTTTTATATTATTGATATCATACTCAACAACAAAAGCACTTTCATCAATTTCATCAATCACTCGATGGACTTTTCGAATATCAATTCTATTTACTACGGTATGAATGATCATGAATTCTTTTAACTGCCCATTATTACCATAACCTTTTTCACCTTTATAAATGGTCATTCCTGCGCCTACTTTTTCAATAATACTTTTTTCTATTGCTCTAAATTGAGAGGAAACGATCATCACTCCTATAAAATCTTCGAACCCTTCAATTACAAAATCTGTAACCTTTGCGGTTACTATATAAGTTAGAATAGAGTACAATGCTATTTCCACAGATAGAACAAATGCGGTGATACTGAATAGGATAACATTAAGAAACAAAATGACTTGTCCAATAGGAAGATTAAACCTATCATTCAAAAAGACGCCAAGTATCTCTGCCCCATCTAGAACTGCCCCATTTCGTATAGTAATGCCCAAACCTAAACCAACCAATAATCCTCCAAAAATTGAAATTAATAACTTGTCATCGGTGATAGGTGCAAAGGTTTCGATTTCAATAAAAATGGCCAAACCAATGATACTGATAATAGACTTGATCAAAATTCTTTTTGAAAGTGTAAAATATGCCAACAACAAGAAAGGGATACTCAAAGCTATCAATAAATAGGAGACATTAACCTCCCACTGGGTATTTATTAAAATGGCAATCCCCGTCACTCCTCCATCCAAAAAACCATTGGGCAGTAAAAAGGCTTTTAATCCAACACTAGCTAGTAAAATTCCTAAAGCAATCTGAAAATATTCAACAAGTAATTGAAAGCCTTTTGATCTCATTTTATTTTGGGTATAAGAAGTTATTTGCAATATGCGATTGAGTGACATCAAATGCAACGCTTTTTTTGCTTATAAGTTCATTAGAAAAAAAGCGTATCAAGCCAAGGACGCTAGTTCTGATTATCAACCTTTGCGTTCTTAACGTCCTTTGCTTGATATACTTTTTTGAATACCCTTTAACAGGTGCTATCGAACTTTTCATATCATGATTTAAAGATATTTTGGTGCTGTTCTGTACTACTGATTAAAATCATTTTTATTGGGTGAACTTTATCAACATTTTACACTTCAACAATCTTCATTTTGTGATTGTAATGAAATGGGAGTTAAATATTTCTCAAAATGAGTTAATAAAATGATGATGAAATTTCCAAAAGTAATTTTTATGATGGGTTTGCCTGGAAGTGGAAAAACATATTTAGCAAACCTCATTTCTAAAGATGGAAAGATTATCCATATCAGTAGCGATCAAACTCGAAAGGTTTTGAAAAAAAATAGGCAATATCAAAAAGAAGACAAACAATTAGTCTACGATGAAATGCAAAAACAATTGGAATTAGCATTACAAAAAAATAGGAATGTCATTGTAGATGCAACTTTCTATTTGCAAAAAACAAGAAATGATTTTTTTGAAATAGCGAAGGAATACAGCAAGGAAATATGTTGGATTTTAATAACAGCCGATGAAGAAACGATAAAAAAAAGAGTATCCAAAAAAAGACCAGATAGCGAAGCAGATTTTGAAGTTTATAAATTAATTCGAGATAGATTCGAACCTCTTCAAATAGAATATCTTGAAATAAATACAACTGAACTTTCTGCTAAAGAGAATATAACCCGAATTTTAAAATATTGTCACCTCGATTATGAAAGCATATCAAATTAAACATATCAAAATAAAAAATGAACCTATCCTTGAAACTATCGAGACTCATATTTCTTGGGTATTGTTGACAAAACAATACGTTTACAAAATCAAAAAACCAGTCCGATTTTCATTTTTAGATTTTTCAACACTTCAAAAAAGAAAACATTTTTGCGAGGAAGAACTGCAATTGAATAAACGATTGACGGAAGATATGTATCTAGCAGTTGTTCCAATCATGCAAGATGGAGAGGATTTTTTTATTGAAAAAAATGAAGGAAACATTGTGGATTATGCTATAAAAATGAAAAGAATCCCAGCCTCCAAACATATGCATTTACTACTTAAACAAAATAAAATCACTCATCATGATATCGAACAAGTCGCTAAAAAATTAGCATCATTTCATCAGAATGCACCCATTATTAAAAGGCCTTTTGATCTTTTAGAAATGAAAGAAAATTTTAACGACATCAAAGTTGTTCAGGATTTTATTAAAAAGGAATTAGACCCAAAATGGAATCAAGTTATTAATGATTCTATCCTTTTTTCCAATCAATTTTTAGAAGAAAATTCTGAACAATTTAAATTTAGAATTCAAAGAGGGATGATTAGAGATGGACATGGAGACTTGCACTCTTCTAATATTTTCATTGATGGCAAACCCATAATTTTTGATTGTATTGAGTTCAATCCAAAATTTCGAGAAATTGATATTTTAAATGATATTGCCTTTTTATGTATCGACCTAGATGCATTTGATTATCAAGATTTGAGATCATTTTTCATAAGAAAATACCAACAACAATTTCCAGAGGTTATTGAAAGTGAATTCGACCACAAACTATTAATGTATTACAAACTGTATCGAGTAAATGTTAGAGTAAAAGTAAAAATATTTAAATTACAACAATTGCCAGAAAGAAATGAAAAACAACAAACTATTGCCGAAATAGAAAAGTATTTAAAGCTAATGAAAAGCTATTTGACAGAGTTGCATTTTTTGCAAAAAACTGATTTTCCTCATTTCCCATATTGATGAAAATCATACTTTCGTCATGTTATTTCATTTAAATTTGATTCATATCGTTTTGAAAAAAACATAGATTTCGAATTATGACAAAAATGAAATACTTTTTATTTCTACTTGTAATTATACTGTTACAAACTCCCACTTTTTCACAAGTAATTGATAAAAAAAGTGATGAGGCTATCAAAAAATTAGTACAGGATTTAAAACAAAATATTCGAGGTCCATACAAAGACATTCGATGGTTTTGTCCTGACGGGTCAGTACTTCCTGCCAAAGAACCTTGTCCTGATGACGAAGGAGTACAACATGCTAGATATAAAAACTCGGTAGTAAATCTAGGCGAAACTAATCATATCTTCTTGGGGCAAATCCTTACCTACACCTCTCCTGATGATTTTTGGGATCCGGAATATTACAACGCTAGACTCAAACAATATCAATTAGAAAAATACCTGCGTGCTATCGATGACGGATGGATCATGCATAAAGGTCAATTTTATCGCGGAGCTATACAAGTAGAAGATGAGGAAGCTTGGGGGATTGATTTTTTTCGATTTCTTTTCAATAATCCTAGAATTACCAAGCGACATTTTTTCCTTTTACGAGAAGCTGCTAAAGATATTCCTCACCGAGCTGAGAATCATCGAACTCAGAATATTCGAGCCTTATCTAAAATTATTTCTGAAAAATATTCCCCATTTTTCAAACTACGAACCAAGATCCATGTTCAGCCAGACGCGACTGATCTAAATGATGTGAAGAAATTCTTCGAAGAACATCAAAATAAAATGGATAGCGAAACTAGTATGCAATTCAAAAAAATGATTGCTTATATGGAAATAGAATATGAGTTGGTTAAGATCATCAGTTTGGAAAGATACATGAAATTTTTGCCTAAAAAATCCAAACTTCGAAATTCATTAAAATCATTAATCGCTCTCCATGAAAATGACGAATACAGTCCTGAAAAATTAGAGCGGATAGCACGATTGCTTAGAAATATTCGGCAAAATATTAAAAGTTTTAAGGGTAGTAAAACAAAATTGGCACTCCTTGATCTTTCGATTGATTTGGAAAAAATATTTATCCAAGAAGCCGTGGAATGGCAACCTGAAAATTTGAGTCAATTGCTTAACCATGTGTACTATTTAGGAATGGCTGCAATGGGTTGTGGATATATTGAACAATGGGAATGGTATAAAATTTCTACACATTTACAACCCCTAGAGGAGACTCAAATTAACTTGGTAGACTTGATTCAATTTCATGAATATACACGCAGGTTAGTGGAGCTTGGAATTGGAATGAACAATGCGACTTATAAAGAAGTAATAGAAACCTATGGTGGATTTGAACCACTTGCTTATGGATTTTTGGACGATAGAATTCGTTCCTCAATGTTATTGCCTTTAGGAAAATCTACCAATATGTTAGGTGAGTTTGTGGCGAAACATGCGAATTACTCTAATCAAGTTATGGGCATTTCACACCAAAGTAGCATCAGAGGATTAAACCCTGGCTATGCCTTTGGACAATTGGTCGTGGTAGATGGTTCACCTGAAAATGTACAAGTAGAAGATGATAAAATTTATATTTTCAATCGAACTACTTCTGACTTAAAACCTGTTGCTGGAATAGCCACCGTATCTGAAGGAAACTTGGTTTCGCATGTTCAATTATTGGCTCGTAACTTAGGAATCCCCAACGCTGTTTTGTCTTCACAAAATTTGAAGGAATTAAAAAAATACGCTGGAAGAGAAATTTTCTATGCAGTATCCAACAAAGGAACGGTGATTATGAAACCTGAAAATGAAATGACTGAGGAGGAGAAAAATTTATTTGCTAGGAAAAGTAGAAGGAGTCAAAAGGTTGAAATTTCTACCAAAAAAATTAATCTCAATGAAAAAGGGATTCTTGATCTTCGAGATATTCGCTCCAAAGATTCTGGAAAAATTTGTGGTCCCAAGGCTGCCAATCTTGGACAACTTAAGTCCCAGTTTCCAGAAATGGTCGTGGAAGGGATTGTCATTCCATTTGGTATTTTTAGAGAACACCTCGACCAACGAATGCCTAATTCTAAAAAAACTTATTGGAATTTTTTAAAGAACATTTTTTCAGAAGCTGAAGATTTAAATGACGAATCGGAAGCAGAAAAATATATTTTAAATCAGTTAGCTTTTTTCCGAAAAAATATTCAAACCATTCCTTTAAGTCAAAAATTCATAACAGAATTAAAGGCGCAATTCCATCATGTTTTAGGAAAAGAAATGGGGCATTTACCGGTCTTTGTTAGAAGTGATACCAACATGGAAGACTTAAAAGAATTTACAGGTTCAGGATTGAATTTAACATTGTTTAATGTAGTCAACGAAGAAAAAATAATTCAAGGCATTCGAGATGTTTGGGCATCTCCTTTTAAAGAACGAAGCTATCGTTGGCGACAGAAATTTCTGTCTAACCCTGAAAATGTTTTTCCATCCATACTCATTATCCCAAGTGTCAATGTCAATTATTCAGGTGTACTCATTACGACTGGAATCACTTCTCACGATCGAAATGATTTGACTGTTGCATTTAGTCGAGGTGCTGGTGGAGCTGTGGATGGGCAAGCAGCAGAATCTTATTTACTAAAATCTAATGGTGAAAATATTTTACTTTCTCCCGCAAGAGAACCTCGCTATCGAATCATTCCGCCAAGTGGAGGAAGTTACAAAGTGACGACAACTTTTGAAAAACCAATTTTAAAAACAAAGAATTTACAAAGTTTAAGATTGTTGGCAGAGGAAGTAAAAAAGATTATGCCTCAAACACCTGGTATAAATTCGGATGGACCTTTTGATATAGAGTTAGGTTTTAAAGATGACCAAATTTGGTTGTTCCAAATTAGACCTTTTGTAGAAAATAAAAACGCAAAAGGCTCAGCCTATCTTAAATCTATCACACCTAGATTACCTATCTACAGTCCTATAAATATTTCTACTCCACTCTAAATTAAATAAAATGAATTGGAAAATATTATTATTAGTTTTTGTCCTTTCAGGCTTTACTTCTTCAGTTACCCCCTACCCGATTGATGGATATGAAACAACAGGCATTCGAAGATTAAAACGATTACAACTCATTGAGGATGACGAAATGAACGGTAGGAAATTAATTCCTGGTGCGCTCAAATCTATCGAAGACATACAGCTTCACCTTCTTCGTTCCAAAGGAGATTCTTTAAATATAATGCCCGAACCAGATTCTCTTTTGCAAAAAAAATTAGAAAAACTTTTCCCAAATCGACATGAAAGTTACTCGGTAACTTTAATGGATATCACAGCAGGAAAAAAAACAAGATTTGCTCATCGTCAAGCAGACAGAGGATTTCAACCTGGGAGTGTTGGGAAGTTGATAGTCATCTCCGGATTCTTTTATGAACTTTATCAAATTTATCCTGATGATTTTAAGAAAAGGCAAGAGTTGATGAAGACCAAACTTGTTCGAGCAGGAAGTTGGGCGATTTATGATGAACATACTGTTCCGTTTTTTGATGTCGAAACTAAAAAATATTATAGGCGGCAAGTAAGAGAAAGCGATGTACTTTCTTTGTACGAATGGGCTGACCACATGATGTCGGCAAGTAATAATGGTGCAGCTTCTATCATCTGGAGAGAAGCAATTTTGATGAGAGCATTCGGAAAAGATTATCCAACCTTAACTCAAAAAGCTGCTGACGAATATTTTAAGACAACTCCTAGAAAAGAATTAACTGAGATGGCTGAAGCTATTCATGAACCTTTGCGACGAGTAGGCATCACGGAAGAGCAATGGAGACTCGGTAGTATGTTTACAAGAGGTGCCAAAAGAAAAATTCAAGGCAGAGGAGGAAGTCGAGGAACCCCAATGGGATTGATGAAATGGTTGGTAGAATTAGAACGAGGGTACATTGTAGATATTCAGTCGAGTTTGGAAATAAAGCGACTGATGTATATGACTGATCGAAGAATAAGATATGCTTCCTCTAAAAAATTAAAAGACGCAGCTGTCTATTTCAAATCGGGAAGTTTGTATAGCTGTATCGCTGGCACGAAATGCCGAAAATATTATGGTACTCGAAAAAACTATATGAACTCGGTAGCTATCGTCGAACAACCTGACGGAACAACTTACCTAGTTGCTTTGATGTCTAATGTTTTGAAAAAAAATTCAAGTTACGAGCATAATTATTTGGCTGGCAGGATTGATCAAATTGTAAAAGAATGTGGAGAAACTAGTGAGGAGTGAGGGGAATATCGAATATCGAACAAGGATTTGAGATGTGAGAAGTTTGACGAGAGTTACTCAAGAATTCTAAACGCGAAAAGCGGGGAACAATACTCCTCTCGTCAAAATTCTTAATTCCTTGTTCCTTGTTCGATATTCGATATTCTCATCACGGATTCCGCCTCTTTAGCTAGTCGCTTCACTTTGGAATTTTTGCTATCGGTATATTTTTGAACTAAGGAAAGATATTTAGGATCTTTAAGTTGAGTAATCAAAAAGAGAATAGCCAATTTAATTTTTACATCTCTTCCGCTAAGGAGCATTTCAAAACATTCATACTCAGTAGGAATATCCAATTTTAATTTTTTAACAGCTTCTTCCGAAATGGTTTCGAGCATTGAAGTTTCCATCAATGGAATCAAAACTTTTTTCAAACCAGGCTGAAGAAGATTATCTAAAAACTCCAAAGCGTTAATTCGCAAATCAGGTTTTTCATGATTCAATCCCTTGTAAATGGTAAGGATATCATCACCTGAATATTTTAAACCAAGTAGTCGAAAAATCCTTTCGAGATTTCTATCTAACCCCTTTTCTAAAATTGTAACAAGACTTTTACGGGCATCAATAATTTGGGGAGAAGATGTTTTAGTAATTCTTTCAATTTGCTTATTGTTAATAGATTGATGATTTCTTTTTGATTGAGCATGCAAAACAGAAAGCGTATTTTGATAAAGTTGTGCTTCATTTAGTATCTGATTTACCACACTCTTTTTATTGAATTTTAAATGTGGGAAATTATTTCGTAAAGTATTTAATCCTCGCAGAGCTTCCTTACGAACGATCAAATCATCATATTCGAATAATTGAAACAGAAAATTTACTGATCGTTGAGTCCCAATTTTTTTCACAATAGAAGGAATCAACCGAAGTGTTTGAATTGAAGTTTCTGGCTGTTCTGCCATATTTTTCAAAATATAAACAATACCTTTCCCATATTGAACAAGTGCATTTCTTGCAGTCCCTCGGACATCTTTTTCTAATGAAAACTCTACAAGTGGAAAAATGAATTTCGTACTCAACGTGTTTCCGGCTGAGATAATAGCTTGTCTTTTTACGTCCAAGTTTTTGTCAGAAAAATAAAATTCAATGATGGGAAAAAACTTTGGAAGATTAGCATAACCAATGGCTTTCAAAGCTGTAATTTTTCGATAGTTTTTATGTTCTTCATTTTCGATAGTTGGAATTTCGTCAACGACGCTTTGAATAATATTTTCTAAATCAAAATGTCGTTTAAGCTTAGAATTAGTTCGTGTTTCTTTCGCCAAACTTACGATCGCAGCTCCACTCACCTGATAATCAGTTTCGGAAATGTATTGTTGTAAAAGTTCCACTTCATCACCAGGTTCATGTTTGATCAAATATTTGAAAGCAGCAATTCGTACTTCCTGGTCTAAATCGTGGGTCAGATTTTTTACTTGATCAGCGATATTATGTTTTTTATAAAAATAAATATCATTTAGCGCAGCTGCTCGAACTTCAGGAAAATCATGATATAATAATTTTCTAATACTTTCAAAAAGTCGTTCGAGGGGCTTTTCTCTAATCTTTTCTAACACATATAGAATTTGATCTTCATTACCATGATCCAACACTTTTTTTAAACCTCCAATGACAGATTCATTGGAAATATCAATTTCTTTTTTGTGATGATTAGTGGTGGCTTCAATTTTCAATTTAAAGGAACGCAAATATTCCTTACGCACTTTGGTGGCCAAAAACATCCAAAAAAACAATAAGCCCACAATCATAAAGCTGATGGCATTGGTAGATAAATCTAATCCTTTAATTAAGAAAATCAATACCAAACCAATTATCCCGGTAGCCAAGCTATCTACAAAAACATCTATAAAAGTTTTGGTTTGACTTTTAATATCAGTAGGAATAGGCATGATGAGTAATTCCATTGCTGCCTTGTTAATAGATTGTTTTAGACCACCGTCAGCCATTTTTAAAAAAACTGCTGCCATCAATAATTCAGGCATCAAGAGTAAAAAAATAACAGCCAATAAAATAGTAATGGGAAGAAAAAAAAGTGATGAACCTACTCCAAAAGTTCCAACGACTCGGTGTGTTAGAAAGAGTTGTGTCAATAAAGAAATGACATTAAATGTCCCAAACCAAAATCCAAAAAACGCTGTCAATTCATCTGGGTCAGGAATCAGAGCCGCTGCAATTCCTCCAAATTGATAATCTACCAACTTCGCAACCATCACACTTACCGCCACAATACTCGCTATATAAGTAAGATGTTTTGATTTTAAAATCAAACGAAATGGATGCTGATAATCTTTGTCACCATGGATGTTTTTCTTTTGCTGAAACGGTGTATGAACATCATCAACATACTTATTCCAAACTCGCTGAGTAACTGGAACACAAATGGCCAACAATGCTGCTCCAATAAATGGTAAGCTTTCACTACTCATGAATTGGGCTAATATAGAGGTAAGGTAACCACCTAAAATTCCTCCAGCAATAGCACCTGCTCCAATAAATCCAAAAAGGCGTTTGGCTTCGCGAGGATTGAAAACCAAGTTACCTAAAACCCAAAATTGAGAGGTAGCCAACAATGCAAAGATGGCGACCCAAATATAAAAAATGTATAAAATTACATTTTCAAAAATATTGAGATGAAGAAATAATCCAAAAAAAATTAAACTCAAAACGGAGCTAATTAAAACTCCAATACTGATTTTGTGTAAAGAAACTTTGGTTAAAACCCGAGAGTACAAAGTCGAAACAATTGCCGCTACCACAGCCACTAAAATAAAAGCCCAAGGCAATTGCTCTACTCCAAATTTTGCTAAAAATAATCCATTAACCGTAGGCTTAACAATTAGCAGGGTCGAGATGATCAGGAAAATATTGAACTGCATGAGTAATGCTCTCTGCATTTCACCATTCCTGACATCAAACGATTTAAGTAAAAATAATTTTATTCCTTCGCTAATTGCAGCCATTAAGTTAGGAGGTTTCGTTATAGTTTATCTCATCACTTCATCTACCGCAGCCCCTAGTTGACGAATAATTTGTTCGCCCTTTGCATCTTCCACCAAAGCTACTAAAATATATTGTCGTTCAGGCCCCCAAACCATAATTGAATCAGAATGATAAACACTCCATGAACCAGACTTTCTAAATAGTTTTGCTTCAGGTGCAATTCTATTAAAAGTATTAACAAATTTATGTCGCAATTTGGAATCCACCATGATGTTCAACATTTGTTCAGAACGCTCTTGATTCACCAATTGCCCAAAAGCCATCATGTAATAAAACTTCGCAACTTGCGATGCTGTCGCTGCATGACTTAGTCCTTTGATCGGATCAGGATTTTTTCCGCCGCCACCGCCATATCTTTTTCCTACCCATAAACCGCCTCCTTCGTTTTGATCGTATAACCCATATTTTGAGTCAGTCAAAACGTTGGCTATTTTATCATAACCTAACCTATCAATCATTCGAGTGGAAGCGCGATTGTTAGATTTTGAAATCATCAATTCCATATCTTTCGACACCGCATCTGTTTGTTTAAGTTCCCCTTTTTCGATGGCATCCATGGCTGCAAGCAAAATTGCAATTTTTGGAAGGCTGGCAGCGTACATCATTACATTACCATTAATATGTGCAAATTTGGCATTTTCCACATCATCCAAATCTACCACACTAATTGATAATTTTTCTTGAGCAATGAGTTTTTTCCATTTGGGATTTGATTCAATTTTGCGAATTAATTCTGATTGAAGATCAAAATTTTCACAACCTTCCAATGGGCAAAAATCATTTTGGTCAGTCATAAAAGGGATTCCTAAATCCATCATATCCTGTCCTTGTGCCGAATAACCGGTCAGCACTAAAAGTAATACTTTAAAGAGATTCTTCATTTTTTATCCTTTTAATTATTAATAAACTTACTTGTTACCAAAGGTGATTTTCATCACCATGATTTCATACCCTCATTTTATGATAAAATAATTTTTTGGCAAAAAAGGTTCTCTAAAAATGGAATTTGTAATAGCGATTTTTGTTAAATATTTGTTACAAAAAATAGGAACTTGAATATCCTTTTTTTAGAACTAATAATTCCATCCTAACTATTATTTCCTACAGAAAAAGTGGATTGCATATAAACGACTAAAATCGTTTTTAACAGGTGGAGTCTATCTTTTGACGCTGACTTTTTATGACTGACAATGATCTAAAGAATTTCATTAGACTTATTTTATTCTTTGGCGTTAGATCGAATTTGTTTAATTAACGCCAATGTGTTTTTGGTAAGTATTTCTATTTTTTCAAAATCAAACATCCCTGTTTCATCTTTCACCATCAACTTTGATCCCATCCCTACACAGTATGCACCAGCCGAAAACCAAGCTTTTAAATTTTCTGGATCTGTGGAAACACCTCCTGTAGGCATAATGTTCGTCCAAGGTTGAGGACCTTTTATTGCTTTAATAAAACCAGGGCCATAAATACTTCCTGGAAATAATTTTACAATCTCACATCCTAATTCTTCAGCTGTACAAATCTCTGTTAGCGATCCACAACCAGGTGACCATAATACTTTTTTTCGATTACAAACTATTGCAATATCTTCACGAAAAACAGGAGTCACGACAAAATTAGCTCCCAATTGTAAATACAAACTTGCCACTCCACCGTCAGTTAATGAACCAACACCCATTATTAAATCGGGCATTTTCTTTGCTGCATATTTATAAAGTTGCTCAAAAACTTCATGTGCATAATCACCTCGATTCGTAAACTCTAACAGTCTTGCACCTCCGTTATAAATAGATTGTAACAATCGTTTTGCAACTTCAATATCTGAATGATAAAAGAGAGGAACCATGCCCTGTTCTTTCATTTTTTGTGCAACTTCAATTCTATTAAATCTTGCCATACCTAAATTATAGATTTAAAATTATGGGTTTAAGATTATTAGATAATCCTAAATCCATTATTTTTAATTCAAAAAAAATAAATTACCTAGAAACTCTTCCACTTGCATCACCACTCATTAATTTTTCTACTTCTTCAACAGTTACTAGGTTTGCATCACCATAAATCGTGTGCTTCAAACAAGAAGCAGCAACTGCAAAATTCAAGGCATTTTGATCATCGTCTGGATATTGCAACAAACCATAAATCAAACCTCCCATAAAACTATCTCCACCTCCTACTCTATCCACTATATGAGTTATTTGGTAGGTAGGTGCTTCATACAAAGTCTTACCATCATATAAAACACCAGACCAAGTATTATGTGAAGCACTTATCGATCCTCTCAAAGTGGTAATAACTTTCTTTGCCCGAGGAAACATTTCCATCAATTGTTGTAAAACTGATAAGTAGGATTTAGCATTTACTTCATGTCCAGCTGTCACATCAAGCCCCTCTGGATGTAAACCAAAATGCTTTTCAGCATCTTCCTCATTACCTAATATGATATCACATCCAGCAACCAATTCCGGCATGACTTCTCCAGGAGCTTTACCATACTTCCATAGTTTCTTTCGGTAGTTCAAATCAGTGGAAACAGTAACTCCCATTCTATTGGCCACTTGAATCG
>CAZMBP010000065.1:0-31687 GCA_964564545.1 uncultured Saprospiraceae bacterium
ATCACCATTTGAAAAAGCCATTTTCTCTGCTTCTTTGGCAAAGTGTCCAACTCCCATAGATTGAGAACTCCAAAAATATGAATCTGATTTTTCAGTAGCAGAAGGATTCAATGAAGCTTCATCTGCATCAATATAATATAGGTTTGGAACGGTACCTTTTTCAGGTTTTCGTACTTTAACTTGTTGGCGAGAAAGTAGTTGAGTGATCTCAGAATTTTGATCGTGCATATCTCCAGAGATAATCGCATGCTCTGGACATACATTAACACACGCTGGTTCCAGTCCAACATCAACTCGATGTGCGCAGTAATTACATTTAGCTGCGGTGTGAGTTTCGGGATCGATGTAAAGTGCATCATAAGGACATGCTTGCATACATGATTTACATCCGATGCAACGATCTTTATTAAAATCTACAATACCATCATCTCGAAAATAAAGCGCCTCGGTTGGGCAAATTTCCACACATGGTGCATCAGTACAATGATTACATCGCATGACGGAAAATAACCGGCGAGTGTTTGGGAACTCTCCTTTTTCAACTTGTTTCACCCAGGTTCGATTGACTCCAACAGGAACTTGATGTTCCGATTTGCAGGCAGTCGTGCAGGCGTGACAACCGATACATTTTCGATTATCTATTACGAATCCAAATTTCATATTGTTTGATTTTTCATTTTTTCTAATGGTTTAATTTCGTTGTACTTATGAATCCTCTAATATATGAATGAAGTTTCATATTTTCAAAAGATTAGAATTGTTTTTTGGTTGATTCACAGAATAAAGAACTGATATTATAATAATTTTCAATTTAGAAAAAAGAAAAGACTTTCTACTTTTCAGTAGAAAGCCTTTTAATATCACCTTTGTATATCTCTATATATTATTTTTTCAAGGTCGAAGGACAAACAAAATCCGAAGTTGGAATTTTGGAAGCAGAAATATCATCATACTTCCCTTGCACATTGACTAACTTATCAAAGCCTCTTGCTTTCAAAATTGATGCAGCAATCGTAGAACGGAATCCACTTCGACAATGCATATAGTATTTTTTCTTTTTGGAAATTTCACTCATATTTTCATTAATGAAATCCAAAGGGAAATTTTGAGCATTCTCAATTTGCTCGCCAATGTATTCTGTTGGCTTTCGAACATCTAAAATGTTGGCTTTTTTAGAATACTTTTTCTCAAAAGTTTTTACATCAATAGTTTCGATAGTATCAACTTCTCTGTTCTCTTTTTTCCATGCTTCGAAACCACCTTTCAAATATCCAATTGAGTTATCGTAACCAACTCTTGCCAAACGTTTTACCGTTTCTTTATTTTTTCCTCTTGGTGCAACGATCAAAATCTCTTGCTGCAAATCAGGAATCAATGCTCCTACCCAAGGTGCGAAGCTTCCATCTAAACCAATGAAAATTGAATTTGGAATAAATCCTTTAACAAATTCTTCTTTTGGTCGAACATCCAAAATCAATGCTTCTGTTTCATTCGCTGCTACTTCAAATGCTCTTGGTGAAAGTGCTTTCACTCCTCGCTTCATTACCGTATCAATGCTTTCGTAACCTGATTTATTTAATGCTGCATTTTTTTGGAAATAAACTGGCGGTGGAGCCAATCCATCAGTCACTTCTTTGATAAATTCTTTCTTCGTCATATCTGCTCGAAGTGCATAATTGGTTTTCTTTTGGTTACCCAAAGTATCCCAAGTTTCTGAACTCATATTTTTCCCACAAGCCGAACCTGCACCGTGTGCTGGATAAACTAAAACATCATTAGCCAAAGGCATGATTTTATTTCTTAAACTATCAAACAACCATCCCGCTAATTCTTCCTTCGTCAATTTTCCATTCTTCTGAGCCAAATCAGGTCGTCCTACATCTCCAATGAATAAGGTATCTCCTGTGAAAATTGCATAGTCTTTTTTCTTCTCATCCTTTAAAAGAAAAGTCGTACTCTCTGGTGTATGTCCAGGAGTATGTAAAACTGTAAAAGAAACTTTTCCTAATTTGAATTTCTCTCCATCCTTTGCTACATGTACTTTATAATCAGTCTGAGCAGTTGGCCCATAAATAATTTTAGCTCCAGTTTTTTTAGCTAAGTCAACATGTCCTGAAACAAAATCTGCATGGAAATGAGTTTCAAAAATATATTTGATTTTTACTCCATTAGCTTTTGCTTTTGCAATATATGGTTCTGTTTCACGAAGTGGATCGATAATCGCAGCTTCACCATCGCTCTCAATATAGTATGCTCCTTGAGCAAGACATCCAGTATATATTTGTTCTACTTTCATTTTGAAAAATTTATTTTTTTAATTCTTTAATTTTAATCTCAACACAAAGATATAGGTGATTTCAAACATACTTCGTGATGAAAATCACATTAAAACATTTATTTTTTAAATTTCTCCCCTTATTACCTTTTCAACTTTAAATTTGCGTAAGCCAATATATGAATAAAGTTTCATATTTTGTAACATAAGGAAGAACATATTTTATTTTGATAGAAGATGTGGGTAAGGGAGCAGAATATATATATATTAAAAAAGCTAGATTTCCTTGGAAGACTTTTCTGTAAAATCCGTGACACGCTTTAAAAGCGTGCCACGGATCTCTGCCTTCAAGAAAAACATATTATTTTACTTAAAAAAAATGTAGGTGTTTAGCACTTCAAAGTTCCTTCTGCTGGATTGGGGAACATATCATTTTCGTCTTCATGTTCTCTTGGTTGAAGACATTTAAAATCTTTTTCGACGAGGATAAATAAATCTTCCTCTTCATTTATTTTCATTTGAGTTTCGAATCCAACTTGATTAGTGGTAGTCCATTTATCTGCAATGGGATTTGGAATGTTGACGATCATTTTATTTGATTCATACAAGGCATTGATTTCATTTCCACTTGAAACCTGCAGTAAATAATGCATTTTTGAGGAATCGGTATTCCCAAATTTCACGATCTCTTCCACTACTCCATTTCCTTGAAATTCTTTGACTTCAGCTTGTGTCAAACGAAGACGAATGGAGTTACCTTTTATTCTTAATTTCATTTTTATAAATTAAAGTATTCTTAATTAGTTGATGATTTTTGAATAATAATCTCATTTATTATTGAAGCCAAAAAGGTTTTTCCCGTAATAAAATAGGAACACGTATTGAGCAGATTTAAGCGGATAAACACAGATTTCCTCGTTCTGTTTTATCTATGTTAATTCGCTTAAATCTGCTCAATCCGGGTTCCCATTTTGTTGATTATATCAAATCATTTATTCATCCTCATTGGTTTGTAAAGCATATTCTTGATATCGCTGATTAGTTTTTTTATCATAAAAATCAACAGCATGTTGGATGCGGAAAAAGAAATTTTCATCTCCAATTTTTTCTACAATTCCAGCTCGATGCAAGATATCCCTGATTGGTCCTTTCACTCCTGCAAACTGAAATTGAATATTTCGATCATGACAAAACTCAATTAAGTCTTTTATCGCATGAACGCCACTACTGTCGATTCCATTCATACTATCAGCGTCCAAGAGAAATAGTTTTAATGTTTTTCCTTTAGCCAAAATTTCTGTTTCTACTTTTTCTTTGAAAAAACTAACATTGGCAAAATACAATCGTGCATCAAATCGAAAAATTAAAACATCATCTCGAACTTCTAAATGATGAAACCGATCGATATTTTTATAGTGAGGTTTCCCTGGAATTTTTCCTAAAACTGCCGTGTGAGGTTGAGTCGTTCTAAAAATAATTAGACCTAATGAAAGCACTACTCCAATTAAAATTCCTTCTTCAATACCTAAAGCAAGCGTACCTAAAAAAGTCGCTAACATCATTAGAAAATCTCCTCGATCCGTATGCCATAAATGTTTGGCTTCTTTAAAATCAATTAATCCAAAGACAGCGACCATAATGACAGAAGCTAATATCGCCTTTGGCAAATAATAAAAAAGTGGTGTTAAAAATAATAAGGTCAAAGCAATTAATACTGCACTAAAAATGGAAGCCATTCCTGATTTTGCCCCAGTTTGGTCATTGACTGCAGTTCTTGAAAATCCACCTGTGGTTGGAAATGCTTGGAAAAAAGAACCACCAATATTCGCCATTCCTAATGCAATTAATTCTTGATTTGGAAGGACTTGGTAATTTTTATGTTTGGATTGGATGGCTTTGGCGACAGCGATGCTTTCCATAAATCCGATAAATGAAATCGTCAAGGCAATTGGTAACAATGCTTTTACATTTTCAAGATTTAAACTTGGAATACCAAAAGCAGGTAATCCTTTAGGCACTTCACCAACAATTTTCACTCCTTCCTCATACCATCCTAATCCCCAAACGGCAAGTATTCCAAAAACTACAGCCAACAAAGGACCTGGAATTGGAAGCTTAATTTTTTTCACCAAAACAATTAAGCCAATCGCAACTAAACCAATAGTTAATGTATAAAGATTGACCGCATCCAAATTAGAAATTGCATTTCCTATAATTTCATGAATATGATTACTTCGAGCAATATCAATACCTAGCAAGTGTTTGAGTTGGCTAAATCCAATAATCAAAGCTGCTGCAGATGTAAAACCTGCAATGACAGGATGTGATAAAAAATTGACTAAAAATCCTAATCGAAAAAGTCCCATCAATAATTGAATGACTCCAACCATCAATGCCAACAATATCGCTAAACCAATAAATTCATTAGTATCTGTGGTCAATTCTCCTACCCCAGCAGCAATCAGAAGTGCCACCATTGCTACCGGGCCAACTGCTAATTGTCTAGAAGTTCCGAAAATTGCATATAAAACCAAAGGAATGATGGAGGCATATAATCCATAGATAGGAGGCATCCCTGCTAACATCGCGTATGCCATTCCTTGAGGAATGAGCATTACTCCGACGGTCAAACCTGCGATTATATCTCCTTTGAAAAATTCTGAATTATACTGGGGTAACCATTCTAAAATGGGAAAATACTGCTTAAAATTCATCTCCTCTTGTTTTTTTTGCTTTTACTTTAATTAAACTCAATTCGAGCGCAAGTTCCGATTTTTAGAAATTAAAGTCCGTAACATTTATCACAAAAGATTGATTTTATTTCGTTCCAAAGTCACTACTCCTTTCTTTTCCAATTGTTTGAGTAATCTAGAAACAGCTTCTCGGGAAGCATTCAAATCGGCAGCAATTTCTTGATGAGTAGAATGAATTATCTTAGAATTATTAGCCACAGATCGTTCGTTTAAATATTTCAAAAGTCGTTCATCCATTTTCTTGAAAGCAATAGTATCAATCGTTTTGATCATTTCTTGCATTCGAGAATCATAGGATCGCATTACGAAGTTTTTCCAACTTGGATATTTTGACATCCATTCATCTACATATTTTACGGGAATAGCGATGATGGTAGAATCATCTTCAGCAGTCGTTCTGATGTCGCTACGCTTATCCATCATACAACATGAGAATGACATGGAACAAGTTTCACCTGCATACAAATAATACAATAATAATTCTCTTCCATCTTCATCATCTTCTCGAACCACTTTAATTGATCCTTTGACTAAAAGAGGAACTAACTTCACATAACTTCCGAAGTTCATGATTACCTCTCCAGCTTTAAAATGCTTGAGAGATCCTACTTGTGCTATCTCTTTTTGTAATGCTAACTCTGCTAGGCCAGGGAAGTTTTGATGAACGAGTTCAAATATTTCTTGGTTAAATTTTTCCATTGTTTCTTAATCGTTTGACGTTGAACGGTTGACATTTGACGGCCTCCATTCGATTTTATTTTTGTTTGTCAATTTTGGCTTCGATTCGGTCGAGGCGTTTTTCTAATTGCATTAATTTTTCTAGAATTAAGATATGTGTTTTCTTAGCATCAATGCCAACGGGGCTAGAATCACTATGAATTTCTTTGGCGATTGAATCGTAAAGTTCTTTTTCTACTTTCAAATCCATGATTGGGAGTTTTATTTTATATTTAAATATGTAACTTCTTTCATGTGTTATAACCAAAGAAAAGCACTTTGGTTGCAAAGTGCTTTTCTAAAATTATTTTTTACATATTACATTGGCAATTTTCTAAACATTCGATAATCATCGAAACGTCTTTTTCCTTCAATGAGTACATCACACTTCTTCCTTCTCGCTTAGCTGACAAAATTCCTTTCAACCTCATATTTTGAAGATTATGTGAAGTTAATGATTGCTCAGAACCCAACATTTCACAAATTTCTGATACGGATAACCGGGGATGCTGTTCTAGTAAATGAACTATAGCTAATCTCATTGGATGAGCAACTGTTTTTAAAATAAAAGCAATTCGCTCTAATTTTTCTACCAGCTCATCATTCATTACATTTTTACTTTCTTCCATAATGTAAAAATATGAACATATATTCATAAATCCAAAAGGTTATATGTTTCAAAGGACTGAGAGACTCTTTTGAAACTGGAATTCAAAAGAAATTCAACAACCGCTTCTCCCCTTCTCCACCGCAACTCATTCTAATTTGAATCACCATCGAAGAAAAAACTGTCAGCAAAATTATCACCATCAAAGCTTCTTGCATTCCAAAAAAATCAGCTACAATTCCAGTCAACAATGCCCCTATTGCATATCCCAAATCTCGCCACATTCTAAAAACGCCGATGCTTTCTGCTCGTTGAGTTGGGTGAGTGGAATCAGCAATCGCACTTATAAAGTTAGGATAAACCATCGCAGTTCCCCAGCCTAATAATGCAGAAGCTAAAATGACCAAAGTGAAATTTTGAAAAAGTAAAATGCCTACTAGCGCAATCGCCTGCAAGAACATTCCCCAAAACAGCAAATCTTTTTTACAAAAATGATCTCCCATTTTTCCAGTTACCAACTGCCCCAATCCCCAAACTGCTGGATATACTCCAACGACAATTCCAATTTCATCCAAACCAAAATTCTTGGTGATTAAAAATAAAGGCAGTAATCCCCAGACCATTCCATCATTCAAATTATTGATTAATCCTGCTTGTGAAATACTCCCAAGATTGGGATGCAAAATGGAAGTTTGCCAAAATAAATTTTTCAAAACTTTTAATTTACTTTCTTTTTGTTCACTTGCTAAATGACTATGAGTATCTCGAATCAAAAATATACTCCCAAAAAATCCCGCAATTGCTAAACCTATTCCAATGTAAAATGGGTAGGGTCGCAATCCATAATTATCTGCAATCCAACTGGTCAAAAAAGCAACCACACCAACTGAAAGGTAACCTGCAAATTCATTGATTCCCATCGCCAGTCCTCTATCTTTTTGCCCCACCAAATCAATTTTCATAATTACTGTAGAAGACCACGCAAGTCCTTGATTGATTCCTAACAATACATTTGCAAAAACAATCCAATTCCAACTTGGAGCATACATCAAGATAAAAGGGACAGGCAATCCGAACAACCACCCCAAAATGAGTAAACGTTTTCGACCAATTTTATTGGCCATTTTTCCCATAAAAAAATTGGCGGCTGCTTTCGTTATTCCGAACACAACAATGAAAGAAAGGATAGCTGTTTTGGCAGCCATCCCAAATTCTACCTCAGCGATGGATGGTAAAATACTTCTTTCTAATCCAACCATTCCACCAACGAAAGCATTGATGATGACAAGTAAAGTAAATTGTTGCCAGTTATTTTTTAATCCGAGTTGTACTTTTGTCAAGTGATACTTGTTTAATTTTTAAGCAAAAAAATCAGGCAAAAGTAATACAAATTTGAAAATCTATTTGTGATTAAGATCACGGGTTCTTATTCATTTCCTGATTCTAAGAGTAGCAAAAAATTAGTTCCACCTAAACTGAATCACTACCTTCTGAAAGATAAGTGGATTGAACATGACCGGCTATAGTCGTTTTTAACGTAGTGGAATTTAATTTTGACGCTGACCTTTTTATGACTGATTATGATCTATTATGTTTTCTCCCAAGTGTTAATTTTATTTTCCCTTTAGAAAAAATCTCCACACGAAAACATAAAAAGTCATAATTCAGTCATAAAAAAGTCAGCGTCAAAATTAAATTCATCGTACTCAACCTAGGCGTTTTCAATTTTCTGAAAACTAAAATATCATACTACTAAACTTTTTCCATTTACATTTGTATATACAACAGTCGTAATAACAATAAAATGAAAGAAACTTATTACCAAACCATTTATCAAATAATTTGTACTGGTCATTGGATCACAGATGGTCTCAATCGTGAGTTTAAAGAACTAGGTGCAACCGAGCCTCAATACAATGTACTTCGGACTTTAAACGCTGCGAAGGGAAAACCAATTACAGTTCAACAAATTTTAGAAAAAATGGTCCAACGCTCTAGCAATGTCACTAGAATCGTGGACAAATTAGTTGCAAAAGGATATGCTGAAAGAAAAGAGTGTCCAACTAATCGTAGAAAAATGGATATTACCATCACAAAACAAGGATTAAATTTTCTTCGAAAATTAGATAAAAAAGTAGATGCGTTCAATAAACCTCTAATGGAAAACCTAAATGAAAAAGAACTTAATACATTAAAAAAATTAATCTTAAAATTAAAATCGAAAAACAATGAGTAAAAAAATTGTAGCCTTTGGAGCAAGTAATAGCAAAAATTCAATCAATAAAAAATTAGCAACTTTTGCTGCCAATCAAGTGACAGATGCAGAAATAAATATTTTAGATTTAAATGATTTTGAAATGCCAATTTATGGTATTGACAAAGAAAACGATACTGGAATTCCTACTCTTGCTCATGACTTTAAAAATCACTTAAAAGATTCTGACGGAATTATTATTTCATTTGCCGAACACAACGGCGCTTATTCTGCTGCTTTTAAAAATATAATGGATTGGATTTCTCGAATGGAAGGTTCTACCTGGGAAAATAAACCAATGCTTTTGCTAGCCACTTCACCAGGAGGAAGAGGTGGACAAACTGTGCTTGAAATTGCAGTTAATAAATTCCAACGAATGAATGAAAATACTATTTCTAATTTTTCACTTCCTTCATTTTTCCAAAATTTCTCAGAAGAAAATGGGATTACGGATGAAGATTTATTAAACTCCTTTAAAGAACAATTAAAAATATTCGAAGAGGCGATTTAATGTAGTTTTCATTGAAAACCATTTCTTACTGCAACAAATTATTTATTACTTTTAGCAAAAAAATAAATGCAACTAATTCATTCTTTTATATTTTCACAAAATGTAGATAGCATTTATAGTTGCTACATTAACGAGGATTTTGTGAAGTCAAAATTGGAATTCTTTGGAGGACGAAAAATTGAAGTCAATATTCAAAAATTAGACGAGAGAATAATCATCGAATCCTCAAGAGAAGTTCAAGCAGACCCCCCTGGAGCTCTCAAGAAATTTGCTACTCCTTGGACTAAAATGATTCAAAAAGAAATTTGGCAAGGAAGAGTTGGAGGCCCCTATTCTGGAAATATGTCTATAGAAATTGACGGTATTCCTGCCACTATTTTTGGACACATGACCTTGACTAGCTCGATTGATGGAACAGTTGCAAATAATACCACAGATATTAAATGTAATGTTCCTATTTTTGGAAAAGCAATTAAAAAATTTATTGCTCAACAATCTGAAAAAGCTATCGCTGAAGAATTTGAATACATGAAGAATTTTGGAAAATATTTTTTGTAATATAAAAATAAATTAAATGAGAATAATCGGAATCAAACAACCTGGAGGTTTTGAAAATGTAGCCATCATTGAAAAACCAGATCCAACTCCTGAAGCAGGGCAAGTAGTCGTTAAATGGCATGCAACTTCTTTAAATTTTCATGACTATTTAGTTGCCGCGGGAGGTATTCCTGTTCCTGACGGTCGCGTTCCAATGTCAGATGGAGCAGGTGAAATTATTGCTGTTGGAGAAGGTGTCGATCAATGGGCAGTTGGAGATAAAGTGATGTCAATGTTCTTTCCAAATTGGCTAGAAGGAAAACCGACTTTGAAAAAAACGATGTTTATTTTAGGTGAAACTCTTGATGGCTGTATGGCAGAACAATCTGTTTTGCCAGCAACTGCGGTGACAAAAATTCCAGAAGGATATTCTTATGCTGAAGCTGCAACATTGCCTACTGCTGGTTTGACTGCTTGGCGCGCATTGATGGTCGAAGGAAATATTGAGGCAGGCGACAAAGTGCTAATCGAAGGAACTGGAGGATTATCCATCTTCGCTTTACAACTGGCAAAAATGGCTGGAGCGATTGTTTATGCTACAACTTCTTCAAATGAAAAAGCGGAACGTCTCAAAGAAATGGGGGCAGAAGCTGTTATCAATTACAAAGAAGATGAGCGATGGGGAAAAACTATTTTTAAAATGACTGGCGGTGGTGTTGATCACGTTTTAGATGTAGGAGGTGGAAGTACCATGAGAAATTCTATTGAGGCTGCAGCAATGAATGGACATATTTATTCTATTGGAATTTTAGGTGGAGGACGGAAAGGTGAAATTACTTTTCCAAAGTTATTTTTCAAGCATCTTCGGATGACAGGACTAGCAGTTGGAAGTGTTGAGATGCAAAATAAAATGGTCGATGCGATTAACATCAATGGGATGAAACCTGTGATTGATAAAAGTTTTGGTTTTGAGCAATTGGCTGAAGCATTTCAATATCAAGCTACTGGGAAGCATTTTGGGAAGATTGTTTTGGAGTGGTAGTTTTTTTATTAACCATATAAGGCACTTAAGGTTCCCATGATGGAGACTTATATATTCCTTAAATGCCTTATATGGTTTAAAAAAATCAGATTACACCTTCCCTAATTTCTCTAAAACATCCCCCTTATAACTCACTCCTATTGGAATTTCCACTTCTCCAATTTCAACATCATGAGGTGTAAAAGCAGTTACTTTTGAGGTATTAACGATAAATGAACGATGCACTCGAAGGAAGGATTTATCAGCCAACTCTTTTTCAATATCACTTATTTTATATTTCGAAACTATTCGATTTTCATTAGTATGAACTTTGATATAGTCTTTTAAACTTTCGATATAAAGAATTGAATTGATGGCAATTTTATGATGCTTAGAACCTGATTTTATAATAATAAAAGTCTCTTCTGAATTTGAATTATTTAAAGCTGTTGAGGAATTTTGACCAGCTGAATTACTAGAATTTTCTCTAGAGAATCTTTCTATTGCTTTAAAAAAACGATCAAATGTAATTGGCTTCAAAAGGTAATCCACCACATCCAAGTCATAACTTTCCAAAGCATAATTTCTAAAGGCAGTTGTAAAAATTGTTTTAGGAGGATGCCGTAATGATTTTAAAAAATCAATCCCAGTTATCGAGGGCATTTTTATATCCAAAAACATTAAATCTATTTTTTCAGTATTCAATATTTCAAAAGCTTTCAAGGCAGAATTGCACGTAGCTACCACCTCAAATGATTCAATTTTGGCAATATGATTTTCAATCAGCCGAATAGCTAATGGTTCATCATCCACAATCAGACATCGTACTTTCATAAAATAAAATTAAGGTTGAAGTTTTAAAGTTACTGAAAATAGATTGGCTTGTTCGTCAATTTTTAGATCATATTTTTTGCCATAAATTAGTTCCAATTGTTTTTTAATATTTTTCAATCCAATCGAAGAAGGTGATTTTTCGACATTGGAATCTACAACTGAATTTTTTACAGAAAAAATAAATCCCTCTTGCGTCGATTCCAACCAAATTTTAATCTCTGGAGAACCTCCGTCCTCCCCTGCTCCATGCTTAAATGCATTCTCAACCAAGGACAACAAAATAAGCGGAGCAATCTCAATATCCCTTTCTACATTTTTTTCAAAACTAATTTTTAGTCGATCATCATATCTTAATTTTTCTAGGTCGATATAATTTTCCAAAAGAGAAACTTCTCCTGATAAGGGGACATATTTACTTTCACATCGATACAGAACGTAATCCAAAATCTCTGATAGCTTTCCAATTGACTCAGAAGTCTTTGGAGAATTATCTATTGACAAACTGTAAATATTATTGAGTGTATTAAATAAAAAATGAGGGTTCAGTTGAGACTTTAGCATCTTCAATTCTGCAGAAGTTTTTTCTTGTTGCAGAGAAATACTTTTTCTACTAAGATTTAAATAGGTCACTAGCCAAAAGAAGAAAACCATAATATACGTTGCAGGAAAATATCCCAACAATAACCATTTCACTTCCATAAAGATTTCCAAAATTGTCTCTTGTTCAAAGGGAGGAACTCTAACTAGAGGTTCTGCTACATGCACTACTAATATCCTTCCTAACACAGAAATCAAATAGGCACTAATTCCAAACCATAAAAAAAATTGGAGATATTTCTTTTTGGAAAAAAACTTTGGAATCAAAAAATAAACCGTAAAGTAAGAAGCAATGATTTGAGGAATAATATTACTTATTCCAAAAATACAATTGGTGAAAATCATTTTAGTAACATCTCCGCTTACAGCATCTAACATTAGTACCCCAAACCAAAAGAGTACATGAGAAATGAAAGGATATTTATTGATTAGTTGAAACATAAAAACATTTTTAAAATTTCTTTTCTTATTAGATTTACTAAGCTAACTGAAAATCTTAATCATTTGGAGCAAAGTAGATGAATTCGATTTTAATACACCTGAATTCATTGATTTAGTAGATAAATAAAGTTGGAGGTCAAAATTATACTATCTGGCTTCATTTTCTAGTAGTTCGTCAACTACTTCAATTTCAGGTTTATAAATTTTTCACATTTGTATCGAACTAAAAAAATTACAATTATGAAAAATTTAATCTTGTTTTGTTTACTCGCTTCTTTGTTTCTTTCATTTACCACAACTAATAAAATGGTCAAGGTAACTGGACAAGTCATTGATCAAACTTCTCAATCACCATTAGGATTTGCCACCATCGCATTTTTCGATGCAAAAACAAAAGACCTAATTGTAGGTGAAACTACTAATGAATTTGGTGTTTTTAAAACAAAAGTTCCTACCGGAAAATACAATATAAAAATTGAATTTCTTTCTTTTAAAAGTTACACTTTAGAAAATATTGACATCCAAAAAAACTTTGATTTAAAAGTCATAGAATTGGAACCGGACTCAGAACAATTGGCTGGCGTCGAAGTAGTCGGAGAAAGATCCACGATTGAATATAAGTTAGATAAAAAAGTTTTTAATGTAGGAAAAGATGTGATTTCAAAAGGTGGAAACGTAACAGACATTTTAGATAACGTTCCATCTGTGAGCGTCGATGCGGCCGGAGGAATTAGTCTTCGAGGAAATAATAATGTTAGAATTTTAATCAATGGTAAACCTTCTGTGCTCTCTGCAAATGGAGGTCTAGAACAACTCCCTGCAGACATGGTTGCTCAAATCGAAGTCATCACTAATCCATCTGCTCGATACGAAGCAAGTGGTACGGCAGGAATAATCAATGTTGTTTTGAAAAAAAATAAACAAGGTGGAATTGGAGCTTCTTTGCAATTAACTAGCGGCTACCCTGCTGACCACAGAACTAATCTCAATATCAATTATAAAACGGAAAAATTTAATTTATTCTCCAATGTTGGATATCGATATTCTAATATTTTTGGAGAAAGAACTCGGCTCCAATCTGTGACTCGAAATGGTCAAACAAGTATTTTAAATCAAACGGAAGAGCAAAAAAGGAATGACGATCACTTTAATTTTTACATTGGAGGTGATTATTATTTTAATAAAAAAAATACCTTGACAGTCAGCTATTATAAACATATAATTGAAAATACTGACGAGTTAGATTTGCAGTATTCTTACTCAAATCCATCAAGTGAAATTGATAGTGTCATTACTCAATTTGAAAATTACTCCGAACCACAAAACTTCAATCAACTAGAAATTGATTACGAAAAAACCTTCAATACCAAAGGTCGAAAATTTACCACAAGTATTGTTTACGATTGGTGGAATGATGATGAAAACGAATCTCTCACACTTCAAAACATGGTTCCTTTTAGTGAAGAAAAAATCAATACAGTCACTAGAGATATTGAAAGTAGCAAAGATCTTTTACTCCAAGCTGACTTCGTTTCTCCTTTAAAAAATAGCGGTAGAATTGAAGCAGGTTTTCGAGGAGAGATTAGAAGGATTACTTCTGACTATTCTGCCACCATTAATGAAGAACCGATTTATGCATTTAATAATCTATTAGATTATGATGAACAAATCTATGGTGCTTATTTGCAATATGGAAAAAAAGTAAAGAAGTTCAATTATCTTTTAGGACTTCGAACAGAACTTTCAGATATTGGAATTAGCGATAGAGAAAAAAAGTTTGATGATGATAAAAACTATATTGGTTTTTTCCCAACTGCACATTTTACTTATAATTTTTCTGAAAGAACTAATTTACAATTAAGTTATAGTCGTCGAATCAATCGTCCTAGATTTTGGCAGCTAAATCCGTTTGGTGGATTGTCTGATATTCGAAATAGATTTGTGGGGAACCCAGATATGAATCCAATGTACACAGATTCTTACGAGTTGGGTTTTCTTAAAAGGTGGCAAAATTTCACACTTAATCCATCCATTTATTTTCAGCACAATACAGATTATTTTCAGTTTGTTACACAAATTGATGAAGATGGGAACTTTTTAACTTTCCCTATAAATCTTGATCAAGAGAATCGTGGAGGAGTTGAAATTTCGGCAATTTATAATCCTGTGAAATGGCTAAGACTTTCTGGTGAATTTAATTATTACCAATTCAAACAGATCGGCGAATTTGAAAATCAAAGTTTTGATACAGAAGATGATAATTGGTCCGCTCGAATAAATAGTAGAATGAAATTCAAAAAAGGATTAACCGCACAAGGAACATTTAGATACCGAGCAAAAAATGTGAGTGGCCCATTTTTGACTAAAGCTCAACATTCACTTGACTTTGCAGTTAGTAAAGATTTGTTAGGTGATAAAGGAAATCTTGCTATCAATTTTAGAAATATTTTAGACTCAAGAATTGAAAGACAAATAATTACTGGTGAAAATTATCTTCTAGAATCAGAAGGAAAAAGAATGGGAAGAAGAGTGTCAGCTACATTTACTTATCGCTTTAATCGAAAGAAAAATGAAAGAGATAGAATGCCTGGAAGCTAAAAATATTTTTTAATACTAATCATTTTAAACCATTCCTATTCTATTGTTATGTTTAGGAATGGTTTTTTCAATTAATGATTCATGATAAAATTGCTTTCGCTCTTTCAGAGCTTTGACTTGGTTCTTTGGAGTTCCCAAGGCGTTGCCTTAGGTTATGGGTAAAAGTCTTTCAGACTTAAGATTTTAATATTCACTTCTAGTTGTAGAAATGTTTTTTTCGAAAAGAACAAGCCTGAAAGGCTTCTGCTTTCAACCCAAGGCAACGCCTTGGGAACTCCAAAGAACCAAGTCAAAGCTCTGAAAGAGCGAAAGCAATTTATAGTAAACATACTATTCATATCCCCAAACTTTCCATATGCGAAAAGTGTTTTAAGCAGGACAACTACCCTATTTCAAAATACAATATGGAATTCTTAACATTTTAAAATCCAAAATTCTTGTACATTTGCATTAAAAATAAATTATAATAACATGAAAAAGATACTTTTCCTCAGTCTATTTGCTTTTCTTTCATTTTCAGCATTTAGTCAAACTGATTCTTATGAAGCCGAAAATGAAGGTTGGTTAGTTGATATTGACAAAGCATTTGCGGAGTCTGAAGAAACAGGAAAACCAATTTTAGCCAACTTTACAGGAAGTGATTGGTGTGGTTGGTGCAAGCGATTGACTGCTTCTGTTTTCTCTAAAAAAGAATTTCAAACTTGGGCAGCAGATAATGTAGTTCTTTTAGAATTAGATTTCCCAAAAAGAAAACAATTACCACAAAAATATCGACAGCAAAATGCTCAATTGCAAAATGCTTTTGGTGTACGAGGATACCCAACTGTTTGGGTTTTCAATCTTTCAAAAGATGATAAAGGAAATTTCTCTATCGAAGGATTGGGAAAAACTGGTTACACTAAAACCGCTAAAAAATTCACCTCTGATGTAGATCAAATGATTGCAAGAGGAAAAGCAAATAAAAAGAAAGGCGAAGGAAGTGGAGATGAATAAATTTTAGAATACTTCAAAAAAAGAGGATTTGGCTCAGTCAAATCCTCTTTTTTTTTGTCTTTTTTTCTAATTCGGGAAAAATTGATAACTCTTAGGGAAGTCTTCCCTATTCACACCTTCCCAAATCACCCCATATTTGTGATATCAATTACAACAAAATTTTTATCATTAAAAAAATAGATATCATGAAAGAAATAAAAAATGTAGCAGATTTCAAATCAATTATTGAAACAGGTAAACCAGTACTTTTAGATTTTTATGCCAACTGGTGTGGTCCTTGCCGAGCGCTTTTACCAACGGTTGAAAAATTAGCAGAGGCACATGCGGACGACTTTGAAATTGTAAAAGTGAATGTTGATAATAATCGAGAATTAGCACAACAGTTTGGAGTAAGAAGTATCCCAGCTTTATTCTTTTTAAAAGATGGGGAAGTTCAAGAAAGATTAGTCGGAGTACAAACCGAGTCTGTTCTTGAATCAAAAATTCAACAATATAGCGTAGCAGTATAATAGAATTTGATGAAATTTTTCAGAGGAAGTCATCAAGAGATGGCTTCCTTTTTTTTTAAAATTAAAAATGACAAATTATGTTTAACACAGAAATAAATCAACAAGTCACCAATACCAACAATGATTATCACGATTTTCATGACTGTCCAAATTGCTGGGGATATTTGCAATGGGAAGAGAAAGATTGCTTGGGGAGTATGAGTATTGACAAAGGTTCTCGCTCGGATATTTTTAGTAAAAATGGTTTTATTCGAAGATTTGTAAAAAAATATATCGGATGAAAAATGACCTGAAAAATTTAATGTAAAAAAGCACCATTCACAGATTTGTAAATGGTGCTTTTCTTATATGGGTACCGTGTCTCAAATCAATTCCAAGTTATTTTTTCTGAAAAACACCAAACAACTCATTCCCTTTTCTCGGCTCGATCGAATTATAACATTTCTCAAAAACTACAACTTCAAAATACTCCGACAAATAACCTAAATATTCTTCTTTAGATCCTCCAAATGGTCTTTTGACCATATCGCCTGTTAATGGAAAATCAAACCACACTCCTACTAATTTCCCCTTTGGAGCTAATAATCGAGACATTGTTTTTGCATATAACATTCGATTATTTTTTATTGGAGGGAAAGAACAAAAAAAGGTCTGTTCAAAAATTAAATCATATTGCTCTTCATGCGAAAAGAAATTTTCATTAATCAATTGTTCTTTGGGAAAGGAAGGATTTCTTTTTTCAAAAGCCTCCAAAGGGGCTTTTGAAATATCCAAAATAAAAACATTTTTAAAGCCTTTATCAAAAAGATATTCCGCTTCATAAGCATTGCCAGCTCCTGGAATTAATATTTTTAAATCCTTATCTTCAAGTTGATCAATATAGGTTTTTAAGGGGGTAGAGGGAAAACCAATATCCCATCCTGTTCGTCCTTCCACATATCGATTTGACCAGAATTTATTTTCAGAATTGGTATCAGTAATATTTGACATAATTAATTAGTTGTAATTGTTTATTTTACTACTTAAACAGAAAAAGCCACTTTCAAGTTTTCTTAAAAGTGGCTTTTTTTTCAACAAAGAAAAAAATTATTTTCTTAATTCCTTACGCACATAATTAGCAACTGCAACAATCTCAGCATCTTTTAATACCCCTTTGAATGGAGTCATTAATCCTTTTCCATGATAAATTTGAGCAACATTTTCCTCTAAACTAGTTTTAACTTTAGTCAAATCTTTTGCACCATTGATAGCCATTTTTCCATCCATTCCATGACATGGAGAACAGAATAATTTATACTTCTTTTTGCCATCAATTCCAGCTAAATCAGAATCAGAAATTGAAGCAAGAATTTCTTCTGCTTTTTTGATTTGCTCTGGTGGAATTGGGGTTGTTGCGACAGGTTCCTCTTCAGGTTCAGAATCAACAGTAACTTTAGCTGTAGAAGATTCATCATCAGTTGCATCTTTCTTTTTGGTAGCTTCCGTTTTAAATGGATCTTCTTTTTTCTCTTTTGGTTTGTTATCTCCACAGCTCCAAACTAAGCCAGCTAATAACAATACAATTACAAATGATATTTTTTTCATAAAGAATTTATTTTCGGTGATTTTTTAGAAATTTAAAATGAAGCCAAATATAAAGAGACAAGCTTCTAAATCAAAACGAAAACAAAATTATACACGTTAATTTTTAGGGTATAACAAAAGATCTTTTAACTCATATTTTTTTGATAGGAACACGGATTTGGAGGATTTAAGCGGATAAACGCGGATTTACGATAATTATATAGTCGGGTAAAATCCGTGTTTATCCACTTAAATCCTCCAAATCCGTGTTCCTATCCTACCCTATAGATTCTCTTTTATTCCATACTCAATTAGAAAATCAGCAAATCCTTTTAATTAAATTTTAGCACAAACAGGACAGGCAGAATTCTCTCCATCATTGATTAATCTAATTCCTGTAATCCTGTCTTCAACAAATTTTTGAATAAATGCTTTTTGAGCTGTAGCATCTTTATTTTTAATATCTATTTGACGGTCTTCCACATACTCCACAAATTGACCTCCATACTCTGAATGCCCCCAACAATTTGGACAAACACCTACTTCCGTCAACCCTTCTTCTGAAATTTCAATCTTATCTGATTTCTTTTTGAAAAAACTTAATAATCCCATTTTTACAATTTTTTTGTTATTAATAATTATGATTTCTTTTTTCAAACAAAAATAGGTTTTAAATATCACAGGAGTACAGCAAAGAATTACTAAATCTATGTAATTGTCTCATTGAATACGCTTTATTTAATTCATCACCTAATTAATATCACTTCTCTCTAATTGTACAATTTCCATTTATTAAACTGTTTTAAATTTTTTAAAGATTTTAAAACCTAATTTAGTGACTCAAAATAATTTGAATAAAAATCATTCAATCTAAAAAATATGGATTTAAAATATTTAAAAGTAACCATCGAAAATCATGTAGCTCAAGTTTCATTTAATCGGCCTGAAAAAGCGAACTCACTTCATATGCCTGCTTGGGAAGAAATGAAATCTATCTTTGAAGAATTACATGAGAATCCAGATGCACGAGTAATCGTACTTACTGGTGAAGGAAAACATTTTTGCGCTGGAATTGATTTAGCAACTTTAATGGATCTCCAAAAATATAATCAAATCAGTTGCGAAGGTCGAAGAAGAGAAAAATTAAGAAAATTTATACTTGCTTTTCAAGACACCATTACTGCAATAGAAAAATGTCGAAAACCTGTTTTAGCAGCCATTCAAAATGCTTGTGTTGGCGGTGGTGTCGATATTATCTCAGCTTGTGATATGCGCTATTGTACTGATGCTGCTTACTTTGCTATCAAGGAAGTTGACTTAGGATTAGTAGCAGATATTGGTACTTTGCAACGATTACCAAATATTTTAAATCCAGGAATCGTGTCAGAATTAGCCTACACAGGACGTAAAGTTTTTGGAGAGGAAGCAGCTAAGATCGGCTTGGTCAATCAAACATTTCCTACTCAAGAAGAAATGATGAATCGGGTGGTGGAAATTGCAAAAATGATTGCTTCAAAATCTCCTCTTGTCATTCGAGGAACAAAAGAAATGTTACTCTACAAACGAGATCATTCAGTAGAAGAGTCTCTAGATTACATGGCCACTTGGAACGCAGCAATGTTGATGTCAAAAGATTTGATGGAAGCGTTTCAAGCAAATTTGGAAAGACGAGAGGCGAAGTTTGAAGGATAATGTATAAAGGAATAATTAAATGTTATTTTTAAAAACCTACCATACTCACAAGGTGAAATTAAAATCACCTTGTGAGTAATTTTCCATAAGTTCCCCAAACCGATAACCAATATTTCTTTCCTATTTTTCTTTTCCATAATGCCTTCGCCTTTGCAATTAAATAATCCAATAAGGCTTTGAGTCATGCTACCAACTAGATTAAAAATAATTTCAATTAAATAGATTTTTTTCAGTTTTATGTTTGATTTTTTTTACATTAGCATAAACACTTTGGAAAAAACTATTTATAAAAGTAGTTTATAATTAAAATTATTTATCGCATTTTCTATTCATTGAAGCAGCAATAATTTTTATCCATACGTTTGAGAAATAAATAACATACTTTATTTAAATTTTAAATCAAGAAACCAAACAGTAATATAAACACGTCTACAACTTTTCAAAAGTTGTATTTTGATTACTTAGAATTATAATCCTTTTTTCTAATAACACTCCCAGTTTTTCCCAAGAACATATCCCAAACAAAACACTAATTACCTTTATTTTCCTACTGGAAAATAAATAGGCTACTCTGTTGATTTATAAAAGCTCCATTTAATATACGTTAATTTTTCTCTTGACTGAGGATAAGTTGGGATTCCTATTCCTATACTTACCCCTATATATTAAAACCATTTTTTAAACGAAAAAACTTAATTAATTATGAGATTTAAAATCGTACTAACACTATTTTTCTCATGCCTAACATTACTAGGTATTTCGCAAAAAACAGTTACTGGAACTGTTACTGATACTGATGGTGAGACGCTTATAGGTGTGAATATTTTAATTCAGGGTACAGATCGAGGTACTGCGACTGATATTGATGGAAACTTTAGAATAGAAGTTGCTGGACCAGATGCTGCTTTAGAATTTTCGTATACAGGTTACGAAACAATTGTTGAAATTGTGGGAAATCGAAGTATTATTAATATTTCGATGAGTTCTGGTGCAACCACTTTGGATGAAATCGTTATTACTGGATACGGAACTCAAAGAAAGGGAGCAATCACAGGTGCTGTAAGTGAATTGAAATCCGACAAAATAGAACAAGTCCCAGTTGCCTCATTTGAAGGTACACTTCAGGGGAATATTGCTGGTTTGCAAGCAACAGGAATTGATGGAACTCCTGGTGGAAATACTCAAATTCGGATTAGAGGAATCGGATCTATTACTGCCTCTAGTGAACCTCTGTATGTGGTTGATGGAATCTTAGTACAATCAGGTTCTATCTCTGGATTAAATGGAAATGGAGGGAGAAGTACAAATGTAATGGCTGCAATCAATCCAAATGATATTGAATCTGTAACAGTATTAAAGGATGCTTCTTCAATGGCAATTTATGGATCAAGGGGTGCAAATGGAGTTATTTTGATTACAACTAAATCTGGTAAAAAAGGTAAAGCAAAAATCGAATTGAAAACTCAGGTAGGGATGAATAGGATTGCATCTGATAAACTACTCAAACCATTGAACAGAGAGCAATACACTCAATTGTTTTTGGAAGGTTATATCAATGGTGGAGACACTCCTGCTGAAGCACAAGCTAATTTTGATAACCGATTTAGACAATTAACAGACCCAGAAACTGGTCAACCAACTGATACAGATTGGTTAGAAGAAATTACTCAAACTGGATTCAATCAAAGTTATGATTTAAGTGCAAGTGGAGGAAATGATGCTGCTAGGTATTTCTTTTCTGCTTCTTATTTTGATCAAGAGAGTCATATCATCGGATCTGATTTTGATCGATTATCTAGTCGGATGAATTTGGATGTAAAAGCAAATGATTACATTACCATTTCAAATAGACTTAGCGTTTCTAGTACAAATCAAAATGGTTTTGTAGATGGATCAGCTTGGGCGAATCCTCTTTACAATGCTTTCCTTTTATCTCCTCTTATTCCCATAAAAGATGAAGCTGGATTATTTAATTCGGATCATAAAAATTATTTCCCAATGGGTGGAAATAATCCTGTAGGTGCATTGAGCGGAGATGACTTGCGAGAAACTACTCAGCTACGATTCATGGATAATTTTTCTGTAAGCGTTAATTTCCTTAAAGACTTTACTTTCAAATCTCAATGGAATCTTGACTATATTCAGATTGATGAATCTCAATATAAAAACCGTCGATATGGTGATGGTCGTAACTCTGGAGGATATGTTCAGGAGTACACTACACTAGATAAAAATTGGTTAGGAACTCAATCTTTGAATTGGAACAAAACACTTGATAATGTTCATGATCTTGGAGTATTTGTCGCTTATGAAGCTCAAAAATCTACTCGTAAAACGAATTATGGATACGGTGAAGATTTCCCGAATGATAAATTAAAAACACTAGCAAGTGCTGCATCAGCATATGAGGCATCAGCCACTAGAAGTGAATTTACATTTGCTTCAGTCTTTTCTAAAGTGAACTATTCCTACCAAGGAAAATACTATTTAGATGCAACTTATCGAAGAGATGGTTCCTCTAGATTTGGAGCAGATAAACGTTGGGGTAACTTTTATTCATTTGGTTTAGCTTGGTCAATTGGAGATGAAAACTTTATTCAAGATTTAGGATTTATTGATTATATGAAACTTAGAACTTCTTATGGTGTAACAGGTAATGCAGCGATTGGTAATTTCCCTTCCAGAGGTTTATATGGATATGGTCGAGACTATGATGGTAGCCCAGGTGGGGAGCCTGCACAAATTGCTAATCCTGAATTGACTTGGGAAACTCAGAAAAACTTCAACATTGGATTAGATTTTAATGTATTCAAAAGAGTGAGTGGAACAGTTGAGTACTTCAATAGAGTATCTTCTGACTTGATTTTGGATGTGCCTATTTCATTAACAACTGGTTTTGATGTATTGACTCAAAACTTTGCAGAAATGGAAAATAATGGGATTGAACTTTCATTGAATGTAGGAATAATTGAACAAAAAGACTTTACGCTTGACGTAGGTTTTAATACTACTTTCTTGAATAACAAATTGACTAAATTGAATGAAGCCTACACAGATGGAACTAAAAGAAGAGAAGAAGGTTTAGATTATCAATCATATTACCTTTATGGATGGGCAGGTGTAGATCAATCAAATGGTGACCCATTATGGTACACTAATGATTCAGAAACGGAAACTACAAATGACATTGATAATGCTGAAAGATATTTAATTGGAAAAAGTGCAACACCTGATAGTTATGGAGGATTTAATCTTAATATGAGCTACAAAGGATTTTCTTTGTCTTCTCAAGTTTCATTTTCTGCTGGAAATTGGTTGTATGAACCTAACTTAAGATTTATCCATGGAGATGGTCGATTGACTCCTAGAAGTACTTCCACTTGGGCATTTGAAAACAGATGGGTACCTGGATCAACTGATGCTCTTTTACCACAACATGTTTGGGGTGATACTAAAGGAGGGCAAAACAGAGACAATTCCCGATACTTATATGATGGTACATTTGCAAGACTTCGAAATGTTACACTTTCCTATAATTTACCTCAAGAATTTATTTCTAGTGCAAATCTAAGTTCTGTAAGAGTTTATCTTAGAGGAACAAATTTATTGACTTGGACAAAAGATAAAGATTTATTTATTGATCCTGAGCAAGCAATCAATGGTATTGCTAATTCATTAACTCCTGCAATTAAATCATTCACTTTTGGACTTGACATTGGGTTTTAGAAATTATCGATTTTTAAAATCTTAGAAAATAATTTTTAACTAAAAATAAAATAAGAACATGAAAAATATATTAATAAAAAATGTCCTTTTGGTAATGATGCTATGCTTAACAGCAGTATCATGTAAAAAAGATTTTTTAGAATTATCCCCGCAACAATCAGTTTCCAACGAAACTGCATTGGTAACTATTGGTGACTTTGAGTCTTCGATTACTGCGGTTTATAATGGACTATCTGGCGCTAACTATTATGGTCGCTATTTCGTTTTGGTTCCTGATGTAATGTCTGATGATGTTAAGCAGCATCCAAGTGCAAACCGTGCAAAAGATTATGCTGAATATAGTGCTGTTATTGGAGATGGAATTGCTGAAGGATTATGGGCAGAAATGTATCAAAACATTAACAACCTTAATGCAATAATTAATACTGAAGCAGATATTCCTTCTGCTGTACAAGATGAATACACTCATATAGTTGGTGAAGCGTTGACACTTAGAGGATTGATTTATTTTGACATGGTAAGAGCATTTGCACAACATTATTCCTTTACCGCAGATGCTTCACATTTAGGTGTGCCATTAGTGTTGGAATTTGATAAAGATGGTGAACCATCAAGAGCATCGGTCAAAGCAGTTTACGATCAAATTATTAGCGACATGACTAAAGGGATTGGGCAAATGGCTGATGAAACAAGATCAGGATCTACTTCTACTCTTTCGAAGACTGCCGGAAAAGCATTGTTATCTCGTGTATATTTATACAAAGATGATCTAGTTAATGCTGAAGCTACCGCTACAGAAGTTATCAATAGTTCTAAATATTCATTAGTAGATAATGCTAATTACTTAGCTTCTTGGGCAAGTGATTATTCTGATGAATCTATTTTCGAATTGGCTATGACTGAAAGTGACAACAATGGTTCTGACGCTTTAGGTAGAATGTATATCATAGAAGGATATGGAGATTACTTACCTTCTAATGATGTTGTTTCATTAATTCCAGCTGATGACGTTCGGTCTGGTTGGTTTATTGAAGATACTTTCTTGGATGGAGATTATGCTCCATTTAGAATGAACAAATACCCAAGTATCAATGGTGATAATAATACCAAAGTAATAAGATTATCAGAGGTCTATCTTATCCGAGCAGAAGCTCGAGCTCGTCAAAATGACGATGCTGCACAAGGAGATGTAGATATGATTCGACAAAGAGCGTTACCTACTGCTCCTAATGTAACGGCTACTGGTGATGCTTTGGTTGACGAAGTAATGCTAGAGAGAAGAAAAGAATTGTGCTTCGAAGGTCAACGACTTTGGGATTTGATGAGACACAAACAAGATGTGATCAGAGTCCAATGTACTTCTTCTATTTGTGAAATTAATTATCCAAATGAAAGAGTGATTCTACCTATTCCAGAAGCAGAATTAGATGCGAATCCAAATATCGAACCTAATCCTGGTTATTAATTTCGATAACATAGAATAGAACTTCAAGTTCTTTCAACCATTACAACAAAGCCGCTAACAGATTTATGTTAGCGGCTTTGAATTTTCAAAAAAGTAATTAGAAAATATACTATTTAATTTTTCTACATCTAAAGTCTTTTAATGATGATGCCCTCCACCACTCTCTTCTCCTTTCTTCGATTGTGCCATTAAAAAATAAGCACCCTCAACTACAATCTCAGCAGACTCTTCTAATTTTTCTAAAGGTGTAATTTCAAAATATCCAAAATCTGAAACTCCTTTTAATACAGGTACTTTTTTGAAATGAACCTCATCATCATGCTCATCTTCTTTGACAAAAATATAATAGAGCCCATTGTCCAAAGCAACTGCTTCTTCAGGCAAGGCAGGTACTTTTCTATCTTCTAAAATGATTCGCCCTTCGACATACATTCCTGGAATTAATTCTGTTTTGTCGTCAATCATTTCTGCATGAATGGAAATAGATCGATTGGATTTGTCTATAGATTTACCTAGAGCAAATATTTTTGCTTCCATCACATTTTTAGGCTGACTCTGCAAACTAAAACTGATTAGTTGCCCTTTTTTCACATACGGCAAATCCTTTTCAAAAACCATAAAGTCAATATGCAAATGGTGGTTATCTACAATTTCAAAGAGGTCTTGTTGTGGATCTACAAATATTCCAGTATTAACTTTTATCTCTCTAACAAAACCATTGAGAGGACTTCTGACGGTCAAATAAGTTTTCAATTCCGTAGTTTCAACTGTTGGAATTGGTAAACCTAAAACGTTCATTTGAGATTTTAAACCTTGCAATTTTGCTTTGGCAATAGCTCTTTGGGAAGTAACTTTATCCAATCCACTTTGAGGCGCAATTTCTCTTTTCACCAAATCCATTTGTCGAATATATTCTTTCTCCAAAAACATCAACTCGCCCTCCACTTCTAAATATTCTTGTTGCCAAGTAATGAAATCTGGGTTTTGAATAATGGCAAGTGTTGCACCTTTTTTTACATATTGCCCTGGCTTCACATTAATTCTAGTCACTTTTCCCGCAGCCATCGAACTTACATTTGCTTTGTTCTGAGGAGGCAATTCAAGCAACCCATTTACTTTTAGTGTGGACTGCAAATTTCTATTTTCGAAAGTGCCATACTTTAATCCAACCTTTTGAATTTGCTCCTTGGTTAATTCTACTTCGTCACTTCCCCCTTCTTCATGATCCATATGATCGTCTTCTTCAGAAGTTTCTGTTTCATGATCGTGCCCTTCATGATTATCACTCGCATCATTTGTATCACAGCTTGAAAACAAGAATAATACGACGAGCACTATTAAGTTCATTAAGGTTATTTTTGATATTAAATCTTTCATTTTTTGATATTTTCTTTTTATTAAAAACTATAACTAGCTGATTTCTAACTAATTACAACTTCATTTAGCAACTCCCACGTAGGTAAGTTGTGTTTTTAAAAAATGATATTCCTTCAACATTTCTAGGTAAGTAATTTCATACTGAATTCCCTGATCTAGGCTTTGAAGATATTCTAAAGCTGTTGCTTGTCCTGCTCGGAAAGCTTCTCTGGCAAATTGTTGACGGTTTCGAACTGAAGGCAAAATTTCTTTTTCTAAATATGCCATAGCTAATTTCTGCTTTTGTAATTGCATTGTTATTTTATCCCGTTCGATTTTAAGTTCTTGCAAAATCGCTTCCTTTTTCGACTCTTGAACTTGTACTTGAATTTGGGCAGCTTCAATTTTTTTGTTTTGACTTTTCTTAAAAAGTGGAACATTCATTCCAACCTGATAGCCAAAAAATGGAGCAGTACCATTTACCGTTTGCAATTGCAATCCAGTTTGAAGTTGAGGAAGTAATTGGGCTTTTTGAAATTCAATTTGAGCCTTGGCTACTTCACTATTTTGATTTTGAAATTGCACCAGCGGATGATTTTTAAAATCTGTATTCTCAATTTCAGAAGGCATCGGCAACTTTTCCATATCAACATCAACTTCATTTTCTGACCTTAACCAATTTTGGAAATTCTTATTAGAAATAGTTAAATCTTGGTTGGCTATTTCCTTTTTCCATTGAGCTAGTTTAAATTGATCTTGAGCGGTGAGTAGCGGTAGTTTCCCAATCGCCCCTGCATTAAATCGTTCCTGATTTACTTCCACAAAACCTTCGTATACCTCTGTCAAATTATCCAGATAGGCTTGTTTTTGTTTTTGAAAAACCAAATCGTAAAAGGCTAAAGTAGTTTGGTAAGCAATTTCTTGCTCGGTTAATTTCAAGGCATTCGTGGCTAAATTCGCTTGTTGTTGATATAACTTTTGTTGAGTCGAATTTACTTTTGGTAAATTAAAATTTTGCAGAGCACCGATGGAATGAATTCCTTGATTTTCTTGAAAATCAAATTCTTCCCCTGATACAAAAATATTGGTCAAGGGTACTGTAGATTTTATTTCACTCAATTTATTAGCCCGTTGAATTTGCAATTGATTAGTTTTAATCGCTGCAAAATTTTGTTGACTCATTTTAATCGACTCTTCCAAAGTAAGTTTTGAAACTTGTGAATGTCCTGTTATAAAAAACAATAACAATACACTTACAATTGGTGCAGTTTTATTCATTTTCCATTTTTTTTCAGAAAAATAATATAGAATAGGTAGAATCACCATCGTCAAAAATGTGGCTGAGATCAATCCTCCAACTACAACTGTTGCCAGAGGTTGTTGTACCTCCGCCCCTGCAGAAGTTGACATTGCCATCGGTAAAAAACCTAACGAAGCCACCATTGCAGTCATAATTACTGGTCGTAACCGAACTTTTGTTCCGACTATAATTCGTTCATACAAATTATCCATTCCTTCCCTTTTCAATTGATTAAAATAAGCGATCAATACAATCCCATTCAATACCGCCACTCCAAACAAGGCAATAAAACCAACTCCCGCAGAAATACTAAATGCCATCCCTCGAAAGTATAATGCCCAAATTCCGCCAATAGCAGACATTGGAATTGCAGTAAAAATCAAAGCAGACTGGATAACTGAATTAAAGGTTAGATACAACAATACAAAAATCAAGGCCAAGGCTGCAGGCACAGCTATCATTAGTCTTGCTCTTGCATTTTCCAAATTTTCAAAAGCTCCACCATAGGTAAAATAATAACCAGTAGGAAGTTCCAATTGAGTATCTAATCTGTTCTTGATATCATTTACCAAACTTTCGACATCTCGCCCTCTGGTATTTACTCCGATGGTAATTCTACGCTGAGTATTATCCCTCGAAATCTGAGTTGGCCCTTCTTGAAATTCTACTGTTGCTAATTCTTGTAGTGGAATTTGGTCTCCATTGGGAAGTGGAATAAATAGGTTTTTGACATCATCAATGCTATTCCGATAAGGTTCGTCAAGTCGAGTGACTAACTCAAATCTTTTTTCTCCTTCAAAAATATGACCTGCAGTCACTCCTGCAAATCCAGTCCGAATTGTTCTATTTATCACCTCTGCACTTACTCCATAACGAGCCATTTTTCTTCGATCATATTTGGCTACCATTTGTTGGAGTCCTGCGGTGGCTTCGACTTGGATATCTCCTACTCCATCGATTTCTTCAATCACATGTTTCGCAGTTTTTGCTGTTTTTGCTAAAACCCCCAAATCTTCTCCGTACAATTTTATCGCAATGTCTTGACGAACTCCAGTCATCAACTCATTGAATCTCATTTGAATAGGTTGAGTAAATTCGTAGATCACTCCTGGATACTTATTCATCTCCATTTCCATTTTTTCAAATAACTCCTCCTTTGTGCTTCCAGAAACCCACTCAGATTTTGGTTTTAAAATCACAAAAATATCACCTGCTTCCAGCGGCATGATGTCGGTGGGAATTTCGGCAGTTCCAATTTTGGTAACAACTTTTTCAACTTCGGGAAATTTATCTAAAAGAATTTTTTGCAACTCTGCTGAGACTTCTACTCCTTTGGCAATCGAACTTCCTGGTGGTAAAATTTGATGTAAAGCAAAATCTCCTTCCTCTAAAGTTGGAATAAATTCACCTCCTAAACGACTAAATTGTAACAAACTAATTACAAAAAGTGCAACGGTTCCAATCAAGAAGGCTACCTTAAACTTTAAAGCAAAATTTAAAAATGGTTGATAGGTTCTATAGAAAAAACCAATGATCCGATCAGCAATATTTTTCTTATTGGTAATCTTCTTTTTCAACACCCAAGACGACATCATTGGTACATAAGTCAAAGACAAAATCAATGCTCCCAAGATGGCAAAACTAACTGTCTGCGCCATTGGTCGAAACATTTTCCCTTCAATTCCAATCAATAAAAGTATTGGTAAGTATACAATCAAAATGATAATTTCACCAAAGGCCGCTGACTGACGAATTTTACTCGATGCTTCATAAACTTCAGCATTCATTTCTTCAACTGAAAGTTCCCCCCCTGCTTTACGAATACCTAAGTGATGTAAAATTGCCTCCACTATAATCACCGCTCCATCGACTACCAAACCAAAATCAATGGCTCCCAAACTCATTAAGTTTGCTGAAATTCCAAACACTCGCATCATCGAAATCGCAAACAACATCGCCAAAGGAATCACCGATGCCACAATTAATCCCGCTCGCCAATTTCCCAATAACAATACTAATACAAAAACGACAATCAATCCTCCTTCTACCAAATTAGTGATGACTGTATTCGTCGTTCTGTTCACTAATTTAGATCGATCGAGGTATGGTTCGATAACCACTCCTTCGGGTAGAGATTTTTTAATTTGTTCCATTCGAGCTTTTACTCGTTCAGTTACTTCAGCTGAATTTTCACCTTTGAGCATCATCACTTGTCCTGCAACCACTTCACCGATCCCATTCATCGTCACCGCTCCAAATCGAGGTGCGTGACCGATTTTCACCTTAGCCACATCTTTTACCAAAATGGGTAATCCTCCAATATTTTTGACGACTACATTCTCAATATCTTCCATGGTATTTAATCGGCCTTCTCCTCGAATAAAATAAGTGTATTCTTTTTTCTCAATATAAGATCCCCCCGTATTTGCATTGTTATCTTCAATAGCATGAAATAACTCTTCTAAAGTTACATTCATACTTTTGAGTTTATCAGGACTAAACGCAACCTCATATTGCTTCAAATGACCTCCACTACTATTGACTTCGATCACTCCTTTGATTCCTGTCAATTGTCTTTTGACCACCCAATCCTGAATACTTCGCAACTCAGTAGAAGTAAATTTCTCTTTGTGTTCTTCATCTGCATAAATCACATACTGATAAATTTCACCAAGACCTGTCGAAATAGGACTCATTTCAGGCTGACCTAAACCTCTTGGAATTTCCTCCTCGGCCGCCTTTATTCTTTCACCAATTAATTGACGAGCGAGATAAACACTCGTACTTTCTTCGAAGACAACGGTGATCACAGAAAGTCCAAATCGGGATATGGAACGAACTTCCACCACATCTGGAATATTTCCCAAAGCCATCTCCAATGGAAATGTAATTAATTGCTCTACCTCTTGCGCAGCAAGGGTTGGAGCATTGGTGATAACCTGAACTTGGTTGTCCGTAATATCTGGGACAGCATCAATCGGCAAGTGCTTTAAGGAATAAACACCCCAACCAATCAACCCAACGACCAAGAGGCTAACCACCAATTTATTATGTATCGAAAAATGAATTATTCGATCTATCATATTAATTTATTATTAAAATGAATATAGACTCAAACGCATCAAAACGTTTTTATCCAAAAATGTAAATATGTTGTTATAAATTATGTGATCAAAGAAATGAGACCACTCCTAGGTTTGAAAATTAACTAAATGAAGGAGGTTGAATCAAGGATTTGATAAAACCTGTGAGGTGAAAATTATTTTGAAAAGATAAATCATTTAAAAAGGTTGGAAATGAAATATCATCTGAAATATCGAATTCAACATCAATCGTAAATAATAAAACAGAAACATGAGGAGATTGACATGGTATCTTTTCATGGTTACCGGATTCATCATGTTCATGCTCTTGAGAAGGTAAAACATGGGCTTTGACAAATTCTACCCAACAAAACTCTTGACCTTGCGCAGCTGCATTTTTTTTATGCAACTGATAATGTTCCACCATGTCAGAAATGTGCAACAATTGGCTAAAATCCGTCTTCGGAATAAAGCTGCCAATGAGCATATAGAAAGCTAATATGAGTGGAGTGATTTTCAATTAATTATTTTTTGTAGGGCAAATATAATTATTATTTCAAAAAAAAATTCAATTTGACTCTTGAACGAGAATATCCTAAAAATATTTTTATCAATTATTTTGCAATGCAAATATGATAATAATAAAAGTTAATTTGAGTGACAAAAATCACATTCACATTTTAATATTTCAAAATTTTAATCGCCTCGCTTCTACCTTTATCCGAATTTAAAACCAAACTTTTGATTTCCTCCTTTTCATTCCAAATTGAAATAGATGCAGTATTCGGAGGCATTTTCCCTAAATTCTCAGCGTATAAAATTAATTCATTTGAATCTTCTGGCAAGTCGATTACT
>CAZMBP010000066.1:0-18967 GCA_964564545.1 uncultured Saprospiraceae bacterium
ATCACAATTATTATCTATACCATCACATATTTCAGAAGCACTAGAATTAATACTTTCATTGGTATCATCACAATCCGTATTATCTGAAACATAACCAGAAGGAATAGAACAGGCTTGAATGGAATTATTAGGATCTCCAAATCCATCACTATCTAAATCTGCAAAATAGGTATTGAGCAAACCCTCATCTATCTGACCATCGCAATTATTATCTATACCATCACAAATCTCTATTGCATTTGAATTAATATTTGCATTAGTATCATCGCAATCTGTATTATCTGTAACATAACCCGAAGGAATAGTACAGGCCTGAAGAGAATTATTAGGATCTCCAAATCCATCAATATCTAAATCTGCAAAATAGGTAATGAGCAAGCCTTCATCTATCTGACCATCACAATTATTATCTATACCATCGCAGATCTCTGTTGCATTTGAATTAACACTTGCATTACTATCATCACAATCTGTATTATCAGTAATATACCCCGAAGGAGCGGAACAAGCCTGAAGGGAATTATTCGGATCTCCAAATCCATCAATATCTAAATCTGCAAAATAGGTATTCAACAAGCCCTCATCTACCTGACCATCACAATTATTATCTATGCCATCACAGACTTCCTCCACACTAGGGTTAACACTTGCATTACTATCATCACAATCTGTATTATCTGAAATATACCCTGAAGGAGCGGAACAAGCCTGAATAGAGTTATTCGAATCACCAAATCCATCACTATCTAAATCTGCATAAAAAGAGGACAACACGCCTTCATCTATTAAGCCATCGCAATTATTATCTATGCCATCGCAAATTTCCATTGCACTTGAATTGACACTTGCATTGCTGTCATCACAATCTGTATTATCTGTAACATATCCAGTTGGAATGGTACAAGCCTGAATAGAGTTATTCGGATCACCAAATCCATCACTATCTGCATCTGCATAAAAAGAAATCAGCACACCTTCATCTATTTGGCCATCACAATTATTATCTATACCATCACAGACTTCCGTTGCACTTGAATTGACACTTGCATTGCTGTCATCACAATCTGTATTATCTAAAACATAACCCGAAGGAACAGTACAAGACTGAATCGAATTATTAGGATCACCAAATCCATCGACATCTGTATCTGCAAAATAAGTACTGATCACTCCTTCATCTATCTGGCCATCACAGTTATTATCTATACCATCACAAATTTCCAATGCATTTGAATTAATGCTTGAATTACTATCATCACAATCTGTATTATCTAAAACATAACCTGCTTGAGCTGTACAAGATTGGATGGAATTATTCGGATCTCCAAACCCATCATTATCTGTATCTGCGTATAAAAAAATCAGTACTCCCTCATCTATTTGGCCATTGCAGTTATTATCTATACCATCACAAATCTCCAGCGCATTAGGATTTATTAATATATTGGTATCATCGCAATCAACATCAGAACAAAAACCATCATTATCCATATCGAAGAATGGATCACACGGATTTGTAACTACAGAAAAAGTAACATGAAGAGTCGCTGCATTATTAGAACTTCCATTATAAGAATCAGCAGTCCTTTTCCCATCACCTGAAATGATAAAACCCATAGAATTACTCTCTACCCATCCTGGACGATCTACTATTTCTTGTACCAAGGTGCTCAAGTCAGGAGTTTGCTGATTTAATCCAGCTTCTCCTACCGAAGACCATGCTGGTGGTGTCCAATTGACAGAATCAGCAGTAATTGGTCGGGAAGTAATATTAAAATTCGAAGAGCTAAAAGATAAAGAGTTATCAGTATCTTCCCCATGAATCGTCAAGTTGGTAATCACCGACTGAGTTTCATCGGCAGTAAATTGAATATAAGCATTTGTGATGGCAGATCCATTAGGAATATTTAAAGCATCAAATACTAAACCTATGGTTTGTTCATCTGAACCATCCTCTACCATTTCCAAATCACTACTAGTGGTATTCATACCTCCTCCATTCGATTCTTCTGCATCATCATCACCATTATTTATTTGAATCGCAATACTGGTAGTTGGGTTATTATCAATTGCAATTGTAATTTCCCTAGAACTTGAATTCCCTTCATCATCAGTCACAGTTGCTTTTAACAAAAAACTTCCATAAACTATTGGTGTCCAAATGAAGGAATAAGGCGCTACTACATCTATTCCAACTGAAACTCCATCCACAAAATATTCAACCTGTGCGACACTTCCATCACTATCGGATGCATTGACATTTAATGCTATCGGATTTAAGTTGGTAAATGTATTTCCATTATTAGGATACGTCCAATTGACTACAGGATGTCCACCTTGAACCAAGGTCAACGAATCTTCCACTAAACCATTTCCATTTAAAAATTTCACATCCATCTGATCGCCATTAACTTCCAAAACAGTAGACCCCAATTGTTCAAGAGATGAATACATTACTGGATGGTTTCCTACTGGAGATGCTCCTCCCGCAGAACCAGTTACCACGTAAACAGTACCTTCAACACTAGCATTTTTTTGATAAGCACCAGTTCCATTTAATTGTCCATTTCCTCCATCTACATCATGAAGAAGAGGATCATAGGTATTAGAAAAACCATAATGTCCATTGATTAACTTGGAACGTTCGTAAGAATGGCTATGTCCTGTTAGAACCAAATCAACTCCATAAGATTCACAAATCGGCAATACATTTTCCCTCATTTCAATCATTCGATTTTCACTTGAATCATCGGAATCATGTGATCCTTTTGAATATGGAGGATGATGAAAGATAACAATAATCCATTCCTGAGTAGTTGCAGCTAAATCATTTTCTAACCAAGTCAACATAGGGCTATTTGGACTTCTATTTTCATCATGAGAATCTAAAGAAACGATATGCATATTAGCATAATCAAAAGAATAATATTTCTCTGTATTGGATGCTAAACCACCTGCTTCTCCACTTGTAGGAAAAGAAAAAATATCATAGTATGCATTATTTAGTCCTGAACCAAAATAATCATGATTTCCAGGGCAAGACCAAAATATTGAATTTTTCAACTTATCAGGATATACATCAAAAAATGCTGTTTGATACTCCGGATCAAATCCATCATCATAAGCATTGTCTCCTAACAACAAAACCATGTCAGTATGATTACTCCCTATGTAATTATAATAAGCATCCCGAACTAACTCTTGGTCAGGATCTGCCGTTCCACAATCCCCTAATATCCAAGCAGTCACAGGTTGTGAAGAACCTATAGTAGGTGCCGTTTTGAAATAGTGACTTGTATCGCCATTACCTCCTTCCATCTGCCCAAGACTATCGCCTACTGCATAATAATAAATCGTATTCGCAGTCAACCCTGAAATAGTAACTTCATGATCCGTTTGGGAACTAGTGTCCACTTCAGTTTGGTTTAAATTATTGACATCCGTTCCATACCAAACATGACTATCTGTAGTATCTGACGTACGCCATTTGACTATCGTACTTGTTGAGGTTCCACTCTGTAAATATGGACCACGTATGACTGTAGAAACTTGTGAAAAGGAATTAAAAGATAAAAATAAAGCAACGGTAAAAGTAATCGCAATATTAGTAAGGAGGCATTTTGTTTTTTTCATTTCAAAGGGGATAAAGAAAATATTAGTAATTGGAGCATTAGGTATTTTATAAGATATACTTTTTATTCTGAGAGTCTGTCAATCCGTTTTAATGAATTAACTTCGAGTTCAATTATCTTGGCAGTCATCTGTATTCGTTTTGGTAGTTCATTAATTGCTTCCAATGTAGCACCATAATGAATTTTGGCTTGTTCGATTTTCCCACTTTCTTCATAAATAATTGCTTTCTGGTATAGCCATTTTTCTTTTCTCTGAAAATTCTCCAAAATTTTATCAATAGTCAAAATAGCATTTTCGTACTGCTTGCTTTGGACATACAAATCCACTTCTTTTGATTTTAAAACAATATCAAAACCAAACTTCTCCTCTCCTTTTTTCAACCAACTTAGAGCATCAGTAATATTAGAATCATCAGCCAAAAGCACCGCTTCAGAAATAGAAATAAAGTGAGAAGGATTTGGCTCTGATAAATGAGCCAAGGCTTTTTCTAAATCTTTTTGACATAAATCGGGCTGCCTAATTTGCTGGTGAATTTTGGCTCTCGTAATGAGTGCAATCGAATGGTTAGGATGATTTTTTAAAAATAAATTGACGTAGACCAAAGCGGAGTTGGCATCATTATTCTCTGCGAGTAATCGAGCTAATAATAAATCGGTGATCAGCAGTTTATTATCTAAATCCCGAGCTTGGAAGTAATCTTGTTTCGCTGCTTTAGGTTCTTTGTGTTGGGCATAGAGCTGCCCTCTTTTTATATATAAAATCGCATTATGTGGTTCTTTTTCGATTCGTTTTGAAACACGTTCAATCTGTAGATCTAGCTCACCATGAGCGAAAAGAGAAGTGTTTAGGAATAGACTGAGAAACAATAACAACAAAATTGTTTTCTTAATATCTAATGATTTTTTTTTATAAAAAAAATTCTTTAGATAGGGTTGTTCCGTTTTAGAATTCATCATTTGGTTTTAATATTTATTCGGCCTTTCCAACAGACTTATTACTCTTTGAAAAGTGCTTAACTGTAAGTTAGGTTTCTCTTATATTTTTTATAAAAAACCATTTAATAGTACTTCTTGCAAATTATTCTTTTTAGAAAAAAATATGGTTAACAAGACGATACTAAGATTGATTTTAAAATAAAAGGAGGACATCCTCGGTAGTTAATCTATAACTTTTATAATGGGAAAATAGTAGAAAAAAGATGCCATTTAAAACATCGTTTATTATTGTCCGACCACTTAAGCCTGTGATACTTAATTTCTGTGTGTCTTAACGAATAATAATTTTGGAATAGAAGATTATTAAAAATCTTAATGCAATATAACTAAAAAAACCTCATTTCGAAGCAATTAATAAATTTGAAAAGTTTATCGAAGAGTTAGTTACATTAAAATAAAAAGATCTCATGAGTTTTCATATAAGCGACTGGCTTCGTGCTAGACGCTGATTCATACAATAATCTAAAAAAACCAGACGCTGACTAAAAGCCAGTCGCTGGTAACATGTAATTTCAAATGATAAAAAAAGGCTTTGGTTTTCTAGCATTGGAAATTGGAAATTCTCCTATTAAAAATTCAAAATCCCTCAACCATTTTCATAGTTGAGGGATTTTCTTAGGTCATTCAAAATTTGATTTTGAATATCTATTGAAGAAGTTCTTGTCAAATCAATCCTTCTTAAACTCCAACCCTTGCCGAATCCCCTTCTCCACCGCCGGTACTCCCCTTTCCATCCACATCGGTTTTTGTTTTCCCTGCAAATAAAAATCAAAAAACTGCTGCATCCTCAAATTAAAATCCTTCCGATTTTGCAGCTTTACCGGCCAATGAGGTTCGCCATTATAATTAAGCATCCAAGCAGGTTTTCCCAATCGACGCAGCGCATTAAAAAATTCAATTCCTTGATACCAAGGCACCGCTCCATCTTTATCATTATGCAAAATCAACAATGGTGTTTCGATTTTATCAATAAAAAATATCGGAGAATTTTCGATGTATCGAACTGGATAATCCCAAGGTGTTCCACCAATTCTGCTTTGCGTATGCTCATATTGAAATGCTCGACTCATTCCACTTCCCCATCGAATTCCACCATAAGCAGAAATCATATTAACCACCGGCGCACCTGATTCGGCACATTTAAAAATGTTAGATTTGGTAACAATATAGGCTGCTTGATAACCACCCCAACTATGCCCTTGCATACCAATATTATCAGCATCCACAAATCCTTTTTCGATCAAAGAAGTCACTCCTGGAATTACCGCATTGTAGGCACTCTCTCCAGGATAACCAGCTCTATAAGGTACATCTGGATTAAAAATCAGGTAGCCTCGATTTGAATAATAAGCATAATTAATTGTCGAACGATGAGGATAAGGTGCTCTATGTCGATGCAAAGTATGAGAACTTCTTTCATAAAAGTTCACCAACATCGGATACTTTTTATTGGGGTCAAAATTATCAGGTTTTACTAACATCCCATTCAATTCCTCGCCATCAAGTGAAGTCCAAGTGTAAGGTTCAATCGTTCCCCATTTATACTCAGATTGTTGAGGGTTAGCAGTACTAACTTTTGTTTCTCTATTAAATTTAAAATCATTGACTAATCTTAAATCAGGAAAAAGTTGAAAAGACTCTTTAGTATATAACAATACATTTGCATTTTCTGCTTTTTGTGGACGTCGACTAAAGGCATAATCGCCTCCAACTAATCGTTTCATTTTTTTAGTAGAAAAATTAAAACTCAAATAACCTTCTTGTTTACTTTTTTCTTTAAACGAATGTAACATCGCCTCTTTGTCCAAATCAATATTTCGTTCTTCTGGATCTAACCGAACATACCGAAAAACAGTTGGATCAGTTGCCTCTCTCCCTTTCGTTAATCGCAAAGGAGGTTCTTTATATTCAGGATGAATTTTCCATATATCATATCTATCATACAACAAAATATATTCATCCTCAGTAGTCCAACCAGCCATCCCTGTATTTCTTGGATGCATTGGTCGATCATTTAATTCATCATAAAATTTCGAAATTTTATTGTTTGAAATTTGAGTGATCTTTTGACTAGAAAAAGAATAAGTAAACCAAGCCGTATCAGGCGAACTATGCCAATAAATGTATTTACCTTTGGGTGACATTCGGGGAGTCCCACGAATTTGTCCAATAATTTCCTTCCAATCTCCTCCATTTAAATCCTTGATATACAAATCTTTGTATGATGGGCCACCTTCCCAAGAAATTTTATCCAAATAAGGTTTTGCATTATACCCTACTACCATATTGGCATTCCCTTCATCACCTAATTGAACTTCATCTACAGTCAAATCACCCAATTGATGAAATGATTTTTTAGAAATATCATAAACCGTTAAGTAAGATTTATTTTTATCTCTTTTCAAATCATTCTCTTGCTGTGTATATAATTTTTTATCGGTATAACTCCAGACTTCAACTTGAACAATTTCTTCATCGAGTAAATTTGTATCTTGTAAAATCGGCGGAGGTGCTACTCCAAAAAACAGTCTACTTCCATTTTTTGAAAATGATAATTTTTCATTCTTGCTTACTATCCAATCTTTTTCCAACAATGCATTTACATTATTAAAAATCATATCAGCATTATCTGACCTTCCATTCCAATAATGCAATTGAAAAGGAGGAACTTGTGCATCAGTTGTATCGACATTAGAAAGGAACGCTGCTTGATTTCCTTTTTCATCAAAAGTCAAAAACTTATACTCTCCTTTTTCTTTATGAAGTGCTGTTAAATCTTTTTGGAAAAAATCATAACAATACATTCCCGCAGCAAAAGTTGAATCATTTCCTGTACTCGAAAACAACATTTTTCCACCTTCTTCTGAAAGTGTATAATTTTTCACATAGGTAAAAGTTTTTTCTTTTCCAGTTTTTAACTCCCGAATAGTCAATCTAGTACCACTATCTTTGGTCTCTTTCTTTTTAGGACGAACTGATATTGTATCACCTTTTTCGAAAACTTGAGCCTCACTCAAATATGCAATATGACCATTCCATTTTTTTGGCACTTTAAATGATTTCACATTTGCAACTTTAGCTAAGACTCCTGTTTCCAAATTGTAAATCCCCAAAGTATCCTTTGGCATATCTTTCTTTTTCACTTTTTTACGCTTCATCATTTTTAAAGAATCAGCTGGTGCAGTAATATTAAAAACAACGAACTTAGAATCGTCAGTTATTTTGGCCTTCTCTCCTCGATCAAAAGTAGACTCTTTCTTATTTTTTGCATTAAAAATTTTAAGCTTCGTATCTCCCTCTCCTGGACTCAATTGATAAACTACCCATGCTCCATTTTTTGAAATGGTTGGACTTTTAACCGTATTCCACTTGGCATAAACGGTTTCATCCATCGTCTTTTTCGATAAATTTTGACTATAAGAAATATTAAAAAAAGTAAAGGAAAAAATCAGAACGTAAATGAATCTCATAATTTAATTGGTTTATTTTGATCGCTCAAAATAACAAAAATCATACATTTAATGCTATGAAGAATACCCCAATTATGTATTAACAAAACAGACCAAACTATAATATATACATCTGAAAAATCTTACTATAAAAGTTATAAACATTTTTAAAACTGTAATTCCAAGTAAAACACAAGTTTTCCATACCTTTGAAATATGTTAATAAAATATAATACAACCAGTAGGCTCGCCCTATCAAATAACTCAAACAACTGATTATCAGTAAATTAACAAATGTTGATAACTTTTGTGAATTATTTGTGAAAAGTTAATTAAAATATGTTCGCCTAAAAACATTACTTTAGTAACATAATTAAAAAAATCATAATTTATAATAAATCAAATACATAACTAACTACCATCCTCAATTGATTTCGAATGTTTATTTCTTTCAAAATCCATCCAAAAGGGTAATGCCCCATTCAATGAAAGCAAATTAACTACTTTAGCTTCATTACAATTTAAATTTACTTGAGAAAATTAAAAAAAGGAAAGATGATGCTTTCACTTTCATGTCTGATTGAATCTGAGATGAATAAGTGAATTTGGCCTCAGTCATTTCAAAAGATTTAAGCTTTGCAAATTAGCAATATCCTATTTTACATATCATACAAACACTTCTACAATTACTGATACTACAAAATGAAGTAGAAGATAAAGGGTTCGGGAACTGGCTTCCCGAATCCCTTTTTTTATTTTATTTATAAAAAATCACCCCTTCTTAAAAATTCAGCATTTCATTAATGTTAGGTTATTTAAAGTCTAGTCAGTAATTTTACCTTTCAATTAAAACGAAATAACATGTTTGAAAAAGATTCCTTAATTGCGGGATTATTACTCGGTGTTTTTATTCCATTTGTTGGCTATGCTGTTGTATTGGAGATTTATGACCAATTGGATGCAGCTGATGTGATTAGTGGATTTGGTGCTGGAGATTTTAGGAGAAGAACATCAGCACTTTTAGGACTTTGTATTAACCTCATTCCTTTTGCTATTTTTAATCGAAAAAGATTTTTCCACTCGATGCGTGGAATAATGATACCTACAATTATTTATGCTGGGATTTGGTTTTTCTATTTTGGAATTGACATTTTAGATTAATTAGAGGTGGTTTTGGATGATGGATTTTTCTAGAAATAACTCATTTGAAAGGAAACCTATCTCCCCCGCTGGCAGTAGGGTCGGGGGGAGGAATGACAAATTAATATTTTTCCATTTGCGAAAAGTCTACCCCTAGCCCCCGCTAGCGGGGGAGATAATTCGTATTAAATCAAATTCATCTTTTCTATCGTAGATGAAAATCAATTAAATGAAATATTACATTATCGCTGGCGAGGCTTCAGGAGATCTACATGCTTCCAACTTGATGAAAGCGTTAAAAGAGGAAGATGCTGATGCTCAATTTAGAATGTGGGGGGGAGATTTGATGGAAGCAGTCGGAGGAACGCTGGTAAAGCACTATCGAGACTTGGCGTTCATGGGTTTTTCGGAAGTAGTAATGAACCTAAGAACCATTCTCAACAATTTCAAAATTTGTAAAGCTGACGTATTAAAATATCAGCCTGACGTTTTGATCTTGGTAGATTATCCTGGTTTTAATTTGAGGATAGCGAAATGGGCAAAGCAACAAGGTATCAAAGTCTTTTATTATATCTCTCCGCAGATTTGGGCGTGGAATAGTAGAAGAGTTCATGGAATTAAAAAGAACATTGATAAGATGTTTGCGATCCTTCCTTTCGAAAAAGATTTTTATAAAAAGTATGATTACGATGTAGAATTTGTTGGACACCCATTATTGGATGTAGTAGCAGAAAAAGAAATGGATCCTAATTTTAGAAGTTATTACGGTCTTTCGGAAAAACCGATTATTGCACTTCTTCCTGGTAGTCGGAAACAAGAAATTTCAAAAATGTTAAAAGAAATGTTGAGTGTGGTAAATGATTTTCCTGCTTATCAATTTGTCATTGCTGGAGCTCCTTCAATAACTTTAGAATTTTATAAATCAACGTTAAAAGGGCTTGATACTCAACAAGTTAAAATCATTCAAAACAATACTTACGAGCTTTTGCAACATAGTTCAGCTGCCTTGGTGACAAGTGGAACAGCAACTCTAGAGACGGCACTTTTTAATGTTCCGCAAGTAGTTTGTTACAAAGGAAGTTCGATTTCATATCAGATTGCAAAACGAGTGATTAATGTAAAATATATTTCGTTAGTTAATTTGATCGTAGATCATGAGATTGTAAAGGAGTTAATTCAAAGTGAATTTAATTATGAAAATTTGAAAGAGGAACTAGAAAAATTATTGGATGCACAAGCAGGTCAACCTGTAATCGATGGTTATCTTTTGTTGAAAGAAGAATTAGGGAATTCAGGTGCTTCAAAAAAGGCAGCGAAGAAGATGGTGGAATTATTAAAAGAATAAAGAATGAGAACATTGCTTTTTTTAATTTGCATTTGTATTGTTACAAGTTGTACTTATCAATTCAACTTGGAAGATAAATTATATGAATGTACTAAAATAAACTTACATGCAAAGGACATAAATCCCGACCAACTAATCCTTGATTTTGAATCCTTTCTTGTAAAAGATAATTTTTTAAAAAATAATTCACCAGATAGTTATCTACAATTAGTTGACTCTTTAACTCAATCGAGTTCATTCAATATTCTTATCCCTAAAAAATTAGAAACTCCTTTGTTCATTTCGTTTTCTGTTCCTGGAATAAATAATTATTGTGAGAAAAATGTTTTTGATTCAATAGAAATAAAAGCATCAAGAATATTTGAATGGCAGAATGAAGTAGGAAACGCATTTCAAAAAATGGGAAATACAGGAGAACTAGATCAACTGAAGTTAACAACAGATCTAATGAAAATTTTCAAAAAGAATGATTTTCAACACCCTATTTATAAATTGTATTTCTTTAATTTATTGACAATGTATATTTCTAATCTTAAAGAGAATAAAGGAGTTTTAACAAAACTTCCCGCTTGGTCGGAAGATGATAATGACATTAAATTAAATGAAAGAAATGTCTTTGGTGTTTATGTTAATTCAAATAATGAAATTCTTGTTAGAGATAAACCAATGGTATTAAAAAGTTTAAAAAAGAGTGCCAAGGAATTTATCAGTAATCCAAATCAAAAATCTGATCTAGCCGAATCTCCAACTAAGGCAATTATTTCTTTAAAAAATGATCGAGGTACGAAGTACAAAGTTTATATTGATGTACTGAATGAACTGAAAGCAGCTTACAACGAATTGCGAAATGAAAAGGCGATGGAATTATTTAATTTACCGTATGAAAAATTAGAGAAAACTCAACAAAAGGAAATTCGGAAAATGTATCCATTGGTTATTTCAGAGGCAGAACCTACTGCTTTTTAGTAGTAGGTTCTGAATCCTTTTTTAATGTAAAATTGGACTCAGGAGAGTCCAGCTAGGGAAAAATAAGATTCTTGATTTTACTAGCTAATTTTTGATTAGAAAAATCAATCTCTAATTTTTCTTTTCTCTTTAAAATTTCATTTGCAGAAAATTCTTTTTGGAAAACTTCTCTCAAAATTTTCTGAAAGTCTTCTGACGATTTTCCTACAAAACACAAATCTTCCAGCCCTGTATTTTTCACCATAAAATCATTCACTACACAAAATCGTCCTTTAAAAAGCGCATTCAATAATTTCAATTTCATGCCAGCTGACTGAAATGATAACAATATATTTACGTGAGCATTTTTTATTAAACTTTCCATTTCTTTATTGGAAACATTTGCTTCTAGCTTTACATTCTCAGTTTTTTCAACTAGTGATTTTAATTTACCAGAAGGATTAAGACCTGCGATAACCAATTGATAATCAACATTTTGCATTATTTTTTCTAATAAAAAAATAGCAGCTTGTTCATTATCTTTTACACTCAAATCTCCATGAAATAAAATGTACTCTCCTCTACCCTCTTTGATTTCTACCCTTTCATTTGGATGAAAAGCAGGAATATAATGCGTAGAGATTTTTGAATATTTTTCCTTAAAATAATTTTCATCCATTTTTGAGATCGCTAAAACCCCATTGACATTTTTTATTTTATTTTCAAAAAAACGAAGCTTTTCACTTTCTAGTTTAAAGTAAGTTTTCTTTAAAATATTGCTTTCCATTTTTGCTAAGTGATCATAATATTGCCATTCAACATTATGCATTCGAATGTATTTTTTTCGTTTGGCTAAGTCTGGATGATTCAAAAAATAGCAGGTATGCAATCCTTCAAAAAGAATTGGATGGCCGTCCTTTTTTAGATTTCGTAACAATTCATTTACATTTCTAGTTTTGACGATAAATGGAAGTTTGGAAAATTGTTTAGTGATATTTGTGGATCGGTGATAATAATAAACTTGTGTGCAGTATTTTTCTAATTCAGGAGATTGTTCTCGACCATATTCGAAGGCGTGAAGAATGATGCTAATGCCTTGATCATGGAGTGCTTTTATTTTATAAAAAACATCGATGACTCCTCCATAGTTGGCAGGGAATGGAATATTGAAGGAGATGATATGGAGATTTTTATTTTCCAATTTTGATAAAAAAATAAAACCTTCCAGCCCGTTTGGATTGGAAGGTTTTTTATTGATAAAACTTTTATTTGGATTTAGCTGCTTCCTTTTTCTTTTTAGGAGCTGCTTTCTTTCTTGTCTTCTTTTTGAAGGCATCTGGAATTTGCGAAACGATAATTTCTTTCACTTGCTCCAAAGTCAACTCTGCCGCTTCCTCTGGTGTAATACGAGTACCATCTTCTTTTTTCGCAATCTTAACTTGCTTCTTTTTGAATTTAATGAGTGGTCCCCAACGTCCATTTTCGACAGAGATTTTTTCATCATCCCATCGTTGGATATATCGATTAGCTTCTTTCACTAATTTCGCCTCGATCAATTCGTGTGCGTCCGCTTCGCTTAAATTTTCAGGGTCGTATCGTCTTGGAATATTTACGAAGTACTCATCGTACTTCAAAAATGGTCCAAATCGACCTTTGCCTTGTGTATAAGGTATACCTTTATATGTACCAACTGGAGCATCCGCCTTTTTCTTTTCTTCAATCAATTCATGTGCTCGTTCAACTGGCAAAGTCAATGCATCTTCGTCTCTTGGAATAGAAATAAATGCATCTCCCCATTTCACATAAGGACCAAATCTTCCAGCTCCAATGATTACATCTTTATCTTCATATTGACCTAATTCTCTCGGCAATTTAAATAACTCAATTGCTTCCTCAAAAGTAACAGACTCTAAAGAAAGTCCACCTCGAAGATTCGCATATTTTGGTTTTTCATCTTCCGCTAATTCATCTGGAGCACCAATCTGTGCAACTGGTCCGAAACGAGACATTCGCACTAAAAGTGTTTTTCCAGAAACTGGATCTTTTCCTAAAATTCTTTCTCCAGTTGCTCGCTCAGCATTCTCTAAAGTATGCTCAACAAGTTCATGGAAAGGATGATAGAATTCACCCAACATTTCTGTCCAGTTTCTATTCCCTGCTGCGATGACATCAAATCGTCCTTCGATCTCTGCTGTAAAACTATAGTTCATCACATCTTTAAAATGCTTATCCAAAAAGTCAACAACCAAAAGTCCCAAATCTGTTGCTACTAATCGTCCTTTATTCGAACCAGTATTTTCAGTTTGAACTTGTTTTTTGATCGCTCCATTTTTCAGAGTCAAGACATTATAACTTCGAGGAGTTCCTTCGCTATCACCTTTTATTACATAACCTCTAGAAGGTTCCATAATTCGACTGATCGTCGGAGCATACGTTGACGGACGACCAATTCCCAATTCCTCTAATTTTTTCACCAACCCAGCTTCTGTAAATCTTGCCGGTGGTCGAGTGAATCTTTCAGTTGCACCCATTTCATTTAAAGCCAATTCTTGACCTAAAGTTAATGGAGGCAAAATTCCTTTTGCATCGTCATCATCTTCTTCGTCATCATCTTTGGCTGCTAAATAAACTTTAAGGAATCCATCAAAAACTAAAACTTCTCCTTTCGCTTTGAACTTTGCATCTCCTATAGTTGAGATTCCAATATCAACAGTTGTTTTTTCTAATTCTGCTTCCGTCATTTGAGAGGCGACTGTTCGTTTCCAAATCAGATCATACAATTTTTGTTGATCGATATCTTTAGTCACAACTCTTTTATCTGCATAAGAAGGACGAATAGCTTCGTGCGCTTCTTGAGCATTTGATTTTTTATTTTTGTATTGCCGAGTGCTAAGATAATTAGCACCGTAATTTTTAGTGATGACATCTGCGATATTTGCCAAAGCAGTTTCACTCAAAGTCACACTATCTGTTCTCATATAGGTAATAAAACCTTGCTCATACAACCGCTGTGCATTCGTCATGGTTCTTCTTACTGAGAAACCTAATTTTCTACTTGCCTCTTGTTGTAAGGTTGAAGTGGTAAATGGAGCGGTTGGTTTCCGCTTCGTTGGTCTGACTGCAATATTTGTGATGGAGAAAACGGCTGCTTTACATTTTTCTAAAAATGCCTGAGCGTCACCTTCTGAATCATATCGAGTTGGCAAATCGGCTTTGAGTTCAACCATTCTACCATTTTCATTCTGTACATCAAAAATGGCAGCTACTTTATAAAAAGGAGTTGCCTCAAATGCTTTGATTTCTCTTTCTCGCTCTGTGATTAATTTCAACGCAACAGACTGAACACGTCCAGCTGATAATTTTCCTTTTACTTTTTTCCAAAGCAAACTAGATAATTCAAATCCTACCAATCGATCTAAAATTCGACGAGCTTGTTGGGCATCCACCAAATTCAAATCTACCGTTCGAGGAGATTGAATTGCTTTTTGAATAGCAGGTTTGGTAATTTCTCTAAAAACAATTCGTTTGGTCGTTTTTTCATCCAAACCTAAAACTTCGCACAAGTGCCAAGAAATTGCTTCTCCCTCTCGATCCTCATCCGTCGCGAGCCATACCTCATCCACCTTCTTCACGGATGCTTTAAGATCGTTAACTACTTTAGTTTTGTCTGGGGATACTTCATAACTGGGATTAAAATTATTTTCAATATCCACGCCTTTATCACCTTTTGCCAAATCACGTATGTGTCCCATACTTGATTTTACGGTGAAATCTTCCCCTAGAATTTTTTCTATAGTTTTTGCCTTAGCAGGGGACTCCACGATTACCAAATTCTTCGCCATTGTTGAATTGATTTTTGATCAGTATTCTTTAAAAAATTAGTTTTCTGAAAATTTGAACTCCTTATCTAACTTAATAAGTAGGAGTTAAGTTTCATTAAAAAAATTAAAGCATCACATTTGGAAGCCTTAATTTTATTGGGTTTTTCCGATTAAATTAACTCTTGTACACATATAATATTGTACTTACATTTCTTCTTTCAGAGTGCAAATGTATAAATTTTAAAATAAAGTGATATAAAGAATGGTTTTTTCTGAGAGAAAAATTTGGAAAGGGATGGGGATTTTAATTAAAAATATCGGAAGGTTATGTCTATTAAATTGAGAAAGTTTAAGGTTGTTTTACTCACAAGGTGACTCGAAGTCGCCTTGTGAGTAGGCCTCGCACTAGTGACGATTTGATTCTATTGATTTATCTATTCTTTCTTTTTCGTTTAAATGTTTCCAACACTTTTCCTTTCTTCAACTTCTTTTGTTTTTCCTCCTCTTTTTTCTTTTTAAAGTCCTCCATGTATCCTTTTACATCTAACTTCTTTTTATTCAAATATCGATGATACATTAATATAGTGAAGGAAGCCATATCTTCAGGATGATGAATGCCTACACTTTTGACATAATGAGAATATCGAGATCCTGAGTACAAACTCCAATTATGAGTAATCCATCTGCCGAAACTAAAATGTAATTTTTTAGCAGCTTCAGCTTCTTCCATATTTTTGAATTTTGTTTGACTACTTTTATCAATCAAAATGTTCAATTGAATAAATGCATCAGCTAAATCTTTTGGAATATATACTCCATGTAACCGTTCCTTCTTGATATTTTTCTGATATTTTTTCTCAAACTCCTCTTCTGTTGATGGGGGTTTAGGATCTTTGTCTTGTGCTTGAATCAACAAAGGAGAAATAATAAATAAAGTAAGGAGGGAAAAAACAGATAATGACTTCATGTATTTTTTATGTATATGTTATTTTATGAGGATAAGTGTATATGTTTGATGATAAGTACTTGTTCAAAATAATCAATAAGTTATGATTGCTTCTTTTTTCATCATAACTTCAAAACGTATATAAAGGTACAGAAATTTCTAAGCGACTTAAAAAAATTAATATTTCAAACATTATGCAAAAGATTAGACCGATCGAAGTTTTCTTAATCGAATTTATCATTTTTTCATTATTGTGGTTATGGGATGATTACATTGCCTCCATGTTAACGGTAGTTTTTACTTTTATCTTCTTTTTTATTTTAGTGATTTCATTGATGGTGGAATTAGTGGAGCGGTCGAAAGTACCTAAATGGTATTTCACCTTTATGGGTATTTCTATTTTTGCACCAATTGCAGCAGCTTTTGTCTTTATCTCCTTTATGGGAGCTGACTTTGAATGGCTGATCATTCCGTAAGTTCGTCACAATTATTCTCAACACTCCTTTAATTAAATGTATTTCCTTCTTTTAGATTGGCAAAAAAACTGTCACTAACTACTATGAATTTCATCTTTTCTTAATTTTCATCTCTCAATTTAAGTCATTTACAAATCTGTGTCAGAGATTTCCAGATCAAAAAAATATATTTCACATTTTTTTATTTTCAATTAGTTAAAACATAATATGTATTTCACTTTGATAATCAAAGCACTTACAAAAGAAATGAAAACACATTGTTATAAATTCTAATTCTTAGTAAAGAAAAAAAAAGTCAAAATAATTGACACAGATGCGGAAGGGATGTAATTTTACATCATAATAACTAACACACGTCAAAATATTCCGCTTTAATCAAAACTAAAAACAAACACTTTCCCTACTCTCCTTCCTCGAAAAACAAATTCAATCTACTATTAAATAAAACAATCATCAACTAGTTTTCAAACACTTTTAATTCTCTGGTTTTCCAAAAGCTCACGATGATTAAAACACTATTTTTTTTTAAAATTCGAAAAACGAAACTAGCATAACACTAAATTATTTCCTCCCTCCCTCCCATTCTTATTAACATTCTTTACCCATTTTTTTTATACCTAAACTAGTAATCATGAACAGAAATTTACAAGATCAGACATTAACACCTGCTATTTTGCAACAACACAAACTAATCAATTGGGGAATCTTAGGTTCACTAATTTTGACATTTATGCTATCAGCTACCTCTTCATTTGGTACCTGCTATGGAAATGTAAATGATGGAGGAGAAATTGGATCAACCCATGCAATCTGTTCAGGAGAAAGTATAACCTTAACTAATGAAGAACTTCCTAGTGGAGGTTATGGCGATTTAGAATATTTATGGTTAAGTAACACTAACGGCCCTAATGTATCTGGCTCAGATAGTTACTCTTCTTCTTCACCTACCTTTAACACAGGAAATTTAACTGAAACCACTTGGTTCAGAAGATGCTCTAGAAGAAACGGGTGCAGTAGCTGGAATTATGGGGAATCTAACTGGGTTAAAATTACTGTAAATAGTTGCAATACAAATGAAACTTGCCCAACACCTATTATTAATACTAACTCTACCGATGTTTGTCCTGGAGAGGTTGTTACTTTTGAAGCACCAGACTTAGGTTTTCCTTGTTTAGAATATGCTTGGAATTTTGGCCCAGGAGCTTCTCCTCAATTTGCTCTTGGAAAAGGACCACACAATGTTATTTTTTCTAATGAAAATCCAAATCAACCTATTGACTTAACTATCGATAACGGATGTGATAATCCATGTAATGGTTCTGGATCAGGTTCTGGATCAGGTTCTGGATCAGGTTCTGGATCAGGTTCTGGATCAGGTTCTAATTCTGGTTCTAATTCTGGATCAGGAAGTGGAAGTGGCTCCAATTCAGGAAGTGGTTCTGGTTCTGGAGATCCTTGTAATGGAAGTGGTTCTGGTTCTAATTCTGGATCAGGAAGTGGAAGCGGTTCTGGATCAGGAAGTGGAAGCGGTTCTGGATCAGGAAGTGGAAGCGGTTCTGGTTCTGGAAGCGGAAGTGGTTCTGGAAGTGGAAGTGGAAGCGGAAGTGGAAGCGGAAGTGGTTCTGGTTCTGGTTCTGGTTCTGGTTCTGGTTCTAACTCTGGAAATGGAGTAATTTGTTTATCAGGTGGAAATGGTTCTGGATCAGGAAGTGGAAGCGGTTCTGATTCTGGAAGCGGAAGCGGTTCTGGATCAGGAAGCGGAAGTGGTTCTGGATCAGGAAGTGGAAGCGGTTCTGGATCAGGAAGTGGAAGCGGTTCTGGATCAGGAAGTGGAAGCGGTTCTGGATCAGGAAGTGGAAGTAGTTCTGGATCAGGAAGTGGAAGTAGTTCTGGATCAGGTTCAAACTCTGGAAGTGGATCAGGTGACTACTGTATTGAATGTAGATTAACAACTACAATTTATATAAATGTTGAAAATGGACCTACTTGCCAAAATGCAACAGTTGGAGATTTTGTTTTCAATGATGTAAATGGAAATGGTATCCAAGAAGCTGGTGAATTCGGGTTACAAGGCATCACAGTTGTGCTAATTAATACTGATAATAACACTTCAACTTCAACTACTACTAACCAAGATGGGATATACTCTTTTACAAATGTTGCTGCTGGAAATTACAAAGTGAATTTCCCTGAAACAGGTACTTCAAATAGTTTAAC
>CAZMBP010000067.1:0-9277 GCA_964564545.1 uncultured Saprospiraceae bacterium
ACTGATGGAGGAAATAAAGTTGGTTTATAAAAGTCTTTGTTTCTAGGCACCAATGATTTTTTTGATGGAAAGAAATTTGACTAAAATAAAAAAAGCCAATAACCATTACAGTTATTGACTTTCTTTTTGTAGCGAGAGGCGGGCTTGAACCGCCGACCTCGGGATTATGAATCACGCGCTCTAACCAGCTGAGCTACCTCGCCATACATTGCTTTTACTAAGCGGCTGCAAATATACTAGTTTTTACTTTTTAAAAACAACTTTTAAAAGATATTTTCTATACAAAATTAGATGTTTTTTAGTTCGTGGTTTCTTGAGAATTTGTACTTTTAGCATCTTTATAGTTCAACAAAGAAGTAAAACAGAATGAAGAACCACATCTTTACGATTTTCAAAAAAGAAATGCTGGATATGCTACGCGATCGTCGGACGGTAATTACGATGATCATAATGCCGATTTTGTTAATGCCTGCGATTATTTCTTTGACAAGTTATATTGCCAGCAACCAAGCAAAAAAAGCTCAAGAAAAAGATATTAAAATTGCTATCCATACGAATACCTATGATATTAATGATGAAGCAACTTATGACAGCAATGAAGCTTTTTTCATCAAAAGATTTCAACGACAAAAGGATGTACAAATAAGTTATGATATTAATGAAGATGAATTTGAGCAATTAATTAGAGATGATAGTTTGGATTTAGCGATAGTGATTAGTCCAGAATTTGAAAATCAAGTTGAGAGTGATACGGTATCTGCTGCCATAAAAGTATTTTTCGATTCCACAGATGAAGGTCTTTTTATGAGAAGGCTAGATCAGACAATTAAGAGTTATAAAAATACAATTGTTAATAAAAGATTAGGAACTAGAAAAGTTAATCCAAATACAATTAAACCATTAACCATTACAGAGCAAGATGTATTCACTCAAACAGAATCCTTTGGGAAAAAGGTAGGTGGTTTTTTACCTTATGTTTTTGTTTTGTTTTGTTTGATGGGAGCTATGTACCCTGCGATTGATTTATTTACGGGTGAAAAAGAAAGAGGAACGATGGAAACCATCTTGAGTGTGCCTGCAAGTCGCTTACAAATTTTGTTAGGAAAAATGTTAGTAGTTGTACTCTCGGGAGTGATCTCAGGATTCTTGACTATTATCGGTTTATATCTGGCTTTGAAATTAAATCCAGATGTTCCAGGTTGGGTGATGACAATGGCAGAATCACTCTTAAGTCCAGAGTCTTTAGGTTTAATTATTTTAATGTTGATACCGTTGACAACCTTCTTTGCAGGTGTTTTGATTCCTGCGAGTATTTACGCTAAGTCATTTAAAGAGGCACAAAGTTTGATTCAACCATTGATGTTTGTGGTCATAATTCCATTGGTGATTGCAATGATGCCTGGATTTGAATTAGATACATTTACAGCTTTGATGCCTATCGTAAATGTGGCTTTGGCGACTAAAGAAATTGTGGCGGGGACAATTGATTATGGATTGTTAAGTATAGTCTTTGTTTCTCTTTTCGTTTTTGCTGGGGTAGGAATTGCAGTTTGTGTGAGATGGTTCGGAGCAGAAGGGAATATCCTTAGAACATAATTTTTAACGGTTAATGCTTAACGGTGAACGGTTAATATCTTTTGGGTATTAACCGTTTATCGTTAACAGTTAACCGTTATTTTTTTCTGATCATCATGATTCCGTCTCGAATTGGCAATAATACATTTTCCACTCGATCATCTGCTTGTACTTTTTTATTAAACTCATCTAGCACTCGAGTGTCAGTATCTTTTTTTTCATTGACTACTTTTCCATCCCACAGCACATTATCGACAAGGAGAAATCCACCCGGTTTTAATTTGTCAAAAAGCAAATCATAATAATGTGCATATTCTCTTTTGGCAGCATCCAAAAAGATCAAATCAAACTGAATATCTAAAGTTGGAATAATTGCTTTTGCATCACCAATGTACAAATTAATTTTGTCCTCCAATTCCGCTCTTTTGACAAAATCCCGAATGATATATTCAAATTCTTCATTCGCTTCAATCGTATGCAAAACGCCATCTTCCTGCAATCCTTTCGCAAAACAAATTGCCGCATAACCTGTAAATGTTCCCACTTCCAAAATTGCTTTTGGTTGAATCATCTGACTCAAAAAAGTAAATAATTGCCCTTGCACATGACCGGATGCCATTTGGGGAGCAAGCGTTTTGAGGTGAGTAGCACGCTCAAGTTGGTAGAGCACTTCAGAAGGCCGGGAAGTGTGTTGCTCGCAGTATTGATTTATTTTTTTCAGGGAAAAATGCATTGGTGTATTTCTTTTTAAAAAAATGCAAAAGTAAGCAAAATAGAATCAGTAGGAGAGTTTTATTTCTTTTTATAAAAAGTCTAAATATGGAAAATGATTTTTGAAACTAAGAATACTAATTAATCTCATCTATCTTTATCATCAAACAAAATAAGCTATAATATGAAAACAATTATGTTCTTTATTTTCACTTGTGCAATTACATTTTCTGTTTTTGCACAAAGTTTTGATGGAAAGAATATTGACCAAATTAGATTGGAAAAATTAATCCTACAAAAGTTAAATCAACATAGAAACGAACTCAATCTTGCTCCTCTCCAATCTAAAACTAACTTACAAAAAGCTGCCGCTTTTCATTCTAAATACCAAGTTGATAACAATATACTTACGCACGATCAAAATAATGAAAAATTTGCCACACCCCACAAAAGAGTACTTGCATATGGGGGAACAAATGGCTTGGTTGGCGAGAATGTAGCCTACGTCAGCAGCAAAAAAACATACGAGGAAATGGCGGAAGATTTTTATCAAGGTTGGAAAAATTCACCTCCTCATTATCAGAATATGATTCACCCTGACTATAGATATTCAGGGATTCGGTTCCAAGCAAATGCTGACGGAAGTTTGGTTTTTGGAACCCATGTTTTTGGTGGTGAAATGTACATTCCGCCACCCGTTGCCAATTTCCCAACAGATGCTTACGGTTTAAAAGAGTATGATGAAAAAATATGTTTAAGATCGGATAATCAAAACTTCCTTTCGGAGGCTTTTGCAAGTTGGCTTAATCTAAAGGGGGATTCTATTTTTATTTCTTATCATGATATCAATTATTTTAAGCAACAAATAATCAATGAATTCGATGGGCTAGCGATTGATATCATTGAACGAAGACAATTCCCTTGCACTGCTCCCAATAGGTTACATGGTTCGGGAATACATATGGGCGTAATGCTTCCTCCTGTGTTGAAAGAAGATATTTTTAAAAATAATAGAAGCAATGATCCAAGTGGTATTTATACTTTTCTAGGAGTACTTCCACAAGGTATTGAGGCTCACCATGCTTTGAATATTATATCGATTCAAGATAGTTGTGCCTGTCGGAATGGAACAGGAATTAATGTACCACAACTCAGTTTACCTCTTTTTCATATCAATCCGATTTGGGCATTTGCAGAATTAAAACAAAATAATCATGTGGATACTATTTTACCTTTTTCAAGTGAAGAAGTGTGGACAAATGTAGAAACGAAAACAAGCATTCAAGAGAAAACGAAAACCTTTTTTATTGATTTTGATAAAAATGAATTTCAATTCAAAAATACTCCAAAAGCATTAAATGATTTTTTAAAGAAAAATAAAAACCAAATTAAAAATATTAAAATTCAAGCATTTAGTTCTATTGAAGGGAAGTTGGAAAGAAATCTTTTTTTACAAAAAAAGCGTACAGAAATAATTGCAAAAGAAATTCAAAACAAAGGTATTTCTATTTCTAAAATTCAAAAAATAAGCAAAGAAAATTGGGAACTTTTCTTTGGACAAATTTTAAATTCAGAGTGGGAGGAATTGAAAAATGAAGAGAAAAGTAAAATCAAATTATTATTGAATAATAAAACAATTGCAAATAAAATAGAACCATTTTTAGCAGCTCAAAGAGTAGCGAATATTACGATCACTTTTGATGATGAAGTTCAAGAAAGTAATTATTCAACTATTTATTTTGATGACGTAAAAACGGTAAATGAAGTGAAACCTTTGATAGGGAAATTTACCCAACTGATTGCTGCAAATAAAATGGATAGTGCGCTTTTAATTCAGTATGATTTGATTCAACAGTTTTTACAAAAGAAGGTGAGTATAAATGATATTACGGATATAGAAATTCCAATTGAAAGATCTAACCTTCCTTTGCTTAGCAATCAAATTGCAGTAGAATTATTTTTTAAACAAGGAGTTAGAACGGATAAACTATTTATTAAAAAAGTAAAAGAGTTGTCTCAACTTGATAAGGATTATTTGCCAATGAAATTTAATTTAACTGGTTTTGCAACTCGTTATCTTTACTTGATGCGAGATACTATTATGGATCCAATTGACTTAGAATTCACTATTTCTGATTTACTAGATGATGAAGATTATTTGATTACATATCTTAATCCAACTCAAACTATTGAACGCCTGCAAGTGAATTTTCATTTGGCAGTTGTCAGCTATTATTTAAAAAATCGATTCTATAGTTTAAGGTCAGAGTCGTTGGAATTTGTAAAAGATTATTTTGTGAATCAAGGAATGACAGAACTAGAAACAATTCAATTAGCACAGTATTTTAATTATCAATATCGATTTAAATGGGCAATAGAGTTATTGTTACCTTTTGTTGAAAAAGGAAATAGTGATGAGAATACCTTGTTTACATTTGTACAAACGATTGCACTCTTTAGTGATAAAAATGAAAAAGATAAACAGTTGTTCATTGAATATAGTCAGGTAGCACAGAATAGAAATTCAAATCGATTCTGTAAGTGGATAAATTCAGAGTTTCAATTAATGAGAGATAATGAAATAAAACAATTGTATTGCAAAACTTGTGAGTGAAATGTTCATTTCAAAACATTCACCAAGTGTTTTACTTTATCCGTAAGAATAAAATCAGGATGTTTTTCTATCGCATCTAAATTATCACTTTTCGAATACGTCCCAAAAAGATAAATTCGAATCCCTTCATCATGAGCTTGTTCAATTTGACTTTTTGTTATCACATCATTATTCAAAATGATTCCATAAGCATTTAAATCATCAGCAATTAGCATCCCATTTTCAAAAGAATTATTGATAACTAATTTATAGTTAGGACGAACGGATTTTAATTTTTCTAAATATTTCTGTTGGAAAAAAGATGGGAGTACATTGTTTTCTAATTGATATTTTTCAACCGTTTTAATAATTGCATTTATATAAGTGTCAACATAACTATCTGGATTATCAGATTGATATAATTTAAAATCCAACAGGAATTGATAGTCTTTTACATTTTTTAAATTTCCAAATAACTGATCGAGAGACACAATTTTGTATTCTGCAAAAAGTGGATTTTTGTATGTAGCATTTTTTATATCATCCCAACTTTGCTCATAAATGACTCCTTCCAAATCAGTTTGCTCTTGCAATGTTCGATCATGAAAAAGTACTAAAACAGAATCTTTTGTCATCTGCACATCGATTTCCACACCTTCTGCACCTATATTTAAAGCGCTACTAATTGACTCAAATGAGTTAAAAGGAAACTGAGAACTAATTCCCATTCCAGCATGACCAAATGGCGAAATTCTATTCTCGTTAAGGTTACGAATTTGAGATAAATCAATATCGTTTTTTCCACAGGATAAAAAAGAGGTAAGAATAAGAAGTATAAAAATCAAATTTTTCATGATTGGTTTTTTTGAAAAAAAGAATAACCGAAACTGATTCCTCCCCAATGGTGGAATGTTTTATAATGCTCTAAAATTGGCGTGTAATTTATTTGAATCGAAAAAGGTTTGTTGTCTTTTTGAAAACGATATCCGATGATATAACTTAAACTTAACCTGTTTTTCCTGACCTTCGAACTAAAGTCAGATGATATTTTTACAATGCTAGAAACCGTTTGACCTAATCCTAAAAAGGCTCGGTGATTTTTAAACTTTCGGTTATATTGAATACTTATTGGAAACAATAAATCAGGATTTAATTTCCTCTCAAAATCTTTAAAACGATAAAAGGAGAAACCTACTTTGTAGGAAAGCAGGTGTTTTTTTTTCAATAAAAAAGCACGTTCATAATTCAATGAACCATAACCACCAATTCCTCCGGCGTCTAAAACAATGGTATGTTTTGGAAAATCATTGGTCTGACTTTTTGAGGTAAAATGAAAAGTCAAAATCAGAAAAATAGATAGCGATATATATTTTATTTTAAGCATTCAAATTTTATTCTAAATATAGCATTGAGAAAACGTAAAACGTCAGTCGTAGAACGTCCAACGATCCTTAAATCATTCTTTTTTCAAAAGAGGATACATAAAAACAGCTCCTAAAATTATTAAAACACCTAAGTAAAAACCTGCCGATAATTTTTCATCTAAAAAAAAGTAAGCAATCAAAATTCCATAAACAGGTTCCAAATTATAAGCCAACGTTGAAGCAAAAGCAGATAAATGTTTCAATGCTCGAAGCGCAAGCACATAAGCTAAAGTAGTACAGACCAACGCCAAAAGAATTAAGTAAAGCCAATCCCAACCAACTGGAATAAACGCTACATCTTTATCGAAATGCATAATGAATGGTAAAATTAAACTGACAAATAACCATCCGCTACTCATCTCTAAAAAAGTAATATCTCGCGGATCAGCTTCATGAATAATCATTTTATTCCAAACCGAAAAGACCGAAGCTAAAAACGCAGATAGCATTCCAACTGCAATTCCCAACCACATTTCGGAACTCACATTTCCAACCACTAATGCCATTCCTGGAATCACTAAAATTCCAAGTAAAAAATCCTTTTTTTGAAATTTTGTTTTTAAAACTAACGGCTCTAAAAAGGCGGTAAAAAGTGCCACCGTTGCCATACAAACCAAAACCACAGAGGAGTTACCTGCTAATTTTACAGAGCCAAAAAAACAAATCCAATGCAGGGCTACAATTGCACCAATGACCATGTATTGCCACAAGAATTTTTTTGGAATTTTGCTTAGCGTTTTTCCAAGATTGATAATGAAAAATAAACTAATTGAGGTAAATAAAACTCGCCACCAAACAATAGAAATAGCAGGAATTGAAATCAATTTATCATTTCCTAAAATTGCTGTAAAGCCAAAAAATAAAACAGCAATATGAAGTTGGAGATATGCTTTTCGAGTTGGATTCATTCAACAATATTGGTGATTCGTTGTTGTAATATTTTTATATTTGCGCAAGTTTAGATAAAATTTTTTGAATAATATTTTCTTAATAAAAAAATAAAAATAAAATGGAAATTACTGTAGGAAGCAAAGCACCTAACTTCACGTTGAGAAATACCGAAAAAGCGGAGGTATCATTAGGAGATTACAAAGGTAAAAATGTTGTTTTGTTATTTTTCCCTTTAGCATTTACTGGTGTTTGCACAACTGAATTGTGTACGATGAGAGATGATATTGCAACTTATGAAGGTTTGGATGCAGAGATTTTAGCAGTTTCAGTTGATTCATTATTTACCTTAGAGCAATTCAAAAAAGCAGAGAATTATAATTTCCAATTGCTTTCTGATTTCAATAAAAATGTATCTCGGGCTTACGGCGCATTGTACGAAGATTTCGTATTAGATATGAAAGGTGTGTCAAAACGTTCTGCTTTCGTTATTGATAAAGAAGGAATAATTCAGTATGCAGAAGTTTTGGAATCAGCAGGTGACTTGCCAAATTTTGAAGCAGTAAAAGCAGAATTAGCTAAATTGAATTAGAAAAAAATAAAACTGGACGAACTATTTTACCAAGATCATCGTTCAATTTTTTGTGTTTTTATAAAAGGAAAGTAAAAATATCAGTTGCTTTTTCTCACTATAATTTCTTATATTTGAAATGCATTTTTTTGGTACAAAATAATTTAAAGTCAGATGATAAAATTTCATACTCAAGAAGATACGGATGTAGATGTGTTGGAAGAGATTTTAGAAGAGATTGGAAATCAATCACAGTTAGTCGTTTATAATGATGACCATAATACTTTTGATTGGGTGATTGATTGTTTTGTAGATATTCTTCAACATAGTCCTGAGCAGGCAGAACAATGTGCGATGTTAATTCATTTCAAAGGAAAAGCGATTGTAAAAACAGCTTCTTTTAATGAGCTAAGACCCAAGAAAGATGCTTTGGTTGATAAAGGACTTTCAGCTGTAATTGAAGAAATTCCAGCGTAAGTATTTTCTATAAAAGATTTAAAAAGGGATTCAGCGGTTTCGTTGAGTCCCTTTTTTGATTATTGGATATTTAACCGCCCTCACATCTAGTTCCTTATTTTTTTTAAAAAAATACCTTATAAATCCCTGATTTTCAATAAATTAGCCATTCTAATAAATGACCTTGTATTTTGTAGAATTATTTTGAAAAAAAACAATACATTTACAAACCATTTTTAGATTTTATTCTAATTGGAGTGAAACGGGGAAACGTTTAACGTCTGTCGTACAACGTCCAACGAATCAAAATCTTTTTCTCAAAAAAATAAAACAACCGTATAGATGAGACTCTTGCTAGGTATTCTGATATTTGGATTGTGGGCATCTGTTGCACGCTATTATTATGTGTGTGAAATCAAAAAACATTGTGAACCCCAGGAAGTTGTCGAAGAACCAACTGCTCCCGAGCGTCTAAAAAATCTCAACCTTACTTTTGGTGATGAAAAAATTTTGGAAGGATACAATCAGTTTTCTTTTCAAAATGGTATTTCTCAACCAACAACCGATTCTAGTAATTTAGCCTTTCTTGATGGAATCGTTTCCTACATGATTGATAATGAAGATAAGAAACTAAAGATCACCGGTCGGTTTTTGGAAAGTGAAAGTGATATCCAAGTCAACTTTGATGATAATTTAGGAATTGCTAGAGCGAAAGCGATTGAAAAAATGTTGATAGATTTGGGAATTCCAGGAGATCGCATTTCATTGGATTATGCAATGGTTCAAGGGGAAGAATTGACGGAACCTATCGTTTTTGAAATATTAGAAATTACTGATACGGAATTAGCAGACGTGCAATTCACATTTAATAATATGACATTTTTGGAGTCAAATTTTGAAAGTGATTCTGATGAGTTTAATCCAGGAGATGCCTTTTTGAGTTATGCAGATTCAATGAAAACATATCTTGAGTTGAACCCTGACAAAACTTTAAAAATTATAGGTCATACAGATAAGACAGGAGGAGATGTTTACAACAAAGATTTGGGATATCGAAGA
>CAZMBP010000068.1:0-34452 GCA_964564545.1 uncultured Saprospiraceae bacterium
ATTTTCGTTTTATTTTGAATAATATTTCTTCAATATAGAAATTGTATTTCGTACGTTAAGTAAAAAGGACAATTTTATGAGAAAAAATGTAACCAAAAATATTTTTTTTCCGTTTCATAGAGATATTCCTGCATGGTTATAAAATTATTTATATATTTGCAGCCGAAAAAAATCCAAATGAGGGTTTTTATTTAAAATGAAATAATGGTCGCGTGGCCGAGTGGCTAGGCAGTGGATTGCAAATCCATGTACGGCGGTTCGAATCCGTCCGCGACCTCCAATAAAAGCTCATTCAATTAATTTTGAATGGGCTTTTTGTTTTTATAGAAAAAGGCCTTCAATTCATTTGAACTGAAGGCCTTTTTTTTAATTTTTCTACAAAACGATTACATCGCTTTAATTTTGTCCAAAAGCTTCTGTGTTTCTGTGTAATCTTCTTTCATCTTTTTAGCAGCATGGATTGCTTTATTAGCAGCTTTTGTTGCTTTTCTTTTTTTCCCTAATTTATAATAAACAGCTGCTAAGGCTTCATAATTAAACAAACTAGCATCGGCCTTAACTGCATCTTTCGACCATTTTAATGCTTTCTTTAATAACTTTTTATTACTCACATCTAAGTCGTAAAAATTATAAGCTACATCACTTAATTCACCCGGATCTTTTGGTGGAAACTTTTTGTAATATTTAACAGCTTCCTTTGCATAATTTTCACTAGATTTTTTTTCCAAAAAGTAGTTCAACTTAAATCTAGAAGAAGCTTGCTCTGCTACTTTGGGCTCATAAACTTTTTTAAATAACCGATCCAACTCTTCCAAAGAAGCATTTCCTTGGTCATCATAAACTTTTTGATAAATTAAATTTTCAATTTTCCCAGCAACTCTTGATACTTTAAATTGCTTTTCAAAAATGGCTCGGTTTTCCAAAATATAATCAAACATCTTTGAGTCAGTATTATCCACTTGTTTGAAAATAAACCTCAAATTTTCTTTAGTCGTCCAATCTTCCTGAGTCTCTAAATATGCCTCAGCAATAGCATTGTGTGAACCATCCATTGCAGCTTTTCGAACACTTGTATACTCCATCAAAAACTTAGGATCACGATCTCCTTTTTCAAATCGTTCCTCAAAAGCAGAAAGTCTTTTACTCGGATCAATGGCTATTTTTCCCAATTCTAATAATTTAGGAACAGATTGATAACCTGCAATTCGATGAACAATAGTTCCATCCGCTGTTAAAAAAAGAAAAGTTGGATAAAATAAAACATCATATTTTTTTTGAAGTTCTTCTCCAATTCCTTTCTCCATGTTCATTTTGACATTCACGAAATTTTTATTGTAAAAATCGCCTACTAGTTTTTGAGGAAAAACTCGTTTGTCCATTTTTTTGCAAGGCTGACACCAATCAGTATAGGCATCGACAAAAATAATTTTATCCTCCTTTGCTGCTTGGATAATTACTTGATTCCAATTTTGTTGAGTAAATTGAATACCTTCTTTTTGAGCAAAAATATTAGTAGATAGAAAAGAAAGGAGTAGAATGAAAAGTGTAAATTTTTTCATAATGTTCAGATATGGGATTTTATAATTTTGATTGATATGTGGTGACCTAATTTTAAAGAATCGTGACTCGCCAATTAATTGTGAATCACGATCCTTTAAGGAATGGATATAAGTTATTCTTTAATCATTCCTAAGTTTAACTATTTTCTATTTTACGAATTAATCGCTTAACAGTTCCTTCTACACCTCGATTTCCTTTTGCTAAATCAAGAGACTTATTAGCCATCTTGAGAGCATCTTTTTTCTTTCCATTTTTCAAAAGAATGGTAGCATAAGTCATGTAGTAATTATACTCATTTCCTTTTTCAGTTGCTTTTTTTGCATACTTTTCAGCTTTTTTCAAAGCATTATTATCATCTGGGAAATTTTGAGAAATAGCTAAAGCTAATTCATTCAACTTCTCAGGATCATTTTTCGCTTCTTTTTTTGCATACTTTTCGCAAGCCTTCAAATATTTTTTTCCGTCACCACAAGCTAAGCAAAATTTCATATCTGCCTGAATCGCAAACTGTGTAGCTTTCTCAGGTACATATTTTTTCATTTTTTTCAAAGCATCTTTATGCAAATCTGCACTTTGATATTCAACTGCTTTTTCCGCACTTCGATAACAAGCTTTTTCAATTTTATTTTTTACCTCTTGCTTTGAAGTTATTTTTTCAATTGCGCTTTTATGTTTAATCATCAAATCAAAAATTCTAGAATCAGCATCTGTTGTAGCTTCTAAAAGAAATTTTAAATTTTGATCTGTTGTCAAATCTTTTTGTGAACGAATATATTCATTTGCAACTTTCAAACTTGGCTTACCTGCTTTATTCAATGCTTTTACATAATTGTAAACTAACTCAGGACTTCGATCTCCTTTTTCATAGGCTACTTCAAAATCTTTACTGTTATCGATTTTAGTCAAGGCAAATTTTCCTAATTTGATAAAAGGATCAATTTGTTGACCACCTTTAACTTTGTGTATTAACTTTCCTTTGTGATCGATGTACATCAAAGTTGGAAACGCTGAAACTGGATATTCTCTACCAAATTTCCGCCCCATCTTTTTCTCCATATCAATTTTCATATTGATAAAATTCTTGTTGTAGAACTCCCCTACTTTTTTATCTGTAAAAACATTTTTAGCCATTCGTTTACAAGGGCCGCACCAAACTGCGTACGCATCTACAAAAATTAATTTGTCTTGAGTCTTAGCTTCTTCCAATGCTTCCTCCCAAGTTCCATGAAAAAAATCGATTCCTTTTTGTGCTTGAGTTTGAAAAAATGAAAGAGCGAAAAGTAAAATTATCGTAAAACGCATAAGTATTTATTTTAGTAAAAATTATATTCGAAAAAACTAATTGCAAGATAAGATTTGTTGAGCTTAGATGCACGTTGGATATTCTTAAACTTGTCTTAATCTTTAGACGGTCTTGTGAGTAATCTCAATATTAAAGACCTTAATTCTCAATACCGATATTATTGTCTATTCTTTTTTTGAAATTCCTTAATCAAATCTTCTGGCGATTTGTCTAAGTTCGCCAAAAGCATTTTTGCATCTTTCGCCAAATCATGATCTGGATATCTTTTCAAAAACATTTGATATAATGATTTTGCCAATTTTTTATTATTCAAAACACTATCGTAAGTAAATCCACATTGAAACATAGCATGTGGTGCTTTTGGATGCTCATCTTGATCGTAACTTTTATAGACGATATACCACGTATCTAAGGCTTTTTCATAATCACCTACCCCTCGATATAAATCTGCGGCATTAAACAAATGCTCAGCGGCCAAAGAGTCACCATAAATACTGATATATAGATTTGCTTCTTTAGCATAATCTGTAATCTCTTGAGGGTTAAAACCTGTTTCCATTTGGCTCATCAAATTTGCATGCATCTTATCTAATTTCTCTTGCATAGCTAATCTAACTGGAGCGGTTCCAAGACGGGCAGGAGCTTTTTTAGGAGAGGTAACTCCGTCTGTTTTTGAAGTGTCAGAGGATATTTCTTTGGGTGTTTCGATTGAAATTTCAGAGGTCGAATCAGTTTTAGAAGTTGATGTTTCGGAGGTACAACTTCCTAAAAACAATAAGATGATTAGTAACCCAAAAACATTTTTCATAGCGAGTATTTTCTTTGACATTTAAGTTTTATTTAAAATTTATAAAGTATGAATTCAAAAATAGGAGTCGTTTTCTACTCACAAAGATACATGATTCTATTTTTTTGTTAAAAAAAGTTAAGGTTTGAGATTGTCTTTAAACGTTCAGTTGGTTATTAAGTCCAACACTTGAAAAATCCTAATTTAATATGAATACACAACAAAGATTACAACATCTATATTGGCGAGCAGGTTTTGGAATGAGTCCAAAAGAATGGTCTTCCAAAAAAAGACGCTCAACTCAAAAAGCGATAGATGAATTATTTAAAAATGCTCACCAAGCTAGCCAACGAAAAGTTGTCAAAAACGGAAATGGAATAGAACCCTCTGGAAAGGCAATGGTTTCCAAAAAAGAAAAACGGAAACAAAATAAAATTAGAATCGGGGCGCATAATACGGATTGGGTTTTGCGAATGGGAAATCCTGATGAAAGTGCCTTATTGGAAAAAATGACATTGTTCTGGCATGGACATTTTGCCTGTACTTCCAAAGTTCCTGGATGGGCGAGAAAGCAATTAAATACAATTCGGAAACATGCTCTTGGTAATTTTCGAGAACTCGTCTTGGCGATTGCCAAAGATGGTTCGATGATTCGCTATTTGAATAATCAGCAAAATAAAAAGAGGAAACCGAATGAAAACTTTGCTCGAGAGTTAATGGAATTATTTACCATTGGTCGAGGAAACTATACTGAGAAAGATGTTAAAGAAGCTGCAAGAGCATTTACAGGTTGGTCTTCAAATATGAAAGGTGATTTTGTATTTAGAAAACGACAACATGATTTTGGACAAAAAATATTTTTTGGAAAAAAAGGAAAATGGGACGGCGACGATATCATTGATATGATTTTGGAAAAAAGAGAAACATCAGAATTTATTGCTCGGAAAGCCTACCGATTTTTTGTTAATGATAAAGTTGATGAGCGCAAGGTTAAATATCTCGCACGCATTTTTTATGATTCTAATTATGATATTGAAAAAATGATGCGAGCGATTTTTGAAAGTAAATGGTTTTTTGACGAAGAAAATGTTGGCGTAAAAATCAAATCTCCCGTCGAGTTGATAGCAGGAATGATTCGAACTTTTGAAGTAGAATTTAAAAATCCAGCAGCTTTAATTTTTATTGAAAAAGCATTAGGGCAAGTGTTATTCAACCCACCAAATGTGGCTGGTTGGGCAGGAGGGAAAAGTTGGATTGATAATTCAACTTTGATGTTGAGATTGAATATGGCGAATGTTTTATTTCAAAATTCAGAATTGAACTTAAAAATAAAAGAAGACTTCAAAGCTCAAAAAAGAAATAAGCGGAAGCGTAAAGTTCAAGCATCGGTAAACTTCTCACCCTTTTATAATTTATTCAAAAGAGAAAACGAAAAATTGCTTTTGAAAAAAATGGGTGATTTTATCTTGCAAACAAAAGGGCAATTGAATGAATCAACTTTTGAGGATTTTATTATAAAAAATAACAAAGAAGATTTGGTGAAAACACTTTGTTTGAGAATTATGAGTTTGCCTGAATATCAACTAATGTAGTAGCACCTAACATACAAAACACGTAGTGGTCTGCTTTAGCTGACCTACAAAAAGAGCAAAGCGATTTTTGCAAAAAAAACTACACAAAAGTAATTCGCTACGCTCATCTTTTACGGTCAGCTAAAGCAGACCACCACATAAAAATAAAAAATGAAAAGACGTAATTTTATAAAAGCTTCAGCCATCGCATCTACTTCAGTAATGCTTCCACAATTTCTCAAAGGAGTTAATTCTGAAAATATAGCTGCAAGTCGGCAAGGAAAAAATCTAGTTGTTATTCAATTTTCAGGAGGTAATGATGGACTGAATACAATCATTCCTTATCAAAATGATCGGTATTACAAAAACCGTCCAACTCTTGGAATCAAACCTAATGAAGTGCTGAAAGTGAGTGATAGCCTTGGTTTTAATCCAGCAATGGCAAGTTTGAGATCATTGTATGATGAAGGATTGATGAGTATAATTAATAGTGTAGGTTATCCAAATCCAGATCGATCTCATTTTCGTTCAATGGATATTTGGCATACGGCAAGTGATAGTAATGAGTATTTGAGCACAGGTTGGTTGGGAAGATATTTGGATAGTAATTGCTCAGGTTGCCAAAGTCCACATCACGCATTGGAGGTTGATGACACATTGAGTTTGTCATTGAAAGGAATAGAAAGAAGTGGTTTTGCGATGAGTAATCCAAATCAGTTAAAAAAGATTTCAGACAATAAGTTTTTAAAATCAATAGTTCACCATCATGAGCACGAGCACGAAGAAAATGTGGAATATTTATATAAAACTTTAGCCGACACTCATGCTTCTGCAAACTACCTTTATCAAAAATCAAAGGTGCACAAAACCAAAGTGAAATATCCCAATGGAGCATTCGCCAATGACTTAAAACAAATTGCGGAATTGATGACAGCTGATGCAGATATAAAAATTTACTATGCGAATCTAGGTGGATTTGATACTCATGTCGGACAAAAAAATAAACAAGCACGGTTACTGAAAATATACTCAGATGCGATGAGTGCTTTTGTCAAAGATTTGAAAAAAAATGGATTGTTGGATGATACTTTGATTATGACATTTTCAGAGTTCGGAAGACGAGTGCAACAAAATGCAAGTGGAGGAACCGATCATGGAACAGCGAATAATGTTTTTCTGATCGGAGGAAATTTAAAAAGAAAAGGATTCTATAACTCGGCTCCTGATTTGAAAAAATTAGATAAAGGAGATTTGATTTACCAAGTGGATTTCAGGAAAATTTATGCGACAATATTAGATGATTGGTTGGATGCCTCGCCGACCCAAATTTTAGGGAAGCAATTTGAAAAGATAATCATCTAAGTGAATTTGAAAAAATGCAAGACAAATATATGTCGTCAACGAAGAGACTTTGTTGGCGACTTTTTTATTCAATAAAACTATAAAGTTGAGGAATATAACACATCTCATCTAACTCTTCAATGGTACCTCGAAAAACATTAAAATCAACATCACCATTTATTCCTTCCAAGCGACCTCGGTTTCCATATTGCCAAAATTTCCAATCCACTCCATTTGTCAAAAGAGGTTCAAAATATTTATTGTACCGAGCGATCCAAACTGGATATTCAGGAAAGGAATCTGCTAAATGATTATTGTAAAACTTTAGGTTAGTGTAAATGATTGGGCGAATTTGGTATTGCATTTCTATAATTTCTAACCAAGTCTTTACTCGCAAAACTAAATCTTCAGGCGATACTCCATCCAAAACTTCAATATCCAAAACTGGTGGTAAATCCCCTTTTTCCAATATCACGTTATCCATGAAATTTTGCGCCTGAGTCAATACGGAAGTCTTTGGCCTAAAAAAATGATAAGCGCCACGTCGAATTCCTGCGCCTTTCATTTCCTTCCAATTTTTGCAAAAGAAATTATCAGAAATCGTTTCTCCTTCACTAGCCTTAACAAATGCGAAAGCAATTCCTTGGTCAGCTACTATTTCCCAATCAATATCTGATTGATATCGAGAGACATCAATACCGTGTATTTCAAAGCCAGTCATACGTTCGGTAGTCTGATTGCAGGACGTGAGGATGAGAAAAAATGATATGAATAAGGATAACCTCATAAATTATGACGTATAATTCTTTTAAGAGTTTTAGATTATGGGGGACATCGTCCTGATTTATAACACAAAATACAACAAAAAGAATATAAATGTTTTGAGTTTTTAGGAAAATAATTACTAGGAGACAGTTTTTATATTTTGAAAGGAAATGAAAAAAGCTTGTTTTATTGGCTATTTTACGTGTAGAAACAAAAGAAATTTCACAAAAAGAGGAAGAAAAATAAAGGAAAATTTTTTTCAACTTTTTTCTTAGAAAAACTTGCAGATAATAAATGAGAAATATATCTTTGCACTCGCTTCTGAAAAGCAGGAGCATGTTTATATAAAAAGGGCGATTAGCTCAGTTGGTTCAGAGCACCTCGTTTACACCGAGGGGGTCGGGAGTTCGAGTCTCTCATCGCCCACTTTTTAAAATTAAAAGTCCATCTACAATTTGTAGATGGACTTTTTTTTTGCCCTAAACTGTCTTATTACTAAACTTCTATCAATAAAGAGTTTTCGATTAAAAAATAATGTTGCCAAGCATTTCGTTTAAAAAGTTCTGATATTGCATTAATTTTATGCATAATGTGTTTTTCAAAAAGAAATTAGACACATTGTAACTCTCCTTAGTACTTCTGGTTAAAATTATAGTTTTCAAAAATCTCTAAAACCTATTCCCTATCAATGAATAAGTATTTAAAAAAGTTTTTGGTTTGGTCAGGCCTTTTTGTTTTAGTGGTCATGTTTCTTTTGATTGTGCTTGCTTCTGTCTTTGAAGAACAGATAAGCGAAAGATTAGTAACCGAAGTTAACAAGCAACTCAAAACAGAACTTCGAGTTGGTGAATTTAATCTTTCCTTGATTTCTGGATTTCCAGATGCTTCTGCCAATTTGCATGATGTTGAATTAGATGATGCATTGAGTGGAATGCTAATGGAAGCTCAAAACCTTTCTTTTCGATTTGGATTATTTAGTCTTTTTGGATCAAATATTAAGGTGCATTCAATTGTTATCGAAGACGGATCATTATATATTAAAAAAGATAAAAAAGGTCGGACGAATTATGATATTATAAAAAGCTCATCTAGCACTACGACTGATGATACCGAAGGAGGAGAAGAAATAGCTCTTTCGTTAGATGAAGCTCGATTGAATCGAGTAGAAGTTATTTATGTGGATCAGACGACACAACAATACACTAAATTTCATTTGAACAAAGCAGTTGCTTCGGGTGATTTTTCAGCGAGTAAATTTTCTCTTTCTAGCTTTGCTGATATTCATTTTCATTTTTTCCAATCTGGAGAAGAACAATTCCTAGTTGATGAAGAAATCATTTACGATGCAAAAGTGGATGTTGATTTTGAGAATGGAAAATATGATTTTGATGATGTTACGGTTGGAGTTTCTTCTAATGTTTTTAACGTAGATGGATTAATCGAAAGGATCAAAGGCGGGTACAATTATGATTTGAAGATAAAAAGTGATGATGGAAGTTTGTCTTCAGTCGTGGCCTTGTTGCCTCCCGAAAATAAAAAGTCCATTGAAGATTTTGATAGTAAAGGAACTTTCTTTTTTGATAGTACCATCAAAGGTCCTCTAACAAAAAATTCAAACCCTGCGGTCATAGTTGAATTCGGCTTAGAAGAAGGAAAAATCAACTCAGAAAAACTAGGAAGTTCTCTAAAGGATGTTTCTTTTTCCGCAGTTTTTTCGAATGGAAAACAACGGAATAACCGCAATTCTTCTTTTGAAATTAATGATTTTAAAGGATATTTCAATCGAGAATTATTGGAAGGAGGATTACGCATTTCTAATTTGGATGATCCGTTGATTGATTTTAATTTGAATGGAACCATTCCTTTGGAGTCAGTTTATGGGATGTTTAATAGCCCAATTATAACAGACGGTGATGGAGATGTTGAAATGAAAAAATTGCGAATAAAAGGTAAATTAAAAGATATCATCAGTCCATACGGAATTGGTCGAGTAACTACATCAGGAGATATAGAATTTGAAAATGCTTCGATAACTGTCAATGATGAAGATGTTACGATAGACAAAGGGTTATTGAAATTTGATAATAATAGTTTGCAAGTAGAAGAATTGGTTTTGGAGGCGCCAGGAACTGAAATTGAATTGGAGGGAACATTTTTAAACTTCCTTCCTGTACTTTTTGCCGATTCGTTGAATAGTAAAAAAGCAGAATTAAAATTCAATGCTTCCCTAGATGCGACTAAAATTGATTTTGATAAATTATTAAAGGTTACTGAAATTCCAGTTGAAGAAAGTGTGCAAACTATTAAAGCTGCTCCTGGAGTTGATTCGAAACAAGTTGCCAAAAATCAATCTCGGGAACGAATTACTAATTTCTTAAAAGGAAAATTTGCAGCGAACATTGCTGAGTTTAATTATGAAGAAATAGAAGGAAAAGACTTTAAAGGAACTTTAGAATTTGACAATAATGAAATGTCTGTCAAAGGAAAAGTCAAAATGATGGAGGGTAGAATGCTGGTAGATGGAAAAACTTTCTTCGAAGGAAAACCTCACATGGAAGCAAAACTAACTTGTGAGCAAATTAATATCAAAGAATTTTTTAGGCAAGCCGAAAATTTTGGACAAGAAGTTTTGACTTATAAAAATCTCAAAGGAAAATTGAATGCGAAATTTTTCATTGAATCTTATTGGAGTGAAGATGGTACTTTTTTGACAGACAAATTGCATGTACTTGGAGATGTTGGATTGTCTAATGGAGAATTGGTAGGGTTAAAAATGCTCTATGATTTTTCTGATTACGTTAAGATTGAAGACTTACGTCGGATTAAATTTACCAATATCCATAATTATATGGAGGTGAAAAAAAGTAAAATATTTATGCCTGCGATGTTTGTTCAAAGTAATGCAATGAATTTGGCGGTGAGTGGAACACATACCTTTGAAAACAAAATTGATTATAATATTAAGGTAAATGCCGGGCAAATTATTTTGAACAAGTTCAAGAAACATAATGCTAAACTAAAACCTCAAAAAGCAAAAAAGAAGGGGTGGTTTAATCTGTATTATCGAATCTACGGCCCGATGGAAACCTTCACTTACGAATCTGACAAGAGACGTGTAAGACAACAATTAGACGCAAGTGGAACTCGAAAGCGTAAAATTCAAAAAGAGTTAATTAAGCATTTTGGAAATATAGTTTCGATTGAAGAACCAACGGATTGGAAGGATGTGATTCCAGATGTGGAAGGAGAAGGTGATGAGGAAGTAGAATTTATTGATTTTGATAGTATCGAATCAGAGGAAAATGATTTTAATTAAGATCCATTAAAAAGACTCCATACTAAAAAAAGAAGGGCTGTTAGCGATTCGCTAACAGCCCTTTAGTATATACTAAAAATTTTTTACTTTACAAAAATAAACTCAACTCTTCTATTCTTTTTCTTACCCTCTTCAGTTGAGTTATCATATTTTGGTTCAGTTGCTCCAGAACCTTCAAAAGACATTCTATTTAAGGCGATGCCCTTTGATGCTAAATATTTATAACATCTTCTTGCTCGTCGCATAGAAAGGTGATCGTTTACTTTTATGTTTCCTGTATCGTCAGTATGACCTATAATTTTCAAATTAAGATCAGCATCTTCTTTTAATAATTTTGCTACTTCATCCAATTTCACAATTTCGTTTTTACTAATTTTTGCACGAGTCTGATTGAAGTAAATATCGCTTACTAAGTAAGAGTAAGTACTTACATTTTGATTAGCCTCTGCTGCTTTCGTGTCAACTACTTCAGTTTCTCCTTTTGCAACCAAAACTTCAGGACAACCTTTGTTGTTAGAGATACCTGCTACAAGAGGGCAGTCATCTATTGCATCAGCAATTCCATCAGCATCAGCATCAGGGCAACCTTTGGTATTTTTAGTTCCAGCAACTAAAGGACAAAAATCATCAGCATCAGCAATTCCATCAGCATCAGCATCAGGACAACCATTTAGGGTTCCTTTTTCCGTAGGACACTTATCTGCGATGTCATAAAATCCATCCCCGTCAGTATCGTCAGGGCAACCATTTTGAGCAAGAGATCCTACAAGGTCAGGGCATTTATCTTTATTGTCAGCGATTCCATCTGCATCTGAATCAGGACATCCATTCAATGCCATCAAACCTCGAGTATTAGGGCAAAGATCATTGATGTCAGCAATTCCATCTGAGTCTGAATCAGGGCATCCTTTGAGTCTTTTATCACCAGCTAAATTTGGACAATCATCTTGCAAGTCAGCAATTCCATCCGAATCCGAATCAGGACAACCTTGTAATTCTCCAGCAACGAGTGGACAAAGATCTGTATCATCATTTACGCCATCGCCATCAGTATCAACATAGGTAGGAACATCTTCTCCAAATTTATAACCTAATGTCAATCCTCCGAAAACGAACCAATCTTTTGCACCAGGATTTCCTGACTCACTAACACCATCTAAATAATCAGTCAATGGAAAATGAGTAGAAGCTTCTAAGCCAAGGGTAAATTTATCATTGATGTCAAAATTAATTCCTCCTCCAAGTGGAAAAGAAAAATGACTGGTTGGATAATATCCTGGCTCATTTTCTACCGCATCAATATCTCGTTCGATAAGATTAGTTTCAGGGTTAGTAAATGCTGCACCTATACCTGCAAAAATATATGGACGGAACAATTTTCGTTTTATCGTATTTCCTAAAATGTAAAATTCAGGAGTAAATGATAATTCATAAACAGAATTTGTGAAATTAAAACCTCGATCAGCTCTCCATGCAGCTTCATCTACAAAGTTCAGATCATCTCCTTTTAACTTAGTATAGAGAAAGCTTCCTCGAAGAGAAATATGTCTATTCACGTGGTATCGAGCATACAAGCCACCTCCAACTTGTGTTTGCTTAAAAGAAAATATTTTAGACGAAGAAATATCACCTTGATAATTAGTACCTCCTAGCATCAATCCAACTTCGGATTTGCTTTGCGCCATAATTAAGGCGGGGAGGAAAATAGAAACTAGTACTAATATTAACTTGTTCATGTTTAGTGGGAGTTTTATAATAAAAAATTAATGGTCTATAAAATATTAAAACTAACCACATCATAAGATGTAGCAGTACATAGTTAGTTACTCACTTAAGTTTTGGATTAATTGTTAGAACAGTAAAGAGATGTAAGAATGATAGGTGATTGCTGTAATCTTTAGTCTAGGAAAGTTTTTTAAAAAGGGTTACTTTCGACTTTAGATTTATCAAATATTAATTAACACAAAGATATGAAAAAATATCTTATTTAAGTTTTTCAACATTTGATGAAGTTTGAAATTCAAAACAAAAATATGACTTTTTTAAATAAAAAACACGAAATGAACTCCAAACAACTAGAATCACTCACCTCTTCTACGTGTATACAAGTAGGTTTTGTTGCCCAATTTATCTTAAAAGAATTAAAAAAAGTTAATCCAAATGATATTGAAACTAAGAGTCTCAATAGTTTAGTAAGTTACGTTGACAAAAATGCAGAGATGCAATTGGTGGAAAAATTAGGGAAATTGCTTCCTGAAGCTACCTTTTTGACAGAGGAAGAAACTATTGAAAATGGCGAAGGAGAGTATCGTTGGATTATCGATCCTTTGGATGGGACGACTAATTTTTTGCATCAATTACCATTTTTTTCGATTAGTGTTGCGCTAGAATTTCGAGGAGAAATTATATTAGGAGTCGTTTACGAAGTGAATAGGAATGAATGTTTTTCTGCTTGGAAAAATGGCGGAGCATATCTGAATGATTCAAAAATAGAGGTAAGTAAAAGAGCTGATTTAGGAGATGCATTAATCGCTACCGGTTTTCCATATTATGATTATCGAGGAGTTGAACCTTATTTTGAGGTATTAGAATTTTTCATGAAAAATACAAGAGGAGTTCGTCGATTTGGTTCAGCAGCCTTGGATCTAGCTTATGTGGCTTGTGGAAGATTTGATGCATATTATGAATATAGCCTGAATGCTTGGGATGTGGCAGCAGGAGTGATTTTAGTAAAAGAGGCAGGAGGTAAATTAAGTGATTTTCAAGGAGGTGAAAATTATATTTTTGGAAAGGAGATGATCGCTGCAAGTCCGCATGTTTTTGATAAAACATTGGAGGTAGTGGAAGGTGCTTTTGCGAAAAATCGTTAAAATTCATAGGTTCATCGAACAAAAGGTTGCTTGGTTCTATTTTCAATAAATAAAAAAGGATTATTAGTTATTTTGCGAAAACAAAAAAATCCAAATGAAATAATTGAGCATCCAAAATAATAGGAAATGAAAATCATAGAAAATGTACAAATAGCCCTCGGTAATGTTCGCTCTAATTTGCTTCGAACAATTATCACTATGTTGATTATTGCGTTTGGGATTATGGCATTAGTTGGAATTTTGACTTCAATTGATAGTATGATATATTCTATGAATGATAGTTTTTCTAATATGGAAGCCAACTCATTTCGAATCAGACCTAAGCGAGATGGAGTGAGTGGAAGAAGGGGAGGAAGACAAGCTAAAAGAGGAGAAGTGGTTACTTATAAGCAAGCAATGGAATTCAAAGATCGGTATAATTTTCCATCAAAAGTGGCGCTGTCTTGTTGGGGAACAGGAATCGCAACAGCAAAATATGGCGCTGAAAAAACGAATCCTAATGTGATGGTTTTGGGAGCAGATGAAAACTACTTAAATGTAAAAAGTTATGAAATTGCAGTCGGAAGAAATTTTACAGAGACGGAAGTTACCTCAGGGCAAAATAAAGCTATAGTTGGTTTTGACATAGTGAAAGCATTATTTAATGAAAATATGGATCGTGCTGTCAATAGCGTAATTTCTGTAGGTAATGTAAAATATAAAATTATTGGAGTCCTAGAATCTAAAGGTGCTGCGATGGGGATGAGTCAAGATCGAAGAATTTTGATTCCATTATTAAAAGCAAAAACACTTTATGGACATTCTCAAAAAAGTTATGATATCGCAGTTGCTTTGACGAGTGTAGAAAAAATGAATGAAGCGATTTCGACAGCAATAGGAACATTTAGAAATATTCGAAAATTAAAATTGACTCAAGACAATGATTTTGAAATTAGAAAGGCTGATGGGTTGATTGAACGACTCAAAGAAAATACGGCTGCCATTCGTTTATCTGCAATTGGTATTGCATTGATTACTTTACTTGGTGCAGCAATTGGTCTGATGAATATTATGTTAGTTTCGGTAACGGAGCGAACTCGGGAAATAGGAATTTGTAAAGCACTCGGTGCTACTCGAAAAAATATCTTAACTCAATTTTTGACAGAGGCAGTTGTGATTTGCCAATTGGGTGGATTAGTTGGAATTGTGTTTGGAATATTGATTGGAAATATTTTGACATTTTTCATTGGAGGAACATTTTTGATTCCATGGGCATGGATTATTTTAGGAGTTACAACTTGTTTGGTGGTAGGTTTGGTCTCGGGATTGTATCCTGCGTTGAAGGCATCGAGGCTAGATCCGATTGAGTCGTTGAGGTATGAGTAAAAAGAATTTACTAAATCATAAAAAGTATAAGACCCTTTTTTATCTATAGATAGAAAAGGGTCTTATACTTTTTAAATGAACCTAATAGATGCTTTAATGTTCTATTGTCGATTCCAATAATATCATTTTGCAGTCATATTTTCGAAGTACAAGCAAAGGTTATTAATTTGTTAAATAGCATTGTTTCCAAAAAAAATCTCCAACTGCATTTTCAGTAGCCTACGTTTTTGATATTGAATTTTGCACAAACTTATTTCAACAAAAAACTTAAAACGTATCAGATGAAAAAATTAGAACTATTCACACTCCTCTTTTTTATCATTCTTCTCAGCAGTTGTTTTTCAGCTCAAAAGTTACAAAGGAAGGGAAAGGTTTTAAATAAAAATTTCTATAAAGAGGTATCTATTCAAAACTTATCTGACCTTATTCTTATTCCAGTAAAAATCGAAAATGAAACTTATAACTTTTTATTTGATACTGGAGCAGAGTTAAATGTCATTGATGAAAAGATTGCTTCAACGCTTGATTTAAAAACTTTAAGGAAAGGAAAAATAAATTCTAGTAGCAATTCTAAAAAAGGAATTGATTTTGTCAAAGTTTCGAAAATAACTATTAGTGATATTGAATTTGCAGGTTCGGTTGCGGCAATTTTAGATTTGTCAGCGATAGCAAAATTTATAGGATGTACACCCATTCATGGGATTATTGGAAATAATTTAATGCGACGAGCTAATTGGCAAATTGATTATAAAAATAATCTCATCCGTTTGACTGATGAGATTGACAAGTTTAAAATTTCGAATGAAGTCAGTCGATTTAAAATGAATGCAGGAAAGAATGGAAATATTCTTTTCGATTTAAAAATTGGAGACAACCAATCCAAATTCACTTTTGATACAGGTTATAATGGCCGATTTAAAACGGGCAGGCTAGAACCCCTTTCTCAATTCAAACATGTTACAAGCATCGGTACTCTTGGAGCAAATGTAGTTGGCGAAAAAAATGGAGAGACACATTATGCCCTTGTTGAAGATTTCCAATTACAAAATTTAGATATCCAAAAAGAGCAAATAGATTTTGAAAATGGCTCATCATCTTTGATTGGAAATAAATTTTGGAAGAACTATCTGTTGACTATTGATTGGGAGAATGATGAATTAATTTTAGAATCAAGTAGAGATGTTTCAAAAGCGAGGTTTGAATTTTTCGAACTAACTCTCGCAGTAAATTTTGATAACGGAAAAATTGAGATCATAAGAATGCTCGAAAATAATTCATTAGACTCAGAGGTGTCAATCGGTTCTCAAGTTTTAAAAATCAAAGGAAAAGATGTTTCTAATCTCAGTTCTTCTGAATTGTGTGAATATTGGAAAAATGAATTTTCTCAGTTGAAAAATTTACCTCACCTAGATATCGAAATATATGATGGTAAGTCAAAAAAGGAAGTTAGAGTTAACAAAGTCAAACTAGAAAATTAAACTTTACGATGCTTTTTTAAAATTCGATCAAAGATGTTTATCATCGAAAAGAGAGTTGTTAGAAATAAGACGTTATATTTGCGATTGAAAATTTAGATTGTTTTTATGAAAAAAAAGAAAGTCGGATTATTCTTCGGATCATACAATCCTGTCCACGTGGGTCATTTGGTTATTGCTAATTATATGGCAACGCAAACTGACTTGGATGAAGTTTGGTTAGTCGTATCTCCTCAAAATCCTTTGAAGAAAAAAAGTACGCTCGCTCGTGATTTTGATCGATTACATTTAGTTCGTTTGGCGATAGAAGATTGCCCAAATTTGAAAGCATCAAATATCGAATTTGATTTACCGAAACCTTCCTACACGATTGACACGTTAACCTATCTAAATGAAGCTCATCCTGACAAAGATTTTATTCTCATCATGGGAGGCGATAATTTAGGTACTCTGCATAAGTGGAAAAATTACGAACAGATTTTAAATCACTATCAAATTTATGTGTACCAACGACCTAATTATGAATTGGGAAATTTGGCCACTCATCCTGCAATTAAAATTTACGAAGCACCTTTGATGCAGATTTCTGCGAGCTATATTCGAAAATGCATTCGTGAAGGAAATTCGATTCAGTATTTAGTTACACAACCAGTTTTTGAATATATCAACTCTAGTAGTTTATATAAATGATACTCACCTTCCATTCTCCCTCGTCGGTGAACTGACAGAAAGTATTAATGTTATTTCCAAAAACAATAATACATTTGTAGTGTAGTTATTTTGTGAAACAAAACATTCAACAGCTTTTATTCGAAATGAGATTGCTTGGACGATCATTTTTCATCAAACGAATAAAATTTTAATAAACTTCAATTAATAATGACAAGCCGAAATAATATTTTCTTCACGATTATTGTCATCTTTTCTTCTATTATTTTTTCTCAAGCTCAATCCGATATTGGGATTGGTCAATGGAAATCACATTTGCCATATCAATCTGGAAAATATGTAACTCAAAGTGCAGAGGATATTATTTATGCAACGAACTGGGGAATTGTATATATCAACAAGAATGATAATTCCACACGAACTTTAGATAAATTAGATGGTCTTAGCGGGGTTGGAATTGAACGGATCAAATACAATCAAGCCAATGATATTTTAATAGTTGCATATTCGAATAGTATAATCGATTTAGTCAAACCAAATGAGATAATTACTCTTTCCGATATTCAACGATTTAATAATATTTCAGGTGACAAAAGAATCTATGATATTTTTATAGATTCAGATTCCACGGCCTTGTTGGCGACAGGTTATGGTGTTTCTAAAATAAATTTCAATCAAGACATATTTGTGTTTTCAACTTTTACTGGTATTCCGATAAATTCAGTTGTAGTAAAAGATGAAATGATATATGCTACTACAGAGGAAGGAATTTATCGTGCGGCTAATCAACCTAATATTAACTTGCAAGATTTTGGGATTTGGGAATTTTTAGATTCTAATAATGGGTTTCCAGATGTTTACAATGCAGGTGTAATTGCAGAATTTTCTGATAAGGTTTATGTTAGTATAGATACAGCTATGTATAGTTTTGATGGCGTGAATTTGGAGGAAGTTTATGTGCTAGAAGAAGGTTATAAAATTGAGTATGTAACAACGGAAGGAGCACATATGGTTGTAGGGTTAATTTGCCAAGATGGCGCCTGTGATGGGAAGCTATTGTTTTTTAATTCAGATGGAAGCTTTAGCGAAATTGAAGATAATTGTGTGGATAGACCAATTCATGCTGTCGAAGATGAAAACGGATATGTTTGGGTAGCGGATCAATTTCTTCGATTTAGAAGTTATCAAATTGAAAGTAAAATGTGTAATCCAGGTTTTACTTTAAATTCCCCTTTTGATATTAAAAATTATGATTTAGAAGTCAATGACGGCCAACTTTGGGTGACTGCTGGGGGGATAGATATTAGAAATTATTTTCAATTTTACTTCGAAGGTTTGTACACTTTGGAAAATGGGAATTGGAAATATTTCAATCGTTTGAATCGAGGAGATCTTGCAGGGACTTTAGATTTTTTGAGAGTAGCTTTTCATCCTGAAAAAGATATTATGTACGCAAGTACCTATTATGATGGATTGGTGAAGTATGAAAATGATATTTTCGAAATTTTCGTTGATACGAATTCAACGTTAGGAAATTCAACAGTTACAGATATTGATCGGACGAAAGTAGCAGGGATTGCATTTGATCAAAATAATAATTTGTGGATTGCTAATCCAGGAACGTCCAGACCTATCTCAGTTTTTACGGATGATGGAGAGATGAAAAACTTTTCAATCAATTCTAATATTCAAGGTTTGTTTTCATTAGCTGTGGATGATAATAATTATAAATGGTTTACAGTAAGTGAAGGAACGGCAGGGATTTTAGTTTTTGATGAAGGAGATCTGGAAGTAAATGGAGATGAAAGATTTCGCCAAATTACTTCAGCAAGTAGTGCATTAAGTACTAATAATGTAAGTTGTATCACCAAAGATTTGGATGGAGACATGTGGGTAGGAACAGGAGATGGAATTATAATTTTCGAATGTGGAAGTAGTGTTTTTGATGTAGAGCAATGTCGAGGAACTCGAAAAATTGTAGAGCAAGATGGTATTCCCGCTTACCTTTTGGTTGGGGAAGATGTAAAAGCAATTGCCGTGGATGGAGCTAATCGAAAATGGGTTGGAACGACAACGGGAGTGTTTGTGATTTCGGCAGATGGAGAAGAATTAATTGCAAAATTTAATACTGAAAATAGTCCTCTTTTTGATAATGTGATAACAGATATTGCTATTGATCCTGAAAGTGGAGAAGTGTTTATTGGAACATCTGAAGGTATTGTTTCTTATCGGGGAGAAGCAACTGAGGGTGGAGTAACGCACAAAGCAAATGCATTAGTTTTTCCAAACCCAGTTCGTCCTGAATACCAAGGGCCAATTGCAATTAAAGGATTAGCTCGAGATTCAGATGTCAAAATTACGGATATCAATGGTCAATTAGTTTATGAAACAGTAGCGCTCGGAGGTCAAGCGATTTGGGACGGAAGAGATTATACTGGAAGAAAAGCTGCGACGGGTGTTTACTTGGTTTTAGGAACAACGACTAAAAGTTTTGATGAGCCTCAGACTGTGGTGGCAAAGATTTTATTTATGAATTAAAATACGAAGAGACAAGGCATGCCTTGTCTCTTCATATGATACGATTGAAACTTTATTTTGATCAATAAACAGCAGTTGCTAAAATATGCTCATAGTATTTTTCATACTGTGGTAATATATATTTGATATCAAACTTCTCTGCTTGAGCCAAAGCATTTTTCCTAAATTCAGCTAGAACGTTATCATCCTCCAAAATATGAATAGCATGTTTTGCCATGGATGCCACATCTCCAATATCACTTAGGAACCCTGTTTTTCCATGAATATTCACCTCTGGAATACCTCCAGCATTTGATGAAATTATGGGTACTTCGCAAGCCATTGCTTCCAAAGCTGCCAATCCAAAACTTTCATTTGCACTAGGCATGATAAATAAATCAGCTACAGATAAAAGTTCTTCCACGGCATCTTGTTTTCCTAAAAAACGAATCTCATCGCAAAGTCCAAGTTGACGACATAAGTCTTCGAGTTTTCTTCTTTCAGGCCCATCTCCAATTAATAATAATTTGGAAGGAATTTTTCTGACAACTTTTTCGAAAACATAAATTACATCTTCGACTCTTTTTACTTTTCTAAAATTAGAAACGTGAACTAATATTTTTTCACCGTTTGGTGCAATTGCTTTTTTGAAGTGGTCTTTATTGACTTTTCTAAATCTTTCAAAATCAATAAAATTAGGAATGACATTGATTTCATTTTTTATGTCAAAATAATCATACGTTTGATTTTTCAAACTTTCAGAAACAGCCGTTACACCATCTGACTTGTTAATCGAAAACGCAACCACAGGAGAAAAAGATTTATTGCTTCCAACCAAGGTGATATCTGTTCCATGCAATGTCGTGACAACTGGAATATATTTTCCTTCAGCTAATAATATTTTTTTTGCCATGTATGCAACTGCTGCATGAGGAATAGCATAATGCACATGAAGCAAGTCTAATTTTTCGTATTTCACTACATCAACTAACTTACTTGCTAGAGCTGTATCATAAGGTGGATATTCAAAAAGCGGGTAGTCTTCCGCATTGACTTCATGATAAAAAATATTCTCTTGAAAGTGTTGTAAACGAGCTGGTCGGCCGTAGGTGATGAAATGAATTTGATGTCCTTTTTTAGCCAGACCTAATCCAAGTTCAGTTGCTACAACTCCACTTCCTCCGTAGGTTGGATAACAGACAATTCCTATTTTCATTTTTTGTACTGTTTTTTTGAAAAAAAATACCTGTTAAATAAAATGTATTTTTTCACAAAATGTTCAATGTGAGAAGGTTTATTAAGATATTAAATATATCTGATTACCTGAAAGACATTTTTATGTTACGTCTAGTTGCCAAAAATATAAAAAAAAAGGCACCTGAACTGTCAGATGCCTTTTTCATTCTTCATTTATCGATTAAAACTTATGGATGATTTTTCATTAATTTTTTAACGATCGTTTGACTATCGACTTTTACCCTTACGAAATACATTCCATCAGGATAATTTTCCAAATTCAATTCAACTTTTTCTTCCATTACTTTTCCAATAGGTTTTTCGAAAAGAACTTGCCCCATGATATTGATTACTTGAACATGAACGTCAACCGTTTTAGAAAATGTCATATCTAAAGTAGCTAAATCCATTGTTGGATTCGGGAATAAGTTGATGCTTTGAATATCATCTATTTCATTGATATTTACCATCAAGTCAACCGTTGCAACATCAACACATCCAAAACCATCTGTTACAGTTACTACATAAGTTCCAGCAGTAATTCCAGTTACTGTCGCAGTACTATCGCCTGTATCCCAAACATAAGTATAAGGACCTTGACTAGCATTAGGCATAACTGAAACAGATCCGTCAGCTTCACCATCAGCAGATTCAAAAGTCATACTAGTGGCTAAATCGAGTGAAGAACATTGGAAAATATTAATATTATCAATGTCTAAATAGTAATCGCCAGTTCCCCAAATTCCATTGAAACGGAATTTAACAGATTCTCCAGCAAGACTTGAAATATCAATATTAACAGTAGCGAGTTCATTAGATGTAACGTGGTTGTCTTGAGTGATGACGAACAAATCAGAATAAGTTAATCCACAATCTGTAGAGTATTGAATCTTCAATGAATCACCTGCTCCAAGTGTAGTAGCATTAGTTCCATTACCACTAAAGTCAACATAACGATAATCAAAGAATAATGAATCGCCATCTGAAATTGGTCCAATCGGAGGAGAAACTAATTCAAAACTAGGATCAAAACTATACATATTGTCAAATGCTACGAATGAAATATTATTATGGAACATTGTAATTGGATTGAATTCATCAGAAGACCATCCATTTGGTAAAGTTCCACCTTCAAAATCTTCTTTGAATGGTAATACTCTATAAGTTGCAAATGAGAAAGTCGTGGTATCATTACTGACATTTAACTCTCCAGGTAAATCTGTCCAGGCAGTAATATTATAAGTACCAGCTCCAGTTGAGTTAAAAGGAGTAGTAAAAGTATAAGTTGCCGTTTCATCAGGAGCAAGAGTTAATGATCCAACATTTTCAATTACATCAATTCCACCATTGACATTATAACCTACGTCAAAACCAGTTTGAGTGGCAGTACCATTATTTACAAGGGTGAGAGTCAATTCATCGTTTGGATCTCCACATTCTAATGTTGTTGTATTAACAACTGTTTGTGAAGCCATATCATTAGCAACTGGAATGAAAACAGCTACATCATCGACTCCTATTCCATCATAACTATTTACAGATCCATCAGATCCAAATCCGAATCTTAATCGAACGTCAGCTTCTCCAGCCACACCAGTCAATTCATGTTTTGCAAAAATCCATCCGCCAGAGTTACCTGCCCAAACTTCTCCAAGTTGATTAAAGGTATTATTGACATTATACCAATTGACTCCTGTTCCAATTCCACCGATTTTATACCAAGTATTTCCTCCGTCAATAGAAGCATCTAACCAACCTCCATCGTAACTTGTTTCTGTATCATAATTAACTGATAAAGAAATAGTAGGATCACTTGTCAAACTAGAAAAATCAAAACAGTTAGAAACTACATAAGAATCTTCAGCATTATTATAATTTCCATTCAAGTTAGTTACCCAAGCATTTATTCCACTTGCTGCATTTGGAATATCAGTTCCATTCGGTTGTCCAAATGCCCAAGATTGATTTTGGCCATCATCACTAACTGCCCAACCTCCATTGTCAACTTCAAAGTTTTGAGCGTATGGGAAATCAGAAATAGTAGGAATATTAGTTACTGTATAATAAGCTGTATCATTACTCAATTCAGAATCGCCATCCAACTCAGTCCAAGCTGCGATCTCATAAGTTCCCGGCTGAGATAAATCAGCGGTGGTTTCAAATTCTAATTCTACAATACTATCATTTCCGATAACATTAGTAAAATATCCATCCAAAGGAATATTGATTGCTGCGGTTGCTCCATTAATACTATATTTGAAAGGAACGAGTGATTGAGGATTCGAACCATAGTTCGTCATTCGGATAGTAATTGTCTCAGCATCAGTCAATCCACAACCTGAGAGAGGAGAAGAGATATCTAAAATCCCTACATCATTCAACGTAATAGTTGTAAAAGTGTGTGGTCCTGCCAAAGCACTAGTATCACCATTATCACAAAATCTAATTACATAATAATCATAAGTAGAATTTTCATCCAAACCAGTCAATGAACCAAATGGATCATTTGTCGTGAAAGTAATACCAGCTCCTGTATTTGGTAAAAATCCGGTTGGACCATATTCTACTTGCCAGATTCCTGAAGAATCAGAATCAGTCCAGCTTACATCTGCTGATAATCCAAATAAATCATCAACACCTAAGTTAGTCGCTCCAGGACAAGTTGGACAAGCGAAAGTTTCAAAAACAACTCCAGTCGATGGAAATGGTCCATCAGAGAAAATTATATTTCCATCAGGATCTAAAATATTGTAAGTAACTTCATTTTGAAATGAACCAGCAGAATAAGTAAAAATCAATGGTAAATTACTTCCTGCATTAATCGTAAATGTTGCCGAATTACCTGTTGTAAAAGTATAATCTGTAGAGATACCTCCAACTGTAACATTTAGTATCGAACCATTCCAACCATCACCAAATGAATCGAACAATTCTATGGTATAATCACATGGATTATTAAATGTAGTGGTAAATGAATTTACTGTTTCATCATTACTCACTTCATTATCACAATCTGATTGAACATAAAAATCATAAGCAGTATTTTGTGTCAAACCACTTATCGTTGCAAAAAGATCAGTTGTATTTATAACAGTTCCTGTTCCAGGAGTGAATCCTGCTAATCCATATTCCACGTTATAGCTAGAGGCTGCAAAGGAAGCATCCCAACTAATATCTACAAAAGTTGAGTTAACATCAGTTATCATCACATTGGTAGGGGCAGGACAAGAAAGAAGTGTTGTAAATGAAAATGGTCCAGCAAAATTACTCATTTCACCACCGCCACAATCTGACTGAATATAAAATTGATAGTCAGTATTTTGCAGTAAACCAGTTAAATTTAAAAACAAATCAGTTGTATTAGTCAAAGTCCCAGATCCTAAAGTAAAACCAGCTAATCCATACTCAACGTTATAAGTATCAGCTGAGTCAGAAACTGCCCAAGTAATATCTGCAGATGAATTAGTTAAATTATCAACTCCCACATTTGGCGGAGCCAAGCAATTCAAGTTAGTTCCACAAGGCAAGTTATCTCCAGGATGAGTAGCACCACTCGCAACAGTTACATCCGCTTCCCAACCTAATCGATTAACTACTGCTGTTGCAAAATGCAAAACAGTAATACATCCAGTTGTCCCAACAAAAGTTGAAGAACCATTCGATGCAACCATATCAGCCAAGAGGTTATCATTTGCATTTGGTCCGCCAGCTCCATTATCATAAAGAAGAGTTCCTGCATTGGAATCTCCATCATAAATTTCTATGTAATCAAAAGTTGCGAAAACATCGAAAGCAGTAAAATCCAAGGTAATGGCACTTCCATCTGGCGAACATAAAGTTGTTATCGTTTCACATCCGCAATTGAAATAAAAACCTGCGGGATCAGTCCCAGCTACAGGATTAGCTTCTGTTCCTCCGTGATCTGCAAACACTCCACCATTTCCTGCAACAAAACATTCTGTTTCACCTGCCGTAGGAATAATTTGTGCAAAAAGAGATTGGGTAGAAAAGAGAGATAACAAAATAATCAAAAGAGAAAAAGACTTTTTTCTATTCTGATTTAAAAAGTTGAAGTAGAATGATTCCATAAAAAAATGATTTATACTCAATTTTGAAAATTGAAAATGATTAATTACAAGGATGTTACTTGAGAAATCTAGTTGATTTTAAGCAAGATCAATGATAGGTTTCGAAAATAATGATGAAAATAATATTTATTTGGCTTATCGGGCGCTTAAATTTACGTAATTATAATTTTCTCAGTTACTCTATTCTATAGATTTTATGACTAAATGTCTAGAATAATTGATTTTACACACAAATTCAAAGGACTTTTCCTTAAACCTTTTCAGAAAAAATCTGTTTCCACTTGAAATCATGCCTTGCAATTAAAGAGATGGGCTTTCGAAAATCTAATTTCCTAAAAAAAACATCATAACTAAATAATTATACATTGGCTGTTTATTCCATAAAAGATCTTGAGAAATTGTGTGGTATCAAAGCCCACACAATTCGAATTTGGGAGCAACGTTACGGCATAGTGAAGCCTAAGCGAACTAAGACCAATATTCGATACTATATGGATACGGATCTCAAGATTCTTTTGAATGTTGCTTTGCTCAACCGAAATGGAATAAAAATTTCGAAAATTGCTGAAATGGAGAAAGAGGAGATAGCAAGGAGGGTTTCAGAAATTTCTGTAATTGATTTTGATGGGGATGCCCAATTAGATGCTTTAATGTTATCCATGATTGAAATGGATGAGTTGAAGTTTGATAGAATTGTTTCCACTAATATTCGTCAAATTGGCTTTGAAAGAACTATGCTCGAAGTTATCTATCCTTTTTTGGATAAATTAAGTTTGATGTGGCTGACTGGTTCTATTGTTCCTGCACAAGAAAATTTCATTAGTAATTTGATTCGGCAAAAAATCATTGTTGCCATTGATAGTTTACCACATTATGGCGGACGCAACTGCAATAAATTTTTTGTCTATTTGCCTGAAGGAGAAAAACAAGAGTTGAGTATTTTATTTATGCATTATTTGATAAAGAGTAGAGGAAATCAAGTTATTTATTTAGGGCAAAATATCAGTACCAATGATTTGATCGATTCTTATCGAATTTCAAAACCTAATTACATCTTCACTATGATAACTGAAACATATGCGAACAAACCTGTTCAACAATATGTCGATCAATTATCTGAATCATTTCCAGAAGCCGATATTTTATTATCAGGTTATCAAGTTGTTGCGCAAGATGTGGAATCAACCAAGAATATTACTATACTTAAAAGTCTTTTTGATGCAATAGAAACTCTAAATGAGATTAAAAAGGAGGATAAAAAATAATCTCTAATCTTCATATCTCTTCCGTAAAAGCATTGTTGTGAAAAAGATAAAGATAAAAATCCAACTCACCACACTTCCATAAAAAGCTTTCACTTCCACTTCTGGTTCAAATACAAATTTGATTTTTTGTTTTCCTTCAGAAATTTTTACAGCTAAGAAAGTACCATTGGTTTGAATGATTGGAACTTCCTTTTCATTTATAAATACGTTCCAATCTGGATGATAATTTTGTAAAAAAACGATAAACTGCGGTTTATCAAAATCACTTTCCATTTCAATTTGATTTGGAGAATAATGCAATAAGTTGATTTTTTCAAATGAAAGTGTATCAATGGTTTGCTCATCAATTATTCCTTCGGCACTAATTTTTTCAGCAGCAAAAACTAATGGGTTTTGAATGGTTTTTTGAAAAAGACTATCTGCCATTGCTTTAGCAGTCCACTTAAAATAAGCAGGACTTGCTCCATTTGGCGAAGGAATTTTATGAAAATGATTTAAGTTGATGTGTAAATGCACATAGTCAAAATTCGCTACACGATGCAACTTTTCAAATGGCTGATCGATCGAAGGCAAAGGGTACTCCTCGGGAGAATAATAATGAAATTTTTCATTAACTATTTTCGGATCGACATCATGAATGACTGTGGAGGAGATGTTGAATTGAGCAGCAAAAAATAAATCGATGCAGGCTACCATTAAAAGCAATCCTTTTCTCAAGTGATTTTTTTTCAAAAAAATCAAACCAATAGAGAGTAAAATTAACAACATAAAATGCAAAGCACCTTGTGTAAATATATTGTTGTAAAACTGTGCGTCAGCCGTTAATTCAAAATTTCCATTTCTTTCTACAAAAGCTTGACTGTGAATAGAAGCATTGTTTTTCGCCCAAAGTGTGATAGCTAAAATTACCACAGCTGCAGCTAAAGTTTTTTTATAAAGTCCTTTCGATAAATCTTTTTTCAAAAAGTAGTTAATGGAAAAACCACTTGCGATAAGGAAAAAGAATACTCCAAAAATTCTAAAATAAGTAGGCAGTCGAAAAATATCCATCAAAGGAACAAATTCAAACATCCAAGTTCGAAGTGGTAAATCATTTCCCATTGCAATTGCAAAAAATAAAATACCACCAAATAAATACCATTTGTTTTTTGCTAAAATACTTTCTCCTTGTCGATCAAATAATTTTTGGAGTAAAGAAAAAATTAAAAAGCAAAATGGCAATAAGCCCCAATAACAATTTACCAATGTCCAATCATTTTCCCACATCACCATACTTGAAACGGAAGCAAATGGGAATAAAAAAGTAATTATTGCTTCAATTGGAAGAGAACCCGATAAAGCTGATTCAAGTGAAAAACTATCTCCTCGATTGATGTATTCTGATAATCTCAACATGCTCAACCAAGCCACTAAAGTCAACATTAAAAATATAGTTCCTGAAAGAAATGCTGACCCGATTATTTTTTTCAAAAAAGAAAAGTTACGCTTGCGGGAAACCTGAATAACTCGAAAAACAAAAAGTCCTAACAATATATACACGGTTCCGACAAATACACCTGGATAACTACCCAAAAACATCAAAGCTGATATAGTTGCCAAGGAAACTGATTTCAATGGAGTAGGCTCTTTTTCCCATTTTTTATATACCAAAAATATCCAGGGCAACCATGATGCTCCAATTGTCCAACCCAAGTGTTGTGCATTTCCGATCATAAAACCTGATAACATAAAACTGGAAGCAGTCAATAATCGTGTCGTTCGAGACCAGCCAAAATATTTTCCTAATTGATAAAAACCAATACCACTAAAAAAAAGATGAGCTAAATATTGATATTGAATCACAACCGCATCATATCCAAAAATCCACCCAATCAACCATGTAATTGGATTCCAAGTATCATTGATTCCTACCTGTGCAAAACCTCCATTGAGAAAAGGATTCCAAAGTGGAAGTTCACCATTGGCAAGACATTCGGTTATATAGTAATTCCATGGAAGAGTGATGTCCATGATATCCCATTTCATGGTGGTCTGGAGGAAACTAACTTGCCACAAACTTCCTAAGAGCAGTACTAACAAAAACAAATAATCTACAAAAGTCTCTTTCTTAAAATGCATACGCCTAAATAACAATCTTTATTTTTAAACCTTAATAAGCTTGTTTTACTTTATAAAAGTATAAATTTGCATCTTCTTATTTCTTAATACACTAATAATAAATTTAACATGAGGACATTAATTAAATTTTCATTCGTATTTATGATGTTAGCATTAGTTGCTAGTTGTAAAAACGACAAGACAAAAGCTGCAAAAACAGGAGATGCAGTTGATACAAAAGCAACTCCAACAGCTGCTGCAAAAAATTACTCAGCGACAGCAGGTACAATTAACTGGACAGGAGCTAAATTAGCTTACGATCACAAAGGTACGTTGAATATTGAGTCAGGAGTTTTTTCTGCTGAAGGAAATAAAATCAAAAGCGGAGATTTCGTAATTGATATGGCTTCTTTGAAAAATACGGACTTAGCAGGTGATGCTGAAAAGCAAGGTAAATTGGAAGGACACTTAAAAGGTGCTGACTTTTTTGATGTTGAAAAATTTCCAAAAGCAACTTTCAGCATTACATCGGTAGCTGATGCAGATACTGATGAAGCTAACTGTATGATTACTGGAAACTTAACATTGAAAGGAGTTACGAAAAGCGTTACTTTTCCTGCATTAGTTGTAGCAAAAGAAGATGGTTCTTTGACTGCTATTTCTGATAAATTCAAAATTAACAGAACTGACTGGGGAGTTAAATATGGATCAGGATTAGCAGGTGCAATTGGTGACAACATTATTAGTGATGATATCACTTTGCAAATTAACTTAGAAGCGAAATAATTTTCGTTTTTAAAGACTAAAAAAAAGAGGTGTTAACTAGTCCTAGTTAACACCTCTTTTTATTTGCAAATGTTTTTATAACAAGGTGATTACATTTGTATAAAAACAGAAATTGTTCCATTTCCTCCTTTCTTCCCTTCGTTAGAAATATACAATGTTCCGTCATTATCAAAAACAATTCCTTCTGGTTGAGTATGAATTTTTTTATTCAACTTCTCAAATGCGATAATCTTTCCATAGGGGTTTAAGACCATCATGGTTTTACCTTTTGAAGATAAAATATAAATATCTCCGGACGTTGGATGAATTGCAAGAGCACTTGGATGAAAAGGAATATAGTCATTCTCCAGAGAGATGAATTTTTTGAAAATATCTAATTCGTCCTCTGATTTATTATTTTTTAAAAAAGCTTGAACTTCTTCCAAATCAATGATGAAAATAGGTGTTGGATCTATCTCATTGGTTTCTAAATTTAAAGCATAAATGGCTCTTTGATTTTTACAAGTATGAATCAAACAGCTTTTGTGCAAACAAGAAGCACTTTTGCATGCAACGAGCAAACGGTTGTTTTTGATATCAAAAGCTAAACCTTCAGAGTCGTTTGGTTTCTTTAAAATATATTTAATTTTTTTCGGTTTGACTTCATCTTTTTCTATATCGCTCACTTCATAAACAGTTCCAGTACTTTTTATCACATAGATTTTTTCTCTAACAGTTTCAATTCCCTCGTAATCACCTTGACCATGAAATTTCACTTTCCGATCCACTTCACCAGTTTTTTTATTGATAAAATAAATATCTCCTTCCTCATCATTAATAGCGCAAAGATGTTCACCGGTAGGTGAAAAAGTGAGCCCAGAAATTTCTTTTAAAGCGGGAGGCATTTCAAGTGACCTTTGGGGTTCATTAATAGAGTAAGGAAGGATCTTTGGAGATTGCGCTTGCATTAGTTGCGATTTACAATTCATAAAAAGAAACGCCAAGATTGGAATATAAAAAAGTAACTTCATTGATTAGTTTTTAGAGTTTCTAGGTGGAATAAGAATCATCCTCAACATAAAATAACAAATTCAGCATATTAGACGAACTAATAATGTGAATGTAACTTAACTCAATTCTTTAATGCGTTCTTCAAAAAGGTAAAGGGGGGTTTCTTCATAGAGTTTTTGATATCTGGCGAGCGATTTATTTTTGTAATTATCTAGTTGTGTAATTTTGTATAACCAAAAATAAATTTCACCTAACTCAAAATCACTATTATATTCTTTTACTAAGTTTTGTAGTATTTGTTGAGCTTTTTCTTTCTCCTTCATAGCAAACGCTAATTTGGCTGAGAAAATTTTAGCTTTGAAGATCAAATCTGGATTTCCTAACTTTTCAATCATCAAGCTGGCTTCCTGTTGAAAAGTTTGAGCTTCGTCGATTCGGCCAGCTTCAATTAATGCTTCGCCTTTTTCCACCAAACTTTCTCCAAGTACTAACTTGTTATTGATCAAGCGAGCTAATTCAATGGCACGATTATAAAAACTGATTGCTTTTTCATAATCTTTTTTGACCATATAAATATCAGCAAGCGCATTGACTGCTTTGGCGATTCCTTTTCGGTAATTTAACTCCTCGCAGAGTGCTAGATTTTTTTCTAAATATCCTCGAGCTAAATCGAATTCTCCTTCTTCACTTCGCAATTCTCCTAGTAAACCAAGTGCAATAGCAATTCCTTGTTTATCTCCTAATTCTTCGCTGATAGTTAAGTCTTTCAAAAAATGTTCAGAGGCTCTTACATAATCTCCTTTGCGTTGATAGACACTTCCTATACAGCCTATCGCAATGGATACTAATAATTTATTACCCAAGTCTTCGCTGAGTTTCAATCCTTTTTGATAGCTCTCCAAGGCAGCATCGTAGTCTCCTTTCTCAAAAAGAACAATCCCCATATTGGTGTATAAGTTTGCTCTTCCTTGAGAGTCATTTATTTTTTCACAAATGTCTAATTCTGATTTTTGCCATTGAATGGCTTCATCATAATTTCCTTCATTCATGTGAGCCAAACCAAGATTGGAAACGATGGCTGCATTTGCTTTGTCTGGATTATGTTTACGACTAAGTTCTATGCTTTTGGTAAAATAAGATTTGGCATGGTCATATATTCCTTGTCGAAAAAATAGGGTTCCTAAATTCCCATACACTTGATATTTTCCAACATTATCATCCGTGAATTCAAAGTGAGTTGCAGCAGCTTCAAGATGAGTTTTAGCTTCATCATAATTTCCTTTTAGGGTTAATAACTCACCAGTTAAATTATGAATTCTTCCTGCATACAAATGATTAGTTTGATTTTTAATTAAATCCATTGCCTCCTCGTAAACTTCCTGACATCGATCCCACTCTCCAACTAAACGGAGGACAGTCGCTTTTTTTAACAAAACACTTACTAATTCTTCTTGATCAGTTGAAGGATCTTTTTTATAGTTTTCTACTAACTGTTTGTATAGATCAAGTGCTCGAACATTTTGATATTTTAGCCGATTGAAATCAGCAGCTTTTAGTAAATAATAGTTCGTTTTTTCTTTAATCTCAGCTTCCCCAAAATGGAAAGCTAAATCAGCATAACGCTCTTCAATTTTTCCTTCATATAATTTTTCAATTGCTTCAGCAATCAATCGGTGAAGTCGGCGCAACCTCGCTCGAAGTTGCATATCATAAACAGCCTCTCGCAGCAATGAATGTTTAAAAATATATCTCAACTCATTTACAGCTCTCCAAATTTGACCACGCTCAGCTGTTTGAATTTGTTCTTTTAAAACAGCTTGTGCATCTCCATTTCGAGCAATGAATTCTTTTTGGGCTTTCATCACTTCATTCAAAATAGGAACCTCAAATTCTCTTCCAATCACCGCTGCAGCTTTTACAGTCTCTTTGACAAGTACAGATAAACGATCAATTCGAGCCATCAAAATAGAGTTAATAGAACTCGATAATTTGAGGCTATTATCTTTGATATGCCAAACTTGTTTTCGTTTTTGCAATAAATTACTTTCAGAAAAATATTCGATAATTTGTTCTGCATAAAAAGGGTTTCCATTTGTAGTTCGCAACAAAAGTTCCTTGAATTCAGAACTGATCGGCGCTTGCAATTTTATTTCTGCAAAATATTTAATCGCATCTGGTTGAAGGATGTTCAAATCAATTTCAAGAATTTTATGCTTCCCATCCAATAAAGTTTCTCTTGAGAAAAGATGTACTTTTTCACCATTATCATCATATCGACTTGTCACTAAAACAAAGATCGGATGACGTGTCATTTTCCTTGCAAACTCTTGTAAGAAGGCAATCGAATCTTGATCAAACCAATGCGCATCTTCCAATTCTAAAACGACCGGTTGTAAACAAGATTCCGCTACAATTAAATTACTTAATGCAGCTAAGGTATTTTGATATCGACCCTTTGCATCTAGTTGTTGCCAGAGTGAAGAAGAACTATTGATACCGACTTGAGCAGCCAAAATAGATTTGGTTCGTGAAAGTTCTTTTCGAATTTGAATAGCATCTTCATGAGCAATTAATCTTTCATCGTGATACAAATCCAAATACTTTTTTTCAAAAGATTCGATATTTTGTATTTCTGTATTTTCAAAAGATTGCTCGAAGTAATTTTTTAAAAAATAGATAAAAGGATTGAGTGGCTTTTTTAAAATTTGATCTGCTTGGCAAGTCAACCAACTGATGCTTCCAATTTTTCGCAGCTGAGAGCGCATTTCAAATGACAAACGACTTTTGCCAATTCCTGCTTCTCCAAACAAATAAGCAACTCCTGCAAAATGATTACTAAGAATTGGTTTTGAAAAATTAAGCAGTTGCTCAAGTTCTTCTTGTCGGCCAACCATTCTTCCTCCGAAGACTTGTTGATCTTCGATTTTTTTTCCTAATAATTCATAAGTCGGAATGTCTCGATCAATTCCTTTGTATTGAACATCGCCCTTATGTTTAAACTTAAAGTAAGAGTTTTTTTGAATCGTTTCATCGACCAGCACCTGACCATAATCTGCTTTGCCCATCAGCCGAGCAGCTAAATTGATACGATTTCCAACAGCTGCATATTGACATCTTTCCACACCACCCACAGTTCCTGTGAAGGCATTTCCAGTAGTAATTCCAATTCTAAATTTGAGTGGAGTTGTTCGCCGTAAGTCTTTTAACTCTTCTTCCAACGCCATCACAAATTCTATCGCTCGTTCAACATTATTTTCAAAAGTAACAGGCGCTCCAAAAAATCCGACCAGCACACCTCCTTTATCTCCAAAGTCGACTTCTTTAAAATAACCTGAGAAAGAATGGATTTCATCTAAAACGACACTCACAAATTGATTCAAAGCTTCATGTGTATTCACTCCTGTAAATGAAATGAAAACTGAAATCACATTTCGGAACTCACCACTATCATCATAACTAATTACTTCATTTGGGAAAAAATTAGATAGAATTTCAGGCTCTAGAGGAGGAAGATTATTATCACAAGTTTCGATTTCAGGGAAATCGTTTATTTCTGTAAATCGAAAATAATTATCTTTTATTGATTCTAGAGGAGGAAGAAAATCTTCGAATTTAGTTTTAAAACTTTCGTTTAAAATAATTTCTTGAACCTCGGCTTCAGATTGCGAATAAGCTGCATCATTGATAGCTTTCCCTCGAAAGTAAAATGACTTTCGTTTGTTTCCAACAATTCCCCATTCTACATCACCTTCGCCTAAACCGATTTTTATTCCGAAATTAAAGTTGCCAAATCGAGTTTCTCGTACGCCATTTTTTTGAAAAAAATCACGTAATAACTCTGCTGTTTTAATTAAAATTTCAGGAGTTTCTTGATCAGAAGATTTAGGAAAAATAGCGGTGAAGGAATCACCAGCAAAATAAGGAATAAATCCACCTTCACAATAGACCAAATTAACGAGTGGTTCAAAAATGCCATTGAGGTGAAAAGAGAGTTGTTCAGCACCTTCCTTCCCTTGCTTCATCAACGTTTCGGTCAAAGAAGTAAAACCAGACAAGTCAATAAACAGGGTAAATGCATCGAAATTACCATTTTCATTACCTGCCTTGAATTGTTGTTGAATGAAATGTGGAATTAGGTTTCTCAACTAGGGTAAATTAGATTAATTTAGAAAACACTAAAGTAAGCATTATCTAAATTAATCATGTAAAAAATAGACGGAATTGTTTTGGATAGGAAAAGGAATAATTAATCAATTAAATGGCTAATATTCTTTGCGGAATAGAAATAAGAAAGTCCATTTCCATCTCCACCAGAAGATTCTGAATTGGCAATGTTCATTTTTAAGTTTTCGAAAAGATAACTGCCTTCTTCGATTTCAGAATTTTTCTCGCCAATAGCCCTGAATTGAGTTAAAAATTGATCGATATCAACGTCAAAATCCAATTCAATG
>CAZMBP010000069.1:0-45359 GCA_964564545.1 uncultured Saprospiraceae bacterium
AGCATAGTCGTTCTCAAACTTTTGACAAGGTTGATTTATTTGTAGAAACCTTGGCAGAACTTCGAGTATTTCGAGGACAAATCATTTCATTGAAAGAATTGAGATATACTGATTTACCCCTCCTTGAAAAACTGGAAACGGAATGTGCTGAGATCAATACGCAGTTGTCCAACGACTGTGTTCAATTCTTGTTGGAAGACAATGCACTAAAACCATATCTAGAAAAAATAGCACTAGAACAAAAAGATTTAGAAACGATTAAGACGGCCGCAGAAGCAAAGGTCAAAGAAAATAATGTCGAAAAAATAGGACAAGAATTGGAATTGTTGATTGAAATTGTCAACAACTTGAATATCGAAGATGCCACGCATACCAGCAAAATCATTGAATCTATATCTGCTATGTTTGCTGGACTTAACCAGGTGAAAGCAGCCATAAAAAAGAAACAAAAGAGCCTAGGTGGTAAGGAAGCCATTGCATCATTTAACGCACAAATGAAACTCCTCGATCAAGGGATCATCAGCTATCTTGATCTGGCAGATACGCCTCAAAAAAGTGATGAATACCTCACCAAACTTATGGTTCAATTAGAAGAGTTGGAAAGTAAGTTCGTCGAGTTTGATGAGTTTATTATTAAGATTGCAGATAAGCGGGAAGAAGTATACACCGCATTTGAAAACCGAAAAAACAGCCTTAAGGAAGCACGGAACAATAGAACGCTTGCCTTGCAAAAAGCAGCAGACCGAATTCTAAATGGCATCCAAACCCGAGTTAAAAATATAAAGACCCTGGACGAAATTAACGGTTTCTTTGCAGGTGATTTAATGATTGATAAAGTGCGGGATCTCATCAACCAATTGAATGAATTGGATGATAGCAATAAGGCGAATACCGTCCAAACAAAATTAAAAGCGCTAAAAGAAGAAACCATCCGACAGTTTAGAGATCGAGAGGATTTATTTGTTGATGGTGAAAATATTATTCAATTGGGCAAGCACAAATTCTCGGTTAATATTCAACCGCTAGACTTGACCATTGTCCAAGAAAAAGAAGCATTATTTTTTCATCTTACTGGAACCGATTTTTTCTCCATCATTAAAGACCCTGCTTTAGAGGAAACGAAATCCGTCTGGGCACAATCACTCATTTCGGAAACAGCAGAGATTTATCGATCTGAATATTTAGCCTATGAACTATTTCACTCTATTGATAAAGAAAAACTAAACAATGCGAATGGGCAACTCCTAGATCTCATCAAAGAAAATACCGCCACTCGATATCAAGAAGGATATACCACGGGAATTCATGATGAGGATGCGCATCAATTATTAAAAGCTTTATTGGACTTGTCAGAAAATATTGATCTTTTATATTTCTCTTCTAATGTCAGAGCTTGCGCTAATATTTTTTGGAAACATTTTCTGAATAAAAAGCAACAAGAATTATTTCAGCAGCAGCTAAGTAGCGCCGGAACCATCCTTAAAGTTTTTCCAGAGACACAGGGCTTCGATTACCTGATCAATGAGTTAAAAGCAGTTATAGAATTATTTCAGCAAGAGAGCAACTTGTTTGGAGAAGAAGCCGCTAGTAAAGTCGCTCAATATTTATTTCGAGAATTATCAAGAGGAGATCGTTTTATTGTAAGTCAGGAAGCAGCGAATTTACGGGAATCATTTTTACAGTTTTTAAAAACTAGTAAATCAGAAAATAAGTACCGAGATTCTGTACTTGAATTAGAAGCACAAAAGTCTGAACAATTCCTATTGATTCAAAAATGGGTACAAGCTTATTTAGAACAAACAACCAACAACCTGTTTGGAGTTTTAGCAGAAACAGCTACGCTTTTATTTTTGGATGATTACAAAAAAGATCGAGTGTTAAAAGTACCTACGACGCTGACCGTTGATCAACTTCATGGTGATCATCCATTGCTGGAACAAGGAACCTATCAACTCGACTATAATATTTTTATGGATAAAATGGAGCAATACACCACATCGGTGGTGCCCCGTTTTAAAAGATTTCAAGCGCTTAAAAAACAAGTGGCCATAGACTTTAAGCATAAATTGAATTTAGAGGATTTTAAGCCACGAGTGTTGAGTTCTTTTGTCAGAAATCAATTAATTGATAAAGTTTATCTCCCTTTATTCGGTGATAATTTAGCCAAGCAAATAGGAACGGTGGGCGAAAATACCCGAACAGATAGGATGGGTATGTTGTTACTCGTTTCCCCTCCAGGTTATGGAAAAACGACATTGATGGAATACATCGCGGATCGTTTGGGGTTGATTTTTATGAAAATAAATGGCCCAGCTTTAGGGCACCAGGTTAGGTCGCTTGATCCTATGGAGGCAACAAATTTAGCAGCCCGACAAGAATTAGAAAAACTAAATCTAGCCTTGGAAATGGGAAATAATGTCATGCTTTATCTTGATGATATTCAACATTGTCATCCTGAATTTTTGCAAAAATTCATTTCTCTTTGTGACGGACAACGAAAGCTAGAAGGGGTGTATGAAAATAAAAGCAAGGCCTATGATTTGAGAGGCAAGCGTTTTTGTGTTATTATGGCTGGTAATCCATATACGGAAAGTGGAGAGAAATTCCAGATACCTGACATGCTAGCTAACCGAGCGGATATTTATAATTTGGGAGATATCATTGGTGACTCAGAGACGGTTTTCAAATTGAGCTATATCGAAAATGCCATTACTTCTAATCCGGTTCTGCAAAAACTGAGTAACAAAAGTTTCCAAGATGTACACACGATTTTAAAAATTGCAGAAACAGGAAACCAGGACAACATAGCATTTACCTCCAACCATACGCCCGAAGAAATAAAAGAGTATGTAGCCATCATGAAAAAAATGCTCTTGATTCGAGATGTCGTTTTGAAGGTCAATAAAGCCTACATTCATTCTGCTGCCATTTCGGATGATTACCGAACAGAGCCCGCTTTTAAATTGCAAGGTTCTTATCGAGACATGAATAAACTTTCTGAAAAAGCGGTAGCCATTATGAACGATCAAGAATTGAAGACTTTAATTTTTACTCATTATGAAAATGAGTCTCAAACGCTGACCAACGATGCGGAAGCCAATTTCTTAAAGCTAAAAGAACTCATTGGTGAAATGAGTCCCACAGAACAATCCCGCTGGGAGGACATCAAAAAAGTTTTTAATAAAAATAAATTATTCCGTAACCTGGATGGCAATAATCCAATGGCGCAAATTCTGGCGCAGATGACAGCTTTCACGGATGGGATTGATGGGATTCGAGAAGCTTTGGAAGGACGGAAGGAGGAGGGGCTATAATCCCGAAAGCGTATATTTTTAAACTCGGACACTTTGATGAATATTTCTTGATGATCAATATTGTCAGAGCTTAAGAATATACGCTTATAGAATCCTGTCTAAATACGTAAGTATATTGTTATGAAAAATATAGTATCCTAAAAAAAAGAGGCCAATCACTACCCTAAAAAGGGTATTTTTCTTTTAATTATTAAAACAATTTGTTTTAATAAAAAATCCTCCTTAACTTTCCTTTTCTACTATCTCACACCGAGAAGTTGTTTTAAAATCCATTTTCAAATTCATCGAAGCAAAGTTGGCGAAGTAAGAAACAAATGTGTAAGTACTAAAAATTGATGTATGAAAGAGCATCAGCTATTAGGGTCTGCTTACTAGAGTTTACTCTACTTATTAAACTACTATTGGAAACTAAATTAAAATTATAATCTGATGAAAATACCCGTTGATGAAATCCAACGGATGGTATTTGTAGAATATCCAACTAAGCAATCATCCCATCAGCAACTTCACCATTTTGATATTGTTTATGATTTCCCCATGCAAGGAGGATTTGATCATAAACGATATGGTATCCTCCTGCTACGTGCGTTGTTTGCTTTAAAAAAGAAAGAGCGAATTTCTTTTTTGGACTACCAATGTAGATTGGTGGTTAAGCCATTTCGATGGTTGAATTCGCTTTATCTATTATTAGAAAATAATTTTAAAGTTTTGATTCGAGGTGGCAAAGCTAAATTGTTTTCAGAATTAATAGATTTGGTCGAGGAGAAAAGAAACCTTTATCCTCAATATTCCATCGAGTCAAATCAGTTGGATGATCAACAACATAACAATGTTTTTACTAAACGGTATCGTTGGCGGGGAACGGTTAATCAATTGGTGCATATGTATTATCAAACACTTTATAAAACTCACAAAGGAAACACTTTGCTAGATTTGACCACGCAAGAAATGATCGATATGATCATGGAGCGATATTGCAAAATAGATGGAACCCTATTTAATCCCGAAACGATTCGGAGTTACTTAAAACCATCCAAAGCGAATAAGCATCCAAATATTGGTCAACAAATTATTATTTCTGAGGAGGAAATGGAGAAATTAATGAATGATCAAAAAAAGGATTTTTAGGAATGAGTTTTTAGTGATTTAAAAAGTTCCCCTGGTTACCCAATTGGTACCCGGGTACCAATTGGGTAACCAGGGGAACAATTTTTTAGCTTTACTTTGCTGTTGACAAATCATTATTTCATCACTAAAATTTTTACATATGGAAACAGTCACTTTAAGTAAAGAAGCTTTTGAAAAAATTAAAACGGAATTAGAAGAAATCAAAAGTCAGGTAAAGAAAATTACCGTTCCAAATGAAGCATTTATGGATAACAAACAATTCACCAAGTTAATGAACATCTCTGCTCGAACGGCTCATGCCTGGCGAAAAGAGGGAAAAATCGGATATAGTAAAGAAGGGAAAAAAATCTATTACCGACTTTCTGATATTGGAAAATTTTTAGACGACCATCACCAGCAACCGTTGCCCATTCAAAAGAAAATCGAAGCAATAAAAAGTTGAGAACCTTTTTGAATGATGCATTTTATTTCACGCATCGAAGTGTTTTTATAACAGACTAAATACATTTTAGAATAAACAGCTAGCTATTGCAATCGCGATGGCCTAGGAGAGGTATGTATCCACAATCCCTAAGGGGAGTTTTTTTTTACACTTAAAAGACTGTTTTGCAATTAATTGCAAAACAGTCTCTAAAACAAACATACTTATGTCAATAGTCACCTTATTTGGATACCCCAAAAGAGTAGTATCGTCTCAACCTCTCCTCACTTTTATTAGTAAAATAAAACGTGGAAATTATGAAGATATGGTCGAGCGATTTCGCGATATGCATGCACGAGAGTTAGATACTCTAATTGAACCTCAACGTCGTCAGATCCCCAAATTTTCCATTGCTGGAAATTTTAAATTAGAGGTTCATCAATTGAGATTAATCAACTACTCTGGGTATTTATTTTTTGAAATAAAATACTTACACCCCAAAGAATATGAATATGTAAGATCATTGTTATATAGAAACCCATATGTCTTTGCTAGTTTTAAAAATGTGATGGGACATGGCATTTGTTTTATCCTACGATCAGAAGAAGGCATCGAATCTCATGTTAAAATTTTTCGCAGAGCGTATCGATATTTTGAAAGAAAACTAGGCACCAAACGATTGTCAAAAGCAGGGGAGGACATCCAACATTTATGTACGATGTCTTATGATTTGAAAGCGCATATCAATATTGCGAGTATTCCATTTCCATTACGAGCACAAATTAAGTACTAGCAACCATGAAACAGATAACCATATTTAGAAAATTTTCGCAGGTTATCGGCCACCGAACTTTGCCAGAAATTTTGAAAGCCATTCAACAAGGTGTCTATCGCGAGGAAGTGCTCGCCGTGCGTAGCGCGGTGCAACGAGGGGATCAAGAGATAGCAGACCAAACAAAAAAACAGTTGAAGGCTTTCACCGTTTCTGGGCAGTTCGAAGGTGGTCGAACGATGGCGAATTTAAAGGAATATCATTCCATGGTGATTTTGGATATTGACAAATTGCCCAAGGAGGTTTTGGCAAAATCGATGCAAGTCATTCGAGCAATCACTTACACGTACGCTTGCTTTTTAAGTCCTAGTGGCAATGGGCTAAAGGTAATTGTTCAAGTCAACTCGAGGAAGGAGCAGCATCTTGCTGCGTACTTACAAGTAGCTGAATTTTATGAAAAAAAGTTACGCTTAAAAATTGATCGATCAGGAAAAGACATTCCCCGGTTATGCTTTTTTTCTTATGACCAAAATTTATTTTTCCACCCAAAGAGCAAAGTATTTGTCGTGAAAGAATCGGTTGTCAAGTCATTACCATTGGAAGCGAAGATGAAAATTAAACCAGCTTCAAAAGCTTTTCCTTTTGCTAAGAATAAAAAACCAAACAGCGAGAAAAGCCTCCAAGCATGTTTAGATTTTACCCAAAACAAATCACAGTATGTCAAGGGGAATCGAAATAATTTTGTTTATCTCTTTGCGTCCAATTGCAATCGAGCAGGCATACCAGAATCGGCCGTTTTAGATTTTGCCATACATAAATTTGATTTAGCAAAAAGTGAAATCAGGAAGACGATCCAAAGTGTTTTTCAGCATCATCAAAATGAACACCATATTAATTATCAACAATCAAAGTTCCAGCAATTGAAGGAAGCAAAGAATCCAGCCACCACTTTTGCAGAAGAAATGTTGGCAACGCCTTGTTTCCCAGATTCTATTTTTCAAGATCTTCCCAGTCTATTAAAAAGAGGTTGTGATGTTTTGGAAACGAAAAGAGAGCGAGATATTTTCTTAACTGGCGCTTTGTTGATCTTGAGTGGCAGTTTGTTGAAGGTCGAAGGATTGTATGATCGGAATCGACAATTCCCCAATCTCTTTGGGTTTATTGTCGCTCCTGCAGCAAGTGGAAAAGGAGCTTTACGTTATGCTAAAATTTTGGGAGATGCATTGCATGAAAAATATATGGAGGCGTATGCATCTCAAAAAAGAGATTACAACGAAGCAATGGAAAAATACCAGATGGCTATTTCAGATTTTCGAAAAAGGAAAATTCCTTCCTTTCCAGAGGAACCAAAACCTTTAAATAAAAAGACGCTTTTTCTTCCTGGCAATTCGAGTGCCGCGATGGTCATTCGGCAGTTAAAAAACTCCAATGGCTCAGGGACCATTTGTGAAACAGAAGCTGATACCTTAAGTAATGCGTTGAAACAAGATTGGGGAGGCTTTTCAGATTTGTTGCGAAAAGCCTTTCATTTTGAGAGTGTTTCCTATGCTCGTAAATCGGCGGATGAGATGTTTGAAATAAAAGAACCGAGGTTGTCGGTGGCTTTATCAGGAACGCCAGATCAAGTTTATGTATTGATTCCGAGTCCGGAAGATGGATTGTTTAGTCGATTTTTATTTTATGTTTTTAGCACGGATACCGATTGGCGAGATGTTTCGGAAGATGAAAGAGAATTTGATTTGTTGGCTTTTTATCGGGAACTCTCCGAGGAGGTTTTAACCATGGTAGAATGGTTAGAAGCGCATCCAACGAAAATGAAATTGAGCAAAGACCAATGGAATTTTTTGAATGACTTTTTCCGAAAGCTGTTAGATCAGATTTCTGCTTTTAATGATTTGGAGGCGTCGAGTTTGGTTAAAAGATTGGGGGTCATCTTATTTAGGATCCTGATGATCTTGACGGCAGTCCGGAAGTTTGAGGCAAAGGAATCAGCCACTATTGTTTTCTGTTCTCCATCAGATTTTATCATTGGCATCAAAATGATCGAAGTTTTTTGGGCGCATGGGTTATTTATGTTTGAGCATTTACCTAAACAAAAACGCAAGCCCTTCCAAAAAGTAAAAAATCATAAAAAAGATTTCTTTGATAGTCTCCCCAAGCAATTTAACCGACAAGATGCTATTAAAATGGGGATTCAATATAACCTGAGTCGGGCAACGGTAGATCGGCTTTTAAAAAAATATAAAAATGGATTTGTGGAACAAATTGGGCATGGTGTATTTTCCAAGAAGTCAGAAAATGAGTAAATAAGTTCTCAAAAACGAAGGTGAGAATTTTGAGTAAAGTGAGAGTTTTGAGTACCCTTCATTTTTACGTAAATATATTGTTAGCATATTGCAGCAAAAAGAAGTTAATAAGACCGAAATGCTCAATGTTCTCAAACACTCAAAGTTCTCACCTTTAATTTTGAGAACATTGCCACAAGAAGGAATCTGTTCCAAATAAAAAAGTCCCATGATTTTTCAACCATAAGACTTTCTAAATATGGAACAAAACAAACACAAAAATTAACTTGCTTCAAAATGATCGATTGCAATTGTCGATTCAATATCATCATTTCCAATACCTCCTTTGAGGAAGATTAATTCTTCTATGGTTAACTGGTTTTTTGGATTTTGCAACTCCTTTAATTTTTGAAGATTCATAGTTGTGGGTGATTTTAAGATTATACAAATAAGTTATGCTCTCAAGATAAGGATTTGAGAAATAGCATTTAAGTTGAATTTGTCAGAGATGTAAGAACATTGTTACAAGATGTGGTTAAAATGGGAGTTCATCTTCCTCAAATTCATTATCGTTATCCTCCTTCTGATAGTTTTTGACTTTTTCTATTTCTCGTTTTTTCTTTCGGTAGATTAAAATGGAGCAGCATAAATAAATGATGGGAATAACAACCAGCATCAAAATATTGAACTCAAAGATCATATTTGTTTTTTGGGCTAACATTCCAACTAGGAGGATTTCAAAAATCAAAAAGCTATCTCGTTCTCTTTTGGTGTAATAGAGGAAATGGAAGAATTCAGTTTTCCATTGTGGTTTTAGTTTTATTTTCATGGCAATAAGATTAGGAATTAAAAATGGGGAGCGAATGGATCGCTCCCTAGGAAGATTAAGCACCTGTTGCTTTTTGAAGTAAAGCTGTTGCTTCTTCTGGATGTTCAGGCAATGCTTTTCCATCAGCCATATGCGGAGGATACCAATTTTGGAATAATTGAATTTCTGCATCACCGGTGGTCGTATCTTGTCGCCAAATTTGAAGTGACTCGGTAGCATCTGCCAACTTCGCCGCTTCCTCTTGTGGTAAGGGTTGATACGAAAATTCAGCGATAAAATACTTCTGTCCTTTTGCTTCGGGATTGTTGCTCACTTTTTCATTAGGTGTAGCCGTAATCAAACAGTCGCAAGGAGAAACATCGTCATAAAACATACGATTAACCAACCGCATAAATTCATCCACACTATAGCCATGAAACATCAAGGCGCAAACTTGCAAGGATTCGTTGAGGAAGAAAAACTCTATCCAATTTTTAGTGCCAAAGCCCATAATGTCGTCGCGAAACTTTCTGTAGGCGATAGGCGCAAAAGTGAACGGTTCTCCTTTCTTGGTCAATACTGTTTCGCCATTTTCGTTTATCGTTCCGCGAGAAGCATCAAAACGATAAGAGCGGGGATAACCAGAGAGGTATTTGATTTTCAATTCGCCATCAGGGGTGATCAATTCTGTTTTTTTAAAGTTGGTAATAGGCATTAAATTTTTCATAATGGTATGTTTTAAATGATTAAAAAAATAGTTTGAAAAAATCCTGCTGCCGTTTTTTTAATTTATTTTAAAATGTAAATGTATTGTTATAAAAACATAAAAAGGTTTAGAAAATAGGATTAAAGGGCAGCGAGGTACAAGACCTCGCCGCTGACCAATAGCTTCTCATAGAATGCTTATAAGTTCTTATGCAGGTATTTAAAAAGGAAGTCGCTTCCCACAAAGAAAATGGTAGAACTCTTGAATAAAGGCGCAATCCTCTAAAGTGAAAGCAGCCTCTTTTCTTAGTAAATCACCTCTAATGTGTTGATGTAAATTTTCGGATTCATCACCAATCTGTAGTAGGGTAGTGATGGCAATTTCTCTTTCTTCTAATAATTGCGAATGGTCAAAAGACTCGATATCCGCATTGATGGAATCCAATAGCTGGTTGGTACGGGAAGTGGAATTATCCACTCCCGTAATGGTGCGTAAATTGTTCATTGATGCTTAATTTTATGACAAAAAAGGAGGAATAATTTCCTTTGTTTTCCTATATAAATATACGAAAATCGAGGGTAAAATTGAAATGTAAATGTATTGTTTTTTTACATTTTTATTCTGCTAAATTATAGATAACAATATGCGTAAACGACGCTTTAAAAGTTATTAAAACAAGTGAAAAATGCGTATCTTAAAGTATGAAATTATTGATAACTGGCAGCCGAAAATTCAAGGATATCGCAGCTTTAAAGCTAGCAATTGAAGAAGTGCAAAAACGGCAAAATAAAAACATAACAATACTTTTACATGGTGGCGCAAAAGGGGCAGATACACTTGCTCAAAATTGGGCAGAGGAAAATAAGATCCCCACGCAAATAATAAAACCCAACTACAAAATTCACCCTGCCAAATCTGCACCACTCCTCAGGAACCAAGAACTGGTGAAACTAGCTGACTGTACGCTAGCATTCTACACCAAAGAAAGAACGGGAGGAACTTGGTTCACTAGTCAGGAAACCATCAAAGCGAATAAACCTTTGTACGAATATCTAGGAAAGGAAAAACTCATCTACACGCCACCAGTAAAATTACTCTTCTAAAAATTATAACTGCAACCGCCTTTGCACGAGCAGATAAATTTCAACCATAGTAGCCCTGTGCTTGGCACGAGCAGCGCTGTACGCACCGAGCGAGGGAGCGTCCATACCTGCTGAAGATTTAGTGAGGAGCATTGGAGGCAGGTATAGCGGCTCGGTGGGGACAGCGCAGAAGGGGTAGCTATTCGCCTGCTGCTCGGGGAGCAGAGGCAAGCCGAAAAGGTGGGGTTGATTTTGGCTTGGTGAGGAGGAAAGAATATTTCTATATGAGTTCTTACTTCTTTATTTATTAGTTAAAGGTTTTGGATTGAAAATGTGGGTTTGGAGTAGGAGAGGAAGGAGTAATTTCCATACAGCGCCTAGTGAAAAGGTGGAGGCTAATGCTGTTGAAATGCTAGAGTTGATTTGATTAAATTTTCTTTCATTTTTAAGCAGTCAAAAAACACGTGTTTTCCTAATTTTTCACTATATTTACCATGCTTAATTTTATGACAAAGCGGCTGGATGATTCTTCATTTAGTCGCTTTTCTATTGGCATTTTTAGCGTCAACTTTCTATTTTATTTCTATTCAGAAATCAAATCATCTAATTGAACTTCTGCATCTACAATTTCGGAAGAATACATATTTTCGATAATCTGATGATTGGTGATAAAAGTTAGAAAGACTTGCTTTTTCGTATTGGTGTAATCGATGAATTGCTATCGCTTCTTAATCAACTCGTTGTAATATTTTTTATTTCTTGAGTTCTACCTATCATTTATAATAGAATTTCTGAAATGAGATAATTCCAGATGTAACCTTATATTTGGAATTATCTATGTTTTTTGAACACATAATTCCAAATATAGAAATAAAAAAACCTGTCGATATTATTCGTAGTTTCTAGTCATTTGGTGGGATTTTTATGTTGACTTTCCTTTGGAAGCTTTCCAAGATTTTGATTTTCACTTTCAATTATTTTCAAAACAGTCTCTAAGCATTAAAAAAAAAAATTCCTACTAGGGGCATATAGGCGACCGAAAATCGCTATTGTCGCCTCCCTTTTTTAGTAAAAAGGCGACACCTTTCTATCCTTAAAAAAGCATTTTCAAGGCATCTCAGCGAAGATTTTAAAAGAGTGAGTATTGGCTTCGGAAATCCAAGATTCGATGTCCTCGACGCTTAAAGTATAATCTTGACTCAATGAGTTTTTATTGCCAGCTAACCAGCCGCTCATATCTTCTAAAAGACTTTCTGCATCCGCTTTTGCCAACAAAGAAAGATTCATTGTCTTTCCTGAAAATGGGTTTTGATAATTGCGTTGACTAAAATGAAGAATTTGAGCATCGAGTTCCGTCATTCCAATTTGCCTTAAATCAGCCAACTCAGCATGAAGTAAAAGTAGGTTGGGATTAATTTGCAATTGATGGGCCATTCGATGTCGAGTTATTGGATTGGACAGCAAGAGTAATAGCTCTAATTCAGTTTGGATCGGGATACCATGTTGATGGAGAAAATGAATGAATTTAGGCAAGCGATTGAGGATTACTTTTTTTGGAAATAGTTCGTTAGTATCCAAATCAACAGTCTTAATAAAATCCACTTTATCAGAGGGAATTATTTTTTCACATTCAAAAACGGATAGACAAATCAACAATAGAAATGCCGACACCATCAACATGAGTTGCTGAGTGAAAGTTAATCGCATAAAATTGATTTTATTGGTCTTGAAGAAATACTTCTAGGAATAAATTGGGTTGACCAAAAAGACAAGAATCCAATAAAACAGTAAGTGTATTATTCCTCGGACAAGACTCGATGGGTTGCCATTTACAATCCGTTTGTTCTTCCCTACAGATGCGAAATTCGGATTTGCAAATTCGATGATGGGGAAAAGTAAAAAATAATATGCTACCGTTATCTTTCCAATCGACTTCCAAACCAGTTCCCCAGTCCGTCCATTCATAATAAGTAAATGGTGCTGCATAATTTAAACCCTGCAAAGACAATTCGATGGATACTTTTTGGCAAGCATCTAAAGGGCACCCCCTAATCTCCTGAAGGGGAAATTCCTCAGCAGCAGAAAAAAGAGAGCAACTTAAAATAGAAATAGAAAAGAAGAAAGTGACAAGTAAAAGTTTTCTCATAGTTTGCATTTTAAAAGATTTGAAAACATGAGTTTCTGTATGTGAAAAATTTTCAAATCTGCTCTAAAATAAATCAGTCACAGCAAAAAGAAAATAAAGGGACTACTTCACAGACAATTCTAATTTTTTTCTACTTCAATTTGATTAATAAAATCCGTGACTTTGCCACCCAATATTTTTCGAAAGGAAGCATAAAAAGAAGAACGGTTTTTAAAACCAACTTCTAGGATTAATCCTTCTATGGTTTTCAATTGAGCTTCTCCCTGTGCGATTTTTTTCAAAAAATATTCTAGGCGATAAGTATGCATTAATATGTTGATTGAGAAGCCTGTGGCTTGATTGACAGTTTGAGAAAAATACTTTTGGTTGGTGTTGAGTAGTTGACAAAACTCTTTTAAGGCAGTTGGTTGTAGCCATAATTTCGGATTGGATTCCAAACCATCATGGAGTTGCCACCAAATGCGATGGAGTTCTTTTGGGGTGATGTGAGAGTTCTGGTATTTTTGATGAGAAGGTGATTTTTCTTTCATGGGAAGTATTTTGCAGCGAATAAGATTTGAGTTTCTAGTTCGAGGAGTTCTCTTTGTTTTTGAAAAATATCATATTCCTTTCTCTTCAAGGCTTGAGTTGTTTTTAATAATTCAGAAGGCGGAATTTGGATCTTGTCGGCTTGATCTTTTTTGATTTGAAAAAGTTGTTGATCGTATTCGAAAAGGTCTTGCAAAAAGGAGATGTCTTGTTCTAAAAAATGATGTTTTCGAAGTAGGTTCTTTAGATGTAATTTTTCTTTTTCTAAAGCGAGTTGGTTCTTTTTATAAATGGATTGCTTTTTTGCGATGACTTGGGCTTTTTCTTTTTGGCTGGAATAGAGTAGGGTGGATGACCAGGAAATAGCGGGGCGGGGTTTTCCTTCCAAGGTATAAGTTACGCCGATGGTGGGGAGGTATTTGAGCCATTTCGATTTTTGTTGGGTTTCGATTTCTGCTAGTTCACTTTCGATTTTTAGTTGGTAAAAAGATGCTAAAGTGGTGATGAGTTGAGATTCTGTTGGCAAAGAATCTAGCGGTTGGATAAAGAAAGCGCAGAGAATTATTGTTTTCATTTGATGAATAAAGTTATGAGAGAGGATTACTAAAGTTGATTGATTGGTGCTTTGAATGTTGGAATATTCATTTTTCCATTCGATGAAAAACGAATCAAAAAATCTTATCAAAAAAAATGCTTTACACCTTGCTGCTCCCGCACCCACGTTTTTTGATCTTCCCAGCCCGCTCCTTATGACTGGCTAGAGGTACTTTAAAATATATCTTGGAATTCTATTCGTTTGGGGTGGGAGCTTGTTCGCCGAGTTCGGGGATGATTTCTTGGTGAATCTCGGGTTCGATAAACTGGATGGGCGGATTATAGTTGACGGATAAATCTAAGGTTGAATTTCCTGTCAAGGTATCTGTTCGCCAAACATTTAGAGCTTCGCCGAGTAATTTGATTTCGTTGCGTTGTTCATTGGTTAAAACTTGGTAACTGAATTCTGCGATAAAATATTTGCTGCCTTTTCCTTCGCCTTCTTTTTTTGTTTTTTCAATGGGAGTGACGGTCAGGACGACTTCCGATAAATTGACTTCGTCGTAGAATAAATCAAGCGTACATCTTTCTAAATTTTCTACGCTGTAGCCATGAAATAACAAACTACACACGTGGCCTAGTTGATTGATGAAAAAGAATTCTACCCATTTTTTTAACCCATAGCCGAGGATGTCATCTTGAAAAATCCGGTAGGAAATTGGAATGAAAGAAAGAGGTTCGCCTTTTTTTGTAATGGTCATTTCTCCTAAACCGAACAGTCCGCGGCTGGCATCAAAACGATAATTTCGAGGAAACCCAGGGCGGTATTTGATTTGTAATTCACCTGTTTCGGTATTAGTGAAACTGGTTTTAAGGGATGGTAGCAATGAGTTATTATTTTGCATAGAATTTCTTTATTAATTAGGTTTTGAAAATGAAAAATTAGGATTATAAGCGTTATCAATCGCCTCCAAAATCTTATCATGGATATAGGAAAAATCATGGATTGGAAACTCCATAAAAATGGAAAGTTCATTAGGTTGTCGAAATTGAGTTTGACCTACGGAATAGATGTTTTGGATTTGTTGTAGGATGGCTTTTTTTTGATCAGGAAGACCATCGAAAATAACTTTAAGGAAAGTTCGAGAATGATCTTGAATAATGATGGGAAGTTCGATGAATTGCATTTGGTAAACCTCCTCTGAAGTGTTTATTTCTTCTGCATCCTGCCTATCCGGCAGGCAGGCCTCATCTAAATTGTAGTGATTATAGTAAGCCATAGCCCAATTTTTTTCATTAGTAAATTCCGTTTTTCTATGTCAAAGGTACGGAGTAACTTATTTATAAAAAATAGACATTTCGCTGTAAATCAATGAGTTATGATGAACTTAATAATTAATGACTTTAATTTAGGTCATATTCCTAGTTGGTAGGATTGCTTTCTTAAATGGCTGGATAAATAATTTTGGATCTATATTAGGGGACTATCCCATAAATTGTATGGGATAGTCCGCTTCTCTTTTTTATTGCTTATCTAATAACATTGCTTTTACGTAACCTATCTTACCTTCACAATCTACCATCCACCAATACCGAGAAGTTTTTTCCAATAATAACACCTTAGTTCCAATGCTCAACCTTGTTAAGATTTTAGCAGAGAAAGATGCTTTTATTCTCAAACTTGTTTCCTCCGTAATTTGATAAGTTCCATAATGGAGTGTCTCTTTGACAATTTCTTCCACCTCTTTTTTCAATTCTTCTTTTCTCACTTTTTCATCTTCCTCATTTTCCGATGCTTCTTTTTGAGCCAACTCTTCTAGTTCTTTTTCCAATTGATCTTGTCGACGAGACAACTCTGCTGATTCCTTTTTTAGTTCTACTTGTCTTGCAAGTGCCTCCGCTTGTTTTTTATCAGCTTCGGTTTGCACTTGTAATTGATTAGTTCGGTTGACCTCATTAAGTAGTTCTTGGTTTTCTAATTTGGAAAGTTCTTTTGCTTTTTGTTTAGCATGATTACCAAATTGGAAAGTGACATTTACGTTGTGTACCGCTTGATTAATATTAGAATATTCTCCAAAATACATATTGTGGATATAACCAATATTTACAAAGCTGTGTTGCCAACCAATTCCAAGCATAGTGGAATTCGTAGATCGTCCACCAATTTTGAACCAAACATAATCCTTGTAGTCTAACTTCAAATTTCCTTCAATAGTGAACGGTTCAATATCCGAACCGTAAGCCAATACTTCAGGAGTCAAACTTAAGACTTGAGAAGCTTGGTGCCGATAAGACGTATTAAAAATATAAACTGGAGAAAAGTCATTATTATTTTTGACTAAAGCTGGAATTGAAAATCCTGCTTTAAATTTATTCTTAAATGTATATCCTACTCCCAGTCCAGCGGTGAGTCGATATTGCGGCAATTCATTGGCAATCAAAAATGGATCATCGAAGTTGACTTGATCGGTCAATTTATTCATCGCTAGAGAAGAAAAATGCATTCCAATATTGAATCCCAAAAACAGTTTGTGATCATTATCAATTTTTAATTCTTTAGCATATAGGATTTCAGCCGTGTTGGTTTTAAAGAGTCCAAAAAATTTAGAATTCAATTTTAGGCCAACTCCAAATTTGTACTTTTCAATATTCGCATAAGCTAAAAAATTTACTTTACTCGTATTCTGAATGCCATTCCCAATTGACGTGGTAAAAGAAGCATTTAGTTTTGACGTTGCTGCAGCAATGAATGATGAATTGTAACCAACACTATTGTAATTCAAATCATTCATTAAAAGAGCATCTTGACCAAAGCCTTTTGAACAAAAAACTAAGGAGCTTATCAAGATTATTATAATTGATTTTTTCATTTTATTAAAATTTATTATTCCTGAATAAATGAATATCTCCTACATGATAATTGTCACTATTTGCATTGTCTTTTAGGACAAAATAATAAGTGCCTGTAGGAAGTTCGGCACCGGTCGAAGACACTCCTTCCCAAGAGTTATCATAATCTTTCGTTACGGTATAGAGTTCATTTCCTACAGCATTGAAAATTTGCAAGGTGTAATTCTCAAATAAATGGAGATAAGGAATTTCGAAAAAATCATTATATCCATCTCCATTAGGCGTGAGCAAATTAGAGACTTCTAATTCGTAGTCAGGAGGGAATCCAGTATTGGTTACGGTAATCGTAAATGCTTTATCAATGCTACAACCCGAAGGGGCTGTAGCGATGATATGAACTTGATAAGTTTGCTTATTTTTAAAATCTACATCTTCTTCTAATTGTAGATAATCGTCGGTAACAGAAAAATAGGAATTATCGATTCCCAAGCTATCATCCACGAATTGAATATCAAACGCCTTCAAGGTTCCATCTTCTAAAACACTAACCGCTTGTGAAAGTATCGTCCCTTTTTTACTATCATCATACAACACCTCATTTTCGAGATATAAATCTAGGATAGGAAAATCCGTTTGGAAAAAATAAGGATTGGCTGCATTTCCCAAGCTTTCATTTTCCAAAAAAGATTCTTTGTAAACATCCTCCATAATAATATCTTCAGAAGCATCGTATAATTTAAAGATGATTTCGCTGCCATTTGATATGTTATCATAGATCGTCATATAGGCCAAACTTTGATCGCCAACAACTGTATTAAAATATTGAACGCCTCGGCATTCTCCATCAATAAAAGCCGCAACCATATCTGCTTCATCTTGCGTTTCCTGACAGTAGTACATACCGATTCCTGTCATGGTCATGGTATATTGATAGTCAGGAGGATGAACGCTCCAATTAGGTTGAGCATAAGTATTAGGAGAAATCAGCAAAATAAAAATCAGCTGAAAAAATAATTTTATATGTAGTTTCATATTATTTACCATTTAAATGTTCTTTAATAACTTTGATCGTTTCTACTCGATCATTTGATCTCACCGTCAGGAAATAGATACCTGATGCTAGGTTTAGGTTACCAACTGAAAGTTTGAAATGATTGTACCCTTTGGTCAAGTCAACATCTTTTACAAATACCGTTTGACCACTAGTATTATAAAGACTTAACTGAGCATCCTCATCAACGAGATCTGCATAGTATCCAACACTTAATTCATCGAAGAATGGAGAAGGATATGCTAAAAGTAACTTATCGGAAGTAGTCCAACGTTCCACATCTGAGCATACTTTTTCACTAACCTCAACGGTGAAAGGATCATTAATTTCTCCCAAATGTTGATTAGATTGAAATAGGAATTCAGCCTCCATTTCATGTTCCATATAATGTTCTAGGTCAAGTAATTTTAATCGCAGCGTTTTCCCTGTTTCTCCCATGGCAGTTAAGAAGACCATGGAAGCGTCATCCATTTTTTCAATCGGAGCAATTCCTGTAATCTTTCCATTAGAATCGAAACTACCTATGGCAAAATTTCCATTTGAAAATTGCTCGATACAATTTCCATCCAATTCTAAAATGACGGTCATATTAGAAGCGGAACTTCCATAATTGACATTCCATGCTTCATTTTTAAATGATTCGCCATCTCCAGGATATTCTCGATAAAATCCTGCTATTGGATAGGTGAAGGATTTTATTCCATCAGATTTATACATATATCCTCGGCCGGGAACCATGGTTTTCAAACTTCCAATCCATCCAAGTAAAGGATCATAAACTGCAAATTGTGATTGACCTTTAAGGAGGTCACCTTCACTAGGGGTAAGATTTCCAAAGGCTTCGGTGACGCTTTGATTTCTGACTGAGATAAAACCAATCCAGTTCCAATTATTGACCAAGTCAATCGTTCTTGAGCTAGGGTCGATAATTTCTCCTGAGATGGTCAATACATCATCTTGACTTACTTTGAGTTTGTACAATTTTTCAGGACTGATCCCAATATCTTCTAATGGACCTCTCCAACCATTGATTCCATCATAGTTTGCCAAAATATTATTGCCTAACGTTTTAATTTCATCATCAGTTTGAGCTTCGATACTTTCTAGTGTAAGATCTAAGTTGGTGGAATCTTCATTGTATAAAAAGTGACCAATCCAGTTCCAACCTTCGTTCAATGGAATATCGTAATCGACTTTATTGTCGGTAGCAAAAACTTGTGGATTCGAAATAGTACCGACTAAAGTATTAGCTTCGAATGGAAGACTGATGGGGGTAATCCGAGAATAAACAATTCCAGCACTTGCATCCCATATTTTAAAACTAATAGAATCTGTTTCGTTATTACTGTAGATATCAAGAAATACTAGATAAGCATCTGCTTGTGGGATATATTCCAAATATTGCATCCCTCTTAATTCATCTCCAGAAAAAGCAGCCAACATATCTTCCGGATCAGAAGAAGTAATATCATTTATTTTCAATAAACCAATGATCCCCATGGAGTTTTCGAAATCTTCTGGGTTGATTGTCCAGTCAGGTTCTTGCGCTCTTACTTTTAAATTGATAGCAAGATTTTCAGGATAATTAAAGTCCGTTAATAATTGAAGGTCTTCCAAGTAATTACCAATATTAACTAAAGGGTTAATACTGAATTCCACTTCCATGACACTATTAGGTGCAATCGTTCCCGAAGAAGGATTGACCGTTAACCAACTTGGAATATTAAGCATTTCAAATTGCTTCGCTGCACCACCTTGATTTAGAATCGCAGAAGTAAATTCAAGATCGTCCCCTAGTAATTTTTCAAATTCTAGTAAATCATCTTGCCAGATTACTTGGTTTCTATCCATGTAAGCGATCCATGTTTTAGGCGATTCCATGACGTTGCCATGCAAATCTTTTACGCCTTCAACGGTGACATCTAATGTGACATTTTCAATTGATTCGTTATTGGAAGTTACGGTGAAAATAATTTCATCATTATTAACGGAGTAATTAAAAGCAACTGCTTTGATAGGCCGTTGAATTTTTATTTTAGGTGTTTGACTAATTAAAGTAACACCATTAGCATTCGTCACTTGATGAGTAGTATCTACTTGATCATCCAAAGTTGGAGTTAAGATAGCGGGGCCTGTTGGATCTTGTACATAATTCTCAAAAGGCAAATACACCTTCAAAGCAAGTTCATCTCCGTTCATCCTGTTTTGCTTATCTCGGTTGACTTGTTCAAATTTTCGAGAGGCATTCCAAAAACGGAATTCATCCATTTTACCTAAAAAGTGATTTTCAATATTCTCCACCGTCCCCGTATAATAACCTTTGGCACCTAAATACATATGGTCACCACCTAGTTGTTTAAATTCCAAAGACTGCATGGAGTTTTCCAAATTCCCATCGATGTAAGCAGAGATATTTCCAGATCGGCGTAGAATCAATGAAAAATGATGCCATTCTCCATCAAAGTAATTATTGTCTACTGCTACAAAATCTAAGCTATAATTTTTCACATGGATTTTTCCATCGGCATCTTTATCGATGTTCCAAGAGTAGAGTGAATCTGCTGCATTGGCATCTGCTGTACCGTTGGAGAATAAGGTAGCTTCACCAGCTTGAGTTGAATTGAACCAAAACTCCAAAGTATAATCCATCCCTTCGGTGATGTTGACATTTCCAGTTGCTATCTTTAAATAGTCATCCATCCCATCAAATTCTACTGCACTTCCACCAGGATTAATTTGCCATTCAGATCCGACTATAGAAGCATCTCTTCTGCGGACATGATCTTCTGCGATCATACCTTCTGCTTCATCCATTCGCCAGTTGAATAACAAACCTGGTTCATTACTACTTAAGGTTCGGCTTTTGGAAATCGAAAATTCGGTAGCAGATCTAGCCGTTGTCCAAATTCTTAATTCATGAATATTTCCCGTAAAGTAATTAGCATTGGTAATCGTACTCTTTCCTATTTCTATTTTTCCAGAACCTTTATAATCTGGATACATAGTGGTATTGCCATTGTTAACGATTCCATTGGAAGTTCCATCGATAACATATAGTTCGGCTGTTTCATTATCAAAATTGTAACTTACGGCAAAGTAGTGCCAATCATTATCTGTATAACTCGCTGAGGAAGCTACTTCTACTTCACCGATTCTAAATACAAATTGATCGTTGCTATTGAATCCTACAAACATGCTTTCTGCCAAATCAGCACCTTGAGTTAGGATCGCTTGTTCGCCAGTACCATTTCTTTTGGCAGAGAATTCGATGGTGAAATCTCGTGATTGTAGTGGTGCACCACCAACTACTTCCAGATAATCATCCAACCCATCGAAATATAAACTAGTATTATGGTTATTCTCTGTTCCGTTGAGGACCCCTCTAATATCAAAATTGAGGGAAGTCAGAGAACCGAGATCTATGGGTTCATTAAACTTAATTGAAATTTCATCATTGGTTCCCAAAATACCATCAGCAGGAGAAGGACTGCCAAATGGATGAGGATTAATCCGATCCATCAAACCTGTATAAGTCACAGAATATTTATCTGATAAAGAACATTGAGAAGTGACTCTAAGGTCATAATTTCCATCAGAAAGATCTGCCACATCCCAATCATAAGTAGTAAAAGGAAGATCATCAGGGATAGGAAGATCCACATCATTGATTCCTGTAGTATCTTTTAAAAATGATTGTAACCCAATCCAATCTGGATCGCTGGAAGGTTTATATTCAAATATAAGTTTTTCAAAATCAAAGAAATTGATATTGTAATCCACAATGGATACAGGCATGATATTATCAAATGAGTTATTGAGAACCCATTGGTCATCTGGGGTAGCTAATGAGACATCCGTACAACTTGGTAGGAAATGCGCTGAAATATATGCTTCTTCTACGATGTCTTCATTATCTGAAGTTCCTGCTTGAAATTGGCAAGGAGAAGTAATGATAAACTTCAAGCTATCATAATTATATACTGAACCAGGTCCTTTTTGAACGGAAACTACTTTATTGATTTCACCATCTGGAGGAATAGCAACAGAGAAATTGGGAGCAATTCCATCAACAGTAACAATAGCTCCAAAAGGATTACTACTACTTACTAAACTAACATTATAAATTCTTGGATCTCCACTTTCCGAAGAATTCCCAAGGGTCAAGTTGAAAACAGCTGCCTCTTCAATTGGAATATTCGTCAAAGGTGCGGAAGGGCTAGCGGAAATAGTCGGCACATCTCTTTGTAAGGTAGCTTCACTAATGATCGTTCCTGGCTCATAAAATTCAGTTACGATAGCCGGTTCATGTGGGCAGGAAGTTCTACCACCCGGTTGTTTTTTAAATACTGGCCCCCAACCCAAAATAGAAGGATAAACATCTACAGAAAATTCGTCCCCCTGATCAGGATCAAATAGTGTATAACTTACTGTTTCAGTATTAGAAGATTCTTCAGACCAATCTCTTCCACTTGAAAATTTTAATTCAATTCCCTTTTCAATTCCAATTCCAACATTGCTAGTTTTAGCACTAATTTCAGCACTCAAACTTGCTGACATATTATATTCTATAGATCGGGTATAAGTACTTGCAGATTCATGAGTCATAGACTCCGTTTTAGGATTAGTTCCACTAATCGTAAAGTTTTGAGGGACTTGACCAAATTTTTGCCAAATTCTATCTTTCTTTAAACTATATTCTTCATAATCTTGAACGACTTCGGCCAAGGCTATTCCAGAAGCAGTAGTCACGGCAAAAGTAGCGTATCCAGCAAAGGCAGTTCCTGGAACAGGCTTAGCAATTACACCATAAGCTGCCACTACACCACCAGCATTTAATACAGTAAGCGTATAATATGCAGCAATGGTAGCAGCATATTCTTCTTCCAATTCATTCAATTCTTTATTTCTCAAACTATCAATAACTACCGTATTTCCGATATTCACTTTTTCCCATTCATTGAGCCAGATAGCCTCTTCCCATTTTGCTATTTGATTATTAATCCATCTTACAGAATCTCCTGTCAGGGAGTCTATTAAATTGGTCGCAAGGTATGTATAGCTTGGTCCTTCTAAGTCAGCAAATTCACCTGAGTTAGGATTAGGGCTAGAAACAAGATTTCCGAAAACGGGATCATCATTATTTTTTCCGTAATGAGGATGTGAATTATCTAAAACGTCCGTGTATTTATCATTACTTTGGAGAATTGCTTTTTTGGCCTGTTGCAGACTGGGAATAGTGTAATTTTTTATATGAGCTTCATTTGTAATAAAATTCGTATTATATCCACCTGGTACCATTGATAAACCAAGTTTTTTTGCAAAGCTAAAACCATTAATACTAGTTCCTAAACAATCTACAGAACCACAATCTCCAGTTGGAACAAGCGTAAAATACTCCGCCACACCTAAGGTGACATTTTTGGCTTTACATATATATACATCACTTCCTGCTTCTACTTGATCAGGTCCATCATTGGTCGACCATGAAGAGGTATTGGTCGTCACTATTTTTTGAGAGCCTTGATTACCACCACTAACTTCGGCAGAGAAACCACTAGTAGTATTAGATTCGACATCCACTTCAGTACTAACGCCTACTCCAACAGTAAACTTTGCACCACCATATATGGCATCGTTAGTATTTGCGGCAGCTCCTGAACTCCATTTCCAGGAATTAATTTCAGACTTGGTGGTTCCTGTTTCTCTAGTAGCTGAACTTCCACTTCCCGGTGGATCTCTCAGAATGTATTCTGGAACATTTGGGCCAGTAGTAATATACTGTGTTCCGTTGGATCTTCCACCTAACAAATAGCCTCTGAAATATGGGTCACCACCAGTAGGAATATCTGCCGAAGATACGGCTTCCCAAGGGGTGGATATTCCTGTGCTACTAATTAAAGTAATTTCAAATTTTCTGACAAAACTATAATCATTAATATCATTATTTTCTGAAAAATTAGGAAGACCAGGTTTAAAAGAATAAATCAAAAATTTCAAACTATCTAAAGTATTGATATCTTCTAGTTCCACCTCAGCCACCGGTATGTCTGCCAAATCATTGTTAAAGAGTAATTTACCATCCACAACAGGTACGCTATCCCTTGTTGCACTAAGATTACTATTAACTACAGGATCAAAATTGACATATTCTTCATAAACTTTTATCAAGCATCGATATAAGAAATCGTCCTCTTTTTGTTTGAATATTGGCCATCTGAATGGGTTAGCCCTCAAATCAACCATGGTCTTATCGCCTGTTATTTTATTAATATATTCATAAGTAGTTTCTCCAATAAAGTCATTAATCCCATCTGGATCTTTCACCACAATGGTAGGTTCTTCCACTCGGTAGATATAATCAATTTGCTCATGGTAGTTGATCGTATCGATATGGTTTCCAACGGTATCATATTCATATTTTAAGGTAGGTGTCCCAGACAAATCTATCAAAGAAATTTGCCCAAGTTCAGCAAAGTCAATACTAGGATTATTAATTACATCTACTGTAGGCACATATTTTAAAGGTGGCAAATAGACTGCATATTCTCCTGAAGAATCAACTGTCGTGATCGTTTCTGTTGCACACCCATTTTTCAATTGAGAGGTAAAGGTAACTGTTGCTTGACCTATATTATTGATTGATTTACCCAAGCCTGGAATTTTTCGAGCTTCTCGAAGTCCTCCGACAACTCTACCGACTACTTTTACTAGCGTAGAATCTTCGAAGTTTATTCCTGGTTCATCATCTTGGAAATTATATTTACCAATCTTTGGAAACCGACCTTCAGAAAATACATGACCATCTTTCTCAACTGTAATGACATGTTCACCAATCGGTACTTGAATACTATATTTTCCTTCAGCATTAGTTACTATTTGATTACTATTATCATCAACCACAAATTCACCATCTCTTTTGACATAAATACCTGCTGCAGGGCAGTTAGTTCCTTTATAAAAGACCGTACCTTCTACCGTAAAAGATGATTTGTCTTCAAAATTTATATTATTGTGAATAAAAGATCCATCTCCTACATAGATCGCCTGCGAAGGTGGATCAAACTCATGAGTTAGATAAGACGGACTCAACACAAAGACTTCTCCGTTACCATTATAGGGCAACGTCATAATATAATTTCCTTCAGCATCGGTGTAAGCGACAATTCCTAATTGCGATGGAGTTGGTATCGAATCAGACCAACTCACCGTGCCATTAAACTCAGCATGATTCCGATTGTAATCCAATCCTAATCTAGAAATATCGTAGGCATTTTTTCCTTTTCCTTCATTCAGTTGCAAGTAAACTTTCAAGCCAGGTTCTCCTCCATTCATCAGTCTGACATAATCTTTTAAATTTCCCTCTTTACTTTTCCCAATATTCCATATCCTAATTTCATCGATTGAGCCTTGATAAGAAGAACCAATTAGGATAGGGTTGGTCGTATTGTCTATCGTCGTTCCAGCAGTAACAAATGAAGAAGAAATAAGATTACCATTGACAAATATTTGCAAGCTATCTTGAAATAATTGTACTGCTAGGTGATTATAATTATTTAAAGTGATTAAAGAATTGCTAACGGCATTGGAAGAAGTTTGTCCTCCGTTATGTGTGATTTGAAAAACATATTCTCCAGCCGTACTATTATAAGCTAGTTGGTATGAACCTGTTTTTTCGAATAACGTAAAATCATTCACAGCTGAGGTGGGTCTGATCCATGCTTCTAATAATAATGCATTACTAACCTCCAAGTCAGCTTCATGAGGAATAGTTAGATTAGAAACGCCATCAAATTCCAAACTTTTCCCTAGTATATCAGCAGTACTTTCTGCTGTTATTTTTACATCCTCTACCGCTATTCCGCCAGCATAGGCTACTTGACCAGTAATCGTACCGAAAGGACTTCTGAATCCTACAACGGAATCAATATTGGTGTAACGAGTCTCTTGTTCGCATTGCGATTCTCCAATAATATAATACTGGTAGAGTACCCCTGCATCTACTAGATTATCAATATAAATATTACTACCAGAATTGAGTGATGCAATAACTGTTGAATCATCATCACTACCCAATACTTTCCGAAATATTTTAAACGCATTAATAAAACTCTCGTTGTTGTCAACCGACCAATTCAATTCTACCCGATTAGAATAAAATCCTTTTGAACCTTTTAAGGATTCCCCTTCAAAAGTATTTTTTAAGTAGGGTACCAATTTTTTTGTTACGATTTCATCTCCCAAGACTCCAATAACGGCACAATCATTCATTGCACGAACTCGATATTCATAAGTTTGACATTGGACAATAGAAGGATCATTATGAGCATTAGTTGTCACATCAAAAAAGTAAGATCCGCCACCGCCCAGAAGAGTTCGTTCGATCTCATAACTATTGGCATACGGGACAGCATCCCAGGTAATATCAATACTTTCCTCATCTGCTCCAATGGTTACTATAAGTCCGGTTGGTTTGTCTGGTTCACTTATAGAGCTACCAGTTACTTCAATGAAACTACTGGTAAAACCACATGCGTTTTTTGCCTGAATTTCATAGACACGGTCTTCATTAGCAGTTACATTTTCAATAGTATAACTTACATTATTCCCATCCAAAGGAGGTAAGTCCGTTTGATTATACTCATCCCAAATGGTATATTCTACAACATCATTCGCATAATCCCAGACTAGATCAATTGTTCCATCGCAATTATCAATTGTAGCGGTGAAGTTGGTGGGATCTAGAGGGTCAGGCATTGACTTCCCTGTTTCACTAGAGGTAAGTGGACCATTCTTTATATGGCTAGAATTATAATAATACCTAATCCTAACTTGATAATCGTGTGCTATTCCATTTTGTACATTGGTATCGGTATAAGTATTTCCAGTTGTTGAATTCACCCAACCAATAGGGTTTCCATCTTTTATAATTTGTACATCTGAATCACTTGGGTTATATATACAAGCAGGTATTGAAGGAGAAGTATCATTCCAAGTCAAAATAACTTTTGAGCATTCATCAGTCGTTACTGAGAATCCAGAAATATCAGATATAGACGGGATAGTTGCCTCCTTGTTCCAATCAAATTCGGTATCAGGTGAAGCATCATCTCTTGCTAATCCTTCTGCTCTTATTTTTACTACTCCACTATTACTGTTCAAAATATCAGAAGGTACTAAAAGTTTTACATTTATATATTCTTTATCGTCACAACTTCCAGAATAACTCCCTGTAATATTGTAACCATTTTCTGGTACTGGTTCGCCTCCGCTGCAATCGCTATCTGAACCAGAACTAGATGCAATCTTATCCCAAGCTCCATTTCTCCAAATAAAAAAATCGGCGTAAGACAAATAATCATCATCACAGGTACCACAGTCGGAAAAAAAGTTCAATAGCCTTGCGGTCACTTCACCTGTACATTCATTATAGGATACTGTAAAATCACCTTCAGTCCATGTGATAGCTTGAGATTTAAATTGCAAAGAAAAAGTAAATAGAATGGGTAGAATTGTTTTTGCTAGGAAGGCAAGCTTTAACTTAGGCTTAGGTCTTTTTTTATTAAAAAGTAAAAAGTAAAAAAAAGATAGGCATAGAAAGAGGAGATCAGAAAGAGATTTATTCTCTTTCCAAAAAAAGGTAGATTTTCTATTCATTTTGAATTGTTTAGAGGGCTAGTTATCTGAAGGAAATACTTCAATGAGCAATTAAACGGAGAAGTAAGGAAATAGATTCAATACTGTCCTTGTGAATAAGATAGGTTATAGCTATTAACTTTATTGAACTAGTTGGAATGAAATTAATGTACTTTTTTCACCTTAGAAATGGAGAAAGAATAATTTATTTACAAAAACATATATCTGACTGTAAATCAATGAGTTATAATGAAATCAAAGTAAAACAATGTAAGTGATCGTTCCTGTAAACTTTGTTTTAGCGTTTTGATCGTCAGGTTGTAAGTTAGCATTCTTGTAGTTTGCTTCCGCTAGTTTATTAGCATCCGACTTTTGCAGTTCTAATAGTTTAGTCTTTAATTCTTGAATTTTCATTGGGTCAAAAACAGCTGATTTTGTTTTTTCGAGCTGCTTGATTTTTCGATAAATAGCTTCTCGTTGAGTGGGATTTTTATAGGTATTAAATAAGGTCTTTAGGCTATCTAACTGCGCTTGTTTTTTTGCATTGATCTCGGTGATCTGCTTTTCTTTTTCCTTTAAAATTCCGATTTGTAATTGTATTGTTTTAATTCTAGGATTTGGAAAAAATGGGGTAGCAATAGGGAGATTTATTGTTTTATTATCTTCTTGAAAAAAAAGAGGACTAGGGTAGTCTGCTTTGAATTGGCGAGTGCTAGAATACAGGTTGTTTTGAACAACTTGAAAGTTTTGATGGGAGTGGATCTCTAAAAATTTAATGGGATTTTGTTGGATTAATTGGTTTAAGCTATCTGCTGAGATTTCGATAAAATGCTGGGTTTGAAATAACAGTTGTTGTCCAGTATGTTCAGGAATGACTTCCAGGATGGTGTATTTGTTTTTATTTAAAACATGAAAACCCTGTTCTTCTAACAATACAATTCCGGATTCGTTGGCTTCGATACAAATCCCATTTCCTTTGATCATTTCTGTTCCTTTTTTGATAGTATATTTTACATTTAGGGCATCTGGACTTTTATGAAATTCGCTGGCGAGGTGTTTAGGTGTTCCGAAATAACGATTGTATTGCGTCCAAAAACCATTTTCAAACAGCGGTTGGAGGAAAACCAAAGACAAGAGGAAAAAGCAAAAAATCATGGTTTCAGAATGGAGGTTACCTGTTTTAAATCGGGCGTTCGGATTACCAGGCAGGACACAGGGGTTTCGGAGAAAGGGATAGAATAACGGAACACCTTGGACGGTCATCATGTCTAACACTAAATGACTGAGAAAACCCAATAGGTAGATTTTAGCAGTAGTCGTTCGGTCAAAAAAAGTAGATTCAATGATCGCGAATAACAAGAAACTTCCAAACATCGCCACAAGGGAATGGGTGATGGTTCGATGGCCGAATCTACGATTTAGGTATTTTGAGATGGGACGGAATATTTTTCCAATGGTGGATTTGGTGTAATCGATGTCGGGGATTAGGGAACCGAAAATAGTGGAGGCTATGAATATGGGATTGGCTAGGATATTGAGGTTGAGGAATGATCCGAATAGTCCGGTGATTACTATTCCGCCGATGATGTGGTTGGGGGCTGTCATGTGCTATGGGTTTTTTTTTCCAGTATTTGTTGCCTTTGGCGACTTACTTTTTCATTCGAAAAAAAGTAAGCAAAATTTATTTTCCTCTCCCTCTTTGAAACTCTTGTTTCAAGCCACGCAGAAAAAAAATGCTTAACACCATGCTGCTCCCACACCCACGTTTTTTGACTTTCCTCACCCGCTCGAGGTGACGGGCTAGGTTGATTTTATTACTTTTGTTTCATCAATGGCTTACGAATACTTTTCTAAATATATTGTTATGAATACTTTCTTTTTGTTAAAACTGATTGTTTTGTGCAATGATTCTTTGGATATTCATTTTTCCAATCGATGAAAAACGAATCAAAAAATCTTGTCCAAATAAATGCTTTACACCATGCTGCTCCCGCTCCCACCTATTTGGACTTTCCTTGCCCGCTCTGTGTGAAGGGCTAGGTTGCTGTTTTTACTTTTTTAGGGTTAAGATTTTGGGGTTGAAATTATGAATGTTTGGTTACACATACTTTCTAACGCCAGCACGGAAGATGTTTCTTGCGAACAAGGCGAACATCAAAAAGATTCCACCGAATAATCTCATGGCTCCAGAGTCATCTCCTAGCTCTCCGCTGATATATCGAAGTACCATTAAACTAGATAAGGTGATGACTAATACAAGGGAGAAATCAAACTCTTTTAGCGCTGCGGTATGTCGATAATCTCTGATAACTTCTAAGGTGATTTCTGGTTCTTTGGAATATCGTTCAATCATTTCTATCATGAATAGTGGGTTGCCGTTGGTATTTTCGAAGATATGATTTTTGTATGTTTCGTAGTCTTCGATTTTTTGGAGAATAGGTTGAGAGACTCTATTGATCAATTCAATACTTTCTGGTCGAGAAAGTGGTTTAAGTTCGATGCGTTCAAAGTTAGTTAGGAAAGAGGACTTGGCAATCGGAATTCTTCTTGCTGCGCAAATGATGTGAAAATGGTTTTTGAGTTTTTCCAAAGCGAGAACACCTGTTGGTGGAATTCGAGTCACATCATCGATCAATAAAGTGTATTCATGTTGCTCGGTGATTTGGATGAGGAGTTCCGTCATCCGTTTTATAGTCTCTCGGTAGACTAAGATACTTAGGTCATTTTTATTGAGCTGCTTTTCATAGATGGTTTTGGCGATTGCGTCTTTATCCTTTTCAAAAAGATGGAGCAATAGTCCTGTTATCATTTTTTTAGTCGTGGAGAGGTCTCCGATGCGGATGAGGTTTCCGTCATGAAAATTGTCAAGCAAGTGAGTTTTACCGATGCCTTGCTCTCCTGTGATGAGTAAGTTAATTTTCTTTTTACCACAATCGTGTAGTTTTTCCATCTCTTGTTTTCTGCCAATGTGAAAATTAGTGATACCGATTTCGGCAGGAATGATATGGATGGGATTGATGAAAAATAATTTACGGAAGAGTTTTGTGATAACGGTTTCTTGTTGGATGGATTGGATGGCTTTTTCTTTTTTAGCCTCGGAAATTTGTAGTTGTTTTTCTGTGGTGGTGAAGGATGAATTGCCTAATAATTCTTTAGCAATGGATAGTTCATTGTCTTGGACAATTCGTTGGGCAAAAGTAATTCGGAGAAGAGTGGGATTGATCGTGCCTTTGGATAATTGGTTGATCTTTTTCCAAATTTGTTTTCTGCCTAGATGAGCGATTTTGGAATTTTTCCCTGCTGGAAAGATATAATCTTCGGGGTTGGTGGGTTGAAACGCTTGCCAATAATCTGCCAATGATTGCAGTAATCGTTGGGTTAATGGAATTTCTCTAGACTTGGTATTGGAAACGATTTTGATCTTGTTTTCTGAAAATAAAATATGTTTAGCTTGGAGTTGGATGACTTCAGAAACACGGAGTCCGCAGTCGAGCATCAGCAGAATGATGACTTGATATTTTTTGGAAGAGGTGGATTGGAGGAGTTTTTTTTGTTGGTGAGAGTTGATAGTGATTAGAGGGCTTGGATTCATATTTCTTTTGGTTGAAATATGAAGTTACAATTTTGGAGGTGGAATTGTGGGTTGGGGTTGTACTTAATGTAGCCCGTTGGAGAAATCGATATCAATCGTTCTGCATATACCGAAACATCTGACCCCCTAGCTACGCTATACTGACCCCTCTGTGGATAACATACAAAAATGATAGTGTTAAGATAGTTGTTTTAAACTAGTTCTTAAACTTTTCCCTTTTAATTCGATGCGATGCGATGCGACTTAGGTGTAATCCTATCAAGGATGGCATCAGCAATAGTTGGTTCAGCTAAATACTCATGCCATTTGGCGACGGGTAGTTGTGAACAAATCACTATAGAAGACCTTTCATATCTATCTTCCAAAATTTGTAATAGTGCCATTTTTACTTCATGAGTGAGAGGCTGCAAACCAAAGTCATCCAAAATAATAAGTTTAGCTTTCTTTAATCGGTCTAACCATTTGATGAGTGTACCATCAGTTTTAGCAATGGCTATTTGTTCTTTGAGTCGGTTCATATTGAAGTACAAAGTTCGATACCCTTGAACACAAGCATTGTTGCCTAGTGCACAGGATAGATAGGATTTGCCACAACCCGTTGAGCCGGTAATCAAAATATTTTCTCCTCGATCCAGATAAGCGCAATCGGTTAATAACATTAATTGTGCTTTACTCAGGTTACGTTTCTCAGAGGTGTCAATATCTTGCATAGTGGTTTGATACCGCATTTTACTAAGTCGTAAATACATCTTCATTCGTTTGTCAGCACGATGTTATTGTTCGGCATCTGTTAGTCGTGCTAAAAGTTCGTGTGTGTCAGGTTGTTGATTGATTGGCAAGGATAAAATACTTTCATACGCATTTGCCATGCCTTCTAATTTCATTTGCCGCAGCGTTTGCAGCGATGCATTCGTCATGATTTTTTATTTTAAAATGATTTAAATGATAAACTATTAATGGATTATTGATAAGCCTTTGGTCCACGAATATTATCATGGACAGGTGGCAAAAAATCGTTTTCACCTTTGGTATTTTCGGGTTCATCCTCGTCAAGATTGTGTCGAAGGATTCGAACCAACATCGTATAATTAACTTTGTTTACTTTTTGACAACGAGCAGCTGCTCGTTCTAATCGATGGTTACCGTGTTTTTTCCCTAAGTGAATCACACCGAGACAACTTCTATAATTATGACTTTGATGGCTTTTGGAAGATAAGATTTGTGAGATTGCCCAATGGGTGGCAGCTCCAATCTTTAAACCTATTGCTAAAAAATAACCGGCATCATAACCTTCCGATTTTTTCCATTCTTGGTGAGATTTAGGCATGTGTTGCAGGATAGTTTGATACTGATAATTGCATTGAGTTTGGAGGCGTTGATGTATCGCAACTCGTTGATGGTCAACATATATTTCTACAATTTTGCGAGTGTAAACAATTGTTGTTTTCTTACCCACGTAACGATAAGGAAGTGAATAGTAGTTTTTTTCTTCTCCCAAATAAACATGATAATTACGTTGGGCTTTAGCAGTTGTCGTCTTTTTTATTTCAAATAATTCACTAGGTAAATCTCGCATCGCAGGTCGTTCATATTGTTCAAAAACGGATTGACGAGAACCTTCTTTTTTTTGATAAGGAAGCGTATTGTGCTGATGGAGTTGTTGGACAATCGCAGTATTCAATTCTGTTTCGCTATGATAAATTTCATTTCGTAATGGTGCATAAACCGTGCTGACCATATTTTCTACACTTGCTTTATCTTTTGGTTTTATTGCGCGAGTAGCTTGTAAATGGATGCCATATTGTGCCGCTAGTTGTACACATAAGTCATTGAACCGAGGTTCATACCGATCGGCTCTGGTCACGTAAGCTTTGAGATTATCGGATAGAATAATCTGTGGGAGTTTACCGAAGTAAACTAAGGCTGCATTTAATCCTGCTATAAAATCTATTGTCTTTTGACTTGGTAGTGCTATCGCAAAAGTGTGTTGGGAATGAGGCATCACCGCAACTAAAACTTCACATTGATGAACTTCGCCACTAGTTCGATCGACCCATTGTAGTTTCTTACCAGCGAAATCTACTTGCATCACTTCACCAGGAGAATGGTGCATGGGAAGGGTTAAGTTTCTTTGTCCAACATGGTTGCGGAGGAGTTCGCAAAAACGACTGTAGGCAAACCCCTCAGAATATTCTTTTCGATACTCTTGCCATAGTAAATGTTTAGTCACTCCAACTTTGCGAAGTTCTGTTATCCAGTCATCGACTTTAGATAAGAATATCGCAGTACGCTCATTATCTGATTTATTTTTATCGCTATAAAAAATAGCTAAAAATTCTTCATCTGATAACATCAGTAATTTTGACAAATCGCTTTGAGCAGACTCTCCTCGACGGATATATTCCTTTACTGTATTTTTTGAAATCCGAAGTTGACGTGCTGTTGCTTTGAACGATTGTGTCGCTACATAGGTCTTGATGATTGCTTTTACTTGATCCATACGTTTGATTTTTCCCATTCGCCTGCTGTTTTGATGAGCAGACAATTTGGGTATGTTCAGCCAATGGCTGTTCGTATGCATCCACATTTTTAAATACTTTGAGGGGGTCAGTACGTTGGTACGTTACTAACACTCTCTTATTTTTTAGGGGGTCAAACCTTCGTTATGGTGGGGTCAGTATAAATCGTAGCGGTGGGGTCAAACCTGTCGGAATATGCAATTCTTTAAAAAACCATATAGAAAATTAATCAAAACTTGGTTCTAGGAGCATGTTTAAAGTTTTACCGTCCTGATGAGCAAACTCATTTCCAATATCAAAATATCGAGCTTTATATTTTAAGATTAGCTATTCAAGATATATAGAATGGGTAACAACCCATGCATTTCCTAGATCGGTATGTGATTATTTTTAATGGTGAAATCTACAATCATTTGGAGTTGCTCGTATGCAGACATTACAAAGTCTATTTTTTTTCTAAAAAAATTAAAAAATCAGAGCTTAAAAAGGATAAGAGAGTAGGAGAAGAAATATGTTTTTTTAGGAATTTAGCGAGACGGATAGAAGTTTTAGGAAATAAAAAATAGAACGGCGGAAAGGTTTGATTTAGGAAAGTTTGTTTTTGAATGGAAAATCGGTTGTTGATTTTGCCAGTTGCTTCTGAAGGAGAATATGCAAAAATATCGAAAGGTTGCCCCATTACCTTTTTTTCAAATTTTAGCGCTCGGGTTAAAAAACGAAAAGGTTGACGAATTTTAAAATCAATTGAATTTCGATTTGTGAAAGAAAGGACTGCAACACCATTTTTAGCTAATGATTTTTGAATATAGTCTAAATGTTGTTCTAAAACTTCTGAGGAGAAATATGTAGTCACACCGAGTAAAAATATATAATCATACTTTTTTCCTTTCAATGGAAAATCAATAATATCTCCTACAAAATATTGTTGTTTAGGAATACCACTTTCTTCAAGCATCTTGGTTGAAATATCTGTTGCAAAATACTGGAACGATTTTGATTGTATATTAAGTTGATGAAAGATTTCTCCTGTCCCAGCTCCAATATCTAGGATAGACTTACCTTCAAAAGAGAAAGAATTAGTAGACTCAAAAATTCGTTGTTGGAAAAAGTAGTAAAGAAAAGAATGCTTGTTTATATGCTTTTTCCGGTATTCTTTGGCAATATTATCAAAAAAAAACTTTACCTGTTTTTGTTGTAATTCTTTCTTATCCATTTAGAATGTATTCAAATAGTTTTATAAGTCATTACTGAAACTTAGAATTAGTGATTGATCGAGGTTGCTTTTCTAAAAAAGTTATATATTACTTATAGATCATACTTCGGTTCTCAGCCTACCTAAGTATTGCTTTTAGCAGAATTTCCAAATAAATTAGGGTGAATAATTTTTTATTTCTAAGTTATGAAAAGTTTCTTCCTTATCTTGAAATACTTTGTTGATCAAATCAAGATACTGTTGATTAATTATTTTTTCATCAAATTCATTTAATGCTTTATTTCTACTTTCTTCCCCCATCATAATAAATTTCTCCTCATCAAGATTATACATTTTTACCATTGCCTCGGCCAAAGCAATTGAATCTCTAATTGGAACGAGGTATCCATTTACATTATCTTCCACCGCTTCTCGACAACCTGAAGTACTTGTAGTGATGATTGGTTTCCCCATCGCCATACCTTCTAGAACAGCTCTTGGCATTCCCTCTCGGTAAGATGGGAGCACTATGACATCAACATTTTTAATGAAATTTCTAATATCATTTGTTGCACCCCAATATCGGATATAGCGATTTTCAACCCATTGGAGCAATTTCTTTTTGGGAATATTAGATGGGTTTTTTGCATTCAATTCACCAACCACCCAACACTCTGCATTTTTAATGATAGGTTTTACTTTGAGAGCCGCTTGAATATATTCTACAATCCCTTTGTCATAAAGTAACCGTCCTACAAAAAGAAAAACGAATTTGTCTTTATTTATTTTTTCTTTAAATGGTCGAAAAAAAGTTGTATCAACTCCTGATCCTTTGATCACCGTCGAAATTTCATCAGGAATCAATTTCAACTTTTTGAATAATCTTTGATCGTCGTGATTATGGAAAATCGTTTTTGAATTACTCTTAAAAGCATATCTATAAAGTGCCTTAGCTATTCGTGTATAAATACCTCGATTTAAAAAAGTATAACCTAATCCTGTAACAGTAGACATGCATGAAATACCAGCCCATCGCGCTGCTATACTTCCATAAATATTTGGTTTGATCGTATAATGTAAAACTAAGTCTGGTTTTTCTTTCCTATAAATCTTATAAAGTTCTCGAATTAGAAGAAGATCTTTTATTGGATTTTTACTCTGAGGAGATAGATGATTAAGAGGAATGTGTTTGGTGAAATGACTATTATTAAGGTAATGAATATATTCGTCAACAGGCGCGATTACAATCACTCGATACCCCTGTAAACGAAATTTCCGAATCAGATTGATTCGGAAATTATAAATATTCCATGTACTATTTACAACAATAGCAATTTTTTTCATTACTTGTTTTTGCATTTTAAAATCTAGAGAACAGAATCATCATTTAAGTCATTTCGAACTGCTTTGATTTCTTGCTCTTGATCCTTTGGGTAAATCAAGAGAACATCTCCTTCATCAATGACAATCATATTTTTTAATCCTTTAATCACCGCTTTCTTTGTTCGAGGTAAACGGACAAAATTATCCTCACAATCTACCGCGCTTAAAATTATTCCTTGCATGACATTATCTTGTTTGTCTTTTTCCAAATAAGCATGTAAAGAATTCCAAGTTCCCAAATCACTCCAGCCAATATCAGCAGGAATCGTATACACATTTTTTGATCTTTCTAATAATGCATAATCGACTGAAATCTTTTCTGTATTGGGATAAACTCGATCGATGTATGCTTGTTCCTCAGCGGTATTATATTTTGAAACATCTTCTCCTAGGACATCGAGAATTGCTGGGGCATTATTTTTAAATGCTTCTTTAACTGCTTTTACGCTCCAAATGAAAATACCGGCATTCCAAAAATAATTACCTGCGTCTAAATAACTTTGAGCCGTCTCCAAATCTGGTTTTTCTTTAAATTGCACGACCTTCTCGATGGCTTGAGCACCGTCTTTATGATTGACTTCGATGTAACCATATCCTGTATCAGGCCGAGTAGGTTGAATACCCAACGTCACTAATGATTCTCCTTTTTCTGCGTAAGAAAAAGCCAAGTTCATTTTTGTATTAAACTCTGCTTCTTTTAAAATTACATGATCAGAAGGCCAAACTGCGAAGGTAGCGGCTGGATTTTGATTCGCAATTTTTAAAGCTAAATAGGCGATGCAAGGTGCTGTATTATTTCGAGATGGTTCTAGTAAAATTTGATTATCGGTGATTTCTGGAAGGTGTTCGTTGACTAATCCTTTGTATCTTTTATTTGTGGCGATTAAGATATTTTCTTTAGGGACGAGTTGTAATGCTCGATCATAAGTCAATTGGATTAATGATTTTCCAACACCCAATATGTCTAAAAATTGTTTAGGTAGTGATTCGCGGCTGGCTGGCCAAAAACGAGAACCGACTCCTCCTGCCATGATGGCTATGTATTGATTTTTGTTTTCCATTATAATAGACTTGTTTTGCTTCTAAATGAGTTTTAGTGGTTTAATAAACGTTCACCTTTCAAACTGGGATTTGTTACTTTTCCTTAGATGAAAAGTAACCAAAAATCAAGGTGAAAAAAACGCTATTCACCATGCTGGCTCCCGCACCCCCGTTTTTCACCATTCCTAACCCGCCACGTGTTTATCTGCACCACCATGTAAAATCACTTTGAGACCCTTGTTTTACGGGTCTAGTACCAGTCTTTGTTTTTTAAGCCATCATAAACCATTTGTATTCCTTCTTTCAATGGAATGGAGGCCGTCCATCCCGCATTAGAGAGTTTATCTACGTTCATTAATTTTCGGGGTGTTCCGTCTGGCTTGTCTAAATCATGTTTAATCTCGCCTTCGTAACCTACGATATCTTTTATAGTTAAGGCAAGGTCTTTAATGGCAATATCTTCCCCTGTACCAATATTTACTAACCCAGGTTCATTGTAAGTTTGCATTAAATAAAAACAAGCGTCTGCTAGATCATCCACATGCAAAAACTCTCGTTTGGGCGTTCCAGTTCCCCACATCATGACGTGTGGTTCTTGATTCTTTTTGGCTTCGTGAAATTTTCGAATCAAGGCAGGTAATACATGTGATTTTTCTAAATCATAATTATCATTTGGGCCATACAAGTTAGTTGGCATAACGGAAATGAAATTAGATCCATATTGAGCTCGGTAGGCATCACACATTTTGATCCCTGCAATTTTTGCAATGGCGTATGGTTCATTGGTCGGCTCTAATTCACCCGTCAAAAGGTATTCTTCTTTCAAAGGTTGAGGAGCCAATTTGGGATAGATACAAGATGAACCAAGAAACATTAATTTCTTTACGCCACTTTTATGAGCAGCGTTAATCACATTAGATTGAATCATCAAATTGTCATACAAAAATTCAGCTCGGTAAGTATTGTTGGCTAAAATCCCACCTACTTTTGCTGCTGCAAGGAATACATGATCTGGTTTTTCAGCTTGGAAAAAATCGTCAACAGCTTGTTGATTTCGAAGATCCACTTCACTCGAAGTACGCGTGATGATATTTTCAAAACCTTCTTGGTGAAGTTTTCGAACAATAGCAGACCCGACCATTCCACGATGACCTGCCACATATATTTTATCGTTTTTTTCCATTATTCAAATTCGTTTTTGATCTGAAAACCAGCTGATTTAAGCAATTGATCTCTTTTGAATAAATCGATATCCATCTGCACCATTTCACTACAAAGTGCTTGTAGATCATACTTCGGTTCCCAACCTAATTTTGCTTTGGCTTTGGCAGGATTTCCAATCAAAAGTTCTACTTCTGTTGGTCGATAATATTGTGGATCTACAGCTACTACTTCTGTACCAATAGCTATTGAATATTCAGGATTACTAGAGGAAACAACTGTTCCTACTTCTTGTTCGCCCTCACCTGTAAATTCCAGTTCTACCCCAATTTCTCTAAAAGACATTCTCACGAAATCTCTTACGCTAGTCGTCACTCCAGTTGCAATCACAAAATCCTCAGGTTCATCTTGTTGTAAGATTTTCCACATACACTCTACGTAATCTTTGGCGTGTCCCCAATCACGTTTGGCATCCATATTTCCGAGGTATAGTTTATCTTGGAGCCCTAAACCAATTTTAGCTGCTGCACGGGTAATTTTTCGAGTAACAAATGTTTCTCCTCTAAGTGGACTTTCATGATTAAAAAGAATCCCGTTGCAAGCATACATGCCATAAGCTTCTCGGTAATTGACCGTAATCCAAAAAGCATACTTTTTAGCCACCGCATAAGGCGAACGTGGATAAAAAGGCGTTTTTTCAGTTTGAGGAACTTCCTGCACCAAACCATATAACTCAGAAGTTGACGCTTGGTAAATCTTTGTTTTTTCTGCTAGACCTAAAATTCGAACCGCTTCCAAAATTCTCAATGTTCCTACACCGTCCACATCTACCACATATTCTGGCGTATCAAAACTTACCTTAACATGCGACATGGCACCAAGGTTATATATTTCGTCTGGTTGAACTTCTTGGATGATCCGAATCATGTTAGTAGAGTCGGTTAAGTCTCCATAATGTAAGATGAAGTTCCGATTGTCTACATGTGGATCTTGGTATAAATGATCTATCCTTGAGGTATTGAATAGGGAGGCTCTACGCTTGACACCGTGTACTTGGTATCCTTTTTTTAAGAGAAATTCAGAGAGGTAGGCGCCGTCTTGACCGGTAATCCCGGTGATTAATGCTTTTTTCATGTACTAAAATATTGATTAATTTTTCTAAATGGTTTAAAAAAGGGTTTAGGGAATAAATTTAAATTGTGAATCTTTTCTTTTTTTAGTATGTTTAACTTTCTGGCTTGTCATCATTAAAATGCCAGTAACTCTTCAGCCATAATTTACAGAGCTTCTATAACTTCTACCTTCAAAGTAAGAGAGGATGGACGTTTCGGTAAATCTTTAAATATTTTATCCAAAAGATTACTAGTAGGGAAAATTATGACCCAAGCTGTTAAAAGTATTATTAAAAAATCGGTACTTAATGATTTATTTTTATGATACCATAATTCAACTTTTGCTTTATAAGGAATTATATACTTTTTATAGAATTCAAAAGGTTCCATTTCAGACTGTGAAATAAGCTCTTCCTCATCTCTAAAAATAATAGAACCAATACCAGTAATTCCCGGTTTGATACTATAAATTTTATCTCTTATTTCATCAGAATAAGCATCTGCATGTTTTTTTACGGTTGGCCTTGGTCCAACAATACTCATATCGCCTTTAAAGACATTAACAATTTGAGGGAGTTCATTAATTTTTGATTTCCTTAAAAATTTGCCAATACTGGTTACCCTAGGGTCATTCCTTAAAGTAATATTTCCAGTTCCCATATTTGGACTGTTTTTTAACATGGTCGCAAACTTCCAAATATCAAAATATTTACAATTTTTGCCTATTCTCTTTTGGAAATATAAAATTTCACCTTCGGCAGAAAATTTTAAAATTATAATGATGGGAATAAATACAGGCAATAAGAATAATAAAGCCATTGCTGATAAAAGTATATCTATAATTCTTTTTATTAGATTATACATAATTTACATTTTTTGGTCTAGACTCCTTCCTGTCTCAATATGATTAAAATCAGGTAAATAAATTTTCAACAAATTTACAATATCAGATTTACTTATAGACTCATTTCTGAATAAAAGGTCAAATTCTTGAATCAAAAATTGAATATCGTTTTGACTAGGAATGTTCTCATTTTTAATTACACCTAAAGCATTGAATAGATTCATTTGAACATTATCCGTCGAAGTGAAAAATTCTTCAAAAGACTTTTCTCCTGAAGTATCTGTTTTAAAAAAATAGACCGGATATTTCTTATTAGATATTTTCCAATTTCTAGCTTTCATTCTAGCTTCATATTCCGAATCACAATAATCTGGTTGTAAACCAATTTCAAATAAATATTGCTCTGCAATAGTTGAAAAAGTCATCATCTGATTAGTATCTAATTTTGGAAAAAAGATGTCTTTACTTTTTCCAAGTAAACAAGCCAGCATACATAATTGCCCAGATTCGATAGGTGATACGAAATATCGTTTTACATCTGAGGGAGAAGATAATGGTTGTCTTTTGGCAATTCTATTATTAAATCCATATAACAAACTTCCATTTGAAAAAGCAACATTTGCAAATCTTGCTGTACTAATTTTAAGTTCATTAGTATAAGCCATTAATACTTTTTCCATTACCTTTTTACTGGCTCCCATCACATTTACTGGGTTAGCAGCTTTATCGGTAGAAACCGAAAAAAAATGATCTGGTTTTTTTGCAACAGCAAGGTCAAGGAGTTTTTTTGTGTTATAAACATTATTTCGAATCATTGCCTCTATGGCAAGATGATCTTTTTCACTTCTTACATGCTTGTGTGCAGCAAAACAAGCTACAATATCAAACGAGCTTGAGAGAAATAATTTTTCAAAAATTTTACTCCCAAAATCAAAAGGATAAGTGATATAATTTTTTGGAATGAACTCATTATAAGAACTTCGTAAATCTCTAGTTAGCTCTGTTAATCCATTTTCGCTATAGTCAACTACAGTTAACTTCCCTGGGCGAAATGGTAGAATTGCTTTGATGAAAGAAGAACCTATCGTACCTGCTCCTCCAATTACTAATACTGATTTACCTTTTATCTTTTCAGATAATTCTGCTTCATTTTCCTTTAAATCTTGACTAAAAAAACTTTCACTTCGCTGAGTGATATGTTGAGAAATAAATTGGTCAACGTCTATGAAAATCATGGATTGTAAAATTTTATTTTGAATAAGCTTGCACCATTTCCTTTATCCCTTCCTCAAAAGTAAATGGAGGTGTAAATTCAAGTTTTTGATTAGTATCTTTGTTTTCGACAATAAGAGAAGAGAATAATCGAGTAGCTAATGAGGGGTTAAGCCAATGAATTATTGAAATCACAAATTTTGGGAGGCTGATCAGCCAAGTATTTTTTTCTAAATCGCAAGAGATTCTTTTTATCAAATGTGAAGTAGAATAAGCTTGACTATCACCCGCTATAAAAATACCTGATGATTTTTTTTCGATTACTCTGTCAATTAATGCAGCCAAATTTCCAACATAAACCATACTTCGTTGGTTTGAAATACCTCCAAATGGCAACGCAGGCATTTTTTTAACTAAACCTATCAACCGATGTAAATTTCCTTTTACCCCTGCACCATAAACTAGAGGTGGTCGAATAATTGATACTATGAAATCTGGAGTTTCAATTTTTTTTAAATATTCTTCAGCCATAAGTTTACTCTCCCCATAAGGGTCATTTTTTGGATAACAAGGTGAATCTATCGTTAAAACTCCAGAGTCAAAGTTTCCAAAAACTTTGATGGTACTGATAAAAATAAATTGTCTGACTCCAGCTATTTTGGCAACATCCGCCAATTTTTTGGTAAGTTCAAAATTAACTTGAAAATAAATTTTAGGATCAATTGCTTGCATTTGATGTGCCTTCCCTGCGAGATGAATAATGGTATTAATTCCTTCTAAATAAATATCTTCAATTTTCTTTTGCTGAAGAGAAACTGTTTTCAATTTATATGATCCTCCATTATGTTTTACAAAATATTTTCCAACAAAACCACTTGAACCTGTCACTAAAATACTTTTCATTATACTTCTGTTATTGATTCAAATTCCAATATTTCTAAAAACTCTGTTACCATATCATCCATAATATTCACTCTACTATATTTATTAATAAATCCTGATAAATCAGTCTTTTTATTTTCATACTGCTGCATTTTTTTGGAAAAAGTTTCGGCATCACAAGGATCAAAGAGTATGGTTTGTGACAAGTTTTCTTTTATGAATCGAGCAGCATAACCACCTACACCTGCAATCATGGGTTTCCCTGTAACGGCGTATTCAAAAATCTTTGATGGTAAAACTTTTTCAAAAGCCTTATAATTATTAAGATGAAGAAACAGAAAATCACTTTTTTTGTAATATTCTTTTAACTCTTTTCGATTGACGGGATCAATCAGCTTTACATTTTTTAAACCTTGTTTTGCTATTCTTTCTTTTAGTTTTTCACGCATTCCTCCATCTCCAATAATCCAAAACTCATAATCCTCTTTAAGTAAATTTGCTGCCTCAGGGACAATAACATGTAACCCTTGTCCATCTCCAATATTGCCAGCGTAAGTAATTATTTTTTTGCTATCAGTAGATGATTTTTGAAAGTCTAACCCTAAGAATTCAGGATCAATTCCATTTGTATGAAAAGTATAATTTTTTTTATACTTACTTTCAAAATAAGGTCGGAACCCTTCAGAAACCAAATTAATCCAAGTCGCAGAATTAAATGTAAATCGCTCAATTAATTTGAAAACAGGAAGTGCAAAAAACTTTAGGATTCTGCTCTTCAATACATCATTCATTGTATCCGTAAATATATCACGAATATCGAGGTATAGTGGAGTATGAGTGCGCCTAGAAATATAAGCTCCCAAAAAAGCAGTAAATAACCTTGACGAGGTTGCGATGACTAAGTCATATTTTTTACTTTTCGTTTTCTTTAAGGATTGAAAAAAATATCGACTGAATGATTTAGCTTGATCTAAAAATCCACTTTTATGTAAAGGGATATCAATTCTATTGATAGTTACATTCTGTATCTTTTCTATCTCATCTGCTTTAACTTTGAATGTGTTGTAGCGGTTAGGTATAGTCGTAACTACATCAATAATAACCTCGTCCGTTGTTTGCTTAAGAAAAGAATCAACCAAGGCAGATGCTCGAAAAGAGCCTGCACACAAATCTGGTTTATAATAAAATGTTAAAAATAAAATTCGTTTTGGCATACCTATAAACATTTAATTCACATGAATTGTAGTTTCTAATTTTTGATCAAAATGAACAATGATCTTTTTTGAAGGTAGAAGCTTATTAAATTCTGGTGCGAAATAAAAATCTTGAATTTTAATTGATTGATGGCCTTGAAAAATAATGGTCGCTTGCTCACATTCAACTTTATTTTCTTTCACTTCAAATTTCACATCAGGATGGAAATGGAAAAATGCTTTCATTTGTTGAAGACCATTTTGCTGGCTATCATCGGTGATTTTTATTTCGTTTTTCCTTGTAAAAAATTCTCGCTTTAAAAAAATTTTTTGACTACGAAAACCATCATGCTCTGCCGCCCAATTATCTTTCCCTTCTACCAAAATTTTGGTCTCTGCTCTTCTTCCGACTCGAAAGCCTCCCCAAATGGCTGATTGTTCTATTTCATTCACCTGAACTGTATTGTGTGAAGATGTCGATCGCTCAGCCTGCCGTATTTCATTCTTTTCATAAGTCGAAGTTCCTGTGTCTATAATAAAAGGATATCCATTTAAATATAAAACGAAACTCAAACTATCGCTATGTGCATGCCCAGGTTGGTAGCTTGGCCCTACTTTTCCAAAATCAAAAAAAAGTTCAAATTTCTCAGTATTTATTTTTCGATAACCGCTGTCTTGTAACGGTGTTTCCAAAAAACTTACTTTCAATTTTTTAGCATATCCAAAAAGTGTTTTGCTGTTTGGAGCAATCTTATTAGCGCAATCATTAACTAATGGGATATCTCCATTTTGAAATGTTATTTTCTTTAACCAACTTAACATTTTTGATGCATTTTGAATTAAAAATCCCAAAAGATCATCATCAAAGTTTTTATTTAGGCTAGTTAAGTTAATTGAATCCAAAACTCTAAATAACATAATTTGATGATACATTGGACTCAATTCAAAATGACCTCCATCACTAAGAATTTGTTCAGTCAATTCTTGCTGCAGAAATTTTTTAGCACGAGCAAGAAAAAATTTATCTTCAAAATAATAAGCAGCAAAAAGAAGAGCAAATGCATTTTCCAACAAATGATTTCCTAATAAATGAAATTCTAAATTTTTTTCTAATAACTTGGTTTGTAAAAAAAGGGACTGATTTATTTTGGAATCATTAATTTGATATCTAGCCAAAAATTTAACCCAGTTAATTATTCGAAGTGAGGTTGGAAAAGGTTCTTTTGCATCATTGTTCGATTCGAAATTTTCTATAAAATCATAAATTAAAAAAAGGCCTTGATTTTTTTTAATTTCATTTTGATGAAGAAACTCAAAATAATTTAAATTATAAGTCCACAACTTTCCATATTCACTATAATTCCAATCTATTTTTTTTTCAAATTTCTTAGATAAATTTAAAAAAGTAAATTCAAATTTATTATCGCCTAATTCTTTCACAGAATCATAATTTGGAATGAAGGACAAAAACTGAAGTTGCTTAATTTCTTTTACTGATTTTAATTTAATAGAAGAAGATATATTATTTCCTCCAAAAAAATAATCCCTCAAAGCATACCAGATTCTATACTTAATTTGAAGAAACCTAAGATGTCTTATTGTATGAAAATATAAAAAAAATTTATTCCTCATCTATCCAATCGCGTCTTATCATTGACTCTACTGCTGTATTAGCTGTGCCAGAAGTATTAAGAATTTCTTCAAATAAACTGATAACTGAACCACTATTATTCAAATATTTTGTAAATCTTCGAAACTGATCGAAATGCTCTGAATCTTGAGAGACTCTCTTCTAAGAAGTCTTAAATTCATAATAAGTCGATTTTCTTATAGAAGTTGTTTAAAAAGTATTCTCAAAAGAGAGATTAAAAAATGTTGCAAAAGCGATAAATTGTTAGTTCTCACACAAACGATTTAAAACCTCTTGCAACATGTATGTAAAATTATCTAAAAAGTTCGTAACAAAAAAC
>CAZMBP010000070.1:0-21512 GCA_964564545.1 uncultured Saprospiraceae bacterium
GCTCGTTTTTTTGAACATCGAGGAATTGATGTACGAGCTTGGGTTCGAGTTTTTTTTAAAACAATCCTTTTACAAGATCAGTCTGGAGGTGGAGGAAGTACGATTAGTCAACAATTAGCAAAGAATTTATATAAAAGAAAAAGACATCGTTTTCTCGAAGTTCCAATTAATAAAATTCGAGAAATGATGGTCGCTCGTCGGTTGGAAAACCTTTATACTAAAGATGAAGTACTTGCACTTTATTTAAATACCGTTCCTTTTTCACGTAATATTTATGGTGTTCAAGTTGCTTCCCAACAGTTTTTTAACAATACTCCTACGGATATTAAAATTGAGCAAGCAGCAACAATTATTGGAACCCTAAAAGCCAACACTTACTACGATCCAGTTAGAAATCCAGAGAATGCATTGAAACGTAGAAATACTGTTTTGGCACAAATGAAAAAGTATGAATACATTTCTCAAACTGATTTTGACTCGCTCAAAACACTTCCACTTGAAGTAGATTATCATAGCGAAAATCAAAATCAAGGACTCGCTACTCACTTTCGAGAATACGTTCGAAGAGTGGTTGAAAAGGATTTAGATTTTTATCAAAAAGAAGATGGAAGCAAATATGATTTGTATACCGACGGTCTAAAGATTTTCACAACAATAGATTCACGGATGCAACAATATGCCGAAGAGTCGATGACTTCTCACCTTGCCAAATTGCAAAAAGATTTTGACAAACATTGGAAAGGGAAAAAGCCTTGGGGAAATGATAAAACGTTGTTGGCAGAGATGAAAAAAACTCGCCGCTACAAACGATTGAAAAAAAGTGGGAAAACGGAAAAAGAGATCAAAGCTAATTTTGACGAAAAAGTCAATATGACAATTTTTTCTTGGGACGGAGAGAAGGATGCAAAGATGACTCCACTCGATTCTCTTAAATATTATTTCTGTATGCTCAATGCTGGTTTCATGGCAATGGAACCTCAAACTGGGAATATCAAAGCATGGATCGGCGGAACAAATTTTAAGTATTTCCAGTACGATCATGTTATTCAAGCGAAGCGACAAGTTGGGTCTACTTTCAAACCAATTGTTTACTCTGCAGCTTTGCGAAGCGGAATTCATCCTTGTGATTATGTGAATAATCGATTGGTTGTTTACTCTGATTATGAAGATTGGAAACCTGAAAATTCAGATGGAAAATATGGTGGAGCATATTCTTTGCGAGGTGCTTTAACCAATTCTGTCAACTCAGTTGCTGTCGATTTAATCATGAGAACAGGCATCGACACAGTTCGTCAATTAGCGAAAGACATGGGTATCACAAGTGATATTCCAAATGCTCCTTCAATTGCTTTGGGAACAACGGATGTTTCACTTTATGATATGATTAAAGTCTACGGAACTTTGGCAAACAAAGGTTTGCGACCTGATCCTCAATTTTTATTACGAGTGGAAGATAGTGAAGGAAACATCATTATAGATTATGAAAATGAAGAAAAAGAACCTTTCGAAAGAGTTTTGGATGAAGACTATGCAACCATTATGACCAACATGATGCAGTCAGTTGTGGATAGTGGAACAGCTAGAAGATTAAGATATACATATAAATTGAATAATGATATTGCCGGAAAAACTGGAACGACTCAATCTCATGCGGATGGTTGGTTTATTGGTTTTACTCCAAATTTAGTAGCAGGTGCTTGGGTTGGTGGCGAGTCTCCAAAAGTGCATTTCCGAACGATTCGTTTGGGACAAGGAGCCAATACTGCTTTGCCTATTTTTGGAAAATTTATGCAAAAGACTTACAAAGATCCAAAGTTTAGGAAATTGAAAAATGCGAAATTCGACGAACTAGATTTTGGAAGATTATTGGAAATGGACTGCCCACCTTACCTTGAAGAAGAACCTGAAATTGTAGAAGTTCTCGACGAAGAATTTCAGGAAGGTGAATATGATGATGAACCGCTAGATCGGATTCTAGATATTTTTAAAAATAGAAAAAAGAAACGAGACGGTGAGTTTAATCAAAAAGGTAGTTCTCAAGATCGACAGCGTGAAGAAGCCAGACGGAAACGTGAAAATTCAGAACGGATTAAAAAACGTAATGAAGAAATCCGAAAAAAACGAGAAAGAGATAAAAAGAAATCCGAACGTAAAAAGAAGCGTCAGAAGAAGTGGAGGGATTTATTTGGGAAAAAGAATTAACTTTTTATAAAACATATTTTTCAAAAATGGACATTCTCATATGAAATGAGGATGTCTTTTTTTATGAGACATTGTTTCTCTTTTTAACTTCATATTTTTTTCGCCGTGACCAGCCCGCCCCGTTTCTCACAGACCATTCCTCATTAAATACTTCTCATTGAAAACTTCTCATTTTTTCAGTATTTGTTTCATAGAGCTTATATTTAGCTTTCAAAACAAAATAACTTTTATGAAAAATTTCCTACTTACTTCTTTTCTTCTATTTTTTGCAATTAGTTTATTTGGTCAAAAACCAAATCTTGCAAAAGTTTCCTCTGAACCTAATACTTATTTTAAGCCTCTAAAATATCGAAACATTGGTCCTTTTCGAGGTGGACGTTCGGTAACTTCTTGTGGTGTAAAAGGTGACATCTTAACTTATTACATGGGTACTACTGGAGGTGGTCTTTGGAAAACAGAGGATGCAGGTCAACATTGGAAAAACATCTCAGATGGTTATTTTAAAACTGGATCAGTCGGAGCAGTTGCTGTTGCCGAAAGTGATCCGAATATTGTTTATTGCGGCATGGGTGAGCATGCTCCGCGTGGTGTGATGACGCATCATGGTGATGGCGTTTATAAATCAACCGACGCTGGAAAGACTTGGACAAACATTGGATTAGATTTGACGCAACATATTGCAGGCATCATCATTCACCCAAAAGATCCAAACACAGTTTACGTCGCTGCACAAGGTGCTCTTTACGGAAAATCAAAAGAACGAGGATTTTATAAAAGTACAGATGGAGGAAAGACCTGGACAAATACACTTTATGTAAATGAGCATACAGGTTGTTCAGATATTACAATGGATCGAAACAATCCTTTGATCATGTATGCAGCCATGTGGGAACATGGTCGAAAGCCTTGGAAAGTTATTAGCGGTGGTCCTGGGAGTGGATTATACAAATCTGTTGATGGAGGTGACACTTGGAAAAAAGTACAAAAAGGCTTACCAAAAGAATTAGGAAAAATGGCAGTTTCGATTTGCCAAAGTAATCCTGATAAAGTTTATGCATTGGTTGAAAGTGATTCTGATCGAGAACTCGGAGGTCTTTTTGTTTCCAAAAATGCAGGAGCAAGTTGGAGTCGAATTAGTAAAGATCATCGCTTGATTCAACGATCGTGGTATTACATCGAAGTCTTCGCTGATCCTCAAAATGAAAACATGGTTTATGTTTTAAGTGCTCCTGCCTTGCGATCAATTGATGGAGGAAAAACTTGGGAAACACTTTCAGGTACACATGGTGATTACCATGACTTATGGATCAACGCTGACAATCCAAAAAACCTTTGCATTGCCAATGACGGGGGTGCTGCAATAAGTTTTAATCGAGGAAAAAGTTGGTCTACTCAAAGCAATATGGCTACCGCTCAATTCTATCGAGTGAATGTAGATAACAGTTTTCCATATCGAATTTATGGAGGACAGCAAGACAATACTTCGATCAGAATTGCGCATCGTGAAATTGGTAGCTGGGGAATTTATCCACAAAGTTGGTCAGCTTCTGCAGGAGGAGAAAGTGCCTTCCTTGCCTTTGATCCAGATGATCCAAAATATGTTTTGGGAGGAAGTTATTTAGGAACGATTGAAGTACTTGATACAGAAGCAAAAGCAGGAACAAATATCATGGCTGCTCCAATTCAATATTTGGGAAGAGATGCTAAAGATATGCGTTACCGGTTTAATTGGAATGCTCCAATCATTTGGTCAAAACATGAACCGAATACTTATTATCACGGTGCTCAATATTTATTGAGAACTCGCGACATGGGAACGACTTGGGAAAAAGTTTCTCCTGATTTAACTAAAAATGAAATCGAAAAACAAGGCAAAGGTGGTGGTCCATATACCAATGAAGCAGTTGGTGCAGAAAATTATGGAACACTTAGTTATGTTGCTGAATCTCCACATGAGAAAGGAGTGATTTGGGTAGGAACAGATGATGGTCTCGTTCAGTTGACAAAAGACGGTGGAGCAAATTGGCAGAACGTAACTCCTAGAGGTTTGAAAGAATGTTTGGTGAATGCAATCGACGTTTCGCCACATGATCCGGCGACAGCTTTCATCGCAACTACTCGATACAAGTTCAATGACCACACTCCTGCACTTTATAAAACTACCGACTACGGAAAAACTTGGACGAATATCACCAAAGGAATTCCACAAGGTGCTTTCACTCGAGTAGTTCGACAAGACGACAAACAAAAAGATTTACTTTTCGCAGGAACTGAAACTGGAATATATATTTCTTGGAATGGTGGAAAACAATGGGAACCTTTTCAATTGAATTTACCGCTTTGTCCAATTACAGATTTAATTGTTAAACATGATGATTTAGTGGTGGCAACTTCAGGAAGATCTTTTTGGGTGTTGGATGATATCGGATTGCTTCGACAATATGCAAAAAAGAATAATTCATTAAAATTATTTCAACCTGAAAATGCCATGTTGATTAATGGAGGAAGTGAACTAAATAGTTCTTCTTCTTCGGTTACAGGTACTAATCCCTTGAGAGGAGTTAACCCAGCGAATGGAGTAGTGATTTATTATAATTTACCTTCAGAAAAAAGTGAAACTCCAATAACTTTAGAAATAAAAGATGCCAAAGGGGAAATAGTGCGAAGTCTTAGTTCTAAAAAAGACAGTACTTATCGACGATGGGCAGGAGGTCCGCCGCCAGAACCAACTTTGTCAAAATCAAATGGACTAAACCGATTCGTTTGGGATATGAAATATCCAAATAGATTAGGTGTTCCTGATGTTTACATCGAAGGAAACTACCGAGGACATAAAGTTAGCCCAGGAAAATATACTGCAACATTAAAAATGGGTGATAAAGAATCTACCACTTCTTTTGAAGTTTTAGCGAATCCAATGTATCCAACAAGTGCGGCGACTTATCAAGAATATTCTGAACTGATGATGACGATGACAAAAACGATTGACGAGATGCATCGTTCGATCAATACGATTTATGATTATAAAAATCAGTTGAATACCATTTTAAAACGCTTACCTAAAAACGATAAATATTCAAAAATACATTCAGAAGGAAAAGCTTTAATTAAAAGTATGACCGAATGGGATGAAGATATGGTTCAACGAAAATCGAAAGCCTACGATGACGTAGAAAATTTTCCAAACAAACTAACAGCTAATTATCTTTTTCTCATCAATCAAACTGAAAGCGCTATTCCAAAAGTGATTCAGCCAGTTTTGGATAGACGAAAAGAGTTAGATACCCAATGGGAGCCAATGCAAAAAAAGGCGAAAGAGATTATGGAAAAAGATGTGATTGCTTTTAATAAGTTATTGTGGGATGCTGGAGTAGGAGCGATTTTGATGGATTAGAATAATAATTTTTGTACCACAGTTATTTTTATTTGAACAAAGAAACATGAGTCATCCCGAATTTCCAAACTGGAAATTCGGGATGTTTCTTTCTATTCAATAGATAATAAATTCTTAATTAAAGTTATTTGTAAATCTTCCCCCTTGGGTAAATATTCTATAATTATTTTTCCTTCATTATTCTCTACTTCTAACTGAATCGGTTCAGATGGATTACTTGACATTCCTTTTATTGAGAGGAGTTTTTGACCATTTCTCAACCCATTAATATATGCATTACTATCTTTCTTTACGTCACAAATTATTTCTTGATTAGCACTTTTTATGAAATCAAATCCATAATCAAGAGAGGGATAGGTTTCAGTATAATAAGTATCAACTAATGGGGATTCTAATGAGAAAACCTCCCCATTGTTTATGAATTTTTCCAGTAAATCAAATATATCAATCTCTATTGAATCTTGAGTTATTTTGCTCAATGAAGCAATATCTAACTTTCCATTAATTTGCTTTTGAGAGTTTAATAGAGCAACCATAAGATCGGTGCCGTTGTATTTTAAGTTTGACTTTTTTCTTATGTAACCATCAAGATAAAATGCAAATGAAGCTCCTTTGGTATAGGCTATTTTTTCTAAACTATTGCTGTAAAGATAATTTTCAGCACAATAATCAAGGGAGGAATTCACGTAGGGAGATGTTCTGTATTTTAGATAATTTTGATTGATGAGCACTTTAAACTTACTACTTGGAAGAATCCCAGCTTTAACATTTATTAGCGTAGCATAATATTCACAAAATCCTTCAACAAACCATCTCATTTTTTCCCAATCTTCATTATTGCTGATAAAGTTAGTTCCTATCCACGTATGTGTAAATTCATGAGTAAATGCCTTGTTAAAAACCAATGGAAGTTGTTCTTCCGAAAATTTACCAGACATATAAATTGCAAATGAATTATACATATTTCTACCTCCTATCTTACCACAATCATTTCCTTTTTGAGTAAGGCTTATCACATAATCATTATTATGGGTAAAAGTTTTCCACAGATCCATATTTGACGTAGCAACTTTGTTTAAAAGAGTAATTACTTCACTATCAGAAAAGTTATACTTGCCGTAAATAAAAGTGTGGAAATTAATTCCTTGAACCTCAAAAGTCGCTTTCCTATAGTTTCCTCCGAAAAATAGAACCTGTCCTAGATCACCAATCGTGATATCTTTTAACTTTTGCTTATTTTCTCCAGACTTCCTTTTTAGAATCCCAAAATCATTTGCAATCTCCCATTCTTCAGAAAAGTTTAACCAAGTTACACTTACTTCAAATAACTCGTTATTGTTATTTTCGGATGAGGGAAGAATTAATGACATATCTGAATAAAAATGAAAAAAGTCATTGTTCACAACTGGTAGAAAGTAATCATTATCCTTACAAGTTAAGTATTGATTGTTTTCAGAAAAATAAGGAATGGTATAACTGATCTCAATGGAATTTTCTCCTCCAATATAGAGGTAAGTCTCAAAATCATCCTTTTTCAACTCACCTTTGGAATTTAGTGAAATGTCCCTTGCTATTACAAAAGTGTCCAACGTATTTCTGTTGAAATTTGTCGGAATCTTAAATTTAGTAGTGTCACCTACTATGCTATTTTGGTAAATTAAAGAGACATTAATTTCATACTTATTTTCACTAAGTTCAAATGTATATTCTAGAGATTTTAAACGATTACTTTCTTGACAATAAGAATTGTACGTAATCATAGAAATAAAAAAAAGTAAATAGAATTTATTCATCATTTTCATCTTATTTGTACCCCATAACATATTACAAGAATGCATAACTAATTTTATTTTTTAGTGAAAAAAATCTTCACTTAACTACAGATTAAATAATTGGAATTTACTTTTTGCTCCAAATTTTCTAAAGTAAGGATTTCCATAGAGTAAGGCTGGACATAAACTTATCTTGATTGAATTGGAGTACATAGTTTTATTATCTCTATTAACCAGCTTAGCTCTTACGTTAAAGATTAGTCCTATAGCACCCTTGGGTAATACAATACTTTTTGCTATCTGGTAACTAGGAGGTATTAAAGTAGATTCATAATAATCATTTCGAAATTGACCAGTATACCTCGAAAATTGTTGCCATTGACCATAAGTTTTCTCAAACTCTAAATAGACTTCAATCTCTCCTTCGCTACTTCCTATGGTTTCTGGCTCCTTTGACATATTGGCCAATACTACTTCAAGGTTTTGTTTATCTTTAAAGATGTATAGATTAAATGAATTTCGTCTGATTCCCTTTTTGCTTTCTATCGGTTGAACATCCGTTTCAGATAAACAAAATTCAGGCATAAACAAGTCTTGATATCCAAAGTGGTGATTACCGCTTTGTTTCTCCTGATAAATTTCTTTGCCCTTATTAACTAATACTCTTAGACTATCTTTCAAGAGAAATAGAAAATCATTCGTTTCTGTATCCTTAAAAATATGAGGATGTTCTAGTTGGTTATTTTTATAGTACTCTTTCGGAAATTGGTAAACCTCAGCAGTAGATAGTTCGATCTCTATTTTACTAAAATCGTATCTCAGTAAATTTAAACCCCATCTTTTTTCTTCATAATGATGATGATCATTGCTTCCCAAAAAATGTTCGTTCACAAGCCCACGATGGTGAATGTATCGAAAAGGTAGAGATCTCAATGAATCCTTTCGTTTTGAATAAACATACCAACTGAGGTTTTTTCGAACTAATAAAAGATCATCTTCATCTGATGGTAAAACTTCATCAAATAGGTTATAGCCACCTATTTTCTGTTGTTCTCCTGGATTAAAAAGCACCCATTTTTCAGTTCCTCGTAAAAGAGCAACATCTTCCTCTTCGAATCCTTCGCCAATCAATACAGCTGGACCATATTTATTCCGGCCGTCTTTACAATACAACTCGGAAGTAGAATACAATTGTTCCTTGTGTATTTTATTTTCAAACTGGACGCTATTATGTTGACTGGGTAAATACACGTACTTGTTCCAAAGAACCTTAACAGGTAAATAATAACTTTGACTGGGTAAATTATTAAATAACAATTCTCCTCTCTTATTGTATAAGGAAAATGTATTGTTTGATTCAATACATATGTATCCTTGCCAGGTGTGAGCTATAGTGTCCACATTTTTAAAGGTGTTCACGTGAAGTATTTCTCCATATTTTGATGCTTTTATATATTGTTTCACCCAAGAGCTATCTCTATTCCATTCAAAAATTCCACTATGCTTTGAGGAAAGGAGTTCATTTGAAGTTTGAAAAACAGTATCCCCGCTTCTATGTATTACCTGAGAAATTGAGTCGTTAAGGATTAAATAGTCCTCAAATACTGTAGGTGCTTTAGGCCAACTCATTTCTCCAAATTCTTCTCCCTCTTGATTGATATAAAAATATTTTTTGTTTTTGGCAACTAATGCAAAAGAGTTGCAAAATGGATATGCTAAATCATATCTATTTTCAATTTGAATAGATCCATTTCTATCTATATATCCAAAGTAATCACCAAAGAAAGTCAGATATAATCTAGAACTCGGTTTATCAATAAAAGGGTAAACTCGTCTTGTTAGTACCTCTCCGTCAAAAGAGTCAATAAGATTATATCCTCCATTTGCCTTTACTACGATTTGACCATTAATTGAACTATTCACAAACAACAGAAAGCAAATCAGGATTAAGTTATCAATGTTCATATTTAGATTCTGAGTGATTTTTTATTTGCCTAATTAAGAAGTGATGATCATCTTTACTTTCTAATCAGATTTACTTTTTATAGTTCCTGAATTAGAAAGTATCTCTTTGAGATTCGCATCAAATTTCATCATTTTTTCCAAGCTGCCATCAGCTTTGTATTCAAATTTCATAGCTGCAAATTGAGCTTGGGGATGAAGTGTTAGATTTTCTTTGGCATCATAAAATTTCATCCACTCTATACGCTTTCCATCAGAGCTATATTCCCTTTTTACATGTTGTAATAATTGGTCATTAATATCTAAGATTTTAACTTCTATTTGATTATTAAATTTATCATAAGTGTTCAATACTCTAGCAACTCCATTAGGCATTGACTTGGGTCTTCCTGCGACATCATACCCACGCAATTCAACTTTATTTCCTCGAACATCATATAGGTGTTCCCCTATTGCAAACTCAGGTGCATTCCCTTCCGCTGGTTTTTTATTTTTGTCAAATACCATCCATCTTGAAAAGTTACCCTCATTATCATAGACTATTCTATCCATTGCAGCTTTCATGGTATTGTTAATTAAATTTCCATTTACATCTAAATGATAAATAAAGTCTAACATATCATCTTTTCCAAATTCAAGTCTTGCTTTAAAAAAAGGAAAATCAGGTCTTATTGATCTAGGTTCGTCGTTAAGACTAAATCGTTCTTCAAGGACAAAACCATTCTCCTCAATAGTCCATTGATAACGATGAATGTTCCAGCCATTTTCAGCAGGATTATCCTTTTTATCATAGAATCGTACAGCTGTTCTTTCTCCAGCCTCGTTCAAATCAAATACGGCTTTATACATTTTGCCATGAGCTTCTATTCTTTGATTAACTCGATTGTAAAAGTGTCTAATTTCTTGATTACCTTGATACTCAATCGTCATTTTACTCCCAAACCAAATGAAACTATCCCAGTTATCATTATCATTGATTATAAAATCTCCTAACCTGTGGGATACTTCAACTAGCCTATTTTCCTTGTCATGTACAAATCGGTAATGAGTCTCTTTCTCAGATGTTTCTTTATCAATCGGATGAATTCCTTTAATGTCAGAGAATGGCGATTCTCTAAATACTAAATGACGATAGAATTCAATTTTTTGAGCAGAGATAGTTTGCACTACGCTAATCGCGAGAAAAAATATAATTATGTATTTCTGTCGTTTTTTAAATAGTTCTCTCTTATTCATTATCTATTTGTTATAGTTATCAATTACGTTTTTAAAATATTCTAAAGAAGCGGGTTCAAAAATCATTTTATTCTCTTTTTCATTATAGTAACCCATAGAAACAATACCTATCAGTTTTCCATATGAATCTAAAACTGGTCCACCACTACATCCATTATATTTACCAATAGGCACGTCTAGTCTTAAATTATTTTCTCCAGTCAATCCTATAAAATTTCCCTTGATATTTACCGGTTGATTACTTCCGTATGGGTAGCCTAAAAAGTGAACATTTTCTTCCATTTCCAAAGGCTCATTTCTTAAAGAATAAACTGCGATATCTTTTGGAATCTTCCCTTTTATTTCAAATATCAACCAATCTCCTTTAGGTGGCATTTCAATAATTTCATTTAAATTTTCATTAATTAGTTTTCCTCCTAAAACAGAATTACTTGATGACTTTTTAGAGGTAAAACTCCATGACTTTAAACTACCTTCAAAGCTTATCGTCTTCATGCTATCAGTTTTAGCAAAAAACAATACATGTTTTGCTGTAATGCCATACACCTTTCCATTGTACTTCAACAAAAAACCACTTCCAGCATGTGGGTTATCAAATTTTGAATTCTTAAACTTTGCATTACAAATTAAAACTGAATCTATTTGGGCATAGCCAGTTGAAAGGCTAATAATTATTAGCATATATGAAAAAATGATTGCTCTTTTCATTTCAAATGATAAATTTTATTTAAGAAGAATAAGATGTAATTATTTATCAGGCATATTAATTGATTTCATCCATTCCAAACTGTATGTCGCAATCTCTTGGTTAAAATGCGTAACAAATTTGGAAACATATGATCCATCATTCATAGTACTCATCAAATCATCTCTGGAATCAAACTTTAAGAAAGCATGTTCTGATTTTGGAAACAAACGGAAAGTAGCTGAGCCTCCATGGGTATTTACATTAGTGGCGATCATCTCACCATATTTTGGATGGATAGCCTGAATGTCGTATTCCCCGTGTAATACACACACAGGAGCTTTTACTTTAGACCAAGTTTTCGGAATATCCACATCTGTCAGAGTTTGCCAGAATTTGACGTGTCGATGAATATAATACCCGTTAGCAAGGTCATTATAAATTCCTTCTTGCTTAAGGAATTCTCCGTATAAAGGACTAGAAAGTATTTCTTCTAAAGGTTTTCGATTCTTTAAAAGATCCTCAATGAAGGGAAGTGTAAAGGCATTATCATTTGCAATTTGTGCTTCACTATTACCAAAAAGTAGTGGCTGTACAGTATATATATCTTGCATATAATCATACCAATTCTTTCCGACTATTCCATAAACCATTATTCCCTTTGGAGGGTATATTTTAGCGAGCAGAGGGGCAATAACACCACCCATTGAATGCCCAAAAAGAAAGATTTGGCTCGCATCAATTTTTGTATTGCGTCGGAGGGTAGCATATGCCTCTGAAAAACCTTGAAGCTCCTGATTGAAATCAATGTCAACACAAGGAACCTTTGAGTTACTATCTCCCATTCCAGGTTTTTCAATAAGGTATACTGCAAAGCCTTCCTTGATCCAATGATCAATTAATTGTTTCGCAGGATTATCAAAATTCATTTCGATTGACTGACAAGTATACCCCTGCAGAAAAAAGACAACAGGAGGTTGCTTAATTCCATGAGGCAAATAAAGGATGGAACGTAGAGAATTATCTTTATAATCAACCGAACTATATTCCACCTTAGCATAGGCATGTTCCTCCAAAGGTTTTCCTATAGCATTTCCTTTATAGATTGATGAGGTTCCTTTTTCAAATACCGTAGCTTCGATTGCATCTCCTTTCTTAACATCTTGCATTACATCTATTACATCCCTTGGAGTTTCAATTCTTTTACCATTTAATTTTTCTAGAATAGTTCCCTCACCTATTCCCATTCTTTGAAAGGTTGCTCCATTTATGACCACAGGTATATAAACGCCATAATCCTTTTGGTAATTTAATTTATTCCGAGTAGTATCTTCCAATGGAGTCATGTGAATACCAAGAATAGCTTTCCTCTTAAGATGTTGAGAATAGCCATTATTACTAATCAGAAATAGAATGAAAAATATAATTGTATTGACTTTCATGTTGAACTTTTTTTACAAAAAAAAGAACATCACATAAAAGTAATGGGGTAATAATTGCTAAAAAGATAAATCCAATTAATTGAACTTAACGAGTCCGAGTCATAGCTTTACGAAGATTGTGTGGATCCGAAAATCCAACAAGGTTTGCAATTTCATGATAAGAGTATCCTTGTTTTCTCAGTTTTTTCGCTTCTGTAAGACGTAATTGAAGTAAATATTTTATTGGTGAAATTCCAAATAGGGACTTGAAGCTTCTCACAAAATGATATTTAGAAAGCATAGATTTTTCAGTAATAGCATCTAAATCTATGGGATCTGAAAAGTTAGCATCGAGATGTATTTTTACTTCTGAAATCCTTCTGTACAACTCTTCCTTAGTACTCTTTTTTCTTGAAGGTAAGGCAGAAAGTAACTGATTGACTTTTAATTGATCCTTTACTAAGTTTTCACAAAATTGAATCATAAAAGCATCCCAGTCAAATTGAAACCTTCCATGATGGAGTTCATGAAGGATTGAATAATATTGTGAGATCATTTGACCTGTTTGGGTTTCCTTCAAATGATATATTTTTTCAGTAAAATCTAAATGGGTAGGTGAAATATCAGGTTGATCTAGTAGTCTTTGATCCGACTGAGTAGTGCAGTATATGATATTAGAAATGAGTTCCAAGGAAGGATAAAAACATATTCCTTTTGCATAACTTTTACAATTAATATCAAAATAAACTTTAGAATGTCGATCAACAAGCAGAAATTGATCCTTCTTCAGAACATATTTTTTACCATTAACCCAATATACCTCTTCTCCCTCCAAAACCAATTTTATTGAAAACGGAGAATTGTCAACTTCATGATTATAATGAGTGATTCGAGAAATATTAACCCTTGATCCATGGAAGGATATGGGAGAAATATTCAGATCTAAATTTTTAATGTACTGCATATACTTCAAATTATTAATAAAGTATTTAAGACTTTTTATAAGCGCTCAAATATCAGATCGTGAAAATGAACATCAAATAAAATTGGACGAAAACATGGAAAAATTCCACTTACTTTTCTCATTAATAAATTATTCGAAACAGAATTAGTGAGTAAATAATTATCTACTTCAGCCCTGAGTTGGTTTAATTGATGCTGGATACTTCTCAGTTTTATCTCTGAACCAAAACCGTTGTCAACATACCATTGTATCTTGGATTGGCTTGTGCTGATAACTTTCTTTTTTCTATCCCACATACGTGGTGGTAATTTTTGTTTGGTTGACATTCGGATACGATCACCATTAACCGTTATGTATAGGGTAATGAGTGATTCGCCTTTGGTATTCGGCTGGAGTAGTGAAAAATTGATGTAGTGCATCAGCTCGTAGTTAAAAGTTAACAAAGGAGCCAAATGCAGAAATGGAAAACTATGTGGCTTAATCCTGATAGTTTCGATCGCAAGCTAACTATCAGGATGCGATTTTGCGATCCATCAAGCGGATCACATCATGATCATGAAAATGTGCTGGAACGCCTGTATTTGTTGGGTTTTTCATGATAATGGACATAAAAAAAGCCCAACATTACTGTTGAGCTTTGCGGTCTGGACGGGACTCGAACCCGCGACCCCCTGCGTGACAGGCAGGTATTCTAACCAACTGAACTACCAGACCATAAATATTTAAATAACCCTTTTGTTATTTAGCGGTTGCAAATGTATAATTCATTTTTTAATTATGCAATACCTTTTGGATTTTTTTAAAAAAAAAATTCAAATCCTACCTTCCAATCGGTCATATTACTAATTTTGTGTCCCTTGGTTAATTATTATTGAAACAGAGCACCTGAATAATTAGCTATTTTGCTATGTTTTTAACCCAAAAAAAGAATAATTATGGTTTTTTTAGAATGTGAAAAACCGTTAGAGAGTCTCTACGAACAACTTGATAACCTTAAAGAGGTTGGAGAAAAAGGAGACATTGACGTATCTGATAAGATTAAGGAGTTAGAGAATAAGATTAAAAGTGAGAGAAAAGGTATTTATAGTAATTTGACTGGTTGGCAAAAAGTTCAACTTTCACGTCATCCTGAACGACCTTATTCGCTGTTTTATATCCGTGAGATGTTTAAAAAATTTACGGAACTCCATGGTGATCGATATTTTAAAGATGATAAAGCAATTGTAGGTGGTTTAGCTAATTTAGATGGGCAAACAGTTGTTGTTATTGGACATCAGAAAGGTGTAAATACCAAAATGAGACAATATCGAAATTTCGGTATGGCTAACCCTGAAGGATATCGAAAAGCACTTCGACTCATGAAAATGGCAGAACGTTTTGATTATCCAGTAGTTTGCCTCATAGATACTCCAGGAGCATTTCCAGGGTTAGAAGCAGAAGAAAGAGGGCAAGCTGAAGCAATCGCTCGAAATTTATTTGAAATGGCTCGATTACGAGTGCCTATCGTTTGTGCAGTTATTGGAGAGGGTGCATCAGGTGGAGCAATTGGAATTGGTTTAGGCGATCGAGTATTTATGTTGGAAAATACATGGTATTCTGTAATCTCTCCTGAATCTTGTTCTTCAATCTTATGGAGAAGCTGGGATTATAAAGAACAAGCTGCAGAGGCGCTCAAATTGACTGCTGAGCATATGCTTGAATTCAAGTTAATTGATGGAATTATCAAAGAACCTCTTGGTGGAGCTCACAATGCTCCAGGAGATATGGCAAAAACCTTAAAGAAACATTTGAAAAAAGAAATTGCCGAATTAATGGAAATGACTCCCGAAAAGCGAATCAAATTACGTGTAGAAAAATATAGTCGAATGGGAGAATATGATACTTTGAAGAAAAAAGCAACTGCTAAAGCAAAATAGAATACTTTTTTCGAAACCTAGAACTTAAATAACAGGAAACTACTTTCTAACTATTTAATGGCAATACACCTACAACTAATTGAATTATTCAATCGTTTTGTAAGTGTATTGTCTTGAAAATAAATCCTAATTTCCTTTAACTAAATTTAAGCACAATGAGTCTTATTTCAAAAATTAGATATTATTTTTTTGAAGCTCATCTAAACCAAAAACTCTCCCAAATAAAAATAAATAGAACCTCTGTCGAATTTGAGATTGCAGAATCTATTGGGATTTTGTTTGACGCAACTGATCCTTCAAGCCGAAATAAAGTGTTGGCATATGCTCAAGGTTTGATTAAAAATGGTAAAAAAGTAAATCTTTTAGGTTTTGTGAAAAACAAACAAAAAGATTTAAGTTTTTCATTCAAATATTTCACCTTGAATGAAATCAATTGGAAAATGGTTCCCGAGAGTGCTGAGATCAATCAATTCATGAATAAAAAATTTGATATTCTGATTAATCTTTTCTTTGGAAAAAATAGTTCAATCGAATACATTTCTGCTTTGTCAAAGGCAAACTTACGAGTTGGCCCATTTTCCGATAATCCTAATTGCTTCGATTTAATGATTGATATTCCAGATAGTAAAGGCATCGATCATTTAATCAAACAAGTAGATTTTTTCTTAAATAGAATAAATAGTCCAGTTTATGAAACCGCAGTTTAGAGGTACGGGGGTTGCAATTGTTACTCCATTTTTATCTGATGGAAGTGTTGACTTTGATGCCCTTGAGAGAATTTTAGAATTTCAAATTGAAGGCGGTGTAGACTATATCGTTTCGCTTGGAACGACAGGTGAAGCAATTACGTTAAGTTCGGATGAATGCCTTTCTGTTTTAAATTTCACAAAAAAAATAGTGCGAGAACGAGTGCCGATTGTCGCTGGACTTTTTGGTAGAAATGATACACGTGCTCTTGTCGAAAGAATTAAATCTTTTGACTTTGATGGTTTTGCTGGAATACTTTCAAGCAGCCCTGCTTACAACAAACCAACTCAAGAAGGAATTTTCCAACATTATATGGAAATTGCTAAAGTCTCTCCTGTTCCAATTATCATTTATAATGTACCTGGACGAACTTCATCTAATATTGAGGCTGAGACAATAATTCGATTAGCTAATGCTAGTGAAAAATTTGCCGCAGTCAAAGATGCTTCTGGCGATTTAGTTCAAGGCATGAGAACGATCAAAAATAAACCTACTCATTTTTCAGTTCTTTCTGGAGATGATCCAACTTGCTTGCCTTTGATTGCTTGCGGTGGTGACGGAGTAATTTCTGTGATTGCAAATGCTTTCCCAAGAGAATTTTCAACGATGGTAAATTCAGTTATGGAAGGTGATTTGAAAACAGCTAACTTCATCAACGAAGCACTCTTAGATGTTCATCAATGGTTATATTGTGAAGGGAATCCTGTGGGAATAAAAGGGGCAATGGAAATTTTAAATTTTTGCCAACGAGACCTTCGATTACCTTTGGTAAAACTTACTGATGCTAATTTGGAAAATTTAAAATTAGAAATGGAGCGTGCAAAAAATGCCTTAAAAAAAACTTTCGTTGAAATAAAAAATGAATTAGTTTAAAAGACTGTTTTAAAATAAAAATTAAAAAATAAACCCGAATCTTCAACTTGAAGATTCGGGTTTATTTTTTCCGAAACAGTTTAATTGTAAGATTACCTTCCCATCGTTCGCTCATAAAGCGTTTGAAAAATTCCATCGCCTCGATCTCGATCTCCTTCACGTGCTTCTAATTTTCCATCTTTCTCCTCCAAAATAAATCTGAAAACAAACTCATCTTCCTTTGGTGTATCAGTATCTGTAAATGTCCCAAAACGCAAATCATTGAGTTGCAATTTTCCGTCTTTACGTTTCAAGATAGAGTAGTAATCGTTGGAAAACCATTTTAATGTTTTGATGGATTTTTCATTTTTATATTGCTCAATCCACTCATGGTTTTTTGGTAAAACTTTAAATTTGGGTATCAATGGATCCTTATCGAATTTAGAATAAGTGGCTTGATAATAAGCATCCTCTCCTTCTGCAGTTCCACTCCAAAGAAAATTACTAAACAACGCAGGACTTGTCATATATCGCTGATATTCAATGCCTTGCGCTTGCATTGACTTTTCAAAAACTTGATTGACTTGATGCTTGTTATAAACTGTCCAGAGCAAATAAATACAACTCCAACCGATACCCAACCACAATAATAATTTTCGCCAATAAGTATTTTTTAAAAATAGTCTTGCTCCAACTAAGCAAAGCAAAAATGGTAATGTGTAAAATAAATCAGCAACCGCTACATTATTAAATCCTACTCGATAATCTGAAAATGGTTGGAAAAGTTGTGTCCCGTAAGTGGTACAACAATCTAAAAGAGGATGAGTAAAAATGGACCAAAAAAAGATCCATGCAAAGTCTTGCCAGGTTGCATCTACTTTATTTAATTTTCTTTTGAAAAACCGCTTGTAAAAGAAAAACCCAAATAAGACGCCTACCAAAGCTGTTATTCCCAAGGCTCTAAAATTGATGTTTTTCCCGCCTAATTCATATAATACATAATTGATAGCAAAACCAATCAAACCAAAAACCATCATACTCCCAATGGATGAAACGTATCTCCGATTGGGATTTTTATAATGCCAATTCACAATTGCTGCTAGCAAAAATGGCATCGTGCATGCAAAAAATATGGAATGGGTAATATGCCTATGAAAAGCCAATGCCCACATTTCATCAACTAACCCCATTTTCTGCAAACTTGCTCCAATCAGTACATCTAAATCTGGAATCGTTCCCCCAACTGCTCCCCAAAACATTGCCTTGTTTCCTAGTTTTTTTCCTCTTGCAGCTTCGCCCGTTGCAGCTCCTAAAATAACTTGTGTAAGTGAATCCATTTATTTTTAAATCGTATTGAGATAATTAGATTAGGGTATTGAGATTTTTTTGACAAAAGTAAAACTTGGTTTTTGAGGAAAGGTTTAAATTTAGCTGAATCCTTCTTAAATAATTAAATTGACAAAACTACTTTTCCAATCGTCTTTCCACTTTGAAATAAATGAATCGCATCTTTTATTTTTTCAAAAGGAAAAGTGTGTCCAACATGTGGTTTTCCTAAATCTAATTTTTCCAAGTCACTCAAAAGTTCGTGCATTAATTCTGCTCGCTCATACAACCATATCAAATTAAACCCCATCAACGATTTATTCATCTCTGGTAATTTTTGAGGATCAATTTTAGGACGAGTCAAAAACTGATAAAGTAATTTAAAATAGTTCGGACGATTTCCAACGGAAGCATACCGAGCTGCTCCGTAAACTATGGCTCGTCCTTGCGGTGCTAAAATTTCAAATCCTTCTTGGAAAATTTTCCCACCAATACATTCCATGATGATGTTCAACTCTTTGCCTTCCAAATTCTTTTTCAAATCATTTGCAAAATTCCCACTTCTAACAATCACTCGATCATAACCTTCTTTTTTACAAAAATCAATTTTTGAGTCATTGCCAATCGAACCGATGGTAAAGGCATCATATTTTTTAGCAATCCGATTCGCCCAAATCCCAACTCCACCTGCTGCTGAGTGAACCAAAACGTTACTTCCTTTTTGTAAATTTCCTAAATACAACAGACCGTAATAAGCTGTCAAAACTTGAACGAGGTAAGCTGCTCCTTCTTCAAAACTCCAATCTTCTGGCAAAGGAATTACATATCTTGAATCGATATTTAAATGAGTTGTGTAGGCTCCGAAGCGAGTAACTCCCATAATTTTATCGCCCACTTTTACATTAGTAACGCCTTCTCCAGTTTTTGCAACCACACCTGCATACTCTAACCCTGGAATAAAAACTCCCTCAGGAGTTGCTCCATACAATCCCCAAATCGCAAAGATATCTGCGAAATTAAAACCGATACTTTTGACTTGAATGGTAATTTCCCCAGCAGATGGATTGGGTAATTCACTTTCTACGAGCTGGAGATTTTTGACGCTACCTGCTTTGAGTTGATATGATTTTCGTTTCATGTTTTTCGTTTTTTACCGCAGAGTTATTATTTTCTTGATTGTCCTGTGTCTTCTATTCGGAAGGCAATACTTTGAATTCCTTCCAATGGATTTTTCCGCATAAACTGTTCGATAACAAAAGTATGCTTTCCAGTTTGATTAAAAAATGCACCTTCATGAATAGGCATTCTAAAATCACATTCATCGCTATTGCAGTCGCCATTCCATCGTCCACCATGTCCAATTAACTCAACTGAAACTTGTTCGGTTACTCTTTGTCCATTTGGGAAAATCGAATGTAATCGAATGTACATATTTTTAAAAGAATACTCTGTCAAGTGTTCGATATCCAAATACAAATTGTAAAATTTATTGGTGTCAGGAATATTAACTGAAAAGGAAAGTGAATCTGCGTATGTCCATTGCTCATTGGTTATTTCTTTTTTTTCATCCAAAATATAATTAGGACCACATGAAAAAAGGAAAAGGGCGAAAGCGAAGAAGAAAAAGTATTTTTTCATAAAAGTTGATTCAAGTTATTGAAATATAAAATCGTTTTTACCAAAAAGAAAACGAGCCAACGAATGTATAAATTACTTTTCGCTGACTCGTTATTTTTTTATAAAAAATCTAAAACCTTAATTTCAGATTAATTAAAATAATCTTTCATTCTATCGAAAAATCCTTTTTCAGATTTTCCTGGAAGTGGATCAAAGTTTTTACTTTCCCGCATTTTTTCTAATAATTGTTTATCATCATCAGAAAGAGTTTTTGGAGTCCAAATATTGATATGAATCAGTTGGTCACCAACTCCGTAAGTTTGCACACCAGGTAATCCTTTGCCTCTCAATCTAAACATTTTACCTGCTTGCGTTCCTGCTGGAATTTTGATTTTTGCATTTTTCCCAGATTCGATTGTTGGCACTTCAACCGAAGTTCCCAAAGCCGCATCTGCAAAATTCAAATACAATTCATAAATTACATTTTGCCCATCTCGCTGTAAACTTTCATGTGGAATCTCTTCGATACTCACTAGCAAATCTCCATTTGCTCCTCCTTTAGCTCCTGCATTTCCTTTTCCTCTCATCGACAATTGCATGCCTTCGCCAACTCCTGCTGGGATTTCGATTTCGATAGTTTCTTCTCCATTCGATTTTCCTGCTCCGTTACAAGTTCCACATTTAGCAGTAATCTGTTGACCTGAACCTGCACAAGTTGGACAAGCTACCGTCGTTTGCATTTGTCCTAAAAAAGTACTTTTCACTTGACGCACATATCCTGATCCTCTACAAGTTCCACATGTGGTAACTGAACGAGCATCTTTCGCTCCGCTTCCGCTACACGTTTTACACGTAATTTGTTTTTTGACTTTGATTTTTTTAGTTACTCCATTTGCAATATCTTCCAAAGTCAACTTTACTTTGATACGAAGATTACTTCCTCTTTGACCTTGGGCACGTCGGCCTCCGCCTCCGCCACTTCCGCCAAAGAAGGATTCAAAAGGACTTCCGCCATCTCCAAAAATATCTCCAAATTGAGAAAAGATATCTTCCATCGTCATGCCTCCACGACCACCACCAAAACCACCTTGTTGTCCCATTCCGGCATGACCGAATCTATCGTATCGCGCTTTTTTATCTCCATCACTCAATACTTCATATGCCTCTGCTGCTTCCTTAAATTTATCTTCTGCCGTTTTATCATCTGGATTTCTATCTGGATGATACTTCATTGCGATCTTCCGATAAGCTTTTTTGATGGTCTTTTCATCTGCCGATTTCGACACACCTAAAACTTCATAATAATCTCTTTTTGCCATGTTTACCATTTTCTGCCGTCTATTTTAATTTTTTAGAAAAAAATAATCAACAATGATTTGTATTAAAAATTTCGAATTATTTTTTTTTCGTTGGACGTT
>CAZMBP010000071.1:0-85080 GCA_964564545.1 uncultured Saprospiraceae bacterium
TTTAAGTACCGAACCATAATTATGTTTAAGTGAAATTTAGAATTATATTTTTCTCTGACTAGGCAAAAAACGCAGTCATAGCCTTAGTTACGACGAGTATTTTTAACGAAGTCAGAGAGAAAAATAAACTCAATTCGCTTGAAGATAATTTTGGTTCGGTACTTAGCTTGAATAAAAACTAAAAAAAATGAGAAAAAAGAAAAAAAACGAATTTCTAAAACCTGATATCATCATTGATAATGAGGAAGAACTTGATAATTTAATTAAGGCTGAAAATGAATATGATGAAAGTGCAAGACTAAAAAAATTGGTCATGCTATTTATCATTCCTCTTATTTTCATTTTAGGATTTCTTTATAAATCAAAGTTTAATCCTGAGGTTAAATCAGAAAAACTAGAACAATTTAAAGCACAGCAGCAAGAAGAAGTAAATGAAAAAAAGTTATTAGAATTTAACCAAATTGTTTTGGAAGCAGAAGCAGCATTCGCAAAAAAAGATTTTAACCGAGCTGTTTTTTTATATCGCCAAGCAATAAGTTATCAACCTAACAATATTTCGCTTCATGAAAAAATAGTTTCAACTTTGGAAGAATCTTGCAAAAATGAAAATGAATTTCATTGCAATGCCCTTGAAAAAGCAAAAGAAAAATTAGAAGTTTTAAAAGCCAACAAATGAGCAGTTCTATGTTATTTTTATCACTATCTTACAGCCAAAATCTAAACACATTATGAAAATACAATTAAATTCATGCGACGCACCTCGCCCTGATCGAAGAGCAATCACTTCTATGTTTGAAGAAATTGCAGATGATGTAGACAACTCTTTAGCCCGAGAATATACCGAGTATTTATTGGACGGCTCAACTGTAGAAATCGAAGTTTCATTCAATACAAGTTCAGCTTTTAGAGCTTTAAGAAAACTTCAAATTGATTATGAAATTCTTGAAGATTAAAAATATCTCACTAAATCAATGAATCTAAATCAAATAACAGTTCCCTCATTAGATTTAACTAAATCAATTCCTTTTTACGAAAAATTAGGACTCAAATTAATTGTTAAATCCTTACCGAGTTATGCTCGATTTGAATGCCCTGATGGAGGTTCATCTTTTTCCATTCATCAAGTAGAGACCTTACCTCAAGGTGATGGAGTCTATGTTTATTTTGAATGTAAAGATCTCGATGATTATGTAAATGAATTGTTAGAAAAAGGAATAGAATTCGAAGAATTACCTAATGACAAAAGTTGGTTGTGGCGAGAAGCGAGATTAAAAGATTTGGATAACAACCAATTGATTTTATTTTTTGGAGGAGAAAATAGATTAAATCCTCCTTGGAGAATTAATTAAAATTCATCTTTATGTCTCGTCCTAAAATCAAAATTAAAAAAGAAAATATTGATTTAATTCTCGAAGCCTTGTCTATCGTAGGTTTACTATTTTTAATCGCTTACCCTCTATTTCATTTTAGTTCACTTCCCGACAAAATTCCTTCTCACTTTGGACCATCAGGACAACCTGATGCCTATCAAAGCAAAAACATCATTTGGTCTTTCCCTGCCTTAGGAGTGTTCATTTATCTTTTAATAACAATGATTTCACGGATACCACACAACCTCAATTATAGTGTAAAAATCACCGAAGAAAATGCTGCCACTCAATATCAAACTGCTGTAAGAATGATGAGTGTTTTAAAAGCAATCATACTCCTTGCATTTGCTTATATTGTTTTTACTTCTATTCAAGTTGCATTGGGAAATAAAACTGGATTAGGTTATTGGTTTCTCCCAGTATTGCTATTTTTTGTATTTTCACCTATCGTATATACCATAAGAAAATCTTCTTCTGATAAATAAGAAAATTTTACTTTGCCACCATAAATTATTAATTTTTTAATTGTCAAAAAACTCCGTTAATCAAATGAATACCTACAAAATTATTAAAGGAAAATTCCATGTCCGAGGTTATTCTCCAGACGGAGATTCCATTCGATTTGCCGCTGATAATCGTGATCATTGGGATTTTTTAACTTGGAAAACCTCAAGAGATAAGAAGAGAATAAAAAAACAACTTCGTATCGAAGCCATTGACGCGCTGGAAACTCACTACGAAGATCTTCGCCAACCAAACGCATTCGCCATAGCAGCCTTGGAAAGAATGTTGGAACTAATCAATATTACGGACATCAATTATAATCTATTGGTAACAAAGATTACTGCTGCAAATGATGGTACTCCTGGTTACATTGCCACTTCCAATGTTGATATTTTTGGAAGACCGATAAGTTATATTTTTCCCGACACAGCTGACCTTGAAGATGGTGCAGAAATGCCAGCCGCAATTTTACCTTTCAAACAATCTATCAATTATATCTTGGTAAAAGAAGGAATTGTTTATCCAACGTTTTATACGACAACTGAACCTGTAGCAGTCAATGCATTTTTTCAAAGAACTAGATATTCGAGAAGATCAAGAAGAGGAATTTGGGCAATAGATCGTTCAATGGGTTTTAAACTTTGGAACATCCAAACCATTCAACAAGATGTGGTAATCTTTCCAAAATTATTCAGAAGGTTTGCTTCTTTTTTTAAACACAGATCCGACATTAATACTTTTATGGATTTCCTAAAAGATAATCCTGACCCAATCCAATTGAGAGATGGAACTGTCACCAATCTGAGGGAATTGATGTATAAAGATGGAAATAAATATGGCCTCAAAGTGGAGCCAGAATATTTTAATTTTATTCCAAGAGGGTAAAAAACAATAAAAATAGTAGCTACAATTTCACTTCAAAAGTGTAGTTACTATTTTTTTCAAACTACTATTCGATTTCCATTTTTCCAATAGTAATTTCAAATTTTCATCAGTTACTAAAGATTGATTCATCTTCAAAAGTTCATAATAGCTTTCCAATATTTTTTTAGTATTCCTTATTGGTTCAATCGGTAGATATAAAATGATTTCTTGAATTAAAATTTCCAATTTTCGATTATGTTGTTTGGAAACTTTAAATAAGGAAGCTGTAATTAAATCTGCCATTCGTTTTAAAGGGAAATAATCGATAGCTGCTAATTTGCCGATGAGTTGACCTAGATAAGTATGATTGATGGAATCTTCATCAACTCCTTTTATCCATATTTCTGCGCTAATTTCTCTAATGGTTTTATCACTACAAATCATTCCAGTAGCAATAGATAAATGTGCAATTTCGCCACCTTCTATCCAGTTTTCTAACAATACATTTACGGTCTTTAATTTTAACTTTTTAAATTCCTCCTCCCAAAACGTGGAATACCTCATACAACTTGATTCAATCTGTGAAAGAAGTGGTTGTAAATTTTTAGGAATGAGAGAACAAGTTCTAGGAATATCATTAGCTGACCCTAAATAATGTGATTTTTCGAGGTACAACCATTTTAACAAAAAGAAATCTTTTTCATTATACTTTTCAATTTGACCTAATGATTTATTATTGGTTTCATTATAACTATAAGAGTCTTTTTCATCAATAAAAAGTTGAGCTTCCAAGGTTCGCTTTTTGTCATATTTTTTTGTCTTAGCATTATAAAAATGTTTCCATGTTTTGACTTGCTTTAGGTTGGTATCTAACTCCCCAAGTAATTTTTTGTCAACTTTAAAAGAAGGGAATTGAGTTTTTAATTGTTCAATACTACGCACAGGGAATTTTGCATAAACAGCCATTTTCCATTCATTAAAAAAGCTAGATTTTTTTGGTGGCACAATTGCTTCTTGCAGAATAAAAAGTGTCATGTCCAACCACTCCCCTTTCAATTTCGCCTTTGCATATTTTATATTTTCTTCTAAATTTTCCATAGCTAATCTCGAAATAGCCATCTGCCAATCTACTCGATTAGGTGTTTTGTTTTGAATTTGATATTCACTTAATCTTTCAATATAAACTTTAGGATCTAGCCAATAAGGTTGATGTGTTGGAGTAGAAAGCAATGGAAAATCCTCATTAGTTTTTAATTTTTCAAAAGCCTCTTCTAGCAAAAATTTAAAAGGAAAATAGTACTCCTCTTTTTGTCCCAAGTACCAATATTTCAACGAAATTGTTGGTGGCTCATAACTTCCCCTATCACGTTTTTTCTTTTCATTCTTTTTATTTTGATGGGAGATCAACTTTTGATACTCTTTAGATTCTGGGAATTTTTTCATTAAAAAATCCATGTATTCTAAAAAAAAATGAGCCATCAAATTTTCTAAATACCCTACCCGATTGTTGATTGTAAAATTGAAAACTATCTTTTGCGCACGTTGTACTGCAGGCAATAATTTGAGGGCATTTTCTATATCTATTTGATCATGAAATTTTAAAAGTGCGGCCGGTAAAAAATCAATGTGCCAAGAAGCATTTCCATCAAATATTTGACTAACTAAAAAAATAAAATCATCTATATTTTCAGGTAAATCAATTTTATTTTCTGCTGAAATATGTCTTACGATTTGTGGTTCAAAATCTTCCTCTTCTTCCTCCATATTTTTTTCAATATTTTTATTTTGAAAAAAATCATTTAATATATCTTTTACTTCAGACATCAATTCACCTTCGTACATACTAAGTTCTGACAGTAAGTTTTCATCTGAAGGATTACCATACTTCTTTATTATTTTACTCGCCCGATTTTGAACTGATTTATCTGTTTGTAAAAAAGCACCACAACATAACAATGCAATTACATTTTTAGACTCAGGTTCTTTTTTTCCTAATTTATCCAAAATCATTAAAGTAGAATTGACAATAGACTTGGTTTCAGAAGCAAGTAAGACTGGTACATTTTCTAAAAAAGATTTCCCATCGAAGTCATTTTCCAATACTAATTTTTTGCAAAGTTTTAAAACTTCATTGACAGGTTTAGACTGTGTTGAATTAAAGGTTTGAAATAAATCATTTTGATTTTCTAACGATTCATTTACGGTGGGCTTAAGAGCCAAAAACAAATCGATATACCAATTAATTAGGTTTCGATTAAAATTTCGATTCGTGGCATTTAAAGATTCCTTGAGTACTCGTTGGCGAGATAATTTTTCTTCATCCACTAGTTTTTTGGTAATGGAAATCCAGTCTTCCTCATTTCCTGTATCACTATCAAATCGCATATACCTATTGGCAAAATATATCTCTGTCTCATATTTAAAAATATACCAAAAATGTTCTTTTAAGGTTACTTCATGTTTTTCTAAATTTTCAACTTTAAAGATATGATCATAGGAACCCTCCTTTCTGGGGTAAATAATTCTAGGAAACATCTTAACCAACAAACTTTCACTTGGATTTATAATCCCTTGTTCTTGCTTTTTTAAAATCCAATCATAGCTCATCCATTGTGGTGCAAACTCCTCATCTGCTCGACTATTAATAAATTCATTAAACCAACTTGGACAATAAAAATCTAAAATCAAATCAAAAATTTTCTCATCATAACCACCAAGCTTGCTGGTATAATCTTTTAAATTAAAAATGGAAAAACCAGCTATTTGAATTATTCGTCTTTGCTTTTCTGTTCCTCTGTACGAATAGGTATTTCCAGATTTTAAAAACTCGTGATAGTATTTTATTTGTTTTTTTAAAAATGGTACTAAATTCTTTTTATCTTCCTTACTTAGTTTTTTTATGAAGGGAATAATGTCATTCTCTTTTTCAGCTTCAATAATTTGTTTAAGTTCTTCTTGGATTTTCATTAGAAAAGGTAGGTTTAAATTAGTCTAAGCAATTACTTTTTTGACAGCCAAAATATGTTTACAAATACCTCGTTCGCCTTGATTTTGACTGAACCAAGTGCAGGTGCATCGCTGCTGTTTTCCTTCCAATACAACTAAATGTTTCACTCCACTTCCTTCCACATTGGCTTCGACTCGATGGTCAGTTTTAGTAATAATATTTACTTTTCCTTCTGCAATTAATTTCTCCGCATTTTTTAATCTTGGATTTAAACTCAAAATCCGATTCAGTTTAAAAGGCAATCGCCGATAGAAAAATTCATTTTCATCCAAATCAAAACCTAACAATCCCATCGCTGAAAGTCGTCCTGAGAGGTTTTCTATTTTTTTCAAATCCAAATCATTTTCTATCGCTATCAAAGTAGGATTGAATGCTTGATTAGCAAAACTGAATTTATCAAAATTCGACATTAAAGTCTCTGGCACATCTTCAATTAAAGATTCCAATGCAGCACCTTCTCCCGAAAATCCCCTCCAAAAATCTCGTGAAAGCGACAGGGAAAATCGAATATTTCCAAAATACAATTGCCAAGTTGTCGATTGGTCATTATGATGAGAAAAAACATGAAGTGCATCTGCTAAGGGAACTAAATTTTCGAGTAATCTCAACCGATGAATTCCTCCAACACAGATTCCATTTTTGGATTTGAGGGGAGAAAATTGAGGTCGAGTTCCTCTTTGAATCAAATAGTAATCAGTTTTGATTTTCCCTTTGGGGATGCTTTTAAATAATTGGATAGCTTGAATTCGATTGAACTTCATATTAAATTCGCTATCTGCCATAAATAATTGAACTGTTGTTAATCCTTTGATCCATTTGGTTGGTAAGGGAACTTTTCGTTCTATCACTTTCTCTCCATTTTTAGATAAGGATACTTCTTTTTTTCCAACTGATAAAACTACCTTTTCTTGCTTTCGAATATTTCCCAAGGCTGCCAACATCGGTTCATTAAAATCAACATTAGTCGTTCCATTTTCCAAAAATTCTCCGTCATGACCATTTGGCAAAACATCAACTCTCGCGTAAACTCCTGCACAATGTGAAAACCCTTCAAACCGAATTTTCTCATTTCCAGCTGTTACAATTGGATCTTTTAGCAAAGCTAATTGGAAAGGCGATAAGTTAAAACTAGATTTAACCACATTCGATAAAGTGAGCAAACAGCGAGCGGTGAGATATGGATTCGTCAATTTACCCCAAAAAAAACAAGGTGCACTTTTGGATTGCACCTCGCTATATTTTGATAAAAACAATTCATCATTGCTTTTCCCTTTTTGTAATGTTGATGGAGACTGATATTGATATGAGATAGTTTCAGACATAAAAGCTTCAATTTTTTAAGAAAAACGTAAACAAATATATCAAACTCATTCTTTATTTCAATATTTTGATTACATTTTTTAAAAAATAATTTATTTGCTTTTAAGTTGATATTTTATGTTTACTCATCTAACTCTGCCAATCTTACCTCTCCAATATTATTATCTTTATCATAAATCAACTCAAATATTTTCCCGGCCATTTCTCCATTCGCACCAGGATAACCCTCCATATATTTTGCAAATTCTAGCAATTGATTAAATCCAACTACTTTTCGTCCACCTTCATGTTTGATGGTTGATTTTAAACTGATTCCATCTAAGGTTTTAAAATAAAACTCCATCTCCGTATCAGTAGCAGACGTAGTTTTGAAAACAGCGAACTCAGAATTCTTTGCTGTCTTTTTATATTTAGCATTTACATCCGTATGACCTTTAGGAGTAGGAGCTGGAGAAATTACCGTTTTAGTGTCTAATTTATTATCAGTTGAAGTTGTAGCTTTTTCAGATGAGTTAGTCTCAGCAGATTTTGTCTCTGAACCACAACTAATCAGGGTTAACATTAATGCGAAAATTAAGAATCTCATGTTTAAGTTTTTATTAAAAAAAATGAAAATTACGAAAAAAGTAATTGGTTAATGACTTATGTTACACACCCTAAGTCATTTTATTTTTTTTCTCAAAAAAAAAAGAACGAGCAAAGTGTTTCATATTTTGCGAAACTTTAGTCATTAACCAATCTACCTTAAATATTATACCAAAATTTATATATTTGCCCCATGAAAATTCTCAACAAACTCCTCTGGCAAAACAATAATATCTGGCAAATTGTAGGCGCGGTGATTGGTTCGTTTATGGGGTTATTATTACTTCTTTTGTCCATTCAATTTTATATGGATTTAAAAGAATTGACAGAGAGTGAAGATCAATTTGTGATTATCAATAAAGAAGTTAGTTCCTTTGGAGCTAAGGCAAAATTCACTCCTGAAGAAATACAAAACATTGAAAATCAATCATTTGTAAATAAGGTTGGTCAATTTTCAGCTAGTAATTATCGAGTGAGCGCAGGAAGTGCTATGCTAAATTTTCGAACTGATTTATTTTTTGAAAGTGTTCCTGATGAGTTTGTGGATGTACAAAGTGAAGAATTCAAATGGTCAGAGGGAGATGTAGTAATTCCAGTAGTGGTGGCAAGAGATTATTTAGCTTTGTATAATTTTGGATTTGCAGCCAGCCAGGGGCTTCCAAAAATTCCATTCGAAAGTATTCAAGAAGTTACCCTTGATGTGGTGATTAGAGGTCAAGGGAAAAGTAAAAATTTTAAAGGTAGAATCGTTGGTTTTAGCGATCGGATTAATTCGATTATTGTGCCTCAAAGTTTTATGGAATACTCCAATAGAAACTTCCAAGATTATGAACCAAAAGGTTCTTCTAGATTAATTGTTTTAGCAGATAATCCTTTCTCAGATACCTTCCGAAACTTTATGAAGGACAATGGCTATGAACTCAGTTCAGGTAGATTGATCGGAGGAGAAACTGCTGCCTTGATTCGAACATTAATTGCAGTAGTTGCGGTGATTGGTTTTTTAATTGTACTACTCTCTGTTTTTATTTTTGTTTTAAATTTCCAATTGATGGTTTCTAAATCAAGTCGTGACATTCGCCTGATGCTTCAACTGGGATATAAACAAAACCAAATTGGGCAAGTTTTGAAAAAACATTTGATGTCATTATTTGGAATGGTCATGGTATTGACCATATTATTTTATGGTATCGCTCGATTCTTTATCATTAGTTTTTTTACGAAGCAAGGAATGGAATTTGGATTCGTTCATCCGATAGTTTTATTAGCAGGAATACTCTTCGCAGGACTTTTTGTTGTTATAAATTACAAAAATATTGAGGGCAGTATTCGGAATCTTTCATCATAATGAGTGCTTCCAAAAAATATTTTTTAATCAATATTGCGCTGACTTCCTGCTTGATCTTCTTCTTTTATGGAAAAGTCATTATGTCTCCCAATCAATATTTATTTGCGAAACAAGGAGATGGAATCACTTCCTATTATAATACTTCTTGGTATATTGAAATAGACAGTTTCACCACGAATTTTACAGGTAATAATTATCCTTTTGGAGAACATGTAATATACTCTGAATCTAGAGTTTTGATTTCAAATTTGATTAAAGGCATTTCATCCTTTTTTCATCTTGAAGAAAAAATAAACATCCCAATCACCAATCTCTCGATACTATTTTCCATATTGTTATGTACTATATTTATCTTTATGATTTTCAGGGAATTAGGGATAAAAAAATGGTTATCTGTGTCAGCTGCTATTGGCATAACTTTCCTTGCTCCACAGGTTGGAAGATTTGATAATCATTTAACCTTAGCCTACTTGAATTGCTTCCCAATGACTTGGTATTTTCTAATAAAATACTTTAGCTCAGAACACAAAAAAAAATGGTCTACCCTACTCTTATTAAATAACCTTGGATGGTTTTTTATCCATAGTTATTTAGGTTTAATTGCTACTACTTTTGCAGGAGCTTTTTGGGTAGTTTATTTTTTAAAAAACCGAAATTGGAAAATTATAACAAACTATTTACATTTTTCAGCTCAAGTCTTTTTACCACTTTTTGGATTCATGAGTTTTGTAAAAATGACCGATACTCACGTTGGTCGAACGGAAAACCCACTTGGATTTTTTTTATATAATGCAGAACCTGATGATATTTTCATTCCACATCATCCTCCTTTAAAACCAATTTTGGATTCATTTTTTGACATTCATTTAAAATGGGAAGCATGGTCGTATGTTGGAATTCTAACTACTTGTATTTTATTGTTTTTGCTTTTTCATTTTGGAAAAAAAGCTATCGAACAAAAAAGTATTTATCCCAAATTAACTTGGTTACAAAATGATCATTTAAAGATTGCTTTCCCTGCGAGTTTGTTATGTTTGATTTTTGCCTTTGGATTTCCTTTTAAAGCTTTTCCAATTTTATTAGAATGGATTCCGATTATCAAAAATTTTAGAACGACTGGGAGATTTGGTTGGATCTTTTATTTCGTTTCTACTGTTTCAGTTACCTATGTTTTACATGAATATTTAGAGCAACTAAAAGAAAAAAGAAAAAATATAATTGTACTGTTAGGAATTTCAGCATTACCTCTACTTTATTTGGTTGAAGGCTTTGCTCACCATTACGAAATGTCAAAAAAGATAACCACAAAAATCAACGTTTTTGAAAAAGAAAATCTAGGGCAAGATTACTTGACGGCCTTAGAGAAAATTGACGTTTCAAAATATCAAGCGATTATTCCTTTGCCATTTTATTATTGCGGTTCAGAAAACTTTAGCCGTCCAATCCATGATCATTCATCTGAGGTATCTAAGATTTTTTCTTACCACACTCAGATTCCGCTTTTAGCATTTGATGTTGGCAGAACGAGTATTCAAGAAAGTAAAAAAATAGTTCAAGCAATTTCTCCTAACATTTATAAAAAACTGATAACTAACGACTTAACTTCTGAAAAACCATTTTTAATTATTGAAAGTGATGAGCTAACTACTTATGAAACTGAGTTTAAAAATCGGAGCACAGTTATTTATGGGACGAAGGATTTTCGAGTTAGAGAAATTTCAAAATCCAAATTACTTGAATTTGACTCAACTAAATTATTATATGAGTTAGAGGACTTAAAGGTGTCCTTAGGCTTTGAGGATGTGCCATTTTATGACCCTCCTCCAATTCCTAACAATATACTTACAAGTGACTCGCTAGCATTTTTTTATCAAAATAATTTCGAAAGCGACTCTAGCAAATTTGCAAGATATAGCTACGGTGCTTACGAAAGAACGAAACGAGGAGAAAATGAATTAGCTAAATTCAACTCTAATACTTTTGAAAAAGATAAAACCTATGTTCTCTCTGCTTGGTTTTTTAATGGTCAAAATGATGCGTTAAATGATTGGTTTAGATTTATTGTGGAAGAACGAAATCCAAAGACTGGGGAATTTAAATACACAACTTGCTTTCCAGAATTTTCCGAAGTGATTGATGGAGATTGGAGTATGATTGAGATGGATTTTAAAGTTGATTATCCAGAAAATGAGATTAGGGTTATTACGATTGGAAAAGAATTGACTTTGGATTTACCTCTTTACATTGATGATCTTATGATTAGAGAAAAGGGAGTGGATGTTTTTGAAGAGTTTATCAAATATGATGGTGCTTTTTATGTAAAGAAGAATAATCATTATCAGAGGGATATTTATAATACGCCTGATGAATGATACTGAATCTTGTTAGGGTTGATAGAACGAAACAACCTACTCAAACACCCTTTTATAAAACTCCACCAATTTCTTTTCCTCATTTTCCCAAGTCCAAATATGCCGAGCTTCTGCACAATTTTCTTTTAGTTTTTTATAAAAACTAGAATCTTGTAACAATACATTTACAGCTTGTATTATTGTTTCCTTTTTCAAGTCATCAATCAAAATTCCGACTTCCTTTTCCGCCATCAATTTTTGATACTCAGGAAAATTCATATGAATCGCTGGAACTTCAGCTTGCACAAAATCAAAAGTTTTATTTGCTAAAGAGTAATAATAATTCAAACTATTATTTTTTAATAGATTGATTCCAATTGTTGCATGCTGAGTTATTTCTCGTAATTCATCAGGCAATAAATAACCAAAGAATTTCACTTTTGCTTCAAGCCCTAATTCTTTAGTTTTTTCTCTTAAGACTAAAGACAAATCGCCTTCACCTACCAACCATAATTCTGCATTATTTATTTCCGTCATTGCTTCAATCATTTCTTCCAATCCACGTCCAACATTTAATGCTCCTTGGTATAAAATAATTGGTTTCTCTTGCGGTATTTTTTCTTTTTCTAAATCATAAAATTCAGGCATATTCCGAATGACTTCAAAATTTGTTTTGTACTTTTTTTCTAACACTTCGGCTAGGGCAAAACCTACTGTGTAACAATATCTACACGTTGTGATAGTTTTCCTCCCTACCCATTCCCAAATATTTTTCACCATAGGTCTTTCGATAACTTCCGGCACTTCAGTAAAATATTCATGGGCATCATAGATGAGTTTTTTTCCTTTCCATTTACTCAAGTAATAGGCAGGAAGAATGGTATCCAGATCAATGGCACAAACCGCATCGAACTTTTTTTTCCATAAAAAAAACAGCAAGCGAAGGTTATATTCGAGGTAGAAAAATTTTCCTTTATGGAAAAAACAATTGAGTCGTTTTTGCTGAAAGGGTTGAGATTGAAGAGGTTTTGAAGAAGGTAATTTTCGACCAACCAGAAGCACATCATAATTATTTCTAGCAAGACTTTTACAAATCCGAATCATCCTTTGATCATAGGTCAAATCATTGATAACAGTAAAGATAATTTTTCGTTTTTTCATTTCTTCCAAACGATTTTATCTTCCACCTTATCCAAGTCTCCTTCATCAATTAAGAGTTCAATAGTTTTTAGAACCTGAGCTTGCTTTTTTGGAGAAAACGCCTCACATAACTCATTGATAGTCAATGGCTCACGCTCTAACTGTTTCAATATTTTAATTCTATAACTTTCAAAATCATCTTTAGACAAATTCACTTTTGTCCGTTCTAAACAAACATCACAAACACCACATTTGGGAGCATCTTTTTCTCCAAAATAGGATAATAATTGTTGCGATCGACAAATAGTATTTTCAGCATAAGCAATCGTTTTTTGTAATCGCTCCAAATGCCTTTTTTTCCTAAAATTAAATCGCTCGAAATCAATCGTTAAATTAATCGGATCAACTTTTTCCTGTAAAAAAATAAGTTGAGGCTTATCTTTTTCTGGACGAAAATCAATGATCCCATTAGCTGCCATTTTTAATAATGTTTGCTCTAAATCATGATAATCCATTTTCAAATTTTTAGCCATCCAAGACAAATGAATTCCAACAAAATCTGTAAAAGCACCATGATAACTTCGCAAAACTAATTTTAAAATTCGATCAGCTTTTCTATTTCTCAATTGATAATCATATAACTCATCTTTCCTCACTCGAATTCGAATACTCGCTGGATTAAAAACTGCATCAGTTAAAGATATCCAACCTTCTTGCTCTAAGATTCGAATACAATTATAGGTAGTTACGGTTTGTAATTTAAATTTTTTCACGAACTCAACAAGATCAAAATCAAAGCTATCTGCAGCACTTCCTCCGATGGCTAATTGATAGTAATTTCCTAAGGCTCGATAGGTCCTCCTAATCTCCTCCATAGAAGGATATGCTTGTTCATATTGATAAATTAAATTCGCTTTATCCGACTGATGATAAAGCAAAACGGCATAGGATTTCTGTCCATCTCGGCCTGCTCTTCCTGCCTCTTGAAAGTAAGCTTCTAAAGTGTCTGGCATATCCAAATGAACAACCAACCGAACATCTGGTTTGTCGATTCCCATTCCAAATGCATTAGTACAAACCATGATTCGGATTTTGTTATTAATCCAATCTTCTTGCTTCTGACTTCTCACTTCAGTACTCAATCCTGCATGATAAAAATCAGCTACCACTCCTCTATTTTTCAATTGCATAGCTATCTCCTTAGTCTTTCTTCGACTACGCACATAGATGATTCCTGAACCTGGTACGTTTTTTACAATTTCGTTGAGTTTAGTCAATTTCCCTTCCTCATGCAATATGACATAAGCCAAATTTTCACGACTAAAACTTTTTTGAAAAACATTCTCTTGTTTAAACTCCAATCGTTCCTGAATATCTTTTACCACATCCGAAGTTGCTGTTGCTGTCAATGCTAAAACTGGAGTTTTTGGAAGTAGTTCTCTGATATTTACAATTTCCAAATAAGGTGGACGAAAATCATATCCCCATTGCGAGATACAATGTGCTTCATCAATCGCCAGCAGATTCACATTCATTTGCTCAATTCGTGCTCGAGCTAAATCAGAGGCTAAACGCTCAGGAGAAAGGTAGAGGAATTTTATTTTTCCATAAATACAATTATCAAAAGCACGATCAATATCTTTATAATGCATCCCTGAATAAATCGCTATCGCCTCGATTCCTCGTTTTTTTAAGTTATAAACTTGATCTTTCATTAAGGCTATCAATGGCGAAATCACAATACAAATACCTTCTTGCATCAATGCCGGAACTTGGAAGCAAATAGATTTCCCTCCCCCGGTTGGTAGCAAGGCAAGCGAATCTTTTCCATCCAAAACGGATTGAATAATTTCCTCTTGCATGGGTCGAAATTCATCGAACCCCCAATATTCTTTTAATATTTCTTTGGCTGATTTTTGCAAATGATTAGATTGCGTTGGAATATGAAAAGCATGTTTAATAAAAAACAAAGAAACGGCTTATTTGGGAAAAAGGAAAATTGAATTAACTGCTAATTGTCAACTGGATATTATTCACAAGATGACTTTGAGTCATCTTGTGAGTAATACAACTGTTCTAAAATAAAAAAAAGCACCCATTTTAAATAGGTGCTCCAATAACATTATCTATAGTAATGTTAATCATCAAAAGTATCTTGGTTTGTATTTCATGTATTTACATTAGAATGTTGGACATCCCATTGGTCTTCTTCTTCGCTTTCCGTATTGATTGGCAGCTTCGGATAAGTTATATGAAATTGTTAATCCTCCAATGGCATACCAATCTTTATATTCAGAGTTTCCTCTAATTGCTCCGGTTTCTTTTGGTGTTCCTGATGGATTGGCTAATTGGGCAGAAATCTGACCATATCTTTCATTCATTATATCATCAGCTACATAGGTGGTACTTACATCATCTAAATAATCTGTAGTGGTTTTTCTCAGTCCAGCCTCAAGTCCAATATTTATTCTATCAGTCAAAGCTACTTTTAATCCAAATCCAAACGGAAATGCAATAGCTACTTTTTTGTATGGTTTTCTTCCTGGAAATTCAGGTAATCCTTGCCCCTCTGTATTTAAAGGTTGCAATTCAACCCATTCTCCATTGTATAAAGTTTTAGGATTAAAATTGACTACTCCAATCCCTGCAAAAATATATGGACTAATTCTTTTAGTCATGAATTTAGGTTCATAACCTAAAATATTATATTCAATAGTAAGAGCTGATTCAACGAAAACAGATTTGAATTGTAAATTTCTTGATTTCCGCCCAGCATCTTGAGAATCATAATCTCTCGCTGATAGTCTTCCTGCGGAAACACCTAATTTAGCCGTTAAATAATCGTTGAAATTATATCTTAAAAATCCGCCAATCGAGTATCTAAACTCTCCATGACTAGTTCTTTTTGTGGTTGGGTTAAGATCACCTGAGTAGGTAGAAAAACCTCCGAAGCCACCTACTTCTAGGTATTGAGAATTGGAGATTGCAGGCAATAATAGGCAAAGTGCGATAATGTTAATTAATTTTTTCATGGTAATAATTAGTTAAAAATCTGTTGCAAAAATACATTGTGACGAAATCTGTCACTATTAAATAGAAAAAAATGAGTTCTTGAAATCAGTAATACCGGTTACTATTTGATGATTAGTCCATTACAATTTGGTAATCTGATTCCGCAAAGTGAAGTTGTTCTGAAATGTTTGTGGAGAGTAAAGAGGGGAAATTAAAATGCCAGAATCCATTCATATTGGATTCTGGCATTGGATATTCAAAAACAGTTCCTAAATTTTATTTTTTCATAAGAAAATAAAATTTGTGGATAACTTTTTTGTTAAATTCTCTAAAAAGTGGGGCAACCAGTTTTACTTTTTCTTGATCTACCTCGACTGCCAACTAAACCATTATCTAAAAAATTTCGAGATAATGTGATGCCTATAAATGCATACCAATCGGATACTTGATCATTTCCTCTCCCACTTCCTGCTTCGATAGGATTCCCCGATCGATTAGCCAAAGCAGCTGATAATGGATTTTTTTCTAATAATAAAGATTCTTCCACATAAGTTTGGCTTACATCATCGATATAGTCTGTAAAAGTCATACGAATTCCAGCTTCAGCACCTATATTCCAAGTATCATTTAAGGCGAATTTTATTCCTCCTCCCATCGGAATTGCAAAACTAGTTAAACTATATGGGTTTCGATCAGGATAATCTGGAAGACCTTGACCTTCAGTTCCTAGTGGTTGAAGTTCTATCCATTCTCCATCATATTTTGCTTTTGGATTGTAATGAAAAAATCCTACCCCAGCGAAAACATATGGAGACCAAGGTTTCTCTAAATTATATGGTTCATAGCCTAATATATTAAATTCGAAGATTAAATTTCCTTCAAAAATATTTGAACGGAAACTAAGGTTTCTAATTTTGGAAGCTTCAATTGTTGATTTTGAATCTTCTGCAGAAAGAATTCCATAATTGAATCCAAGTCTAGCTGCTAAATATTGGTTAAAATTCTTTCTCCCAAAAATTCCTACCATAGGATTTATTTGGCCAGGATTTAGCCGACTGTTACTTGGAGATAAATCTCCTTGGTAAGCTGAAATTCCAAGCATTATTCCGACCTCAGAATGTTGACTAAATGATAAAAATGGAAGAAGGATAAAATTTAGGATTAAAATAATATTCTTTTTTGTCATGATGTGGTTGTGGTTTTTGCAAATTTATTTTTAAGAACACCTTAAATGTCCTTTTTAATAATCAATAATTGGAAAAAGATAATCTTTTTAAAACTTCAAGCAATTTTATTTATTTGAGCTTGTCTTTACTTTAACTAGGGTTAAAAATCAGGTTTTTTTAATTACAATGTCATTTTTTAACAAAAAAAATATTTGGAAAAAGACAATTTGAGTATAAAGATTAAAATCTGATAACAATAAGCCTATATTGTGCGTTTTTTAACGGATTTAAGAACAAGTTGTTTAAAACACAAAATTAACTAATTACATTTTTAAAAAATAATAAATATGAAATTGACGCAAATTAGTCTCATTTTTTACATTCTATTGCTCAGTATTGTTTCAATCAATGCTCAAAATTCTGCCCCTAATGGTTGGTGGAGAATGGATGCAAAAATGGATAATTTTAATGGAGTAAGTATTGAAAAGGCTTATGAAACGATTTTGAAAGGAAAAACTTCTCAAACTGTAGTTGTTGCTGTTATTGATAGCGGAGTTGATGCAAAACATGAAGACTTGAAAAATGTCATGTGGGTCAACAAAGGTGAAATTCCAGGTAATGGAATTGACGATGACAAAAATGGTTACGTAGACGACATCAATGGTTGGAACTTTTTGGGTAATAAAAATGGTAAAAATGTTGAGCATGAAACGTTAGAAGTAACTCGACTTTATGCTAAATATAAACCGAAATTTGAAAAGGCCAATCGAGATAAACTTTCGAAAAAAGACAAAAAACTGTATGATAAATATTTAACATACAAAGAAGAGGTTGAGAAAAAGCAAAAGAGTGCTCAAAAACAACTAGATGAATTTAATGGATATGCTCCATTCGTTATTGGTGCTTTGCAAGCATTTGGGAAATCTATGAACGGGAAACCTTTGACTAAAGAAAACTTAGAAAAAGTTAAAACTGAAGAATTGAGCCCAGAAGCACAACAAGGTTTTGCTATTTTTCAAAATGTACAAGCTCAAGGATTGTCAGTAGAAAGTGTGGATGAAATTGTTGATATCTTTAATCAAGAAGGAGATCATTACCGTGGCCGGGCAGAATTCATGTATAACCCTGATTATGATTCTCGAACTATCGTAGGTGATAATTATGCAGACTCTTACGAAAAAGGATATGGAAATAATGATGTAATTGCTTCTGATCCAATGCATGGAACTCACGTAGCTGGAATTATTGGAGCTGATAGAAAAAATGATTTGGGAATTAAAGGTGTAGCCAATAATGTTCAAATAATGGCTATCAGAATCTTAGCTGATGGAGATGAAAGAGATAAAGATGTGGCTAATGCAATTATTTATGCAGTTGATAATGGCGCAAGTGTGATCAATATGAGTTTTGGAAAAGGTCATGCATGGGATAAAAAAGCAGTTGACAAAGCTGTGAAATATGCAGAAAAGAAAGATGTCCTTTTAGTTCATGCAGCTGGTAATGACGGAAAAGATAATGATGCAACTGAAAATTATCCAAACGACACTTATGTAAAAAAGAGATTCTTAAGAAAGAATAAAATTAAATATGTCAAAAATTGGATCGAAGTAGGTGCTGCTTCTTGGGAAAAAGGAGAAAAGATTGCTGCTCCATTTTCAAACTATGGTGCTGATAATGTTGATGTATTTGCTCCAGGTATGCAAATTTACTCAACTACTCCTGATGGAACTTACCAGAATCAACAGGGGACTTCTATGGCTTCGCCAGTAGTTGCAGGTGTTGCTGCCGTTTTAAGATCTTACTATCCTGCCTTGACTGCAGAACAAGTGAAGGATATAATTATGAAAAGTGCTGTTCCGGTTGATGGCCAAGTAATCAAACCTGGTACTGATAATGAAAAAGTTCCTTTTAAAAGCTTAGGTCAATCAGGTGGATTGATTAATGCATACGAAGCACTACAATTGGCTGCGAAAACGAAAGGGAAGAAAAAGATAAGCTCACCTAAAGCTTAATTTTTTTTAACCATTATAAGAAATATAAGGGCATATAAGTTTCGTACTTATATGCCCTTATATTTTTTAAATAGTTTAAATTATCACTAAACCAATTTTTGAGACTGAATCATAAGTGTTTTAATTATCTTATCTTGCCTCATCCAAAACTAAATCTAAAACTACCTTCTCGTTTTCTCTTAAGACAGTAATTTTCACCTCATCATTAGGTTTGTAATTTTCCAAAATCAATCTCAGATCATTTCTAGTTTTAATGGGGTTTTTATCAATTCCAATGATTACATCTCCTAATACTATTTTTCCAAATCGATCACGATATGTTGGTTGAATTCCAGCTTTTTCTGCACCGCTTTTTTCATTTACATTCATCACTAAAACCCCCTTAATTCCTAATCGAGACACAGCCCTTTCAGGAGCAAGTTCGATTCCCAGGGTTGGGCGCAATATCTTTCCATGCTCAATTAATTCCGGAATTACCCATTTGACTGCATCTACCGGAATAGAAAATCCGATGCCTGCATAAGCTCCTGATGGACTATAAATTGAAGTATTCACTCCAATTAAATCGCCTTGCGAATCAAGTAATGGTCCTCCTGAATTACCAGGATTAATGGCAGCATCAGTTTGAACGGCATCTTTAATTATAGAACCGTCAACTCCATTTATTTCTCTACCTAAAGCACTAATTACCCCAGTTGTCAAGGTCTGATCAAAACCAAAAGGATTTCCTATGGCATATACAGATTGTCCAACCAATAGATCATCAGAGGATCCAACAGGAATGGGTTCTAATAAATTATCAGGTGCATCTATTTTCAACACAGCTAAATCTTTTTCCGGAGCATAACCAACCAAAGTTGCTGACCAAGTGGTTTGATCTGCCAAAGTAACTTGAGCTCGATCTGCCCCTTGAATCACATGGAAATTAGTAATAATGTGACCATCCTCATCCCAGACGAAACCTGAACCTGTTCCTCGCGGAATTTCTGTAACATTTTGTGACCAATAGTTTTTCCGAACATTAGAAGTAGTAATAAAGGCAACACTTGGAGTAGCTTTTTCGAAAAGTTTTATTGTGGCTAACTCGCTCTTATTCAGACCTTTACGATCAGCTATTTCGTTAATACTTTCCTTTTCATTAACTGGTAAAGGTTGAATTAAAGTGGTATCTTTTGCTTTCCATGAAATACCAAGGAAGAACCCACCAACTAGTAACAATGCTCCAAAAACAATTTTAAAAAATGATTTCATAGTAACTTGATTTTAAATAATGTTCAATTTGTGATTCGCAAAAATAAAAGATAATCCACATTTTTGAAAGTGAATTTATTATCTTACGCTCCATAAAACCAACGAAAATTAAACATAATAATTTTACGATGTCGGAACAAACAGAAACTAAAAACCCCAAAGCTTTAACGGAAGTTTTAAGTTCAATTTGGGATTTTTTTTATACTCTTTTAGATCTCAAGGACGGACTAGACAAGGAAGGAACAATCATCAATATCAAAAGTAATAAAAAGATGAAAGGAGCCAATGCTTGGCTTCTGATGTGTTCTATTTTTATTGCTTCTCTTGGTCTAGATTTGAATTCACCAGCAGTCATTATTGGAGCCATGTTAATTTCACCTTTAATGTCTCCAATCCTAGGTATTGGATTAGGAATTGGGATTAATGATCGTCATACCTTAAATGTTTCAGGTAAACATCTTTTGATTGCAATTGGGATTGCTCTTGTTACAAGTACAGTTTATTTTGGAATTACTGCTTCGCTAGGAATCGGAGGTGGATTTACGGATGAAATTAGAGGAAGAACAAGTCCTAGTATTCTGGATGCGATGGTCGCATTAATTGGAGGATTAGCCGGTATTATTTCAAGTTCTCGAAAAGACAGTTCAAATGCCATTCCGGGAGTTGCTATCGCAACTGCATTGATGCCTCCCTTATGCGTTACTGGATATGGAATAGCTCAATCTTTTGGTTATTTATTTGGAGCTGATCACATCAATTTGAATTTTTTCAGCGTCATGTTTAATTCGTTTTTTCTATTCGTATTAAATGCGACCTTAGTGGCTTTAGCTACTTATGCTATTGTTCGTTTCATGAAATTCCCTTCTCGTTCATTTGAATCTGCAAAAGAAGAGTTTCGGTCTAAATCAGTTTTATATTTTACTAGTATAGCACTTTTAAGTATTAGCATCTTTACTACTTACAATATCATCACAGACAATAACAAAATCGAAAAAATCGAAACTTTTATCGCACAAGAATTAAGTGATAGTAGAGTTGTTACTCAAAGCATTACTAAAAATTTTGCCAGTCAAAAATTTGAGGTTAGAATTGGATGCGTAAGATCTATTGATGAAAAACAAGAAGTAGACTTTAACGAATTGCTCAGTTCAAAATATGGAATTGATGATGCAGAGATTATTTTTACCACTCCAAGCGATGAAGAAATTAACAGAAGAGATGCCGAAAATGATGAAGAAGTAGAAAGAGTAAAAACTAATGTGGCTAAACTAGGAAACAAAATAGATTCGTTAAGAAACTATCAAACAGCTGAATTAGAAAAAATTGAAAACAAAAAAATTGTCAATGTTAAAACCATCGCTTTAAATAATTTTGAAAATCTAGGAGACATTAAATGTTATCTTCCAATGGATGAAAAAGATCCACCTGCCGTTGCAATTCAATGGAAAAAAGAACCTGAAAAGAAAGATATAATCAAGGAAGAGAAAAAAATAAAAACTCTAGTGATGACCCTAATGGAGTTTGACACTTTAATTTTGACTAGTTACTAAAATAAAATATCAAGAAAGGATTTATGATTTGAGAAATATGTTCCCTTGGGTATCACTTCTCAAATCCTTGTTTCTTATTCTTAAATCGATATTCCCACTATGCCCATTTTTCCGTGGCAATCATTGCTTTTGGATAATCCAAGCCTAGCTTTAAATGAAAGTCACTTTGCTCATCATCTGATAGTATATCAGGTCGATGGATTTTCTCTACAGGAACCTCTGAAAGTTCTGGCAACCAATGCTTTACATATTCGCCACAAGGGTCATATCTTTTAGCTTGTGATAAAATATTAAAGTATCGATTCTCTCTTGGGTCACTTCCTACACCTGCAATATAATTCCAGTTTCCCCAGTTCGAACAAGGATCATAATCAATCAACATCGACTCAAAATACTCTGCTCCCATTTGCCAATTCACCTTCAAATCTTTGACTAGAAAACTCGCTACATTTTGTCTTCCTCGGTTAGACATAAATCCAGTCTTAGCCAACTCACGCATATTTGCGTCGATAAATGGAACACCTGTTCGTCCTTCTATCCACAACTGCAACAAGTCCTTATTATTTTTCAAACTAGGGTCAATTTCATCTTTAGTTCCTCCTTTCTGGAAAATTTTATTGCCATGTTTTTTTCCCATAAATCGGAAAAAATCTCTCCACATCAATTCAAAAAACATCCAATAAGTAGAATCATTTTTAGTTCGCTCAGCTTCATATCTTTGTAACTCCCAAAAAATTAATTTTGGAGATAAACACCCCTGAGCTAAATATGCTGAAAATTTTGAAGAGTAATTTTCACCTAGTAATTCATTGCGTGTTTTTTTATAAGTAGAAATTGCATCCGTGTTCCAAAGATAATTTTCAAGTCGTTGAATTGCTTCTTTCTCTCCGCCTTTAAATTGAAAAGCAGCTCGTTGATCAGCTTCTTTTTTCTCATGACCAAAATCTTCAATGGTAGGCATTTCCCCAATTTCTAAATCGCAAGTGACAGGTGCAAATTGTTCTGTAGGAGCAACTAAAGGTTCCCGGATTTTGACAAATCTTTCTACCTCTTTTCTAAAACTACTAAATGTGTCTGGACAATGTGGAACTGGGAAAGGAAGGTCTCCGGTGTAGTACAACATTTTTCCTCTTGAAAAAATAATCTCTTGACCTATCGACCATAATTTATTTTCCAAAGCATCTTGAACAGTAACTTCCTCCTTCGTTCGTTCTCGATTACAAAAGACCCAAGATGATTTTATTTTTTGAGCAATATTAAAAATTTCCTCTTCTGGTTTTCCGACTCTAACGATCAAATCGCTACCTAATTCTTTTAAAGAGGAACGCAAATCTTCCACACTTTCAATAATGAATTGAGCACGATGTCTATCTGTCTTTTTGAAACCAAATTTCGTTTCTCCCTTAAAAACTCTTTCATCAAAAATAAAAACTGGAATTACTTCAACCCCACTTTTTAGAGCATGCAAAAGAGATTCATTATCATGCAATCTTAAATCTTGGCGAAACCAAACGATGACTCTATGCTTTTTCATATCGAAATATTTATGGGTTTAGATATTGTTATTTCTTTAACAATAAAAACCATATTTAGTTGGATTTTTTAATGGAAAAATAAGGCAATAAAGTGTTTGTTGTTAATAATAAATTTTCACTCATAGAAGATAAATTCCTCGTAATGCAAAGGTAGGAATTAAATCTTTTGAATGTGTAGGAAAACTTATTCGAATGTTGATTCCCCAATTTTTATTGAGAAAAAAAGTGCCTCCAATATTTAAGAAAAAGAAGTAAGGAAGGAAAAAAAGAGAAGGGAAAATGGATTATTTTCTTTCATTGAAATCAATGAGCATTATTTTTTCAAAACTATTAACAAGGTGACTTTAAGCCACCTTGTGATTAATCTCAAATCTAAAATGATGAACTTAATTTACGTGGAATTTACCCGCTTGTTTCCCTTTATCATTTACGACTTGATAAACATACATTCCACTTGACCAATCGGAAAGTCCAACTTCTAACTCTTGATTTCCTTGTGGTAAATTAATTGATTTTAAAATCTGACCTTGAAGGTTAAATACATTCAACATGGTATTTTCTTCAAGGTTTTCATATCGAATATTCAGTTGATTTTCGACATTAAATATCTGTATTTTATTTTTTACAAAAACTCCTTCTTCAACTGAATTTGATTCTCCTATAAATGGAGATTTTGCTAAACCATTAAATTCTGAATTAGTACTTGAAGATGAAATCGTAGTGAAATCACCAGCAAAATAAATCTCCTCTTGAAATACTTTTGCTGCTCGAACTGACTTATTAAAGAGTGCACCCAATCCATCCCATTGTCCTGTCGATCCACCGAACTCTCCTCCTACCCTTATAAATCCAAGTGAATAAACTAAACTGATATAAGGTGTAATATCTCCATAACCATATACAGTTCCATTATGCTCCACAAATCCATGAACCCTATTTTCTCCTTCAGCCTCATCCAATTGTCCAAACATGTCAAACTCCCAAAATCCTGCATTAAAAATGCCTAAATCATTTTCATATTCTAATCTTCCTGCGGTATAAATTTTCCCATCGCTACCATGAAAGGTGGTTTCCACAGATTCCAAACCTTCATCAAAACCCACTTCCCAATTATTGTTATACCAATAGGCTAGGTTCTTGGTTGAAAGCTGATTAATATTTGTATCTGAAATATTTGGAGCAGTCTCTGAAAAATCCCCTCCAATCAGAATATGCCCATCAATATTTTGAATACTTCGAACTGGTCCATCTACGGCAAAAGCATCAATTATATATTCATAAGAAGAAGTATTTTGATTATATCTAACTGCATGATTGTTCCAAGTAGAGTTCGTCCCAAAAGGCAGTTTGGCTAAATACTCAAAAGACGCATTATTTATATTTTGAAAATCGCCACCTATAATTAATTCACCATTGTTGTATAACATGGTGTATACGGTTCCATTCATTTCGCCTGTTTGAATACCTTCCCACGAGTTGCCATTCCAAAAAGCCAAGTTTGAATATTGAGAAGCTCCATTTAAAATAAAATTACCACCAATGTAAAATTTACCTTGCGATTGAGGAGCTATCGTATGAATCTCACCATTCACTCCTTCTCCCAGAGTCTCCCAATTTTCTCCATCCCATGCTATGATACTATTTGCATCAACTCCATCTACGTGATTAAAATCTCCTGCAAATATTAAAAGGTTTCCATCTAAGGTTGTTTCCATCACATTAATTTTTCCTTCAACTCCTCCTCCATTTCCAACTTCCGAAAAAGCTTGCGAAGCAGGAGGATAACCAGGCTGAATCCATGCTAACTCTGATGTGGTAAATCCATTTTCAGATGCCCACGAATTGATCTCAGGGTATTCTATTTCCAATTGCGCTAGGTAGGCAAAATTGTTTTCCATTCTAATTTTTTGTACTAAATCATTGGCTCCACTTTTTTGAATCAAATGACCAACGGCACATGCAGTTTCTAAATGATCAACAAAATAAGGTTGACGATTTTGATGATAAATATTTTTAGGGAAAACACCACTTGCTGCATATTCTTTTAAAATATCTAGGAAGTGATTCCGGTTGGTTATTTGTGCAGAAGTTAAATTTGTAACAATACGTTCACGTAATATTTTTTCAACTAAAAACAAATGCATCTGAATCCTAAATTGGTCAGAAGGAAATGAAATTTCTTTTTCCAAAAGATCCATCGAAACATTTTGCTTCGACCATTCTTTATTGACATCATTCAAATGTTTATAAAGTGTTTGCTTCTCTTCAGGTTGAATATTTTGTCCAAATATAAAAGATGTAAGAATTGATAAAATGAAAAGGAGTGTGATTGTTTTATTCATAGCGAAGGGAGTTTGGTTAAAAATAAGGATTAGCTAATTTACTAATTTTGCGCCTTATTTTCATTGAAGAAAAGTAAGATAATTGTCTTTTATTTTGTTTTTGATACAGACGAAAACAGACTTGACTGACTCTCCCATTATTTATTAAACTATGGGAGAGTCAGTCAAGTCTGTTTTCATCTGTGGCAAATCTTAATGCAACGCCGCCCGAATTTCCAAACTATCTATAATTTCCCCCTCTCTTTCTATCCACCAAGCCAAGCGATCATAAACCGTTTTTTCATCAAAATAATTCAAGGCCATTTTCACAAAAACATGCCCATGCTTCGCTTCCGATGCCCATAGAATTTTATAAAATCGGTGCATCTCAGGATCCTTTTGCGCTTCAGAAACTAGTCGAAAACGCTCCGCTCCACGAGTTTCCACAACTGAAGCTATTAGCAATCGATCCAAGAATCGCTCTTCACGACCTGAATGACACAACTTCAATAATTTTTTCAAATATGGATCTTCTCCTATGGAATGTTGCAATGGAATTCCGTTTTTTTCCATTAACTCATACACTTGTTGAAAGTGTTCCAATTCCTCAATTCCAATCTCAATTAACTCTGGAATAATTTCTTTTCGATCAGGATATTTTGCTACAAAACTCATCGCCATCGCTGATGCTTTTCGTTCGCAATCGATATGATCTTGAAGGAATGATGGAAAATCAGCGATCACCGCATCTACCCATTCTTGCTTACTGGGAACTGCAATATCTAAATTTAATTTCATCGTAATTTATCTTTGAAATGATTCAATTTTAATTTTGTAATCTCATCGCAAATGTAAGAATTGAAAAGATCAAAAGATATTAGTTTCCTCATATTTTGGATATTTATTTTTCATTTAAAAACTTTCTTAATAATGTTTTTGTTAATTTACCTATTCTTAAAATTGTAAAATATTTAAAAATTTGATCGAACTAAATCAACCTTTACCTGAATGGTCAATTGAAACCATTTTTGGAAATGATGTTCCTAGAAATTCAAACTTTTTTGGGAAACCAACTTTGATATTAATTTTCAGTTTAGGGTGCCCAGGATGTTTGGGAAGAGCCATTCCTTTTGCAAATCGAATGGTTGTCGAAAACCAGGACAATCTAAATGTGATCGGTATTCACTCTAATTTTGAAGGAGTTGATTTTGAATTAGAGAAATTCCAAAAAGCAAAGGATGATTTTTATATACGTTTTGATTTTTTTAAGGATAAAAATTTCAACACCACTTTTTTAGATTATGGAGCTGGTGGAACTCCACATTGGTTATTGGTTGATGAAAAGGGGAATTTGGTTTATTCTATTTTTGGGTCTGATCCCAACAATGCTTTGTTACGATTAGACTTAAAAATCAAGGAACTATTTCAATAAGAAAACTCAGGATAAAAAAATAAAAAATTGATATTTAACGGCTCACTAGAAGAATTTTTATTCGCTTCGGAAATTGTTCCAGAGCGAATGTATATGTTTGATCAAGATCTGCATACTGGGCTAAGTGTGATTTGGAATGTGGGAAAAAAAGCAACTTTTACTATTGACAAAACTCCCATTACAGTTGGAAAAAACTGTATCATTTTTATAACTGGTTTACATACAATTGATGATTATAAATTTGAAAACCTTCGTGTGATTCAATTTAATAAACCATTTTATTGTGTCGAAAATCACGACAGTCAAGTTGGGTGTAAAGGATTACTTTTCTTTGGTGCTTCATCAGTTCCAAAAATCAAAATTGCAAAAGAAAGGAGTAGAGCATTCGAATTGCTTTGGGAAATTTTGATCATGGAAATTGAAGAACAAGACGATGAATTAAAAATCGAAATGCTGCGAATTTTACTCAAACGATTCTTGATTCTCTGTGTTCGAATTTTTAAAAACCAGAACTATGTTGGTATCAAAGAAAGCACAAGCATTGGCCTTATTCGTGAGTATAATTTTTTGGTAGAAAAATATTATAAATCGAAAACGACTGTAGCCGATTATGCCAAGATGCTTTTCAAATCTCCCAAAACACTTTCAAATCTTTTCAAAAAACACATCGATAAAACCCCTTTGCAAATCATCTCAGAAAGACGATTACTTGAAGCCAAACGATTACTAAAATATTCAGATAAAAGTATTCAAGAAATTGCGGATGAACTTGCCTTTAGCGACATTCAAGCCTTTAGTAATTTTTTCAAAAAAAATACCCAACTCAATCCTACCGCATTTAAAACACTCCAATCTAGATAGGAATTATTTACAAATCAAAAGGAAGGTTGAATTAACCTCCTTTGAACAATTAGATCTAATTTTGTTCTATAAATAGGAACAAATATATTCCTATTCCATTTGTTTTTTATTCCATTAAACATCCAAGGGAATAATTCACAAATCACAAGGAATTTTGATTTAGTAAAAAACTAACCTTTGCCCTTAACTTTGTACTATTAATTAACCAAACAAAAAGGAGTAATTATGCTTAACTGGAATGATGTAATCAAATATGCCAATCATGGTAATCTTACCCCAGATACTAGGGTGGAAAAAACCGATGAAGAATGGAGAGCTCAACTATCTGAAGAAGAATTTCGAGTGACTCGAGGCAAAGGAACGGAAGGAAGATTTACAGGTGAACATTGTTCGAGATATGATCCTGGAATTTATTCTTGTGTTTGCTGTGACACCAAATTATTTGACTCAGGTGAAAAATTTGATTCAAAAACTGGATGGCCAAGTTTCACTCAACCAATTCAACCTAATGCCATAAAATATGAAAAAGATGGTGGTTTTGGAATGGTAAGGATTGAGGTAATGTGTAATGTTTGTGATGCTCACTTGGGACATATTTTTCCTGATGGTCCAGCACCCAGCGGTTTAAGATATTGTATTAATTCTGTTTCACTAAAAAAAGAATCTTAAATGAAATCTTTTTTTCTAAAAAAAAATTAAAGATGAAAAATAAACAATTAGCAACATTTGGCGGAGGATGCTTTTGGTGTATCGAAGCTGTTATTCAAAGACTAGAAGGAGTTGAAAAAGTAGTTTCAGGATATGCTGGCGGAAATGATCCGAATCCAAATTATCGATCAGTTTGCTCAGGAGCAACTGGACATGCAGAAGTTATTCAAGTAAGTTTTGATACGGATAAAATTAGCTACGAAGATTTGATAACCGTTTTTATGACGAGTCATGACCCGACTACTTTGAATCGACAAGGTGCTGACAAAGGCACTCAATATCGTTCGATCATTTTGTATCATGATGATGCTCAAAAAGAAATTGTGGAAAAGGTTTTGGATAATTTAAAATCCAAATTCAGTTCTCCAATTGTAACTGAAGTAGCTCCTTTGGATAAATTTTTCGAAGCAGAAGCAAAGCATCAAGATTATTATAATCGAAATTCATTTGCTGGATATTGCCGAGTAGTTATTGATCCAAAAATTCAAAAGTTACGAGCGCAGTATGCTGATAAATTGAAAAAAGAAATTTCTCAATAATTTAGGATTTTGATGGGAACTCGGATTGAGCGGATTTAAGCGGATTAGCACGGATTTTCCCGACTAACTTTATCTGTATTAATCCGCTTTAATCCGCCTTCCTATCAAACAAACAAAAAGGAGTTTTAAAATGAAAAATACCAATCTAAAATATGGAATAGAAGGGCAGCTTGCTCCTAAATTAAATGTGAGTCGATGGGTAGATAAAAATGGGAAGGAAACTTCCCCAATTAACTTGGCAGACTATGATGGAAAATTCAAAGTGATTTATAATTTTCAAGCATGGTGTCCAGGATGTCACAGCATTGGATTGCCTTCTTTACAAAAGATGGTGAAGGAATTGGAAGGAAATAACAATGTTGTTTTTTTAGCTGTCCAAACGGTTTTTGAAGGAGCACATGCCAACACTTTTGAACGAATGGTTGAAATTCAAAAAGAATATGATTTAAAAATTCCATTCGGACATGATGAGGGAGATGAAAGTTCTCAAAACATTAGTCATATCATGCAAAATTACCGCACAGGGGGAACCCCTTGGTTTATTTTAATTGATAGAAATAATCGTGTGATTTTTAATGACTTTCATTTGAATACGGAAAAAGCCATTGAATACTTAAAAACTTTGTGATAGGTTTTTTTAATAAAAAAAGAGGGTTGGGTTTTACATCCAATCCTCTTTATTTTCAGGTATCGGATCCCTTGAAGGTATCCAATACCTAATAATTTCACTTCGACTAAAAATTACAAATCAGAAAAGTGAATCACTTTTCCATCATACCTGAATTTAGTATTACTTTCTTTTTCTCCAGGAAGTCGTCGATCATAATTTCTTAAAATCGTTGAAGCCTTACTTGCCATCACTCTATCATTAATTTTTACTTTCTCTCCATTCGTAACTGCATCAGTCACATAGGAATGAAGCAACACTTTATATTGTTTTTTAAAAAGTTTAGGATGATTAAAAATATCCGTTCCTAAAACCTTATCTCCACTTACCACCACCATTCCAATGACATTATCAATATCTTCCATTTTATCTTCAAAAAAGGCAAGGTATTTATTTCGCTCAACGGTGTAATCTTTTGAATCTTCCAAAGCTGTATATGTTCCCGTTGATGAACTAGCTTTATTATTCATAGTCAAATCGCCCACAGCTGACCAAACACTATTTTGATTTTTCTCGTGTTTTACTGTTCGACGAATATTATTAGACACTACGTTATAGTACCCTGAAAAAGCAAAAACTTTTCGATCCTTTTTTTGCTTTTCAGTTTCTTCTTGTTCTCCAGCTTCTCGATATTGCCATCTATTTTGTTCTACACAAAAAACTTCGATGGTTGCCAAAGTCCGAGGAGGTAAAATCATGTCTTGTGCCAAAACTCTATCCTGATTTCCACCTTTCACCACATCTCCTGCCATTAAGTAAACAGTATCTTGACTCTTATTTTGAACGGTTAAACTATTCACCGCCCCCATATCATCAAATCGACCATAAGGTTTTTTCTCTGTAATTCTAAAACCTTGAATTTCCATTGCCTCTTTTAAGTTTTTAAAATTAGCTAATTGAGCATGTTCAGCAATGTGTTCCTCAGAGGCTAAGATTGGATAGACTCGTAATTTTTCAAAATCTAATTCCTCATTTTCAGTTAAATCTATTTCAAAATTTGATTCGGTGGTAGGAGTTTTTTCGTCAGTTTTAGTAGTTGAATTGTCATTTTTTTCAGTTGCACAGGAGGCAAAGAAAAGGATCATTAAGAAAGCAATTTTTTTCATAACTAAATTTTATATTAAATAAAATATCAATTTCGGGAAAATGAATAGGGAATCCAAATTTAAAATAGATTTTGGGATGTGGATATTGAGGTTGGTCGCTTAGCTCCCGGTTGGGTACTGTGATTACATATGTTCGTCATCCCAATACTCAAGGAGTAAAGCGACCATTCTCAATACTCAAATTCCAAATCTCAATACCCTTTTTTTTTCCTAAATTTGAGATTCATTTTTAATCCATAAATAATTTATCCATGCAACCACTAGCGGAACGATTGCGCCCTAAAACTTTGGATGACTACATTGGTCAAAAACATCTAGTGGGCGAAGGTGCAGTTTTGAGAAAAGCCATTGAATCAGGGAATATTCCGTCGATAATTTTGTGGGGCCCTCCTGGTGTTGGAAAAACAACCCTTGCAGGAATCATTGCTAATACTTTGGATCGACCATTCCATTCATTGAGTGCAATCAACTCGGGGGTTAAAGATATTCGAGAGACTATTTTAAAAGCACAAAAGAATCGTTTCTTTAGTGCAGCAAATCCAATTTTATTTATAGACGAGATTCATCGTTTTTCCAAATCTCAACAAGATTCCTTATTGGGAGCTGTCGAAAAAGGAATCGTAACACTCGTTGGAGCCACTACGGAAAACCCTTCCTTCGAAGTAATATCTGCCTTATTATCGAGATCGCAAGTTTATGTTTTAGAGCATTTAACCAAAGAAGATTTAATCCAATTAATTGATGATGCCTTAGTAAAAGATGAATATTTAAAATTAAAAAATGTCGAGGTCAAAGAGTACGAAGCGATGTTGACTTTTTGCGGAGGTGATGCTAGGAAATTGTATAATATTTTGGAGTTGGTTTGTAATTTTGCTACCAAAGACGAAAAATTAGTCATTACAAATGATCTTGTAAAAGAATTGTTACAACAAAACATCGCCATGTATGACAAAGGTGGTGAACAGCACTATGATGTCATTTCTGCCTTTATCAAAAGTATTCGAGGGAGCGATCCGAATGCTGCAGTTTATTGGTTGGCTCGAATGGTTGAAGGAGGTGAAGATGTGAAATTTATTTGTCGTCGCATGATGATTTCCGCATCAGAAGATATTGGTTTGGCGAATCCAAATGCCTTGCTGATGGCGACAACTTGTTTTCAAGCGGTGCAGGCAGTTGGTTTGCCTGAAGCTAGAATTATTTTATCACAAACGGCAATATATTTAGCTACTTCAGCTAAAAGTAATTCAGCTTATCTAGCTATTGGAAATGCTCAAAGAAAAGTTCGAGAGACAGGTGGGCTTCCAGTTCCTCTACCTTTGAGAAATGCTCCTACTAAATTGATGAAAAGTATGGACTATGGAAAAGATTACAAATATGCCCATGATCACAAAAACAATTTTGTGGAATTAGAATTTTTGCCAGAAGAAATTTCTAAGACGAAATTTTATGAACCAAGTGAAAATGTGGCGGAGGAGAGAATCAAGCAAAGATTAAAATCAATGTGGGGTAAAAAATATGGGTACTAAAATACTCAGCAAAAAAATTAAACTATTCAGAATATTTAAAAAAGATTTAAATTGCGTTTTTAATAGATTCAAAAAATAGAATCATAAATTTTTCAAAAAATATAAACTAACACAACTCAATATGAAGCTACTCTACTCTATAATTTTTCTAGTTTTCACAAATATTCTTTTTGCTCAAGACACTTTAAAAAATAATTTCCCAACCTATTTTATTTCTCAAATTGAACTAAGATATGAGTTAATTGATTTGGGAAAAATAAATTCTGATCCTCCTTATTTTGGCAAGAATTATACTTTCGATTTGCATCAGACCATTAAGCCATTTTCTCCAAAGGAATTCCCTCCGTATTTTGATTTAGAATTATCTGAGGAAGATATTTTTGTTTTCCAAAGTGGTTTTGAAATAGAAGGAATTAAATTTTTTAAAGTAGTTGAAAACAATCATAAAATCCCCACTTCAAAAAATCATTATTTCAAAGGTACACTCGTATATACTACGAATTTTGATGAAAAAGAATCTGTCAATTTTTATCAGCAATTGATTAATCAAAATACGTTGAGAGGAAAAAACTATCTATCTTTTTCGAATGTAATTTACCAACGAGAAAAATTTCTTCGATCTTTTTTAGAGTGGAATTATTTAATTGGTAAAAGAAGTTTTCACATTAATATCGCTTACAATAATAATCTACAATACGAAGATCTAGATCTTACCTCAATAGGATACGGAGATCAATATTTTATCAATTTTCCAGAAGCATACCATGAAAAAAGAAATGGAGAATGGGGTCATTTACTAGAAACTCAAAATCTATATTTTAGTGAAATTGATTTCTTTACAAAAGTATTATTTAGCCCTTTCAAAAAAACATATTTAAAATTTGATTCTGATTTACGATACTTTTTTCTTTCTTCCGAAAATCGTGAACGACAAAGATTTTATGCCTTGGGAATTGGTGTAAAACCAACGGAAGGAACTATTTTCTTTTTGGAATATACTAACCGGGCTATCATTTCTCCCATAACTTCATTTGCATTTACTACTAATCTTGATCCTTACTTTGCCCTCAATGCCAAACAAACTTTAAAGTGTCGATTATTTAAAAGGTAAAAATTATCAACAGGAATATTGCTTCGTGGAAAACTATTCTCCTTTTTTTTAGTTTAAAATGATGTAAAAACGTTAGTTTTGTTGGCTTTTATAAAAAAGCATTATTGATAAAATTTGAACGTACATTTTACTAAACCCACAGCGAAATTTCGCAAAAATGATGCAGATTTACCCTGCACGTCAACACTTTATTTAACCATTTTATAATTATCGAAAAAAAGATCTAATGACTGTACAGACAGAAGCATTTTTGGAAAATCTTCAAATGATTGAACAGAGTGCAAAAGATTTTGCAGAAAATCACATCCGCCCACATGTCATGGAATGGGATGAAGCACAACATTTCCCTATTGAGACAATGAAAGAATTAGGAAAACTTGGATTCCTTGGAATTCTAGTTCCTGAAGAATACCATGGATCTGGCCTAGGGTACCAAGAATATATTTCAATTCTAACTGAAATTGGAAAAGTGTGTGGATCCGTTGGCCTATCTGTTGCGGCACACAACTCACTTTGCACAGGCCATATTATGGCATTTGGAAATGAAGAACAGAAGAAAAAATATCTCCCAAAGTTAGCAACTGGTGAATGGATTGGTGCTTGGGGATTAACTGAACCAAACACAGGAAGCGACGCCGGCCGAATGAAATGTGTAGCTGTAAAAGAAGGTGACCATTACATATTGAATGGAGCTAAAAATTTCATCACTCATGGAAAATCTGGAGACGTTGCTGTAGTAATTGCTCGAACTGGAGAATTGCTTGATAGTCATGGAATGACTGCATTTGTGGTTGAAAGAGGAACACCTGGTTTTGAAGCAGGTAAAAAAGAAAATAAATTGGGAATGCGTGCAAGTGAAACTGCTGAAATGATTTTTAGCGATTGCAAAATTCACGAGAGCCAAGTTCTAGGAAATGTTGGAGATGGATTTATTCAATCTATGAAAATTTTGGATGGTGGTCGAATTTCAATTGCGGCATTATCATTAGGAATAGCAAAGGGTGCTTACGAAGCTTCTGTAAAATATGCACAAGAGCGGGAGCAATTTGGAAAACCAATTTCATCGTTCCAAGCTATCAGTTTTAAATTAGCTGATATGTCCACTAAAATTCAAGCTGCTGAATTACTTACTCGTCGAGCTGCTGATATGAAAAATGCAGGTAAAAAAATGACCAAGGAAGGTGCCATGGCTAAATATTATGCATCTGAAGTGGCAGTTGAATGTGCCAATGAAGGTGTACAAATTTTTGGAGGGTATGGATTTACTAAAGATTTTCCAGTTGAGAAATTTTATCGTGATGCGAAATTATTGACGATTGGAGAAGGAACTTCTGAAATTCAAAAATTAGTTATTTCAAGAGAAATATTGAAAGGGAATGTTTAATTAAATTTCCTTTTTTGAAAATACAAACGGTTAGTGTTATAAATACTAACCGTTTTTTTTATGTTCCTAAGTCATCATATATTGTTCATTTTTATACTTCTAAACAATATTGAATTTTCCAAAACCAAATAATTATTTTAGGGAGGTACAATTTTGTACATATAATTAAATGCCTCTCACATGAAAATAATTCGATTAATTACTTTCCTATTTTTATGTTTTTTCTTTTTTGGAAAAAAAACAAATGCACAAACTCCTGAATTAATTATTTCTGAAATCATGTATAATCCTCCTGAAGATGGAGCAGATTCATTGGAATTTATCGAAATTTATAATAATGAAAATACATCGGTCAATCTTTCAGGAATTGAATTTAATCAAGGTATTACTCATTCATTTCCCAATATTGAAATTGCCCCACAAAACTATTTTGTTCTGGCAAAAGATTCGGTAGCTTTCCAAAACACCTTTGGAACTTTTGCTTTCCAATGGGAATCAGGAACGCTGAGTAATAATGGTGAAACCTTGGAGTTAGTCGATGCTAACGGAATCTCAATTGATATAGTGGAGTATCAAAATACAGTACCGACAAATGGACTGGGAGCTTCGTTAGTACTTTGTGATTTACAGAATGATAACAATATATTTACAAATTGGGAATCATCAACGACAGCAACAGGAATAACTATCAATGAAAAGGAAATCATTGCCAATCCATTCGCAGCATCGAATTGTCCGGCTGGACCAATCATCAGTTTTTTAGAACCATCAATAAGTATTTTAGAAGATGATCTAGTGATTGAAATTTCGATAGTTGTAGAAAATGGGAATTCAAATTCTACTGAGGTTACTTTTCAGATGGATGCTAATTCTGATGCTATTTTGAATGAAGATTTTTCCTTACCTCTTGCCCCACCAATTAGCATAATTTTTCCGGCGGGAATTGAGAAAGATACCCAAATAATTAATTTACAACTATTGGAAGATCTCGATATTGAATCAAATGAAATGGTCAGTTTTTCATTGGTCAATCCATCTAATAATGCAATTGTAAATCCCATGCACCAAACTTTCGAATTGATAATTGAAGATGATGACGCTACCCTACCCGATTTGATGATTTCGGAAATCATGTATAATCCTCCAGAAACAGGAAGTGATTCAACTGAGTTTATTGAAATCTATAATAATGATATTTTGGATGTCAACTTGGTGAATTATTATTTTTCAGAAGGGATCAATTTCACCTTTCCAGAGGTGATTTTAGCATCTGGTGAATATATTGTTATAGCCCGTGATTCCTTAGCTTTTGCACATTATTATGGATTTGCTCCCTTGCAATGGACTAGTGGAAGTTTGACTAATTCTGGAGAGATATTAGAATTAAGAAATGCAGGTGGAAGTGTGGCAGATTATGTGGAATATTCCAATACCGCAGCTTGGTCAGAACTCGCCAATGGAATGGGATCTTCGCTTGTACTTTGTGATGTCAATGAGAATAACAATGATCCTACAAATTGGAATTCTTCAATTTCTTCAGCTGGAATTTCGATTGAAGGGTTTGACCTGACAGCTGATCCAAATATGGAAAATGAATGTTTCGTTCCGTTATCTCCATATCCAACTAGAGAAATTGGATTGATGACTACAATAAATAATGATGGAGAAATAGATTCTCTTAACCGAAAATGCGAACTACAAGGAATCGTCTATGGAGTGAATTTAAATGAGTCAAACAATGGATTGCAATTCGTCTTGATTGATGGAAATGGAGATGGGATTACGGTTTATAACAATTCAACTACATTCGGATACTTCGTGGCAGAAGGTGATGAAATATTGGTTCAAGGTACAATCACTCAATTCAATGGATTGGCTGAAATTATTCCGGATACACTTTTTGTTTTATCAAATAACAATATTCTTACAACCCCAACAGAAGTAACAATTTTAAATGAATCTACTGAGTCACAATTAATCGAAATAAAAAACTTAACTATTGTAGATCCAAACAATTGGGATAATTCAGATCCAAATGGTTTTAACGTGGAAGTCACCAATGGGATTGAAATTTTTGAAATGAGAATTGATCAGGATGTTGATTTGTTTAACATGACGGTTCCAAACTTTTCATTTAATCTAACTGGTTTGGGTGGACAATATGATTCGGATAATCCTTTTTTGGAAGGGTATCAAATTCTACCTAGATATTTTGAGGATTTGGAAATGATAACCTCAATTAATGAATTAGATACTATATTTGAAATTGAAGTTTTTCCAAATCCAGTTTCTACTTCTTTAAACATTAGGATGAAAAATCTGGTAGATAAACTAGTCGTTCAAAATGCCTTAGGACAAGTAATTTATGCTAATTATTCTCCTCAATTATTTGAAAGAATGAGTACTCAAAGTTGGTCTTCTGGAATTTACTTTCTATCCGTTTTTTCAAAAAAAGAAAAAACGACATATAAAATTTTAAAATAAAATATATTTCAGCAAAAATGAGGAGGAAAAAGTCCTCTTCATTTTTTAGTTATTTTTCATAAAATAAATCTTCTCTTCAAACATTTTTTATAGCTTAGTAAATAATCAAATTTCAATTAATATAATTCGCTATAAAGCATGTATCTGGTTTTTCCCAATTTTAATCTTTACAGTTTAACCTTATTAATTTTTGTGGGGCAAGGATTAATATTTGCTTTACTTTTACTCAAAAGGTATTTTAACCAAAAACACTTATCTGATTTATTCCTTTCACTACTTTTAATTATTACAGGTTATCATTCCACGACTTACATTATTGGGTTTATGGATTGGTATGATACTTATCGAAATACAAAAATCAATTATTGGCTGATCAATTTTATTTTGGCCGTAGGTCCACTTATCTATTTTTATATCAAAAGTCTGACACAACCAAAGTTTAAATTTAAAGGGATAGACTATTTACATTTTTCACCTGCCCTACTCTATTTTGTTTATCGAGTGGGAGTATTTATTTACGATGCCTCACTTCCAGGATTTGATAATGTACAAAACGGGTGGTTTATCAGTAATATTCATGAGTTATATATTTCCCCAGTTATAAATTATGCGACAGAGTTAAGTATGATTATTTATTTGACTTTAGCTGTTCGACAATTTTTGAAGTATCGCAAAAATATTGTTCACTTTTTTTCCAATACCTATAATGTTGAATTGAATTGGTTAAGAAATTTTCTGTTAGTCTACACCGCACTATATGTTTTTGGTTTATTTATCCGAATTACTGATTATTCATTTTTTGATAATTTTTGGAAACAAAGATGGTGGGCATTCTTAGCCGGTTCCTTAACGATGATTTATGTAGGAATGATGAGTTATTTTTCGGATTTATCGAAGCTGTATAATTTGGAAGCGCCAACTGATAAAGATTTGTCATTAAACTCCAATTCTAAACCTGAAAAAGAGGTGGTTTCTAATGAATTACAGCAGCAGATTTCAACCTATATGGAAGAAGAAAAACCATTTTTAAATCCAGAAATAACATTACCAGAATTAGCAAAAGATTTAAAGATTAGCACTAATCAATTATCCCAAATCATTAATGCTGACTTTGGAAAAAACTTCAATGAATTCATCAATGAATATAGAGTCGAGATGTTTAAATCTAAACTCAAAGATGGGTCTGTTCAACACCTTTCATTACTAGGCATTGCTATGGAATGTGGATTCAATAGTAAAGCTACTTTTAATCGGGTTTTCAAAAAAGTAACCCAAGTTTCTCCTTCCGAATATCAAAAAAGTCTTAGCTAAAAAATGTGGTTCTAATCTCAACATATTTTTTCAGAAAAATTTCCAACGAAAAATTATCATTTCCATTTTTTATGGCTCAAATCATCATTTTGAGCCGTCTCAAATTATTTTAGGTCGATTTTACAAGGGTTTTAATGGATTTTTGAGTCATCATTAATTCAAAAAACTAATTTTAAAAAATGAAAAAGACATCTAAAATCAATCTACTTAGCTTATTATTTTTAGCAAGCCTATTAATTAATTCCACCATTTATGCTCAAAGTCTAGCTGTTCAAAATTCAGATTTTGAAGGTATTAATCAAAATTGGACAGGTCAATTGCAATATCTCAATTATGGTGATGACAAAAGCATTGTAAAGATTCATTGCACCTTGAAAACTGATTTTAAGAAAGGAAAAATTAAGTCAATTATTGAGTTTAATGAATTGGATAAAAAGGGTAAAAAAATGACAAGTAAGAGTAAATTTCAACTTTCCAAAAATGGAGAATTCTTTCTGATTGATAAAGAAAAATGGGAAGTAGTTTCTATGGAAAAAGCTGACCAAAACATTCAAATAATCGCTCAGAAAAGAGGCAAGGATAATAACCGAATGGCTGATTTAAAAATCACTTGGACACTTAAAAAGAATCAATCTATATCTTGGAAAAAAGACGTTCGATATGATGGTACTGACCAGTTTTTCAATCGAAACTCTTTTAGCTTTTCGAAAAAATAAATTATAAAAACAGGAGTCATCTTTTTACCTGTTAACAGTTTTCGCTCCAGTAAAGGTGAAAATGTTAAATTGAAATTTCAAATACCAACTATTTAGTTAAATTGAGCATAAGCAATTTAACAATTAGCGAAGCGAAAATAGTTTAGAAGCAAGTTTGATTCCTACTAAAAAAAACATCTTAAATTTCCAAATTAAAATTTCGGGAGGACTCATCTAATATTTCAACCTAATTTTCAATTAATTGAATTAAACGTTTTTGCAATTCTCCATTTGGGTATTTTCCAAAACCTGCTTGAACGTTATCCTTCATATGTTTTGCTTTTGAAGTACCTGGAATCACACAATTTACTGCAGGATGAGCTAGAATGAATTTTAGAAAAATTTGCCCCCAACTTTCCGCATCAAATTCTTTTGTCCAAGTTGGAATCGATTCTCCTTTTACTTTTCTAAATAAAGAGCCTCCCTCGTATGGACGGTTAATTATTACAGCGATACCTTTATCTTGAGCCAATGGTAAAATTCTTTCAGCTGCATCTCGAACGGCGAGGTTATAGTTGATTTGGATAAAATCAAGTTTTTCATTTTTCATGATTTTTTCCATTTCAGCATAACCACCTCTATGATAATGAGTGATTCCAATATTTCGAATTTTACCTTCTTCTTTCCATTTATATAAAGTCTTCATATGAGTTTTCCAATCTACCAAGTTATGGATTTGCATCAGATCCATTGGCGTTGCTCCCATCAAGTTCATGGAAGTATGCATTTGATCAATGCCTTCTTCTTTTCCGGTTGTCCAAACTTTCGTTGCTTCGAAGATTTTATTTTTTATTTCTAATTCAGTAGTTAATTCTCCAACTACTTTTTCTGATCGGCCATACATTGGTGATGAATCAATTACTGAACCTCCGCTCTCAACTAATATTTTTAAAACTTCTTTTAATGGATTTCTTTCTACTTGAGAATTACCAACATCAAAACTTTGCCATGTTCCAACTCCCACAACTGGCAATAATTTTCCGCTTGAAGGTATTTTTCGTGTATTCATAGTTACATTTTTTAGCTCACCTAAAAGTGAGGGAACCAATAAGGAAGATACTCCTAAGGACATCCATTTTGCTGCTTCTCTTCTTGAGATATTACTCCATGCATTTTCCATGATTAATTTTTTAGGCTTCAAAGGTTTGCTAAAGTTATCACAAAAACTCAAAACTTAAAAAACGAGAATTTACAAAGCACCAAATATATTGATACCCAAAAAAACTGATAATCAATTATTTAGAAACTAATTTTCAAAAAAAAGTGGTGTTAGCTCCTAATTTGCTAACACCACTTTCTTTTGATTATTTAAATTCCATTTTTCTCAAAAAGCATTTTCTACAAAAACCTCTTCTAAAGAATCATCTTTTTTATCTAATTCATGCATCGTTATTGTTGCAGTCACCGCAGCTAAAAGTGGTGCTAAAAAAGCACCTAGAACAGGAAGTAACATTAATACATAAACTACTATCCCAATTCCAATAGATACTCCCGTGTATTGCCGAGTATATTTAAAACTTTGCTTGATGGTCATATGGTAAATTTCGTTGTAGTTGTCAATAATTACAAATCCTAAGAAGAAACATTGAATAACAAAATTCACCCCAGGTTTTATGACTTCGATTCCCAAAATTGAAAGTCCTACTCCAGCTAAAACAGTAGAAAAAGTCTCCATTACATAGGCAAATAAAACCACTTTAAACATTCGAACTTGTGCTTGAATAAATGAATTCAAACTCGCTTCTGCTTTTTCCCCTGTCAAGATTTCTAAGGTCTTTCTAGCAAAATGAAAAATCACAACTTCCATCAAAATCAAAATCGCATACTTAAAACCACTCATCATAAAAAGGTCATAACCTTCATCAATTGTATTCCCAATCAAGTTGCCAACAGTATTAAACGATATTCCTTTTTCTGAAGTCTGATTAAAAAAGTCATTAAAAACTCCTGCAAACTTTAAGCTTACAGCTACACCTAATAACAATAAAAATTTTGTTACCCAACTATAATCAAGAAAACCCTTCCACAACTTATTCGTTTTGATGAAAGGGAAAACGTCACGATAATTTTTAATCGTGATTAAAAAATCTCTTTTGAAAAATTGAAGGGAAGTAAGTAAATCCATTACAATGTTTCTCGTTGTTAATAACTTGTAAGTTGATTGTTATAATTTTACAACAATCAACTTACATAAAAATCTATTCAAATAAATTCTCGTAATTGTCAGAACTACCTTCTTGTCGAGTCTGTGGTCGAGCGACTTCACTATTCAAATCCAAAGTCTCTGTCGAAGAACTATCTCCCATTAATAGAAGATTACTTTTCTTTTCATACTCTTCCAACATCTTAATTCCTTCCTCCTCAAAAATTCCATTTTGTAAATCGATCGAATCCATAAATCCAGAAGACATTTCCATAAATCTCTCCATTTCACCGACTTTATTCGCTACATCATCAGCAACTCTTTCCATTGCCATATCAAACATTGCTCGTTTATCTGGATCTCCCGAAATCACACTCATCGCAGATTTCATCGCAGAATGAGATCCACGAATTGCTTTCCGCTCTTGTTTTTTTAATTCAACATTATCCTTAGTATCTTCCAATAAGATCTCAGAATTTTGATACATCTTGGAAAGGATTCGATACAAAATCTGCATTCGATTATGCAATGTATCGTACTTTGCATTCACTTCTTTAAGACGAGCCGCTTTTCTACTTGACAAGATCATTTGCTTCTCCATTCCCTTTTCCTTTGCTTTACTTGCCAATTTCATATTAGTCATGATCTCAGTTGAATTTTTATCCATAATACCTTTCAACTTTCGCATTTGACCTTTAAGCGCTCCAATTTGTTCGCTCATCTTCCGAAGGTTACTTTTCAAATCATCTACATAACTTTCCAATATTCCAATTGGATCGATGTTCACAAAAATACCAGTCACCTTACGCATCACGCTTTTATACATATACCAAATAAGGTTACGCATCTTAGGATCAAGAATCATATAAAGTACTGCTCCCAAAACAGCCAAGGTGGCTACTAAACTAAGCGTACCAGCAAATAATCCTAAAATCTTATCAAGATTAGTGGCTATCCCATACCCCGCCAATCCTAAAAAAGCCATTAAAAAAACTGCTCCCGTTACACCTTCTGGTTTTGACCAAAATGATTTTTTTGCGAATTCATTATTATCAAAAGGAGTCATATCTGCCATATTTCTTCTAGTTTAATTTTTATAAAAATAAGTATTGTTCAGTTTTTATTGAAAAAATTATTATTTCAATTGTCTAAAGATTCTCATGAATTCCTTCAATATCTTTTTCGATTTGATTCATCACACTTTGATGAGCGAATTCAAATTTTTCTTTGGCTTGATTAATCTTTTCAACTGCTGCATTAATCTTTTCATCTGCAGTATCAATAGTTTTTTGGTGCTTACCAATCAGAGCTTCTAATTCTTTGATTTGAGTTTTATATTTTTCTATTTGAACTTTAAGCTTTTCCACTTCATCCTTTTTACCTGCTACATTTCTAGTAATTTGGTTTTGCATCGCATTCCCAAACTTCTTTCTTTCTCCATCCAAAATCTTTTTATAGTGCGCCGCAGTTTCTAATAATTTATCTTTCGTCAATCCAACAGTAGCTGCAGTAGCATAAGCCGATTTCATGGCAGTCGCTTCATCCAAGTTCATTTTAGCCAAAGCTACCATAGATTGTTTAAATTCGATATAATCAAATCCTGGTAAATTATTTTTCTCCAAAGCATCAGTCAAAATTGAGATGCTTTTCTCATCCAACATATGATTTTCTCCAAATAATGATTTAAGGTCTTTTGACATTGTAATAATTTGAGTTTGTTTTATTGAAATTTAAATGTAATCGTTCCACATTCTTCCGGATCCAAACCTTTAGAAAACTTTGTTTTTTGGGCAGCTTCTATTGCCATATTCCTAAGTGTTTTATTAAACGTGGTTGAACCTCTTTGTGTAAATTTAGCAGTTTTTACATTTCCTTCTAAATCTATACACATTTTTATAACTACTGTTCCTTTTTTAGGATTTTGCCCTCTGACTACAGGAGGTTGTACCAATGTTCTTTCTTTAAAATTACTTTCCGTAATTACATTGTTATTAATTGGTGTTCCTTTTGACTCTACAACTCCTGACCGTTCAGTCATTTGTTCTGTTTTAGCAACTCTCAAAGGAACGACCGTGGAATATTCTTCTACCATTTGTTCTTTTGGAGGAGCAGAGTTTCCTTTTAGATTTTTTTCAGTTTCGCCAATGTAATTTGTGGCAACACTACCGTCCAATTGAAACATAGCAAATTCTAAAATTGCGCTGTCATATTTTTCCTTCTCATTCAAATTTAGATTTTCCCTAGCATCACTTTCTGCTAATCCTTTTAGCTCTCGGGAAGATCCATTAGTTGGTATACCTAAATAAGTTGGTGATTGAGATTTGCCATTTAAAATAACCAAAACTCCTTTTATCACAGATTTATCCTTCAATAGAGATCGGAATTCAATACCATTCGAAGCAGTAAATAATGGTTGTATGTCATAACCAGCTTTACCTCCATCTAATCCCATTTCTTTTTGGTAAGCATATCCTTTGGTCAAGTATTTATATTCATCCAAGGTCGTCTCACTTTGAGCGAGCAACATAATTGGAAAAAACAATAAAATGAAATTGAAGATTTTTTTCATACCTAAGTTTTATGCATTCAATTTCAAAGGGAATAAATTCAAATGCGATTATAAAAAAATAAAAAATTGAAATCTCTTTCAGTATTGTTCGACTAGTGTCCGAAAATAGTCTGCCAACGTAGCTACGGACTTTAGTTGGCAGCAAAAAATTACAAAAAATAAATCACCAATCATAGTTTTACAAAAACCAAATAAATTTGACTTGGTAAAGTCTTCGACTTCAGACTAAAGTCTGCAGCTACATCCAATTCACCGCACTACCCTCTTCTGTTTTTCTAACTTCCAATATTTCTGGAAAATGTTCCTTGATTGAATTAATATGAGAGACAATATAAATCTGCCGATATTGTTCTTTCAAATGATCCAAAGCTTTCAATATTTCAAACCTCCGGTCTTCATCTTGGCTCCCAAAAATTTCATCAAATCCTAAAAAACTTAAACCTTCTTCCGATCCTGATAATTCTGCAATCGCTCGACTGATTCCTATCCTTAAACACAAATTAGCCAAATCAACTTCTCCTCCGGAAAATCTCGAAATTGGAAAATATTCTCCATCCTCTAAAATCTGAAACTCAAAATTCTCATCAACCGTTATCCCTTCGTATCGACCTCGAGTGATTTTTTGAAAAAGCTGACTTGAAGTATGGGAAATTGAAGGGCGAACTCTTTCCAAAATTTGAGTTTTAAAAGTTTGAAAAATGCCATTCAACTCTTCTAATTGAAAAAATGATGCCTGACTTTCAGCTATTTGATTTTCTATTTTGTGATGAGCATCTAGTTCTTTTTGAGTAGCTTGTAATTTGGTTTTTACTTCTTGCCAATGTTGTAATTGTTTTTGCCAAATATTTTGTGCTTCGTCTTTTTCAATCTCTAAAACATCCATTTTTTGTTGGACTTCATTGAATTTTTCAGGAGAAAACTTCAATGCTTTTATGGCTTTATTTTGTTCTTTGATGGACTGTTCTCCTTTGGAAATTCTCTCTTTTAAGGTTTTTGACTCTTCCTCTATTTGAGATTTTTTAGCTACTTCGTTTTCATTAGATCTGAATTGTATAAAGGTATTTTGAAAACCAGCAATGGCTTTTTTCAGATCTGAATGCTGTTTCGAATTGTAGTCTATTTTTCCGAAGCTATCAATTTCATTTTTTACTCCTTGCAAATTATTTTGATTCTCAACAATTTCTTTTTCACAATTAGAAATTTGGGTGAAAACATTTCTCAGGTTATTCAATTCACTTTCCAATTGTCGAGCTTCTTTTTTCGTGTTTAAAATTTGCTCTTCCAATTTTTCTAAAGCTAAATTAATCTTCGTTAATTCTTCCTTTTCATAAGCTTCAATTTCCTTCTGCAATTTCCCAATCGTTTCATCGTAACTATTGATGAGTGGTTGCAAGCAAGTTGGGCAAGAAGCATCTTTTCCCAAATTTTGAATATTACTAACAATACTTTTACGATCTTCTATTCGACCTTGAATCGTTCCTTTTTGAGTTCTACATTTTGAAATTTCTTTTTCGTAAATGTCTTGTTGAGAAAGACAATTTTGTAATAATTCTTTTTTCTCTACGCCTACTTTTTTCAAGTCGAAATCTTCGGGGAAATCCTTTTTAAAATTTGCCAATTTCTCTTGTAAAGATTTCTGTTGAGACAACAACATTTTTTGTTGCTCTATAAATGATTTTTGATTATCAAATTTCAACCGCTCTTTTTCAAACACCTCTTCTTGTATTTTTTGCTCTAAAAAAGCCTTGACTTTTGGATGAATTAATTTTAATTCTTTTTCTAAAAGGTTTAATCTTTCAGCTTCTCGATTGTTTTTTTGTAAGTTTTCTTTTAATCCTTCTATTCCTTTTTCCCATCGACTCAATTCTAAATTGAGTTGATTAAATTGACGACTCAGTCCACTTTGCTCGTCAAAAATCTTCTTCGCCTCTTGGTATTTATTATTCTTCTTTTCAAAAACCTTTTTAAGTTTCTCTTCTTCTTTTTCTAATTTTTTCGATTCCTTACTTAAGGCAACTAACTGACTTTCAATATCTTGCAACTCATCTTCAGTCAATAACAATTTCCTTTGACCTTGAACCTCTTTACTTAAAGTATTCCGATCTTCTCTAATTATTTTTTGAATATCATCTAATTTATCCAAACCAACCATTTTCCGAACCATCCGTTTCCGTTCTTCGCCTTTAGTATTGGAAATGATCCCTAATTCTTTTTGTCCTGAAAAAACAGAGCGAGTAAATGCATCTTTGTCCATGCCTAGCAACCTAATTACCTCTCTTGTCACAGGTGTGGAATCAGTAGCAACCATCTCATCTTTTTGATTGTACAAACCTGCTTTTGGTGCCAAAGCTTTCCCTCGGAATTCACGAATTACTCTCCAATTTTTCCCTTGCACTTCAAATGTCAACTCTAAGGAAACAGATTCTTTTTGTTCCACCCAACTGGACTTGTAGTGGTTTTTATCCAAAGAAATCTTTCCAAAAAGGCAAAGCAATATTGCTTCAAAAATACTCGATTTCCCTGAGCCATTTTTCCCTACAACACCTACTAGTCCTTCTCGAAAATCTAGTTCGAGTTTTCCGTATTGTTTGAAGTTTTTAAGTTGTAATTTTTTTAAAATCATTTATTCATCTTCTATTAACTGTCAACCCCAAAGGGTAAAATATACGAGCACATGGTGAAACCCTGTGACTAAAAAATAACAATACATTCACATAAGCCCCAAAGGGGCGAAATAGTTAACTTTCAAAATCTAATCCCACATATATCGTTCATCATATTCGATTTTATATTGATTCAAAAATGCCCTGTATTCATCTTGAAAGGAATGTTTTTTATGATGTTCCTCTTGGCTTTTAATATAATTAATAACAATCTTAACTTCCTTAGGATTTACCGAAAATGCTCCATATCCATTTTGCCAATAAAAATTTTGATAATGATCTCCTTTCCTTTTAATCCATTTGGATGAATGTGATTTTACTTCTTCAAGGAGTTTCATTAATGGAATTTTTTTTGACAGTTCACATATTATGTGGACATGATCTTCGATTCCTCCAATTTGCAAAATATAGCATTCTAATTTATTGCAAATTCCAGCGATGTATGCGTATAGTTCTTTTTCTATTTTTTTGTCTATTAAGGGTTTTCTGTTTTTTGTACTCCACACTAGGTGAATGTAATTCTTTACTAGGGATTGGGGCATTATGTTTTAATTTTAGAGTGAGATATTATTGCGCCCCTTTGGGGCTTTTTTGATATAATGGTTTTTGGTTTTTCACAGGGCTACACCCTGTGCTGGTGTATTTTGCCCCTTTGGGGCTTTGGGGTTTTGTTTAGCGGTTTTTATATTCACCTGAATCAAAAATTTCAAAATAATAATGTGCTTTTTTTGATAGTTCTTCTGCTTTTTCGTTGTCGTCCACTTTATCTGAAATAAAACTTTTCATGAGGCTAACAAGGCTTTCTGATTTACTTTGAAAACCTGCTTTTTCTGTTTCTGTAACAATAAACTTACGGTGAATAGAAATGTGAACTGGTGAGGTAATCATCGCATAAATTTTTCGAGTTGATAATTCTACTGATTGAATTGGTTTGATATCTTCAAGATGAATGCTTAACAAAGCATCTTTTAAATCTTCTCGGTCAGCTAATTTTTGCAATTGCTCTTCGATTTCAGAAACTGATTTTTCATTGCATTTTTTTATTTCCTCCACTACCCAATTTCGAGTAGGAATTGGAATAAATTCTGGTACTACTTTTTTCCCTTTTTCCAAATCAAAAACACAAAACCCCTTTTCGCTTTTTGCCTCAGCTTCGCTCATTCTTTCTGTTGAACCACAATACCAAGCTGTATCTAACTTTCCAACTTTCTGAAAATTATGCCAATGCCCTAAAGCCACATAATCGAATTTATTCAATAAATCCAAGCGTTCTGGTGGGTACAACTTTTCTCCGTACTCATCCATCATAAATGTTTTACCAATCGAAGTATGAAGAAGGATGATATTAAATTTGTCTTCCACAGGTTGGATTTTGTCCATTTCTTGCAATTCTATCACGTCATCATTGATGTGTGGAACTCCATGAACTACCAAATCCCCAAACTCGAAAGTCTCATATTTTTGACTAAAAATTGGATATACATTTGGAATGGTTTGAAATGCCTTTAAGATTGGGCTGGTAAAAATAGTCTTGGGAGTTTCATGATTACCAGCAATGACCACGATAGGTATATCGGCATCTGACAGTCGAGCCAGTTGCTCCAAACCAAATATCATTGGACGATTAGCAGGTGAAGGTCGATGGAAAAAATCTCCAGAATGGAGTATTAAATCAGGTTGGATTTCCAAAGCAGCATCTATTACCTTTTGGAACGAATCATAAACATCTTGCTCGCGAAGATTTATGCTGGTAGGACTGAGTTTATCTAACTCGTGATAGCCTAAATGAGTGTCGGAAAAGTGAAGTATTTTCATATCCGACAAATATATAATTTTGAATTTTGAATGATGAATTTTAAATGCGCATTTTATACAAATTCAAAATTCATCATTCATAAATTCAAAATCATTATTCGTAAGAATGAATATCAGAAGAACCTGATGATTTCAATTTTGTTTTCTTTGGATCTCCTTTGAAATTCACATCACTTGCTCCACTTGCAGAAACTTCAATACTTTCTGAAGCATAAACATTTGAATCAGAGCCTCCTGAAGCAGAAACTTTTGCTTCTCTTGTTTTGAAGTTAAATCCATTAAAATCACTTCCTCCTGAAGCATGTAATTCTAAAGTTTCAGCTGATCCATCTAAATCTACATCAGAACCTCCACTTGTGTGGCATTCTAAATGTTTTACTACTAATTCCAATTCGATATCAGAACCTCCACTTGAGTGAATAGATAACTCATCAAATCTCAATTCTCCTTTTGATTCAATATCAGAACCTCCACTTGCGCTAATTTTCTTTAAATCGTTGACCGTAATAAATACGGTTGCCTTTTTCACTCGTCGTACATTTTTATCAAAATAAATTCTCAATTGTCCACTTTTCACTTCTGTTACTAAGTTGTCTATAGCATTCTCGGAAGCTTCAACTCGTAAAGATTTTGAACTACCTTGAGTTATCATCAAATCAATTCCTCCGCTTACAGACACTTTGGTAAATGAGCCAACTGATCGTTTCTCTTCAGCAACATTTCTGTCTTGAGCTTGGAGAGAAGCAGTTAATAATACAATAGAAAGAGTTGCTAGAAGGTGTTTAAATATTTTCATTTTTTGACTTTTTAATTGAGCAAATAAATAAATTCTCCTTAAGGACACAGGTATTTTTTGGAAGGTTGGAATTTTTGTGATTTTTTTCACCACAGATAACTTAGACTTTCACAGATTGTCTCCTTAGTCTACTAGTATGTCAAACAGTTGGATTTTTTTTTCAAGAAAAAAAAATAATTAAAATCTGTAAAAATCCGAGTAATTGGTTGTGAAAAATTTTCTACAAAACTTCATTCGCAAATTCTAAAGCTCTGATCTCTGACCAGGCAAATTCTTCATTCGGAAGCATAAAACCACAATGTCCTCCCTTCTCAGGATTTTCAATAAAGATATTCGCATGTGTTTTTGCCATTGCAATTGGTGAACATCCTGGTGTTAAAATTGGATCATTAAGTGCATTCACTAACAAGGTTGGAACTTCAATATTTTCCATAAAATTCTTAGCAGATGAATTAAAATAAAAATCATCTGCATCTTTATAATTATTTAGCGGAGCTGAAAAATGTTCATCAAAATCTCTCCATTCTTTAATTTCTTCCAGTTTTTTTAAATCAACCAGACCTGGAAATTCTTGCTCCTTGATTAGAATTTTTCTCTTTAGGTTTCGTAAAAATCGTTTTCGATAAACCGCGTTAGACTTAAGGTTGAGAATCTCTGCTCCTTCTTTTAAATCACATGGAGTCGAAAATGCTACCGCTGCCTTTATTTGTGAAGGAATACTTTTTCCGTTTTTTCCTAAATAATTTAAACTTATGGCTCCCCCCATACTGAAACCAATCATCACTACATTTTCATATTCTTTTTTTGCCAAAGCATGATTAATAACAGTTCCTATATCTTCAATATCTCCATGATGATATAGTCGAGAAGTTCGATTCATTTCACCGCTACATGAACGACAATTCCAGGCGAGTACATCCCAATTGTTTTTGGAAAAAAGCTTTGCTGCACCTTGAATATATTGACGATCAGAACTTCCTTCTAACCCATGGGAAAGCAAAACAAGGTTTTTGCTATCATTAAAAATCCAATCTAAATCTAAGAAATCTTGATCTTCGAGTTCGATTCGTTCTCGTTGATAATTGACATTTTTCACTTTTCGGAAAACACCAGGAATGATGGTTTGGAGATGTCCATTAAATTGGTAAAATGGAGTTTTTGTGTAGGTGGATGTTTTGATGATGGGCATTTTCTCTAGATTGATATTTGACTGTTTTAGCTGTTCTATTGCTAAACTGTTTTGACAATAGGACAAATAAACAGTCCAATAGTCAAAACAGTTTAACAGTACAGCCTATTTTGAAGCTTGAGCTCTTCGAACAAATCTTTCTGCTGTCGAAGGTTCCACATATTGTAATTCTACAATTTCACCATCTGGCATTTTTATGATTCGATCTTTCTTTTTGGCATTAATTACGATGTCATTAAACTTGGTGTTATTGGAAACCACATTTAGGATTCCGCCTTTGTAACCAAAGAAATAATAAGTGTCACTAGGCGATTTCAAATAAATATACAATCGGTCATCTCCATTGGAAGGCATTTTGAATTCAATGAATGCTTTGATAGTTACATTCACTTCTTCACCTGCGATACTGATTAATCCTATTTGATCTTTCTGGGTAACAAATGATTGATAATCTGGATCCCATTTCATTGGCATTTTTCCAAATAAAAATGAATAAGGATTATGCTTTTTCGGAATCCCTAATTTGTATTCTGTTCTCATCCGAGCAATCGTCTTATCATACAAAGTAGTATCTGCAATATATTCTGACAAGGCTTTTTCATAAAAAGCAGCATCCGTAAAATCCACTCCTCTTGCATCAAAACTGCTACTCTTTATATCTGAGATAATGAAGTCCAACATGTTTTTTGGAATAAAACTTTTGATTCCTGCCATCATATCAGCTTCAACCTGATACCCAAAAGGTCCTCGAATAGTCGAATCTTGAGCGGATGGAAACATTGAACGAGCTTCTCCAGCTGCATCTATCTTGATATATTTCAGTTGATCTCCGATGTTTAATTTTCCTTCAGCTTTGAAACTTCCATCTTTGTTACTGAAAGTTACTTTACTTCCTCTCTTTTTATTCTTTAGAATTTTAAGAGTATCTCCAAAAATAAATTCATCCTTCACCTCATCCAATTTGAATAAACCTTTTGCCTCAATGATCGCTCGATCTTTTCTCAAATATTTAGGCATCATTACTCGTGGGTAGAGATAAGCTGATTCTTTACTTAAATATAAACCTGTGTATAACTTATACCCTTCATAATTTTTTGGCTCGTCGAACCCAATGACCAAATCATTTTTATCCCCTTCACTATTAACAGAAAACCATTCTCGATCTCGCATTTTATCAGAATCTAATCTAGCAAAACCTTTAAAGTCTAATGGTTTCTTATCTCCTGTCAAAGTGATTTCTCCACGAAATTCTGTTTTTAAATCTATGTAAAAATTATCCGACTCGAGTACTTCACCTTTTGCAGTTGTTCTTGTTTTTTTCTCGCTTCGTTTTCCTTTTCCATATCGTTTTCCAACAATATTATCAAATTGAATCTCCTGCTCTCGTCCTTTAATATTGTACTCATAAAAACCTTTGGCTTTGTATGATTTTTTCCCTTCAATATCAACTGTTGCTCGGTTGATGACGTGATTTTTAGTAGTGGTATCACATACTATTTTACAATTTTCAAGCGTGGACATTTTACCACCTTTAAATATTTCTAGCTTTCCATCATCAGTATAAACTATAGCATCACATGTTTTAATCTCAGGAACTCCCCCAATTTTTAACTCATTCGATTTCAAATCATAAAAAGCAGTTTCCCCATCAAAATGTAATGAATCTCGATTCTTTCCAGTAGCCACAAATGATCCCAATTCTCCAGGAGTAGTTTTAAAAGTTACTGCATCTTTTGCCATATCCCAATCAAAGGTGGTCAAAGACGTTTTATATTGATTGTATGGGAGACTCGTGAAATTACCTTTTTCATTGGCCTCTACATGCCCAGTTTGTTTATCAAAATCTAGTTGACTATTTACATTACTTGTTAATAAGGCAAGTTCACTTGCTCCAACTGCATTAATGGTTAAGGTAGAAGTGTCAGAGTCAGCTGAGTAAGCTCCAAACTTAATCAAATCTGAGGCAAGACTTCCTTTTGTCCATTTCATTTTCCCATTTCCTCTCAGACCATCAGGTGTCAAAATCAAACTACCTAAAATATTGTGATCATTTTCTTTAAACAGTTCAAAGGGTTTATCCTTCTTCGTTGTAATATACATACTGTCAGAATATGGTCTCCAATCAATCGCAACTTCCTCACCGTGTGCTTGAGGCACCTCAATTGCACCCTGCCGATCTTCTCTTAAATCAAATAATCGAGCTGTTGCAGTCATTTGTTTTGGCTTAAAAAGGATATCCTCTGAATCTGTTGAAGAAGTCAAATAGGTAATTGTTCCTTTTCCCAACATCCCTTTATTACTCATGTGAATTTCACCTTTGTAATTACCGATCCCTTGATAAGTAGGTAATCCTTCTGCAGGTGTCTGAGTCGTGAAACCTAGAGATTGATCTTCTTCTTGAAGTAATAATGTTTCTCTGATATCTGGAAAAATTTCAGCAGAAACTAAGTTCCCTTTGAAATGAATATCATTCTTGGTAAAATTATCAAGACTATTAAAACTAAATTTATCTAGTTTAAAATAGAAAGAATCTCTTTTGTAAACTCCATCATGAATCAATCGATTATCATAGTATACATAGGAATAATCCTTGGTATTGAAAGATGGGAAAAGGTCAATGTCATTGGCTCCCGATTTGTTATCTGGCGCATCCACCAATAAAACTCCATTGGTATGCTCAATTCTTGAAGCTATAGAAATGGAAACAGGTCGACCTTTTTCATCTTTTGCTTCAGTTGGAACAAACAAATCAAAATACCGAACCGAATCTAACTCCATCACATATTTCTCATAATCAAAATGAAAATCCTTTCCTTCCAAGGTACTGAATCCCGCAAAGATTTTCCCATTGAAATCCATATCACGATTCTTTTTCAAAGTGATCGATTTGTTACCTGGTTTGATGGCTACTTTTTGCAATTTGCTGATTTCCAAATCAACAACATTATTCGCAGTCAAGGATCTATCTTTCATGGAAAAAACTGCATTTGCTTCTTTGTCTGCTACAGATACTAATTTAATCGCATCATAATCTGTCTTCTTGGCCATCGCATCAGCGTAGTGGAAAATTTTATCCTTAACATAAATTATCTCTTTCTCTTTGTCATAATCGACAAAACCACTAGCCACAAACTCGTAGAGTAAACTTTCAATGTTTTTAGTATCAAATCTTGGATTCAATTTTATCGCGTAATCTCTTGCCTCAATTTCTCTGTATCCTAATTCATCAGACAATACTTTTAGCGAAACAATTGGATTTACATCTGAGATATTTTGAATTCGCATCAAGTACTTTTCATCATAATATTTCAAACTTTCAAAAGTCACTTCATCCTTTCCATTTCCAATCCCAAATTGTTTTTTTCCAATCAATAAACTATCGTTGACCAAATTCCAATCAACCTTATCTGCATTAATATTCACTTGATGATAAGAATCAAAAAATGGATTTCGATCACTTCCTCTTTTTCCTCTAGAAAGATTCAAATCTTTAGTTACAATGTCATATTTCAAATTTACTGAAGGATGATAAATCGAATCTTGATCGAAGTACAAAACCACTTTAACCTGCTCGCCAGCTATTCGCTCACTTTTACGGATTTTAAATAATTGAGTAGTCGCTCGGAAAGAAACTTTACCTCCATTCTTAACCACAATTTTCGCTGGAGTTTCTTTATCACCTGCTCCGTACACCGTATTTCCTTCCAATCTAAAACCTCCCGTATATTCAATTCCTTCTCCAATTCCATTAATCTTCAAAATCTTATCATAAGATGAAAAACGTGGATAGGAACCTTCTCTAGATTTATTTCTTACGACAACTTTATCTTCAAAATCTCCTTCAATCTCTTCTCCTGGAAAAAGTGATGGATATATTAATTTTACATTTTTGGCTTGATATAAACTTTTCTTCCCTTCTATTTCATATTCATTGAGAATACAGTAAACATCTTTTTGATTCAATTTTTCCCAAGTTACTTTTCCACCTGAGCCTTTCCATTTCTCTTGAGTAGGAAAATATTGTCCTGCCGTTTCTAGGATCACCACCGAATCTTTTCCACGAGTTCCAATCAAGTTTAATTTTTCAAATTCTACAAAAGGAACTCCTTCTTCAATATCCATTAAATAATTATCAGATTCGTAATACCACTTCATCCCTTGCTTGGACCATCGCAAAGCTTTTTTAGCATAAAAAGATTCGGAAAATTTCAGGTAATCTTTGTAAGGTTTGAGTTTTCGGTTTTGGATGGCTTTGACCATCGTAAGGGTGAGTGCATTCCATTCATTTAACTTTGCTCCATCAGTTTCATTTTGTTTGATGGCTAAAACTACTGAAAGGTAATTTTTAAAATAAGGATTCGCTAACATTCTCTTAGCCAACATCTCATTGCACACATCTCTGAAAAAATCAAATTCTTCATCTGTAATTGAAGCATTGAAATAATCTTCGAAATCCTCAAAGAATTCTTTCATTTGCTTGCTTTTACTTTTGGTAAAAAACGCTTCAAATTCTTTGATGAAGGCAGGTCGTTCTTCTGGAAAAACATTTTCTTTTTGTGACCAAGCTGAGGATGCAAAAAATAAAATTGCGGCAAGAGGGAGTAGTATATTTTTTATCATAAGTCTTTTTTTAACGGTTAATGGTTAACGGTGAACAGTTAATACCGCTTGGTTCTAATCGTTCTTTATTAATCGTTAACAGTTATCCGTTACTAGTTAACCATTAGTTTTATGCAGATCCAATTATTTCGATATTCGGTTTTTTCTATTTTAAAATTGCTAGCTTCAGCGGCATTTTTGACAAGTTCTTCATCCTCTTTTAAAATACCCGAAATCAGCAAAGTCCCATTTGGTGTCAACATCTTATTTAACGTCGAAAAACTGTCCAAAATTACATGACGATTGATGTTTGCTAGGATGATGTCGTACATTTGATCGTCCACTTTTTCAAGTGTTCCATGAATGGATTTAATATTGTCGATATTATTTATACGAGCATTTTCCAAAGTGTTCTCATATGATGGCAATTCTATATCTATTGCATCAATCTTTTTTGCCCCTAACTGACTCGCCAAAATCGCCAAAATCCCTGTTCCACAACCATAATCAAAGACTGTTTTCCCTACGAAATCAAGGTTTTCCATAATCGACATCATCATCCAAGTTGTTTCATGATGACCTGTCCCAAATGCCATTTTAGGATTAATTACTATTTCATGTTTCACTTCGGTAAGTGGTTCATGAAAGTCTGCTCGAATTCCGCAAAAGTCTCGAACTACAATAGTGTCAAAGTTAGACTCCCAAACGGCATTCCAATTTTGATACTTTATTAAGGTTTTTTGATGTGAAAATTCGAAGAGATTTTTTAATTCAAGGACTCTTTCATCAATTTGAGGTGTCTCATTTTTGACTTGAACATAGGCGTCAAATCCATTTTCATTTTCTTCAAATGACTCGAATGGTAATTCTCCCAAAAGTGCAATAAGCATTTCATTATTTTCGGGATTGGTTTGGAATTCAAATTTTAAATAATCCATTTTGTATGGTTGTTTTTTTGAATGCCAAAAGTAATAAAAAAGTAGTGTTATATCGCACGTAGTGGTCTGCTTTAGCTGACCTAAAAAAATGAGCGCAGCAATTTTTTTCCAAAAAAATTCAAGAATAAAATGAAGTAAGTTTTGTTTGATTCGCTTTGCTCATCCTTTTTAGGTCAGCTAAAGCAGACAGCTACATGCTGTATACCACTAATTGGTTACCATCTGCGACGATTATCGCATTTTTATCGTCAGAAAATAAATTAACCAATTCAAACTCCGTTGTTCCTGCCAATGGAAAATCAGGATGCAACTGACCTTTTTTATCAAATAAAAATATCTGATTTTGTTTTTTGCAAAGAGAGCCAATCATCGCTTTTCCCATATTTTTGGATTGAACGGGGAAAATGGCATCTTGAGAATTGGAAAATTGATAGGTACCAAAGTTTTGAAACTCATCTTGATGATAGTATTGAATTTCCAAATTGTTGTTTTTTAAAACAGCAAAATCTGAATAATTATCTCCTCCAAAATCTGCTGAAGCAAATTTGTAATTGTTTTGTTTTCCCTCAGAAACAGGAGATTTTATTTTCCCTTTTTCTAAAAGATTAAAAACTTGAGCTTCTCCATTTTCATCAGCAATGGCCATTTGATTTTTTAATTTCCCTAAATGGAAAAAGAGAGGATTAGAATTTTCACCAGAAACATTTCTAACTTCCATTTCTACAAATCCATCTTTTCCAAATGAAAAAACACTTCCTTCAGAATTAATCGCAACAATGAAATCCATGAATTCCGTTTCGAAATGTTTTAATGGAACATTTATCTTGCCTGCGCCTTCAATCGAATTCCAACCTGACAAAGGAATTCCCATTTTATCAAAACCATAAATTATTTCGTTTTCGCAAGCCACATAAATCCCAAAATCTCCATCTCCAAAATCTGCCAACAATAATCCATTACTTGCTGGCGAAGATAATTCTAAGGGAAAATCGTTTTTATCATTTCCCTCTAAATCCAACAAATAAATTTTGTCCAAAGTATTAAATAGGATTCCATTAGCGCTATCTTCAAAAAAATTCGCTGGGAGGATGTCTGATTGAATTTGACTCGTAAGCAATTTTTCCCAAACGATTTCTCCGTCTTGATTTAATAAATACAACCTTAAATCTTCATCTTGAATCAAAATATCGTATTCTCCTTTTTCGTCATTAAAAATGACAAAAGGTTGTGTAATCGCCTTTTTTTTCAAGGGCGTGCGCCATTTTACTTTTGCTTTCTTTAGATTTTCTTTTTCAAAGTACAAATATCCATTAGTAACAAATTCGCCTTTTTCCCAAGCTGCATTTAAACCAAAAGCTGGAAAATTCTCCCACAAGTCAATTTGTGATTTAGCATTTTTTTCTTTTGCATCAAATGAGTTTTTTAAAAACTGATTCGCCGTCCGACTATTCCAATAAAATTCCGCCACCTCATTTTGTCCTACCTTTCCTTTCATTTTTAAAAAAGGTATATGGCTTGCTAGAGTTTGATTCGTCACAAATTGATCAATCCAATTTTCCAAAATTCTAGGCGCACCTGAAAAAACAACATAGTCATCAATAAAAGCATAACAAGGTTTTTTCAAAATCAAAAACTCATCCGAAGCAAATGGAATAGGTAAATTTTCAGTTGCAATCTGTCTAATATTATAAGTTTGATAATCCCAATTATTCGTCACTCCCAAACTGTCCGTCCATTTTTCTAAATAATGTTGAGCAGTTTTCACTTGGCCATTTTTGATTTGATAAGCGATGAATTTTTCTGCTTGCATCTTTTTAGTAAAAATTTCAGTTCGTCCAATTAACCACTCCTCCCCTAGCCATGGCAAAAACGATTTTTCAAAAAGTCCTGATGTTTTTTTTGAATTAATATTCCCAGAGAGTCCTTTCAAACTATGCCTAAAAAAATAACCAATATTTTTAGGCAATACTTCTGCTGATTTGGAATTTGTAAATGTGTTGTTGGAAAAAAGATTTTCCAATAATACATTACCATATTTCTTTTTCACACAACCATTCATACTCACTCCTTCTTTTTGGAAATCCAAAATCCAATGTCCTGAATAAATATTGTTAGAGAAATAATTTAAATACTTAGTGGCATTTTTATCTAAAAAAGGATTAGCGAAAGATTTTAAATTATCAAAATGAATCGAAATTTCAACTTGCTGTTTTGTCCTTTTTGTTTTCTTGGAAAATTGAAAAAGTTCATTTCCTAGTAAATTGGTGGAAGGATTTTTCAATTGTTCCATCGCACTTTCCACCAGATAAGCATACTTTGAAATCATGATTAAATCCTGATAAACTGCAACGGTATATTTTTCACCTTTGTCTAGCTCTATTCGATATACTGTATTTTGATTAGCAATTGATTTTCGAGATGGAAATTTATCTAAAAGTTCTGGCAGTTTGAAAACTTGTTTTTCATCTTTTAATACATATAAAAAGTCCACATCAGATTTCCCACTCAAATGCAAGCCTGCAGTTATTGGACTGTTTAGTAAAAGTTGAAGGTGATTTTTATTTTTAGAAAAGAGCTGGCGAATTACCCGAAAATCTTCTGACATTTTTTTTACGAAAAAAGCATCACTCATTTCCTCAGCATATGGCATCTTTGCAACTTCATGCCGCAACATATAATAATCATCGAATTCTAAAATGATTGCTGTATTTTGTGGAATTGCTTCAATGGGTTGGACGCTCGCAAAAGGATTGCGGTAAGTTTCTTGAATAAAGAAAAACCAAACGAGCGAGGAAATTAACCCTAAAGCGAAAAAGAATAAAAGTAGTTTTTTCAAAGTAAGTGTCTCTTAATAGTATGTAATTTCGTTGAACGTTAATCGTTTGACGTTTGACGATAACACAAAAATAGAATTTTTATGTCTAAAAATCTTTTATCCGTAGGTGCATTGTTAGGATTATTGGCAGTTGCAATTGGTGCATTCGGCGCACATGGTTTGGAAGGAAAAATAACTGAAGCTAGAATTACCACTTTTGAAACTGGAGTTGATTATCAGTTTTATCACACGTTTGCGATTTTTATTGCGGTGGGATTAGCTGCGTATTTTAAAGATGAGTTTTTTCTTCGAGCAGGTTGGCTCTTTGTGATTGGAATATTATTTTTTTCTGGGTCGTTGTATTTGTTGGCAACTCGGACTTATTTGGGTATTGAAAGTTGGTCGAAAATTATCGGACCGATTACTCCGATTGGAGGGTTGTTTTTTATTGCAGGTTGGGGGGTTTTGTTTTACGGGATTTTAAAAAAATAAAATACTATGTTTTATAACATCAAACCTGAATGCCCAGCTCAAATGGGTAGCAAAACCATATTTGATAAAAGTGTTACCCCTTGGAAAATCACTCAACTTCACTTAGTATTCGATGTATGGTTGGGTGGAGATTTGTTAAAAGAATCTCCGTGCTTTTTTGTTACAGAAAGGTTTTTGGAAAAAATAAAAATCGATGAAATTTCAGGGTTAAAGTCAATTAGTCCAATTCGTGTTTCGTCTTCTGAAACTTTTAAAAACTTGTATCCTAATCGTATCCCACCTAATTGTTTTCTACTACAAATCAATGGGAAACCTGGAGTCGATGATATTGGGATTCACCCTTCTTCTCAATTAATTATATCTCAAAAATTTCTTGACCGTTTAAGAAAGGTTGATTTAAGCAATGCAAAGATCAAAGTTTTCGAAGATTAAAATTCTGAGAACACTTTTCTGTTTCTCTTTCCATATTGTATCAACCAAGACATTCCCATTCATAAATAATCAAAGTTATTCTATCCTTTCTCTTTTTTTCAAATCCACCAACCTATTTACCCTAAAAAGTGTTAAATTGAAATAACTGAAAATTCAAATCAAAAAAATGATACATAATCCACCGACATTAATATTTAAAAAAGATGTTTTCGATGCAAGCTGCCCTACAGGACTTTCTATCATAGAAGAAATGAAAAAGTTCCCTTTTTCAACCAAGTTAAGTTTTAAGCCATTAATAAAATACTGGGAAAACCTTCTAGATAGTACTGATCTTGATGAAAAGGTGATTGCTCGAGAAGTATTTAACCAATTAGATAAATTCCCATTTTTCAAAGAACCTATTGAAGATGAGTCTATTTTGGAAAATCACCAAGACGTTGTCAATCTTCTTTTAAGTGGATTTTTTCCTTCTATCCAAAGAAAAAAATTATTGGGAGCTGCCCATAAACCATTTGATATGGAGCCGTTTTTTCGTACTCCTGCCATGATTAATTTCATGAGTTCTGGCCAACTTAACATTCATTTCGATATGGAAATGGAGGTTGCCAAAAAAATGGGAGTCGTTAAAGCTTGCTGTTTTATTTTAAATCAACACTACGGTCAAAAATTAGAAGTAAACCCTTCTTTTATTTACACCTTAGGAATCGAAGGGACTTCAAAAATCGGCCATTATAAATCTTTGTCAGATAAACAATTTGTCAATGTCATTCCTACTAAACCTCTGAAAAAATTAACGCAGGAACAAATTAACCAACTACTTCGAAATGTCTATGACACCGAGCTTTGGTTGAAAATGATACCACCTGAAAATTTCGAATTCCAAGGGATCGGATTAGAAAGATTAATCAACATCACAGGTGAAGAAACACTCTCCAAAATGAAATATAAATTATTGGAGAAGGATGCCATCGTCAAACCTGAAAACATAAATGCACTTGAAAAAGATCTAAAAACATATTTTGACATTCCAGAATTAAGATTGGGAATTACAGCTTTGGATTACCCAACCGAATTTGAAGTTTCTCATCGATACAAAATCAGATATGATTTTTTAGCAAAAAAACACACTAATATTTTATCCGAAAATAATAAGGGTTCACTTTATGAAAAAGTCTGTCAATGGAATACTGAAATGATTATTGAAGACTTGAGTAAATATGAAGATGGCACTTCATTTCCAAAAGATTTAATGGATGAAGGAATCAAAAGTATTATCGTTGCTCCTTTAGTTAATAAAGATAAACGCGTGATTGGAATTTTAGAAATTGGAGCACCCAAAGCTTTTCAGCTGACTAGTTTCCATAAACTAAGGTTAAAAGCAGTTACCCCTTTGTTTTCTATGTCTTTACTTCGAAGTAGGGAAGAAATCGACAATCGGATTGAAGCAATTATGCGAGAGGAATTTACAGCGATGCATCCAAGTGTGGAATGGAAATTTATCGATGAAGCTTTTGAGATCATGGAAAAACGAGAAAATGATCCAGACTTTTCCAATATGAATCCAATTGGATTTGAAAATATTTATCCACTTTACGGTCAAGCAGATATCGTTGGTTCGTCTCACTTGAGGAACATTTCTATTCAAGCTGATTTGATTGCTAATTTAAATTTGATTAAAAATGTTTTTTCAGTTGCTATCAAACATATCACCTTTCCTCTTTTGGGTTTAAAATTATCTGACGTAGAAAAAAATATCAAATCTATTCTCAAAGGAATTACTTCTGATGATGAAACCAGAGTTTTAGAATTTATCAAAAATGAAATTCATCCTTTATTTGAAGAAGTTAAAAACAGAAATCCAGAAATCCGAGCAGAGATTATTTCTTATTATGACAAATTAGACCCAAACTTTGGATTCCTTTACCAGGATCGAAAAAAATATGAAGAAAGTGTTGCGAAAATAAATGACATGATTTCATGGGTGCTTAATGATGCTGAAAAGGAAGGTCAAAAAATGATTCCACATTATTTTGATGAATACAAAACGGATGGTGTCGAATATGATATTTATACCGGACAATCACTTTTAAAACAAGGAACCTTTAATGAAATCCACCTACATAATTTACGATTATGGCAATTGATGACTATGGTTGAAGTGACTCGAAAAGTAGAAAAACTGAAAGCAACTTTAGAAGTGCCTTTGGATACTGCTCAATTGATTTTTGTTTATGGAAATCCACTTTCGATTGTTTTTAGGCTGGATGAAAAAAGGTTCGATGTAGATGGAGCATATAATGTTCGATATGAAATCATCAAAAAACGAATTGACAAAGCGACGATCGAAGGAACCGGCGAACGATTAACTGTCAAGGGTAAAATTGCTATTGCTTATACCTCTGAAAAAGATAAGATGGAGTATTTACAATATCTCAACTTTTTAAAAGAAAAAAAATACATAACTGGAGAGATTGAAGATTTGGCACTTGCTAAAATGCAAGGTGTCGAAGGACTAAAAGCCTTACGAGTTACTGTTGAAATGATTTAAAAAGAATAAATTTCTAATGAAATTTCTTAGATTTGACATGTAATTGAAAAGCAAACAAACAAAGGAAATTATGGAAGAGTTGAATTCTGAAAAACCTCTAATAGAAAATAAAGAGAAAAAGGAGAAGAAAAAGAAAAAGAAAAAATCTGCTGGTGGTTTGGTAGACAACAGTAAAGGAGCTCAAGTTATGTTCAAAACAGCTCTTCGAAATCATATTGACCTTACCAATATTGCTGATAATAAAGCCAATATTATCCTTACCATTAATGCTATTATCATTACTATTGCATTGCCTTTATTATCAGCTTACGCACCTTCTAATCATCATTTATATGTTCCTGCATTTTTCTTACTAAGTACAAATGTGGCAAGTATTGTCTATGGTGCTTTAGTTACTCGTCCAGTTAGGATGCAAGGAACAACTCCTTTACATAAAATCAAGGAAGGAAGATCGAACCTTTTCTTTTTTGGAAATTTTTATAATATGTCAATAGAAGATTACCGAAAAGGTGTTCGAGAAATAATTTCTGATGATGATTTATTGGATAATGTAATTGTGACTGATTTGTATTATCTGGGACAAGCTCTTGGGAAAAAATATGAATTGCTTCGAAGGTGTTATACCGTATTTATGATCGGAATGATCTTGACTGTGGTGACTTTTATTATTGCTTTTTTCACAGCACATCCGTAGAGACAAGACATGACTTGTCTCTACAGATATAAATTATCAAAACCTCAAACTGAAATATCCACCAGTAGGATTTAAAGACAGTTCTATATTTTCGTTACGTTTTTTAATTTTATGAATTTGTGGAACCAGAATACCAATCGCAGCACCAACAGCATACCCAGTAATCACATCAGTTGGAAAATGTTTCCCAGCTCGAACTCTCAGATATCCAGTAATTGCAGGAATGGTTGCAGCTGCTCCCCAAACGACTGGTTTCCATTTTGAGTCTGGATGGTAATCGGCAAAAACTTTGGCAGTAAAAAATGAACTCGCTGCCACTACAGAAGCATGACCTGAGAAAAAAGAAAAGCGAGCATTTTTTTCCAATTTTAGAGATATATCAAAATCAGAATTATATACAAAAGGACGATTTCGAAGAACAGTTTTTTTTGTAATGGCAGTTATTCCTACAGTTAGAAATAAAGTTTCACCATAAATTAGAGAAATACTTTTAGCATCTTTTCTCATTTTTTTGGAAAAAGCAAATAAGGAAGGCATCGCAATCGCAGTATAGAAAAATACGTCGCTAGCTTTTTTTGCAGTCATAGAAGAATAAGAAGTAGCAATTCTATCAAAACGATTAATTGAATTCTTATCCAGTAACCCGACTTCTTCTTCATTCAGCACCGGAGCCTTTGTATGCAAATAATAGCCTATACCAAGACCTGCTGAACCAATGGTATAGATGATAGCATCTTTCTTTTTGGTACATTGGTAAGGACTTTCAATTTGGGCTTGTAGATTAGAAAATGGAGTTAGGAAAAAGAATAGGAATAGAAAATTGATGATGGTTTTTATCGCCATAATGATTGTTGATTTATTTTAGATAATGTAGATTTATTTGTTTTTAAAAATCGAGTGTTAGAAGATTAATACTCAATACGTATATTTTTTAAAAATGGTGGCTTATATTATTTTTTTTCTCAAAAAACATAACGAAAAACTCTTAACCTCAAATGAAATATCACCTTTTTATTTTACTTCTTTTGTTCGGGAATTCTACATTTTCTCAAGTCAAACCTAGTCTATTTCCAGAAGATTTACTAGAAAACGATCTTGAAGCCCGATGTTATTGTTCTCCAGGGGTATATAATAAATCAAAATCTCGTGGAGTTGAATTAGCATATGGGTGGATGAATGGTGGAACTTTCAATGAACAGGATTTTCCATTTACTAATCAATTAAGTACTTATGATAAATTAGAAAGTATAGAATTTAAAATAAAAGCTCCTTTACTTCTAAAAGATAATTTTAAACTTTTGGTTGGCTACCAACATTTTTCTGAAAATTTTAGCTTCCAAAATGTAGGTGCAGATTTCAATCCTGTTTTTGAAGAACTTAAAAATGAACGACTAAAAAGTAATTCGCTCAGTTTGATTGTATCCAAGCCCATCGATGAAACTCGCTATTTAGCTTTCCGATTTAAATATACTTCGAGTGGAGATTATAATTCTCCCTTTTCATTCAATAACAAGTTTGCTATTTATAAATTTTTAGGATTGTACGCTATCAAGCCACATGAAAATTTGGAGTGGGGAATTGGATTAGCTGTATCCAAAAGTTTTAGAAGAAATAACATTTTGCCATTTATTCTCTACAATAGAAATTTTAATCGAAAATGGGGAATTGAAACTGTACTTCCAGCCATGATTTCGGTTAGATACAATCTAAACCCTTCCAATATTTTTCTTGCAGGAATTGAATATAATAGTGAAAGTTATCGAATCGATATTAATGAAAATTCCAACTTGACACCTTTGGATTATGCTTATAATCATTCAGAAGTTATCCTTTCTGGAAGAATCGAACATCGTTTCTTTCCCTGGATTTGGGGAAGTTTAAAAATGGGTTATCAATTTAATTTTAGTAGTGAATTTGAAGCTAAAAATATATCTACCGATGAGTTCAACACTAATCCAACTGGCGCTCCTTTTTTTAACGTAAGTATTTTTGTTTCTCCTCCCAAAAAAGAAATTGAACATACTCATAAAAAATAGACTGTAGCTACTTTTTTGAATTTTCTCAAAAAAATCAATCATGGATTCAATCAAACATACTATTATTTTCTTTTTCATTTTGAGCTTAGGTTTTTCAACCCAAGGGCAACAAAAAAAAGATTACAAATATCAAGTCTTCTTGACTGGAAATATTTGTGATGCTGTGGAAGATGAAGGTCTTTATTCTTCTCTTGAAACTACTTTGAAAAACACCCAACAACCATACTCCTTAATCCTAAATGGAGATTTGACTGATGCAAAATATGGTTCAAAAAAGTGGACAGCTCAAATTGAGCGGATTAAGTTTTTAATAAAAACCGTTGAGGAAAATCCACAAGGGAAAATTATTTTAATTGCAGGAGATCGAGATTGGAACCGAAGTCGAAAAGGTGGACAAAAGCAATTTGGAAAATTAGAAAAAGAGCTAAAGTCCTTTATCAAAGAAAATAAATATAAACGAACTGAGTGGACTAACAAAAAAGGTTGCCCTGGTCCAGACACTTATGAATTAGATGAATCTTTAATTTTGATTGTTGCCAACTCACAATGGTGGAATCATCCTTTTGACAAGCCACGGGCAGAAGATGGACTTTGTACGGTCATCACAGGGGAAGATTTTGCCGAAGAATTAGAAAGTGAGGTCAAAGAAAATCAAGACAAAAATATTATCATTGCCGGTCATCACCCTTTTGAATCGTTTGGGAATTATGGTGGTCATTTTTCTTTCATTGATCACATAACACCATTTCCGGTCATTGGAAGTTTTAAAACTGCTTACCATCGAAACATTGGATCTACCGAAGATATTTCAAATGAACATTTACATGAATTTCGAGAAGAATTTCACAATCTCTTCTTCTTTCATGAAAACTTAATCTATGTTTCAGCACATGAAAAGAATCAACAAATTATTCGGGATGGCGAAAATTATCTCATCAATAGTGGCGCTCCTTCCAAAGGAAAATATTCAGGCAAACATAGAAATACTATGCTAAGTTCTTCGAAAGCAGGTATTATAGTGTTGAATTATTTTGATTCTGGAAAAATTGAATCTACTTTTTGGGAAAAAAATAATGACAAATTATTGGCTAAAGAAAACCATTTACTTTTCCTTTCCTCTTGTATTGAAGGAAATCAAAATGCTGAAAATACTCCCATCAATTATTCCTATTCACCCTGTCTATCAAAAGGACAAGCTACTAAGAAAATGAGTCGAGTTTATCCAGACACAATAGCTGTTGCTGGATCAGAATATAAAAGTGGTGCTTGGAAAAAATTGTGGTTAGGTAAACATTATCGTACCACCTGGACACAACCAGTCAAAGTACCAACCCTAGATTTAGATACTACTTTTGGTGGATTAACTATTTATAAAAAAGGAGGCGGCCGCCAAACGACTTCCTTAAAATTCAAAGCAGATGACGGAACACAATATACCTTTCGTTCAGTCAACAAAGATCCTTCGAAAGCTTTTAATTATGTATTAAGACCAACTTTTATCACACCTCTGATGCGCGATCAAACTTCGACTCAAAGTCCATATGGTGCAATGACTGTTGCAGCTCTCTTGGATGAAATTGATATCCTTCACGCCACTCCCAAATTGTACCTTTTACCTGATGATCCTAAGTTGGGCACCTTCCAAAAAAAATATGGTAACCTGCTTGGGATGCTCGAAGACAATCCAAGCAAGCCTAATAATGCTGGAGAAGTGTTTGGTGGAGCTGATAAAATTTACCAGAGTAATAAGCTCTACAAAAAGCTCTATGAATCTAGAAAAAATCGAATTGATGAAAAAGAATTTATCAAAGCGAGAGTTTTCGATATGTTGATTGGAGACTGGAGTAAGCATGAAGACAATTGGAAATGGGCTAGGTATGACAAAGAAGATGGATATTATTTTAGACCTATTCCTCGAGATCGAGATCATACTTTTTCATTGCAAGATGGTATTATTCCATGGATTGCTAATCGAAGTTGGGCTATCAAAAACATCGAAACCTTTAGCTATGATTTAAAGAAAAAAGAGTTGCGTAGTTTAATGTATCAAGCCATTCACATGGATCGATTTTTATCAACTTCTGGAACTCGCGAAGATTGGTTAGCGGCTGCGAGAAGTATTCAAGAAAATATTTCGGAAGAAGAAATTGACCAAGCCGTTTTAAAAATGCCTCTTGAAATTCAGGAAACTTCTGGAAAAACTATTGCCAAAAAACTTAAATCTCGGATTAAGCATTTGGAAAAATATGCAGGCTGGTATTATGATTACTTAGCAGAATATGTTGATGTTCTAGGTTCGAATAAGGCAGAGTATTTTGAAATTACTCGAATGGATAATGGAAATGTCAATCTTAAAATTTTCAATAAAAAGAAAAATAAAAAAGGCAAGAAGCTTTATTACGAAAGAACTTTTTATCCAAAAGAAACTAAGGAAGTAAGAGTCTACGGATTGGGTGGAGACGATATTTTTGACATTAAAGGCGATGGAAAATCGAAAATAGTTATTCGGGTTTTAGGAAACTCAGGAGATGATGTTTTTAAAGATGAAGAGAAATCTTCGAAGACTAAAACCCTAATTTACGATAAAGGAAAAGGAACAAAATTCGAAGTGGGTAAAGGGAGTAAAGTTGTCAATCATTGGAATAAAAAAATATATGAATATGATCGAACTGCTTTTGACTACAATTGGAATTCTCCGATTCTTGGAATGTCATACAACAATTTCAATGGCTTAAGTTTAAAGTTAGGAACTACTTTTATTCGTCAAAAATTTGGGAAAAAAGATTATGGAAGCACCCACTCTATCTATGGAAGCGCATCTACAAAAAAGAATTTCGCAGCAAATTATTCAGCTCGATTTCATCAAGTTTTAAAAAGTTGGGACATTCCATTTGAGGTAGATTTTGCCAGGCCTGAATTCAGAAATAACTTTTTTGGAGTTGGAAATAATACCACTAATTCAGAAGATTTACAAGATGAGGATTACTATCGTTTTTCACGAAATAAATTTTCGATAGAAACTGGAATTGGAAAACAGTTTTGGAAAAATAGTAGTCTTGACTTTTTGGTAGGTTACGAAACAAGCCAATTTGATGACCCAGGAAATTCTATTCTTTCTGAAGACACTACCCTTTTTGGTTCAAATATTAAACTTGGAGAAGTACCACTAAAAGCAAAAGCAATCATTGATTTTAGAGACCAAAAAGGATTTCCATACAATGGAATTTTATGGTTATTAGATTATAGATTTGGAACTATCGTAGAAGGTGTTCCAGAAACTACCACTTATGGAATTGCAGCAAGTTCTATCGAATATTATATTTCTTCCAAACATCAAAACCCAGTCACACTAGGCGTTCGTTTTGGTGGTGCGGTATCACATGGCGATGTTCCATTTTATCATTTGCCAAATATTGGAGGTGCTTTTGGATTGCGAGGATTTATCGGTGAGCGATTTACAGGCGAGTCGAGTTTGTATTTTAATTCAGAAATTCGCTGGCAATTATTTCATCGATACACTTCGTTCGTTCCAATCAAATTCGGGTTAAAGGCCTTTTATGATACAGGTCGAGTTTACTCAGATTTAGATGCTGCGAACAGTTCGAAATGGCATGCAGGATATGGTGCTGGAATTTTTATTGTTCCATTGAATGAAGCGGTAAGCATTTCGCTGCAAGTTGGTTTTTCTGAAGAAGAATCTTTCTTCCCTGTTATTAGTTTTGGAAGAGCGCTATAATTTTCCACCACCTTGCTAAAAAAAATAATATACCTATATTTAGAAAAAATTGAAATCTAAGAACAAAATGAAAAGATCAATCCACACACTCCTCGTTTTACTTTTAATTTTTATGCTCCCATCATGTGCTACTTTTAAATTGCAATATGATCGAGATAATAAAGATTGGAAAACCGAAAGTGCTGAAGCTCCTCAAGGAAAATTGGAACATACTTTATTCCTTATTGGCGATGCAGGAAATTCAAAAGATGGAAATACTCCTTCTCCTGCGTTAGCACTTTTACAAAAAAAATTAGCGGAAGCCAATGAAAATAGTCACGTTGTTTTTTTGGGAGATAATATTTATCCATATGGCATGCCTCCCAAAAGTGATGATGAAGATCGTGTAAAAGCAGAAGCTCGTTTAGATGCACAGCTCAATATTTTAAAAGATTTCAAAGGAGATCCAATTTTTATTGCTGGTAATCATGATTGGATTCGACATGGATTAAAAGGCGTAAAACGTCAAGAAAAATATATTGAAAAACATCTGAATGCTGGCATTGAAGATGAAGATGATTGGAAAAATTACTTCTTGCCTGACAATGGTTGCGGTGGTCCAACTGTTGTGGAAGTCAATAAAAATTTAGCCTATGTTATTATTGATTCCAATTGGTACCTAAGAGATTGGGACAAAGATGCTGCCATCAATGATGGATGTGATGCTAAAAACAAAAGAGTGTTTGATTTCCTTTTTGAAGAATCTTTAAGAAAAAATCGGAATAAAAACGTGGTGGTTTTGATGCACCATCCATTGAATTCTTATGGCCCTCATGGAGGAAAGTATGCAGCAAAAATGCACTTATTCCCTTTGACTGAAGTCAATAAAAATCTCTACATTCCATTGCCTGGTCTAGGTACTTTAGCAGCTATCGGAAGAGGAACAATTGGAAGTCGACAAGATTTGGCTCACCCTGGATACCGTGCTATGAAGAGATCTTTGCTGGCAGGAGCTGGAAAGAATGGAAGTTTTATTTTTGCTGCAGGTCATGAGCACAATTTGCAATACATCGAAACGGATCAAAATCAATTTATCGTTAGTGGCGCAGGTTCCAAAAAGAACCCAGCTAAGTTAGGAAAAGGGGCACAGTTCGTCTATGGAGGTCAAGGATTTTCCAAATTAGAATTTTATGAAGATGGAACTACTTGGTTGGAATTTTGGCGATCAGTTGAAGGAAATGAAAATGGAGAATTGGTTTATAGAAAAAAAATTAGAGACAAATTAAAAATTTATGAACGAGAACAAATAACAGAATTTCCAGAATTCGATCAAAAAAAGGATTCCGTAAATAAATTGTTATTAACTCGTAAAGTAAAAAAAGGAAGCAAGTTTAGAAACGTCTTTTTGGGAAAACATCACCGTGAAACGTATGTTACTAAATTTAATTTTGAGGTATTAGATTTGTCTACCTATGCAGGCGGGTTAAAGCCTATCAAACGAGGTGGTGGTGGTCAAACTAATTCTGTCAGGTTAGAAGATAGTCAAGGACGACAATATACGATGCGAGACATGACTAAGGATGCTTCTCGGTTAATGCCATACCCTTTTAACCAAATGGACTTGGCAGGTTCAATAGTTGAAGATACCTATCTAGCCACTTATCCATTTGCTCCGTTGGTCATTCCAAAAATGGCTGATGCGGCCAAAGTTTACCATACCAATCCAAAGTTATTTTATATTCCAAAGCAACCAACATTGGGAGAATATAATGATGTTTATGGTGGTGCTGTTTATTTATTTGAGGAGCGACCGGTAACGGAGTGGAGAGACAATCCAAGTTTTGGAAATCCAATCAAAATATTAAATACAGACAAACTCATATCTAAAATCACCAAAAATAATCATCACAAAGTTGATCAAGCTTGGGCACTTCGAAGTCGGATGTTTGATATCATGATTGGTGATTTTGATCGACATGATGATCAATGGCGATGGGCCTTGGTAAAAGACGAGGATGGAGATAAATTGTATCGTCCAATTCCTAGAGATAGAGATCAACCCTTCTCCAATTATGATGGAATCTTAACGGTGATTGCTAATAATTTTGTTCCATTTTTACGTTTGTTAAAACCATATAAAGCTAATGTCGGAAACATAAAATGGACAACTTATAATGGACGAATTTTCGATAATTCTTTTATTGGAGAAATGGAGTGGGAAGATTGGGAAAGAGAAACCAAATACATTCAAGATAATGTAACTGACGAAATTATTGATGAAGCTTTTAAAAACATGCCTGTTGAAGCTCAGCGATTAGCAGGTGATGAAATAAGAGAAATTGTCAAAAAACGTCGTGATAATATGATGGAGATTGCTAAAAAGTATTACAAGTATTTAGCAAAAGAAGTCGATGTATATGGTACTGACAAAAAAGAATTATTTGAAATCACTCGAATGGAAAATGGCGATGTGGATATTAAAGTTTATGATTCTAACAAAAAAGGAGATAAACAAAAATTAGTTTATCATCGACTTTTCCATAAATCCGAAACCAAGGAAATAAATATTTATGGATTAGGTGATGATGATATTTTCAATATTACTGGAGGTGGAAATAAAGGAATTTTTATTCGAACAATTGGTTGCTTAGGAAAAGATACTTTTAATGATAGTTCAAAAGTTGGAGGATTTGGCAAAAAAACTTGGGTTTATGATACTCCAACTGGGAACACCTTAAATTTAGGAACAGAAGCAAAAAACAAAACCTCCAATCATCGAGATGACAATATTTATGATCGAGAAAATATTCATTACGAATATGATTTCTTGATGCCTTTACCAATTATTGGAAGTAACCCTGATGATGGTTTCGTTTTTGGAGCCTTTGCCAACTGGGTAAGATATGGTTATAAAAAATTTCCTTACTCTCAATTTCATCATTTGTCGGTAACAGCTGCTGCCAGTAAAGTTTCTGTTGATGTCATTTATCAAGCTGAATTTATTCGTACCGTTGGAAAAATGGATTTCACTATTGACTCTCGTTTTTATGGAGATCGATTTGCTTATAACTTTTTTGGATTGGGAAATGAAACGACAAATACTTCTGATCAATTATCTTTCAATCGAGTACAAAATAGTCTGATTTATTTTAATCCAAATTTGCGAAAATTAATCACCAGGGGAAATGGTGAAATCTTAATCGGAGGAACACTTCGACAGATTGGAATTGATGATAATGCAGGTGACGATCCTCGATTCATAAATGAATTTGGCAGTAATACTCCCAACCTTTTTGATTCCAAATTACAACTTGGGGCAAAATTCGAATTTAATTATGAAAACTCTGACAATCCATTAATCACTCATTCAGGTACAAAATTCAACTCAAGTTTAAGTTGGGAAAATGACGTTTGGGGTAATGAAGTAAATGTCGGAAAATTAAAAGCGAGTCTTGCTTTGTTTTATAGTTTAGATCGAAGACAGTATATCACTTTAGCTACTCGAGTTGGGACACAGCACAATTTTGGAAAATTCAATTTCTATGACGGAGCCATAATCGGAGGTACAATAAATGGAACCCCTTCTACTCTTCGAGGTTATCGAGCAGAACGATTTACAGGAAATACTTCATTCTATCATAATTCTGAAGTTAGAATCAAACTTTTTTCTTCAACCAATCGAATTTTACCATTTACTATCGGAGTTCATGGTGGTTTTGATTATGGAAGAGTTTGGATTGATGATGAAGACTCTGATAAATGGCACAAAGGCTACGGTGGAGGCCTTTGGTTTAGTCCCGTAAATGCATTGTTATTTAGGCTAGAATATTTTGAATCAGTTGAAGAAAATTTATTTACGATTGGGGCAGGTTTTGCCTTTTAATTAAAAAATTACTAGAAGTAAAATAAAACCCTTTCAAAAAATTTAACTTTTGAAAGGGTTTTTTATTTAACTTATTTTGAAGAAAAACCTAATAAGGAAATTCCAATCTTGAAAGAAACCATGGACAACGCACCTTCCTTTTCTACATAATTATCAAGAGGATCTTCTTTTAACGAACCTCCCTTCTCTACATAAAATTTAGCTTCTCCTCCAGAACGATAACCAACTTGTACATCAATTGCTGAATGATGGTTTTTATTTAAAAAGAAATAACATCCAATTGCTCCGCCATAATTTGTGGCCCAATCAGAATGCAAATTCGCCTCATCAAATCTCGTATCCGCGTCTTGGTTAAATAATATAGAAAATAATTGAGCACCGATTTGCTTAGTATATGTTTTGGTTCGATAATGATTAAGTCCTAAGGAGCCTTCAAAATAAGGCTGAAACGGAAGCTTTAATATTGGTTCAAATCGAAAAGCTGCATGCCAATTCCATATCTTATTTTTAGTTTTTTGACGATTGCCGTCATATATCCGTTTGACATGATCATAAGAAAAATCTCCAAATCGTAAACCAATATCAATAGGCTTATTTCTTAACCTATAAAAAATGGAAATCCCTTTTCCCCACAAAACACTTCTATCAATATCATCTTGAAAATCAGCAAGTGGAAATCCTACTTCCATTTCAGGAATAATATTTAAAAATGCTCGACTTCGAAAAGGTTCTAATTCAGGTAAGACATCCTCTTGAGCAAGAGAATTTATGGAGTAGAACAATACAATAAGAATGGTGATATTAATTTTCATTTGATTAATTTTCATTTGATTTTCTAGCAAATTTATGATTTGTACCCCAAGCTTCCCTCTCTCATATTTCACCTTTTTATTCCTCAGTTTGTTTAAAGTTTAACTTTTTATTTCGCCATTTTACAGAAATAGGCATGAAAATTTCATTTAATCAAATAAAATCATTAAAATTAAACGTGTAAAAGCTTAGTTATCAGTAAGTTACAAGTATTCTTCTCAACTTAATTGAACAAAAGTGTAAGAATTTCATGAATAAATAAACATTTAAATAGGTTTACAGAACATTGTTATAAGTAATAAATGCTTTTGAGTTTTAGCTTTAGAACATCATAACAAACCACTTTAATAATGTTTTAAAAACCTAAATTATGAAAAACTCAAGCAAATATAATCTCGTCTTAAATCCTAAAATGAAATCAATTACTATTTCATTTATTTGCCTGTTTTTTGTTTTAAATACCCAAGCTGCTAATTATAATGATTTGAAGTTGGAATTAGAAATAGTAGTTAAACTTACTTCCATCAAAGAAATAATAAACGAAAATCCCAATTTCGGAAATATTTCAATTAATCCTGTTGAAGAAAATATCAAGAAAAACACATTTATTGAAATAGCTAATAATTTTAGTGGCCCTTCCTTTTCGGAAGGAACATCCTCTTTTACTTCAACTCATTCCATTTCAAAAGCAAATAAATCTTTTACTCGAAAGACATTGTCTATTACTTCAACAACTAATTCAAATCAAGTTGATACTCCCGATTTTCGATCAGAATTAATTCTTGATTTTTTAACAAAAAAAAGAAAGGCTGCTTTTAATCCTACAACAGTATATACTCATTCCGAAAAAATTGGTAAGTTAAAATTGAAGGCAAAAGTTAAATCAATTAAACTTACTGTTTATTTTTAACTGATTGGATAATTGCATTTCGTCAGGAGTTCAATTGACTCCTGACGAAATAAACTTCATTTCTTAACCCTCCACAAAATACATCACAATTTCTCTTTTGTTTTTTACTTTAATCATTCCATGATAGGAGGAATTAAAATCATCTTTTATCAAATCATAAGTTGTTTTAATTCCAGCCAAGCAGTTTCCTTTCATTCCAATAATTCTCTGGAGAAACTTTTAGTTCCTTTAAAATTTCTACATCATTTTCATCCAATTCAAATTGGGTTGCCTTAAGGTTATCTGACAAATGCTGTTCGTTAGCAGCACCACTTAATACTTTAAAAACGGGAATACTATCTATACAAAATCGAAGTGCAATAGCATCAACTCCCACTCCATATTTCTCTGCTAGATCATTTAGTATTTTAAAAGTTCTTGCATAATGAGAATATTTTTCGTTTGGAAAAACTCGACCATTAGCCAACGCTTCCTTGATGACTAATCTTTTATTTTGATTTGAAAACTGGTCAGAAATATCAGCAAGACTTTGGTCAAAAATATTGTAGGTGACTTGAAAGACATCAAATAAAGAATTGCCATCCACCTCAACATCCAAGGCTCTATTAATTACCTCGACTTGATTGGCTCCAGTAGTTGAGAGTCCCATTAGGATACCATGTTTATTTTTAAATTCTGCTAAACGATGAAGAATATTTTCGTTTTCCAAAACACCAGTTTCGAAAGTAGCAGAATGAATTTGGTAAGTAGTAAGCAAAGGCAACAACGTTTTTGACTGCTCCCATTGCTCATTTAATTTTTCCAAAGAATGTTCTTTCACTTCATGTTGCTTTGCAGTTGGGTCAAAATTAGCCACATAGGTATATCCCCATTTTGTAGCAACTTCAATAGAAGCATCATCTTTTTGTGCAATCCAATCTATGAGCAATTGCTCTGCCATCCCATAACCTGGTGCTGTATCAAAATATCGAATACCTTGATCGTAAGCAGTATCCAACATTTCCAATCCTTTTTTCCGAAAGTCATCAAAAGAAAATTCAGTTGTAGCTTCCTGCCTAATATTGATATATTGGGGACGGCCAATTGCAGCTGTGCCCAATCCTATTTTTTGAATTTTAGTCATCTAAAAGTGGGTTGTATTTTTTGTGATTTTTAAAACCTGAATTCTCTAGCTGACTAATTTATTAAAATCTCTGCCACTAGGATTTTGAAATAATTGCAAATCAAATTCTGGAATAACAGCTAATATATGATCAAAAATATTAGCCTGAATAGTTTCATATTTTGCCCATTCTTTATCTTTACTAAATACATAAATTTCAATAGGTAAGCCTTTATCAGTTGGAGCAAGTTGCCTGACTAAAAATGTCATTTCATGATTAATCCTAGGGTGATTGATTAAATAAGCTTGTACGTATGCACGAAATGTTCCAATATTAGTCATCCTTCTTCCATTCACTAGTACAGAGGTATCCACATGTTTTTCCTTATTATATTCTTCCATCTCTGTTTTCATTCTTTCAATGTAATCAGAGATATATTGAATCTTACTAAATCGATCTAGCATTTCCTCTGTACAAAATTGGATAGTATTCATATCTATATTTATCGAACGTTTGATTCTACGACCACCCGATTCAGACATCCCTCGCCAATTCTTAAACGATTCAGAAATTAAAGCATAGGTAGGAATAGTTGTAATCGTTTTATCCCAATTTTGAACCTTGACCGTGGTCAAAGCTATTTCAAGTATTTCACCATCAGCACCATATTTAGGCATTGAAATCCAGTCCCCTTGTGCAACCATTTGATTAGCTGATAATTGTATCCCTGCTACAAAACCCAAAATTGAATCCTTAAAAATAAACATCAAGACTGCTGAAAGCGCCCCTAAACTACTGAATAAATAAATCGGCGTTTTATCCAACAATATGGAAATGATAAATATGACACAAATAAAATAGATAATTATTTTAGCAACCTGAACCAACCCCTTTATGGGGACTCTATTAGAAATATCATGAGTGTTATAAATATCTAATGAAGCATTCAGAAACGAATCAATTGCTAAAATGCTCATGGCAATCATATAGATTAAAACTATTCCATTAATTAAGGATATCCACGTATCATAACCTTCTAAAGGAATATCAATAAATGCGTAAGTCACTATAGCAGGTGCTAAGAAGGCAAGGCGATTGAATACTTTTTTTCTTAAAAAAATATCGTCCCATAAGGTAGCAGTCCGACTAATAATGGCGGTTAATCCTCTTTCAGTAAAATACTTCGCCAGTAAATAGGCAATAAGACTTAAAATAAAAATTAACGCTACAACTATACCTCGAGATAACAAGTCTGCTGTAGATAAATCTACCCCTTGGTTGAGTATCCAGTTTTTAATAATTTCAAGCATTGGGTTTTCAAATTTGATTTTAAAAATTTATACTAATACGGTTATTTTCAAATCCATACTCCTCTAGGAAAATCTAACAGAATCTTAATAATAATAAAAACTAAAGCAAAGGTAATCAATCCTTTAGCTAGAAAGGATAAACCCCTTGCAAAAGTATATTAGTCACCTAAACAAGGTAACAAAAGTCAATAGTTGAATATCGAGAAATGCCTAGCTTGAGCAAAAATATGAGTATTGTTCTAAACCATTAAATAATTGCTGTGATTCATATACAAAAAAAATCATTCAAAAAAAGTATTAGTGTACACCTCTTTTTTTTACTGTTTTGCATTTTATTGCCACATCAAATGTTGGCTGATAAGTGGAAATTCCTAGATGATGAAAAGGATGCACTTCAATGTAGATTTGATCTTATCCAACAAGCTGAACATGAAATTCTCCTCTCCTATTTTATTTTTGAAGACGACGAAGTAGGTAAAGCAATTTTGCATCTTTTAGTTGAAGCTGCTCAAGAAAGAGGTGTGAAAATAAAAATCATGTTAGACGGGCACAATTACAAAGTCAGTAAAAAAATTCGAGCCTATCTAGCTTCCCAAGGTGTTGAGCTGAGAAAGTTTCGAGTAAAAAGGTTAGGCAAATTTGGTTTATTCAGAGGTCTCCATGAAAAGATGTTGATCGTCGATAGCAAGTGGTTAATTACAGGAGGACGGAATATACAAGATAAATACTATGGACTTGATGGCAAATATAACTTTAAAGACTTGGACGTATTAGTAGAGGGTGATAAAGTTTGCAAGGATGCCCGCTTTCATTTTTTTGAATCTTGGTATAATCCCAAGGTTTCTTATCCTTTAAAGTTTTCCAAAAGGCATATCAGAAAACAAGAATCGGTACCTGCCACATTGGAAGCTGCATATAAACAAACTTCTTTGAATTTCCCGAAAGGATATAATCCTAAATTATTTTGGCTAGAAAATGCTTTCCTAACGGAAAACCCAATATCAATTATCCATGATGATTTATATGTATTAAAAGATTCTATTTATGTAAAGTCTGACCTTAAAGATAATAAGTGTACCAAAGAATTGATTAAACTAATGAGTACAGCTGAAAATCAAATCATCATCCAAAACCCATATTTTATTCCTACACCTACTTGGGAAAAATTCTTTGAGGAGGCACAAAAAAAAGGTATTGAGATAACTGTACTTGTCAACTCTAACCAAAGCAACGATATGGTTATTTACCAAGCAGCTTATTTGAATCGTAGAAAAACACTTCTCAATTTAGGTTTAAATATTTGGGAATATAACGGATCCCAAAAATTACATATAAAAAGCATAATCATCGATGGAAAAATATCAGTTGTAGGATCTTACAATTTTCATTACCCATCCGAAATCTTGAATACAGAGGTAATGGTTGTCGTGGAAGATGAAGCTATTGCTAATTATCACATGCAACTTATCAAGCAAAATATCAAAAACGCTTTTCGAATCAACAAAAATAATAAAGCAGAAATTCCTCCTGATCATCTTTATCGGAAGCCAAGTTGTAAGCGAAAAGTCTCCATATTTCTAGCTAGAATTACAATTGCACTTTGGTTGAATAGGTATCTATGATAATAAATTCTAGTGTCCTAACCATAAAAAAACAAGGGGCAAAAAAGTGTTATTTACCAGTAAACTAATTTGTCGAACTAGTGATTAAGACTTTACAACAATTTACAGAAGCTAGTGCGATTTTAACAAATATTTGCTACTATAAAAATCACTTTGGAAAAGGACTACTCCTTCTAAATTAATTCATTAGTTTATCTCTTTGCAAAGTCAATAAATTTATATCTTAGTGATCGATGAAACACCAATTAAAAAAATGGATTTCCTTATTTATTCTTTCCTGTCTTACAACATTTCTTGTAGCACAGAAGTATTCCTATATTCAGTATGATGCGACGCAAGGTGCTCCTTTTAATGAAGTATCTTCTACGCTACATGATGAACAAGGTTTTCTATGGATAGGTAGTCCAAATGGATTATACCGATTTGATGGTATTACTTTTGAAAATATAGGAATCCATATCCAGAGTCAAAACATTCACCGATTAGTCCAAAGTGATGGTAAAATAATTTTCATCAATGACACAGGAATACACCAAATAAGTAATTTATCATCAACTCCGACTGTCTCCACAATTATTGAAGGAAGCATCATCGAATCTGATACGCTTCCCTTTTATCCAAATAGTCTTTTATGTACAAAAAGTAAAGAAATTTGGATAAGTCAATCCAATCATTCCGTTGGAAATTTACAGCAAGATACTTTCATTACCTACCCTTTTTCTTCAACCGACAAACCTTATAAAATTGAGTTGAGAGAAGATGCCAATGGAAATATTTGGGCATTAAGTCCACTTGATGGTCTGTTTCTTTTTGATCGATCCAAGAATAATTTTGTGAAAAAATTAAATATCAAAAATGGTCAAGCACTATTTATTAATGAATCGCAGTTTCTGATTGGAGGAGATAACCTTTATCAATATTCACTAAGAAAAAATAATAAACTCCGACTCCAGCGAACTATTTTTTTAGAAGATGATAGTTTCACTAGCATTTATCTAGGTGAAAATAATCAATACATTATTGGTACTCAAAATGGAAAATTATATTACTTACAAGATTTAAAAAGTCAATTAAAAACAGTCTATGGTGCCAATGAAGCACATCGAGTAGAAGAATTGGATTTTGGAAGGATCAATGAAATTTATGCTAGCACCGACAGTCTTTCAAATAATAAAAACCTGTGGATTAGTTCCAAATCTGGACTTTGGTTACTCAAGCAAACCATGTTTGAAATAGTATTCAATTTACCCAAAAATAATCCAATTGGAGTTGCCTTAAATAGTAAGGGAAATGCTTATGTTCCCTTAAATGGATTATATGAAATTTCTTTGGGTAAAGAAGAATTTGTTGCCCGACAAATAAATAAAGATAACCAAATAACTGCAGTCGCTACTGACCTTTCAGATGACCTTTGGGTATGTACAGCATCACCCAAGGTGGAATTATTAAAGTATCACAACAATACAATTACAAATCGCTATTCCTTTTCTGATCGAGGAGAGGATATCTTTTATCTTTTATCTGATAGCAAAAAAAATCTTTGGTTTTGTCAATCTCCTTCTGATAAACCAATAATTGGTGTTGGAAAAATTAATGCAAACGGTACTGTTCAACTTTATGATGAAACCAAAGGATTTGCCAGCCGAGTTTTAGTCATCAAAGAAAGTAATCGAGGAGAAATATATGCTGCAGGTATTGGAGAGAACAGTTATTTGTATCATTATAATTCACAGGAGGAACGATTTGAAAACTTAAGTCTTCCCCTACCCTTCGAGTCTTTCGAAAACTTTGAAGTGCACGATTTAACTATCGATGATAGAGGTGTAGTTTGGTTGGCATCTACAGAAGGTTTGCTCCGATACGATTCTGAAAAAATCACTTTGATTCAAAATGAAATTTTAAAACAAGAAGAAGTCCGAGGCGTAACTCATATTGGAGATGAAAATATTTGGGTGGCAACTGCCACCAATGGAATTGTTTTTCTTCAAAAAAATAATTCTACTCAAATAAGTGAAACCGCAGGACTTCCAGCTTCCATTAATGCTTACCGTTGCATCAAAGCTGATAAGAATGGAAGAATATGGGCAGGGACTACCGAAGGTTTAGTTTACTCTCGAATAACTGGTGAAACGTTACCTTATTCAAATACTCCCCGAATCAAACAAGTTTTAATTGACCAAAAGAAGCCAAAAAAAGAATCTGATGAAAAGATAACCTTTCATGAAAATAGTCAATTAGAGTTATCAATCACCAATTTATTTTTTCCCTCTAGAAATATTCAATACCAGTATCGCTTAATTCCAAAAGAAGAAAAAGATATTTTATTGGAAGAGTATTATTGGCAATCAAATAATTATAACAATATAATTACATTAAAAAATATTGAAGTAGGAAATTACATTTTAGAAATAAGAGCAAGACAGCCTGACGGTTTTTTTTGGAGTTTGCCATTAGCAATACAACTGAAAGTTATTAAACCTTGGTTTCTTAAACGTTGGTTTTTATATCCAGTTATAGCTTCTCTATTATTACTCGTAGGTTATTATTTTAGAGTTCAAATGAGGAGAAGGATTAATCATTTGCAAGAGATTTTAAATTTTGCTCAAAAGAAATTAGCCGAAAGTGAATCGTTGCTTAATCAAAAAATAATTGAATTTGACGTTCAGCAAGAAGAGTTAGCTAATGCCACTTCAAATATTCATACGTTAGAATTATTTGTGAAATTTATTCCCAAAAAAGCAAGTTGGAATGATATCATTAATGCCATGGCCAAAGCAGTAGATGAACCAAATGACATTCATGCATTTGAAATTTGCTTTATCAAAAACCATGAAATCTACCATAAAGGTTACTCTAATAAAGAAAAGGGAGGGTTTACATTCCGTGGTAAACCATTCAACCCCAAAACTAGTTTGACCTCTTGGGCTATTGCCAACCACAAGGAGGTGCTTATCAATGATTTTGATAAAGAACATGTCATGTTTATTCAAAGAAAAAAGGCTTACCGTTTTAAGTCATTAGCTTTTGTCCCTTTTTATTTAAAGAATAATCAATCAGCCGCCTTGTGTGTCTACAATACTAAAAAAAATGCTTTTGATAAAAATGACATCACTATGCTTAGAATTTTAACTCGATTTATTATTTCATCTGCTCAACAAGAAATTAGTAAAACCGTATGAAATCATTTTTTCAACTATTTTTCTTTTTGTGTTTTATCCTTGGGAGTGCATCTTCATTAGATGGACAAACGGATACTTTGTCCATCGGAATTCATATCAACCCTCCTTTTGTCATCAAAAAAGACCATCAGGTTTATGAAGGATTAAGTATCGAATTATGGGAAAACATTGCACGCAAATCTCAGATCAAGTTTCGTTATGTGGAATACTCTGACATCATAGGTATTTTAAAAGGTTTGGAATATCAAGAAATAGACGTGACCATAAATCCAATGGATGTGAACGAATTGCGAGTACAAAAATTCGAAATGACCCAACCCTATTTTATTTCAAGTATTGGTGTGGCTATTCCTGCCTTGAATCGAAATCCAGTTGCGGTAGTCATCAGAAATATTTTCTCATTCGCATTTCTCCAGATCGTCTTTTTATTAGTCTTCATTATTTTTGTGTTTGGTTTTTTCCTTTGGTTAGCGGAACGTAGGAAAAATAGATTCCAATTTCGTCCTGGCATCATGGGGTTGTTAGATGGACTTTGGTGGTCGGCAGTTACGATGACTACGGTGGGTTATGGGGATAAAGCGCCGAAAACTAATTTGGGAAAAACCATTGCAATTGTATGGATGTTCACAGCGGTAATTATCATTTCGAGTTTTACTGCAGGGATTGCTTCAACGCTAACCCTAAGTAGTTTGCAAACTGAAATCAAAAGTGAGGAAGACATTCGATTAGTTGAAACAATTGCAACTGTTGGCGCATCTTCAGGCGAAGAATATTTATTGCAAGAAAAAATTCCAATCAATAACCTTTTTGCTTCTCCTATTTTAGGACTTCGTTCACTTGCTAAGCAGGAAAGTGATGTCCTACTTTTTGATCGAACAATATTACAATACTACATTAGTAGACTTTCCTTAGAAGAAAAAGTCAAATTACTTCCTATCTCTTTGAAAGAGCATTATCAAAGTTTTATGTTACCCAAAAACCACCCTGCATTTGATTTAATCAATTTTGGCTTAGTGAGAGAAATTCAAGAATCGAGTTGGGAGGAGTTACAACAGAAGTATTATGTGAAGGGGAAATAAGGGAAATGGATTTATTGATCGGTTGACCTTATTCAACATAAAAATGATAGGGAAAATTGAATTGCTAAATATGTCTTTTAAAGAAAAGTAATTATTAATTACTAAAAAATTAACTTCTTTTAACCCTTCCCGCTCACATCCTCATTTTATTTAATAAAATCTTATCAGGTGTTTAACTCCAATTAACAGATGGAAACCTGCATCTTGCCGTTATATCATCCAAAGAAAACATAATAGAAACATTTCGTTTAAACACACTAAAACTTTGTAATTATGAACACGGCAAAAAGAATTATCACAACAGCTTTCGCGCTTTTATTAGTTACCTATACTTTCGCTCAATTTTCTATAGGATTAAAAGGGGGCGTTAATATTGCAAATATTTCAACTCCAGAAATTAGTATATTTAATATTCCAGACATCCAAGCAAACAAATCATTTACCGTTGGTGCTGTTGCTGAATTTGGAATTATGAATGGTTTTGCCATTCAAACAGAAGCTAATTATACTCAGAAAGGATTTACTATTAATGAAGGCATTCCTTTGGAGTTAGCTAATATTCCGTTGCCAGTTGGAGTAAAAGTGACGACTGATTTGAATTATATTGAGGTACCAGTATTGGCAAAATACAATTTTGGAAATGAAAAAGTTGGCGGTTATATTACTGCTGGACCTACGATGAGTTATGCTTCTCAAGGTCGATTTAGAACAGCTGCGAATTTTATTATTGACTTTAATGTGATTGATCGAAAATTTGATTTTGACGATTTGAATATTTCTAAATTCGATATTGGAGCATCTATTGGGGCGGGAGGAACAGTTAATGTTGGAGCTACGAAATTATTTATTGATGCTCGATATACTCATGGATTTAATAAAATGGATAATATTCCTGTGATCGATTTAGATTTTAGAAATAGAAACTTTGCACTAACTACCGGATTTTTAATTCCATTGAACAAAGGTTATTCTAGACCTCGGGCTTAAATTGTTAAAGATTTTCTGAAGAATAACTAAATAAAAAAAGGTGCTGATCTTAATTGATTAGCACCTTTTTTAGATAGGCAGGTATCGGATACCTATTATTTATAATTAGATTAATTGGAAGAAAAATCTCCTCCAAAATCATCTTCATCTTCTTTCTTCCTATTGATCCACCAAAAATATGCGATTCCTCCTACCAACAAATATGGAGCAGAAAACATATATAGAATTCCAGTATTCAGTCCCTTCCCTGCTGTTCCACCGTCTTTAAGATTTTGTTCAGCAGATAATTTACACATTGGGCATTGCGCTTGAACATCATTTACAGAAGACATGTTCAATACAAATGCTAATGCGAAAAGGGAGCAATATTTTAAAAATTTATTTTTCATGATAATCTTATTTTCTGATTGAAAATCTAATGCAAAGATAATGGAAAAACGTTCAACGACCAACGTTTTGCGTTTTGCGTTTTACGTTTTACGTTTTACGTTTTACGTTTTGCTAAGGATAAAAAGGTCTTAGCATCAGATAACAAATCGGACCAGTAATCGCTACATATAACCACAACGGATAGATATAGCGTGCAATCTTTTTATGTCTTTCAAATTGATTAGTAAATGCTCGATTAAAGGTTACAAATATAAACGGCAAAATAATAGCTGAAAGAAGTACATGGGTCAACAATAAAAAATAATAAAGATAACGAATCGACCCTACAGCTAGTTTTTCCGCATCATCTGTTATTCCATCCAAATTTGTATCTCCAAACCTTATAGATTCATTGGTCATATGATAAACCACATAGGACAACAAAAACAATCCAGAAAGAACCATTGCAGCATAGATTGAATTCCGATGAGCTTTCATATTTCCATTCTTGATAAAATATAATGCAGCAATTAAAGCTACCGCAGCTAAAGCATTTAAAGTAGAATGAAAAGGTGGCAAAAAGCTAAAATCAATATCAGTTTGAATCGTAAACTTTTGCATCACGACAACTAATACTAAAACTAATACAGAAACTAGAACTGCTACTTTGTTCAATTTCTTTTCAAGATCTCGATTGGGTTGTAATTTTTTCTCCATTTCATTTTTTTTTATTAGTAAACAAAATATTGCTTTTGGGAGTTGAAAAATAATTTCTTATTTAAATAAAATTACATTTCTTTTTTCTTTTTCATTTCGATATCTGGTTTGACTTCCCGTGGTAGTAAAAGTGCAATATGTTCAACCATTCGTTTTACCTCATCTGATTTATCTATGTGATAAAAGTTTCTAATCATTTGGGTTTTATCAATTAAAACAAAAAACGGATACTCTTCGATTGATCCTGAATTATTTACTTCAAAACTAATATCTGCAGGAGCATTTTCTTTTTCAGTCCATTTAGTTGGGACTTTGATTCCTTCTCCCATCCATTTTTGAACCTCAGGATTCGAGCTAGTCAAAAAGTGATGTTGCTTTTCATCGAATTGATTAATTTTAAAAATACTTTCCAAAACACCTGGGGCATTTAATTGAGATTCAATACTAACT
>CAZMBP010000072.1:0-29252 GCA_964564545.1 uncultured Saprospiraceae bacterium
GAAGCTCCATTTATAAGTAAATTGGGAACCTTAGTAGGTAAAACGGTTGGCTCTTTTAGAGTATCATCAAAGTTTAGTTGAAAATCAACAGTTTCTTTATTTAGATCGGCAAGAATCTCATCACTTATCCTTTTTAATCTCGCCTCTGTGTATCGCATGGCAGCTGGCCTATCTCCATCCATTGATCCGAAATTCCCTTGCCCATCGACTAAAGGGTATCTCAAAGACCAATCTTGAGCCATACGAACCATGGCATCATAAACGGAAGTATCACCATGAGGATGGTATTTTCCTAAAACTTCACCTACAATACGTGCAGATTTTTTATGTGCTTTATTGTAGGAAAGACCTAACTCAGTCATTCCAAAAAGTACCCTTCTGTGAACTGGTTTTAATCCATCTCTTACATCAGGCAAGGCTCTTGAAACGATTACAGACATTGAATAATCAATGTATGCAGACTTCATTTCATCCTCAATATTTACCGGAATAATTTTTCCATCATTTGCCATAAATCTTAAGTGTTTCTATTATTTCTATTGGTTATAAAAAGTTATTCTCAAAAGACGTGCAAAGATAAGAAATTTGAATGACGGTAAGGAATTTTAAAGGATGGAATTTTGAACTAAGAATGGATAGGATATTGTCTTTTATTTGGCCTAATGCAGTAATTGATAAAGTGGATTTTTGGCAAAAAAAAAGTCAGAGTTCTATGCAGAACGCTGACTTTAACCAATAGAATTATGCGCCATTAATTTTGATTTACTTTATAGTCTTTACTAAATGTAAATCTCATGAAACAAAAACTAATATTAAAAAGTAAGTAACCCTCGTGATTGTGAAAAGTGGGTGCAGGAAGACATCTCCTACTCATTTTCCTGCACCACTTTGAAATATTAAAACTCATTTATTGTTTTAATGCTACTCTGTATTCATTCGCATTATGTTGGTTCTCAATCCAATAATTATAGTCTCGAACCATGCGGTCTAAATTCTTGTATTCAAAATCCTTTTTGCCAATTTTAGAAGACATTGCGGTGTAATTCTTAAATAATTTTCCAGCAACTTTTCGATATTCTTTTTTCTCGATCTTAACCAATTTTCCATTATCATCCTTGACATAATAGTGGTATCGATATGGATTTTTACGATCGTTTCTAACTTCTACATAGTAACAGTAAAGGGTTAAAGTCCCTCCTTCTTCTTTTTGCATGAAAACTGTAGTTGATGCAAATGGCTTAGGAGGATAATCCACTTTTTGTTGTTCGTAATGAATCCATCTCTTATACTCTAACCCTAAGTCATCTTCTTCAATGGATTCGTACCCGTAGCCCTTAAGCTGTTTGGCCTTGTAGGTTTTCTTTTTGTCTTCTCCCTCTTCAATGAATTGAATCTTAACTTCATTGTCAGTAATACTTCCAGTAATTATTTCTCCTTCAACTTTTTCATTGTCGTTGGTAATAATGTAACCTGGAAATTTGTCGTTTTTTGCATGAACCTGGAAAGATAATAGAATAAACAGGAATAGGATAGCAGGCTGTTTAGTTAATCTAACGGTTAGTTGCATTTAATCTTAAAATTGGTTTTGAAAATCGGTTATGTAATATGGTTTAAAAAATAAAATCGAGAATAAGACTTGTCAAAAAGGTTGTTTAGAGATTCTTACGAAAACGGTTTAGGAACAGTCCTAATTAAAATTGTGTTTTTTGACGAAGTCTTAATTCCCCGGTTTTTAGAACGACCTTAATCGCTTCTAGACACAAAGTAACTCGGCATCGAAATTTGTTTCACCCTGAAACCAAGTTTTTGTGACATAATAAAATATTAGTTTATTGATTTACAAAAATCTTTCCAACTTTAAGGTTTCCTATTTGTTTACCTGATAATAGTTTATTATTTTCTATTAAAATCCTAAATACGTTGTTGTTTTGGTCACAATAATCATTACTATTTAAATTAATATAAACCTTCATTTTGAATATTACTGTGACAATTTAACCGTACTATTTCGGCGTTTTTTGGAAAAAAAACTTTTAATTAATTCAATTATTAAATTTAATCACGTTCAGAATAATATCTTTGCACGAAATTTCTGAAATAAAAATGTCCAACTAATGGCAGAACATATAAAACCCTATAGTCAAGAGGAAAATAAAAAAGGTCAAGTTTCAAAAATGTTTGATAATATTGCACCTTATTATGATTTCCTGAATCGATTTCTTTCTTTGGGAATTGATACGATTTGGAGGAAGAAGGCAATAAATGAACTAAAGGAAATTAACCCTAAGAAAATATTGGATGTTGCTACTGGAACCGGTGATGTGGCAATTGAAATGACAAAGCGCCTCTTTCCTACTGAAATCATTGGACTTGATATTTCAAAAGAAATGTTGGAGATCGGAAAGAAAAAAATCAAAAAGCGGGATTTGTCCAATATAATCAAAATGGAAGTAGGGGATTCAGAGAATTTGAGATTTGAAGACAATACCTTTGACGCTATTACCGTTGCTTTTGGTGTACGTAATTTTGAAAATTTAGAGAAGGGAATTGCAGAAATGAATCGTGTATTGAAAAAAGATGGCAAACTGATTGTATTAGAGTTCTCAAGACCATCTATTTTTCCAATAAAGCAAGCTTTTAATTTCTATTTTAAATACATTCTTCCTTTGATTGGAAGAATTACTTCAAAAGATAAAAGAGCTTACAGTTATTTATACGAATCAGTTCAGGCTTTTCCTGAAGGAAACAATTTTTTAAAAGTTTTAGACAAAACTGGATTTAAATCAAATACATGCAAACGATTAAGTTTAGGAATCTGCTCAATTTACACGGGTACAAAATAGCCCTAATTGCACTTCTTTTTTGCTTTTCAGCTCCAAGTGCAAATGCTCAAAAATATGCTAGAGGAAATTACAACTTCCTCGATTTTCAACAAAAAGCTTATTATTTTGGAATTACCTTAGGTTATAATACATCAAGGTTTAGAGTTTTCCATTCAGACGATTTTATTTTGAATGATAGTATAGCAACTGCTCAGGCAGTTTCTGGTCCTGGTTTCAATTTGGGTATTGTTAGTAATTTGAAAGTAGGTCAATTCTTTGATTTTAGGTTTTTGCCTACCCTATCCTTTGCAGAACGAAATATTGGATATTCAGCTGCAAATAGTGATCGGAGACCTTATACAAGAAAAGTTGAATCCGTTTTTGTTGAATTACCTTTTCATATTCGATATAAATCAGCTCCATTTAAAGATAAGCGAGTTTTTGTAGTAGCTGGTGTCAAATATTCATTTGATGTGGCAAGTGATTCGAGAACTCGACAAGCGAATGAATTAGTTAGAATTGCTCCTACTGATTTTGCTTTTGAAGTGGGTGCAGGTGTTCAATTCTTTTATCCATTCTTCATTTTTTCTCCAGAATTTAAAATTTCACAGGGTCTAGGAAATGTATTAATTTATAATAATGATCTAGATCAATCTAGTGTTATTGAAAAAATCATATCAAGAACATTTACAATTTCTCTTCATTTTGAAGGATAATATCAAATTTATATAAAATTTGGAAAAACGCTTTAGGAGTAAAATTCTAAAGCGTTTTTTAATTCTTCTTTATTTTTTATAATTATAAAAGAAGGAAAATTCTAAATGAGTAATATTTAGTATACTTAAAAACTAAATGTCTATTTTTATGTTTAAATGATTCATCATCAAAAATCTAAAATCATGAATTACAAAGTCAATAAAACAGAGGAAGAATGGAGAGCCGAATTATCTCCTGAAGAGTATAGAATTTTGAGAGAAGCAGGGACAGAAAGACCTGGAACTGGAAAATATAATGCATTTGATGAAATTGGAATTTATACCTGTGCGGCCTGTAAATTTGAACTCTTTGAGAGTGAACATAAATTTCATTCAGGTTGTGGATGGCCAAGCTTCTGGGGAGAATTAGATTCAGCAAGTATTGAGAAAAAAGAAGACAGAAGTCATTTTATGGTTCGAACAGAATTGTTGTGTTCCAATTGTGGAAGTCACTTAGGACACATTTTTAATGATGGTCCACCTCCAACTGGTCAACGATACTGCATTAATTCAGTTAGCCTCAATTTCAAACCAAAATCTGAGGAGTAATATTCCAAAATATTAAAAAGAGGGGACAGTTTCGTTTTTCATAAAACTGTCCTCTTTTTATTTTAAAACAAATGTTGTTTCTTGTCATCCAAAATTAATACAAATATGATTCATACATTAGACTTAGGTTTTTTACATCAAGAGAACACGATAGCATCCTATTTAGTAGAGACAGATCAAGGGCCAATTTTATTTGAAACAGGCCCTCATTCAACTTATCCAAAATTAAAATCAGAAATAGAAAGAGTAGGCTTTAAGGTGGAAGACATCAAGCATGTTTTTCTTACTCATATCCATTTAGATCATGCTGGAGCAGCTTGGGTTTTTGGAGATATGGGAGCTAAGATATATGTTCATCCTAGAGGACTTAGACATTTAGCATCACCTGAAAAATTAATGAGTTCTGCTAAGCGGATTTATCAAGATAAGATGGACGAACTTTGGGGACAAATGAATCCAATCAAAGAAGAAAATTTAATTTCTTGCGATGATAAAACGGAAGTTGATTTTGGGAATGTAAAGGTTGTTGGATGGCATACACCAGGACATGCAGTTCATCATATAGCTTGGCAGATGGGGGATAAATTAATATCTGGAGATGTGGCTGGAGTTAGAATTAATTTAGGATTTATTGTTCCTCCTTGTCCTCCACCCGATATCAATATTGAGGATTGGCAAAATTCCATTCAATTGATACGTAGCTTGGATTTATCTGAAATATACTTAACTCATTTTGGGAAAGTAACGGATTTAGATCATCACTTAACACGACTTGAAGAAATCTTACTTGATTGGGCTAATTGGATGAAACCACATTTTGAAGCTGATGCAGATTTAGCAGAAATCACTCCTCTTTTTGCAAATTATGCTGCTCAACAATTAAGAGATTTTGGAATAGATGAAAAAGGAATTGCTCAATATGAAGCTGCAAATCCAGCTTGGATGAGTGTCGCAGGGCTAATGAGATATTGGAAGAAAAAGCAAGATTAAAGTTTAATATTATTCCATAAAAAAAGCTGCAAAGTAAAATGACTTTGCAGCTTTTTTATTTCCATCAACCTCAATTATTGTGGAACAGGAACCATGTTTTTCAAAAAATCAACTGCTGTTTTTACAATTTTCACATCAGGCATTACTGTTTCCTGAGAAGATATGTTTTCAAGTTCAACTTGCTCAACTTCTAAAGAAGGATCAAAATTTGCATTTGGAGCCTCAATAGTATTCAAAAAAGCATAGCTTGATATACTAAGCAGAATAATTAAAGAAAATAAAGCGGTTCGAAGATTATTGTTTTTCATTTTCAATATTTGTTGTAAAGTTTTCATAAGATAACGTTAAAGTCACGTTTATTTTAAGTTTCTAGATGATAAAACATAAAAACCTGATAAACGGTTCATATTCAAAGACAAAATAAATAATTAAAAGTTGCAAAAACAAACACAATTGGATTATTAACTTTTCATTAGCATTAGAATTAATGCTCTATTTACGTAATTCTCTTTTTAAGATTGGAAAATGATCATTGTCAATGAAAACTTCAATTGCAACTTGCAAAAGAAAACTAATTTTAATTTTTCTTGTTCCTATATTTGTCCTTCCAGAAACACTATTGGTTTTATCATTATGTGTCTCGGTTTCAGCTTATTATATTAGCAACACAAATTCAGGCTTAATTTTATTAATCTACTACAAAACGGAATTCATGAATTCATTTTACAACCTTTCTCGCAACGGGTTAATTTGTATTATCCTTTGCTTACCTATTTTACTTTTTTCTCAAAATCAAAGATCCTTAGAAATTTCCTTAGGTCATCTAGAACAAAAACGTGAAGCTTTTGAATTGACATCGATGGATATTTCTAATTATCGAATTAGCGATTATTATACTTCAAAACATAATGGAGTAACCCATATTTATTTGAATCAACAGCATGAAGGGATAGATTTGCAAAATGCAATTATCAATATTAATGTTTTGCCAAACGGTGAAATTTTAAATATTGGAAATAGGTTTAGCTCAGACTTGGCCAATAAAATTAATAGCACCTCTCCTACTATTGAGGCTACGGAAGCTTTAGAAACTGTTATCAATAAGTTCCACTACAGTAATACCAAACCACTTAGGTTAAATAAAAAAGTAAATGAAAAACACTTCATATTTAATCATGAAGGAATTGCTCTTTCTCCAATAAATGTTCGGTTAAAATTTGGGATCCAAAAGGATAATTCTATTCGATTAGTTTGGCAAGTGGGATTTTATCAACTTGATGCTCAGCATTTTTGGAATGTACAAGTGGATGCAATAGATGGAAAAATTTTGGATTATTTTGATGAAGTAATTCATTGTAATTTTGATCATACACATGATAACTGCGATGTTAATTTAACTTTGGATTCAAAAAATAACAATTCAATTACATTTTTAGAAAAAGAAGAATCTACTCAACCTCTACCTCTAATGGCAAATACTTACAATGTATTTCCAATGCCAGTAGAAAGCCCAAATCATGGAGGTCGAGAAATGATTACAGATCCTTCGAATTTAGTTGCATCTCCATTTGGTTGGCATGATACAGATGGAGTTGATGGACCAGAATTTACTATTACCCAAGGGAATAATGTACATGCCTATCATGATATTTTTTCTCAAAATAAATCAATTGGAATGGAACCTGAGGGAGGTGCAAATTTAGAATTTGATTTTCCTTTTGATGAAAATAGTGATACGTCTTACCAAGCTTTTGAAACTTCAATAGTCAATTTATTTTATTGGAATAACATTATTCACGATGTTTGGTATCAGTATGGATTTGATGAAGTATCCGGGAATTTTCAAACCAACAATTATGAAAATGGAGGCGAAGAAAATGATTATGTTAGAGCTGAAGCCATGGATGGTAGTGGAACTAATAATGCAAACTTTTTTACTCCTCAAGATGGACAAAGACCTAGGATGCAAATGTTTTTATGGAATGCAAGTAACAACCCAGGTCAGCAAAATAGATTAATCGTTACTGATACTGGAGGTGTCGTAAATGAATACAACATGATGCCTGCTGGTTTTGGTGCTCAACTTCCTACCACACCAATTGTGAGTGAATTAGTTTTAGTAGATGATGGTATTGATAATATTTATGATGCATGTGAAAATATTGGAAATGGAAATGAAGTAGAAGGAAAAATTGCTCTTTTAGATCGAGGGACTAATGGATGCCAAAATGGAAGTCAAGTTTTACGAGCTCAAAATGAAGGTGCCATTGCAGTAATAGTTTGTAATGGTGGAAATGGAATTTCCACTATGAATTCCGGAGATGATGGAGATGAAGTAACTATTCCAGCTGTCATGTTAGGAGGTGAAGATTGCGATAGTATCAAGTTATATTTGTCTACATTGACTGTTGCTCTGGGCGCACCTGACTTTACAATTCCTTCACCAGGTCCGTTTGGAGGTTTTGATAGTGGTTTGGATAATGGAGTGATTGTTCATGAATATGGACATGGAATTTCCAATCGATTAACTGGAGGACCTTCTGCTACTAATTGTCTTCGAAATTTTGAACAAGCAGGAGAAGGTTGGAGTGATTGGTTTGGTTTGGTAATGACCTCTACAGCTGCCGATATTGCTGAGGCAGGCAGAGGAATTGGTACTTATGTAAATGATGAAAATATTGATGGATTAGGGATTAGAGAGTTCCAATATAGTAGAGATATGACTGTCAATCCACATAATTATTACAATATTAATACTGGTTCTGTTCCTCATGGAGTTGGTTCTGTTTGGGCAGTTACTATTTGGGATTTGTATTGGAATATGATTGAGGTTTATGGATTTGATGAAGATATTTATAATGGTACAGGTGGTAATAACCTGACCATGCAATTAGTTTTAGATGGATTAAAATTGCAGGCATGTAGTCCTACTTTTTTAGATTCGCGAGATGCAATTTTGGCTGCAGATGTTGCTAACAATGATGGAGCAAATCAATGTTTAATTTGGGAAACTTTTGCTAGACGTGGACTTGGTGTAAGTGCAAAAGCTGGAGGAACAGTAGGTTACGATGTGCCTCTTTCTTGTCAATTTCGTTTGAAAATAAACAAAACAGCAGCAAGTGAAACTATGGCTGGAGAAGTTCTAACTTATACAATTGAAGTGAATAATGATTCTCCAGATGCTTTAACCAATGTAACAATAACAGATCAACTTCCAGATGGAGTCGAACTAATTGAAGGAACGATGAGTTGTTCAAGTTTCACTTTTGACAATTCGGTTTTAACCATTGAATTAGGTAATATGGATTCAGGAGCTTCCATCATTTGTACTTACGATGTTTTAGTTTTGCCTGATCCATTTTCATACATTGTCTTTGAAGATGATATGGAAAATGGAATAACTGAATGGGTAGCCACAGCAGGTTCTGGGACACAACTTTGGGAAGTAAGTGATGATAGTTACCAAGGAGATAACGCATGGTATTTTTCCAATGGAGAAGAATCTGCTGATTCAAGGTTAACAACTGCTTCGTCATTTGAAATTGCAGGAGATAATCCTGTGCTCTCTTTTTGGCATCGATATGATACTGATCCAAATCGTGATGGAGGTACAGTTGAACTGTCAACTAATGGAGGTGATACTTGGAATGATTTGCGATTTAATATTACTCAAAATGGATATAGTGGACTCATGTTAAATCCATTTTTAGCTGGTAGTTTTGGTTTTGTTGGGAAGAGTGATGGTTACGTTAATACAGTTGCAGACTTAAGTGATTATTCAGGAGAAACGGTTTTAATCAGATTTAGATTTACGTCAAATGATTCAGAGGGAGCTGACGGATGGTATGTAGACAATATAAGATTATTTGGCGATTATCGAGCAATTACAAATGAAGCATGCGTTTCTTCTGATTTGGATGAAAATGAATGTGGGAATGCAACCTCAGTTGTTTACGGAGATGCATCTACTTCAAATAAAAATTTAGAATCTTCATTAGGCGTTTCTATTTTTCCAAACCCAACTGATGGAAAAGTATTCTTTAAAATAGATGATAATAATAATGAATCTATCAATTTAAAATTAACATCTCTAGATGGAAAGGTTTTGAAAACGAAAAGAGTGGATTATCAAAATGGAGTTTTTGAATTTGATTTATCTAATTATCCAAAAGGAGTTTACTTAGTTCAAATTCAAACTAATGAAACTCAAATTGTTAGAAAAGTAGTTTTGCAATAATAACTTTTCTTTTGCAACAAGACATTTACATCTAAATAAAACAAGGGCTGTTAGCACTTTTTGTGTTAACAGCCCTTTGTTGATTATTAAGAAATCAACTTCTACCCTCTTCCTCTTTTTTTCGAGCTACTTCTTGATTTACTAGACTTTGAACTTCTGCTTGGTCTACTTGCCTTGGAACTACTTCTACTTTTCGACTGACTTGCTTTTGAGCTACTTCTTGATTTACTTGAAGAGCTTCTAGCAGACTTAGGACTAGATGATCGAGTTGAACTTCTAGTTACTGAAGAAGACTTTCTACTTGGTTTTGTTGATCGAGTTGAACTTGATCTAGAGGGTCGAGTACTTTTTTCTGATCTAACTTTCGAGTTAGAACGACTTGGTTTAGTCGAAGTACTTTGTTTAACTCTTCCTCCAGAATTTGCTTTAGGAGTCCGAGTTATTCTGGTACGATCAGATTTTATTCTATCTGATTTACTCGTGCTTGTTGTATTAGTTCTAGTACGATCTCTTCCTGTTGAAGATTTAGGTGTTCGAATAGTATTAGTATTAGACCTATCTTTTCCATACTGCTTAGTTGATGTCCTTGGAGTCGTTTTTATTCGGTCTCCTTTAGTATTTACTTGAGCAGTAGATTTAACTCTAACCTTATTTACTTTTTTAAGACCTGGTCTAAATTCTTTTCTATTAGGTCCATGATTTATTCTTTCTCTCTGAATAGCAGGTCTTCCTTGTCCTACTCTGATTTCATTTGATCGAAAAACTATGTGATGACTATAATGTCTATATGGGCGATAAAAATTATGTACATGAATTAATCTATGAAAACGTACATGGTGATAATGATGATGATAAATTACAACTCTTGGTCGGAAAATATTCCATCCACAAGGTCTCCATGGTCTCCAATAAGAAGGATAATAGGACCAATAATACGGCGACCGATAAATTCTATAATGACGACCAAAAATATGACGTACTGGTGACCACCAATAAACATTTACATACCCCCTCCGAAAATCATAATCTGCATTTGGTCCACCACGTCCACCTGAGTATCCATATCGGTCGTAGGGTTCTACGATAACTTCTTCTCCATAAATATCTTCATCTCCAACAATTTGCAACATGGCACGACGTCGTCCTGTTTTTTCAATTTCAATTACGGCAATATCTTGCACATCATATCTGTTTAATGGAACTTGAAGAACAATTGCATGAAAATTTCCTTGACGAATATGTTCCACTCGAATAAAATCAATTTGGCCATCTCTATCCAAATCTAAATTATTCACATAGGTATCTTCTTCATTCAATCTTCTTTCAAAATCTCTAATGGTATTCGAATTTTTGAATAAATCAATGGCACCTTCCAAACTGAAAAAGTCTCCATCGTAACCTGTTCTTTCTTCCCCCCTTTGAGCGGTGGTTGCAGAGAGGAAAACTATGGATAGCAACCAACTAAAAATAATTTTTTTCATAATTGTACTTTTTAAATGAGTTAGAAAAAGGGGTTGATCAAAAAGTGTGTTGTGTGATTTCTACTACAATTATGACGATTTTTTTTGGATGTAGTTCAATCTTACATACTACTTTATTATAAGATTAACTAAAGTTAACAGAACTTGAATGAGGCTTAATTTTTGTTAAATTTGGTGAAAATTAGAAATTCATGAATTATAAATTAGTCTGTAGCGATATTGATGGGACTCTATTGAATAAAGACAGAGAACTTTCACCCAAAACGATTGAAATAGTCCGTAAAATAAAAGATAATCATCCTATTATCCTTATCTCTTCCAGAATGCCTAAAGCAATGACTCACCTCCAAAATGAAATGGATATTCTAGATCATCCTTTGATTGCATATAATGGTGGACAGATTTTAACAAATGAAAATGGAGTGTCAGAAACGATATTATCTATCGAAATCCCAATAGAACTGACAAATCAAATTTTAACATTTATTACAGGTTCCACAATACATATGAGTTTGTATAATTCTGATGACTGGTTTGTTCCTGAAATGGATTTTTGGGCAAACCGAGAAATGAATAACACAAAAGTTAAACCTGAAGTGGCGAACTTAGATGAGGTTTGCAATGATTGGAAAAATCGAAACATTGGTCCTCACAAAATTATGTGTATGGGCGAAAAAGGAGAAATTCAATTATTGGAAAATTATTTAAAAATGCATTTCTCCAACGAGTTAAATATTTACCGATCAAAGGATACTTATCTCGAAATTGCCAGCAAGAAAATATCTAAACTGTCTGCGTTGAATTTTTTATTAGAAAAAAAATACGATATCAAATTACAAGAAGTCATCGCCTTTGGAGATAATTATAATGATATCGAAATGTTGGAAGGTGTAGGTTTAGGTGTAGCTGTTGGGAATGCAAAAGATGAAGTAAAAAAGGTAGCAAATCAAATTACTTTAAGTAATAAAGAAGATGGTGTTGCAATTTTTTTAGAAAAAGTTTTCTGATAAAAAAATTATAATTTAACTCCTTCAAATTTGAAAGAATAGTAATTATTATAATTACCTGCTTGATCAGGAGAAGTACTTGTATGGTAAAGTTGAAATAAAAGTTTTTCACCTTCATCATAATTTATATAAGTTTCTACAGTTGGTTTAGGTGCACGAAAAAAATAGTAATTTCCGGAAACATCAAGAGTTCTTTTTATAAAAGTATCCTCATATGAAATATTTAGTTGAACTTCATCACCAACCTTTTCAAAAACTAATTCTAGGGTATCTTGAAACATTGTATCCTTATTATATTCCAAAAAATTATACATGGAGTCAATGTATACAACATCAAGTATATATTCTCTCAGATGAGAAGTCCCAATATGAAACTCTGTACGAGGATAGATTGGTAAAGGCTCTATAGGAGATTCATCAGAATCACAACTATATAAAAACGAAGAGATGACAAACAATAACCCTAAGTATTTCATCCTAAATTTAGTTTTTAAACTCCTAAAAATGATTTTTCAATATACAATAATATTCAACAGTTAAAATGGATAAAAAAGACTTAAATGTCTTTAAGATATTAAAATCTTTTTTTGGACTCTCCTATTTTATTTATCTTTTTAAAATTGACTTTTATTTTATTTATTTGCAATTATTCAATAACTCCAAATCAAACTAAAAATAACTTAACATCATGAAAAGACCATTAGTAAATCCTCTACCAAAAGATGCCAATCAAGAAGCTGCAGATCTTGCAGAATTTTATCAAGAAACTTTAGGCTTTACTCCCAACAGTTTATTTACCATGATGCATCGCCCTCGAATTGCTTTGGCATTTCAAGAAATGAATAAAGCGGTCATGGAAAATAAGGGAAGAGTGACAAGTGCACTCAAAAGATTGATCGCTTACCTATCAAGTATGACTGCTGGATGCAGATATTGCGAAGCTCATGCTATTCGAGCAGCTGAAAGATATGGTTCAGAACAGGATAAAATGAACCACATTTGGGAATATAAAACTTACCCTGCATTCACCGATGCAGAACGTGCAGCTTTTGATTTGGCAATTGCAGCTTCTACTGTTCCTAACTCTAATAATGATGAAATTTCTGAAAATATGAGAAAGTATTGGGACGATGGAGAGATTGTGGAAATTCTCGGAGTTATTGCTTTGTTTGGATATTTGAATCGTTGGAATGATAGCATGGGAACTCAATTGGAAGAACCTGCTGCTGAGGATGGAAATAAATTTTTAGGTAAAAAAGGTTGGACTAGAGGGAAGCATAAATATTAATTTCATATAATTGAATAATGATTTAAGAAGTTTGACAATACTACTCATGGAGGAAATTATACTGTCATCGTCAAACTTCTTAAATCATAAATCGTTATTCGTTATTCAACATTAACATTGTTGTCAACCTCTTCCATCAGCTGTTGAATCTTCATTACCGCAGGCATCATATTAGCTTTCATTTTTTGCAAAATAGCTTTTTTCTCTTCATCATCTCCTTTTGCTACTTCCAGCACCAACTGACTAAATCCATCTAAACGATTTGAACGCAACCATTGACGAAGCTCTTTCTCTTGCGACCAATTAAATTGATTCATCATAAATACTTGCATCATCCTGATCCAGTCAGTATCATGATTTGGCAAAGGAACAACTTGGCAAAAATGATTCTTCTTTTCATTGCTTTCATAGGTCGCTTCAATATGTGCGATGAATGCTGCACTAAAAACTGGCTGATAAGATCGGACGGTTTGAGGCGTAATAATATTTCCATCAAAAATCGTTTTCATTTCTAAATTCGAAATAGCACTTGCCGAACAATCTACATGAATATACTTTTCAGAAGTAGGGATGCTTTCGTCTTCAAAATGAATTTGATCCTTTTCAATACTTTGTACTCTTCCTTTTCGAATTACATTTTTTATTCTCCGAAGTTCTTTCAATTCCATTTGACTTATCGTTGCACCATGGAACATCTTTGGCCTGACATTTTTATCAATTCTTAACAAGACTCCAGCTTCCTCTAATCGATCAAATAAATCTCTCACAGAAGTGGCATTAGCCAAGGCTTCAAATTGCTTGGCTTGTGTCCCCATCGAATCTTCAAAAAATTCCATAGTTGGCTGAGTATTTTTCCGATCAATCAACCAAGCATCTCTCGAAACAATCCAAGTTATTTTATTCGGATCTACTTTATTTTCAAGTAACCAAAGTAAAGCATCAATTCCTGTTTTCCCCCCACCAATTACTACAAATCCTTCGGGAGGAGTCTCTATTTTTGGCAATTCATTTAACGATATAAAATTCACTTCTGGAGCAACGATAAAGTTGGGTGTATGAGTGGAAGGAACTGTAGTTTTTAAATAAGTCGCATCTACCGTTTTCTTATTTACCTTGACTTGATATTCCGCTCCTGAGATCTTTGAAACAAATTTTCCATCACCCCTATAATCACACATCGGAAAATATTGGACTCTACCCGTTGGTAAAAATTGATGCCGCATCACATCATCAAAATATGCCATCACCTCCGCTCCTGAAGCTAAATCATTTAATCCTTTGTTCCATCCAACTTCATCTTTTACACCTTTGCTTAACTCACGAGAACTGACTCCGTAAAATGAAGAAGGTTGATGTAAAGTCACAAATGGATATGCAGAATTCCAATGCCCTCCAGGTTTTGCAAATCGGTCAACGATAACAATATTAGCATCTGTTTCGGTTAAAAGAACATCTGCGAAAGCCATTCCTACAGCTCCACTTCCTACAATTAAATAATCTGTTTCTAGCATGTGTTTTAGTTTTTTTTATTTTAAAATTGGTAATTCTATTTTAGACATTTTAGCTGTCCCTCGATGAATGTTTAGATTTGTCGGCTGACAATTTTCCAATTTGCCATCAGGGCAAAGTGTTGGATTAAATTCAAAATTTTCAAAATCTGCCCCAGCAATACTCACTCTCAACTTATGTCCTTTTTGGAAAATCCAAGAAGTTGGAGTCAAATCAAAACGCATTGAAATAATCGAATCATTAGCCAAAGGATTATCATGATAACCTCCTTGATCAAATCCATGCCAAGGCAAATCTGGTTTTACGTCATATAAATAATTCACTTGCTCATCATCTTCCACTTGTCGATGCCAACCTGCTCGAAGTTGTCCTTCAGATACATAATAAACAGTCCCATCCTCTCCTACATCACTTAAATAAACATAAACATCTGCATCATTTTGATTGGAAGAAATAAATAATTCAACAATTGAATGACCAGTAACTTGCATGTCTTTTTCCAAAATTGGGGTTTCATAAACCAAACACTTTTTATCCAACTCAGTCCTAATCATTAAAGCATCTGTAGTCGTTGCCATATTCCAACGATTGTCATCCTCTGCATCATAATTTGAGGCATGACTAAAATCAACTTTATAATTATCAAATCCATTTCCACTAGAATCTCTGGTTAACTGATTTTTTTCATTAAAAAAAAGTGTTTCATAAGTCGTCGCTTTTGGAGGATATTGGTCGAAGGATTCCCAACCTTTATAACAAGTATATAATTGAACAGGATCTATTTTATCAAATCCATTTTTTTGTCCTTTCAAATAAAAATCAAAAAATTGAATTCTAAGCGAAAGCAATTGATCTTCATATTCACCCTGATAATTAAGTAATTCTTTATAATCAGGAGGAACAGTCATTGGCATATGAAATCGTGGAGCCATCACAAAATGAGCAGGATTTTCATCTTGCAAACTTGCATATAATTTCGTTACCCCTTCAAAACCATCAAACCAACCTCCTGTCATCAATATTGGAATTTTACTTTTCTTAATGGCTGGAATAAAAAAACCAGGAGTTATATCTTCCAATCCTAAAGTGTCACCATAAACTTCTAATTTATCATCTCTAAATTTCCAATCTTTTGCAACTTCTGCAGTCCAAATATCTTTTAAATGCTCTTTGGTATGATTGAAATAAATATTTTTTTCTCTTGCATTTCCATCTGAGTATGTTGGCTTTTCGGCAGTTACAAAAAGTGGTTCCTCAGTATCTGTATATAATGGAATTTCATCCATGATTTCTCCATCACCATCTTCATCAATAACAGGTTCAGCTGGGAAGACTGGCATTTTATTCTTTCGATCCAATCCATTTAGATTCAGCAAACGAAGTTGCCTATTAAAATTGCCTATCCATTTAGGCATCAAAATTCCACCCTGTTTTTGCGCCTCTGAATAAATGTCACTTCCCATTATTGAAGGACTAATACATTTTAATGCTTCAGGTTTCTCACTTGCAATAGCCAATTGAATCCAACCTAAATAGGATGGACCTTCCATACCAACTTTCCCATCACTCCAACCTTGTTCTGCAATCCAATTAATCATCTCTATTCCGTCTTTTCTTAATTGAGGAGACATCGCACTTGTAAAACCTGAGGAAGCTCCAGTCCCTCGCATATCAGCTACCACAACTGCATAGCCATTCGAAGTAAGAGTGTTTAATGTTTTTCGATTTGGTAGTCCATTAAATACTGGTCCCCAATTTCCTGTAAATGCTTTTGCACCAGCTTTTTCCCACCAAGCCAAATCAGGCAATACGATACTTCGATTGTAAGGAGTGAAAATAAAAATGGTGGGTACTTTTTCAGCAGTTGAATTTGTTGGAAGAAAAACATTCGTTGCAATCTTGGTTCCATCTGACATGGAAACATACTGTTTCTTTTTTTCAAATTGATTTAGTTCAATTGACTTTAATGGTTCATATTCAAATTGTCCTGCTGTGTCTAATTCAATCGCAGGTCCAGAATAAAATGATAAAAAGATAAAGCCTAAAACGAATAAAGACAGAATTCCTACAGCGAATATTTTAATGAATTTCATGATGAAGTTTTCGGTAAATTATTTTTCCTCAAGGTAAAATTTTCTTCCTCAATTTTTCATAGAAGTTGTTTAAGAATAGAATACTTTTGCGACAAAAAAAGTCATGACAGAAATTATCATTAGTTTATTTGGATGGGTTGGTGCAGTAATAAGTCTATATGCTTACTATTCAGTTTCCACCAACAAAATGGACGGCACTTCATTTAAATTTCAATTTTTAAATATTTTAGGAGCTACTTTAATTTTAATCAATTCAACTTATTATGGAGCTTTGCCTTCTGTAATGGTCAACTTTTTTTGGGTAGTGATTGGATTAGGTTCTGTCATTCAATTTAGAAAAATAAAGCGAGCTTGAGTTTAAAACTATTTCCATCAAATCGTGTTCTAAATCTCGTTATGCATCTTTCTGAAAAGAACTTGTCATTAAGAATGATTATTGAAAATTATTTAAATCACTAAAATTTAAGATCATGAAAAAAATTGGATTCTTGCTTGTTTTACTTTTTGCTATGACTTCAAATATTGATGCGCAAAAAAGTCCTAAATCCGTTGCCAATGGAACTATTGACAACGTAGATGTTGAAATAAAATACTCTGCTCCTTCTGTTAGAGGAAGAGAAGTTTGGGGTGGATTAGAAAAATATGGAAAAGTTTGGAGAGCAGGTGCGGATGAAAATACAACTGTTTCTTTTTCAAAAGATGTAATGATTGATGGTAAAAAATTAGGAGCAGGGAAATATGGCTTTTTTATCATTCCTAATGAAAAAGGAGATTGGGTAGCTATATTTTCAAAAACAAATGATCAATGGGGAGCTTATAATTATAAGCAATCAGAAGACGCATTGAGAGTAAATATTGCGCCCTCGACAATAAAAGAAATACAAGAGCAATTAAAATATTCAGTTGGTGAAAAATCAATTGAATTTGCTTGGGAACATGTAAACCTTTCGATTCCTGTTTCAACTAAATAGATATTTTAATTGAAACTTGGAACTTTAAAAATCCTCCATTTTGAGAAATCATGATGGGGGATTTTAATTTTTATTAAACAAAGAAAAAACGATAACCTTCATAGGCGAACAAAATATGATTTGAGGAGTAAAAGATATTGAATAAAAACTAAAACCTAAATGGCAAAATACGACATCAACGACCCAACAGATTTAGACATCATGCGTGCTCAATTTAATATGATTACTCATGAGGAATGGGATGAATATATTGAGTTAGCTGAAGAACAAAAAATGGGATATAAAAATGTAAAAATTCTAAAATCAGCGAGTAAGAAAACAGGCATAGCTAAATATCTCAGCCCAAAAGTAATCAATTGGGTTTTGGATTTAGTTGATCAGATTGACGAAGATGAGTTTGAGGACGAGGAAGAATGATTTTTTTAGTTAGACGTTTTTCGTTGAATGTTAGACGATCCTATTATTATAAGTTTTCTAATTCTTGGCCATAATCGTATTGCAAATCTTCATGTAACTTTTCGATTTTTTTTCTAATCATTTCTATTTGCCGATTGTACAAATTCATCATTGTCGTACTTCTTCGGATGGATGGCGAGAATGTTTTGAGTGACTTGCAAAAATAGATTAGCAAATCCACTTCTGTTTCTTTATTTTGAGAATACCGAATATGCTTTTTTACTTCTCTTAGAATCTTTCTAATTCCTTTTTTGACAAAATAAAAATTCTTTCGATTGACATTTTCAAATTGTTCGTCCATTTCTTGTTTGATAGTATGGATATAAGATTCCTCATCTGAGGCTTCAAATAAGAGGTAAGTCAACAACTCTTTATTTTCTTTTTTAAACTTGGATAAACGGAGACAATATTCCAAAAGTTCTTTTGGAGATCTTTCATTTAATTCATCTTTAAGTTGTTTTACGGTGGCAGCTTTCATGGTGTCAAAATTAAAGATTTTCTTGAAATCAAAAGCACTTCCAGATTTTTTAAATCTGGAAGTGCTAATATTTTTCCTAGAACTATAATTATTTACTAGGAGGTATGGAAGGTCTAACTTCAACTTTACTTGGCAAAGTCCGAGGATTCATTTTTAATAAATCAATCACCATTTGACCAATATCTTCTGGCTGAATTTTCCAAGCATCTTTTTCTGAAGGAATATGACCATTAAAATAAGTTGCAACTGACCCAGGCATAATGGTGGTCACCTTAATTCCATACTTTCGAAGGTCCAACATGATTGCTTGAGTAAAACCAACTAATCCAAATTTACTTGCATTGTAAGCCGATCCTTTTTGGAAAAAATTTGTTCCTGCCAAACTTGCAATCGTCATGATATATCCTTTCGATTCTTTCATCGCTGGAATGGCAGCTTTTACCGTATGAAATACTCCTGTCAAATTTATATCAATCACCGAATTCCAATCCTCCAAACTCATTTCTTCAATTGAAGCAAATTTTCCGACGCCTGCATTAGCAATGACAACATCGAGTGTTCCCCATTTTTCTAAAACTTGTTCGATGGCATTTTTTTCAGACTCAAAATTTCTTACATCTGATTCGATAGGAAGGATCTCCCCTTTTCCGACTTTACTTAATTCTTCAACTGCAGAATTTAAAGATTCTAAATTTCTACCTGTGATAGCTACTTTCATACCTTGTTCTAACATTGCTTTTGCAATTCCTAAACCGATTCCTTTTGATCCTCCTGTGATGTAGGCTGTTTTACTCATTTTTTTATTTATAGTTTATTAAAAAATCAAAATTAGAATTTTTCCCAAAGAAAAAAACCTGCTAAAACTAAAGGTCTTAGCAGGTTTAATTGTTTAAATTATAGGGGGTTTATTTTTCCCAAAATTTCCAATTAATTTTTTTCTGTTCTTTTTTGGGTTCTTTTCGGGAAGCTCGTCTATCTCTTCGCTGTTCTTTTTTCGATTTCTTTTTCTTCCAAAATTTCCAATTAATCTCTTTCTTTTTTTGCTTAACTATAATCATGCGCAAACTTATAGCTGATTGGTGTGCTAAGTGAGTATCTCCGCCGAATACATTAATGGAAGGTTTGTAATCCCAACTTACATTTAATTTTTTAAAAGTAACCTCTCCTCCAATAATTCCTACAAATCCGGCATCTGCTTTTTTATCCATTTCCAATTCATGGTTAGTTGGTCGCCAATCTTTATGTAAGCCACCACCCATGTATATGTTCACTCGTTTAATTAAAATTTTATGGTGACGCTCATAGAGCAAATCTAGAGAAGAAATATTATCTCTGAAATTAGGTTGAAAAATCCCTTCGATTGTAGAGTATTTGGCAATTTTTTGTTGAACGGTGATAGCTGGTCCAGCTCCTGTTCCCAAACGAATACCAAGTGCAGTTCGGTAAGATTGTGAGATGCCAATTTGCGACATCAGAAATAAAAGAATTAGGATTAGGTTGGTTTTTTTCATAGTCTCAAAAACGGTCATTTGTTTTAGAAAATTTTATCAAGAGGCAAAAATGATAATTTTTTTTAATTAAAAATTTGTTAATTACAATTCAAAGACTAACATTTGCTTTCCATTAAATGAATAAATTATTTCAATTGCTAAAATCCATTCAACGTTATTTAAAATATTATTTTAGAGCTGATACAAAGTATCAAGTTCACTCCCCTTTCGTCTTTGATTTTGCTTTAAATGTGCTTGAAGATGATCGTGAATTCTACTCATTTACTTCGGTGGAACATTTACGTAATATTTTAGAGAGAAACTCTACCGAAGTTCAAACGACAGATTTTGGCGCAGGTTCCACTTCTGGGAATCAAAAAATTAAAACCATCGGTAGCATCGCTAAAAATGCGGCTTCCAAAAAATGGCAATGTCAAACCCTTTTTCGGTTGGTTAACTTTTACAAACCTAAGACGATGTTGGAAATGGGAACGTCACTTGGTATCTCTACCATTTATCAAGCCTCCGCTGCTCAGAATGCGAAATTCATTAGTTTGGAAGGTGATCCGCAAATTGCCAAGTTAGCTAATTATCATTTGGAAGAAATGAAAATTAAAAATGTGGATTTGAGGGTAGGAAAATTTGAGGATACGATGCATTTGGCATTGAACGATTTAGGAAAGTTAGATTATGTTTTTGTGGATGGTAATCATCGACTAAAACCTACTTTGGATTACTTCGAGTCACTTTTAGAATTTGCACACAACGAAACTGTTTTTGTTTTTGATGATATTCATTGGAGTGAAGAAATGGAATCAGCCTGGGAAAAAATCAAAGCTCATCCTAGAGTTACAATTTCCATTGATTTATTTCATATGGGAGTAGTTTTTATTCGAAAAGAGAAAAAGGTGAAAGAGCATTATATACTTTGTCCATTGAGCTGGAAACCTTGGAAGTCGTTTGAGTTTTTTTAGAAACTTCACGATTTTTTTTTATTAAAGTGAAAAGACCTTTTAGATTATTAATAATCTAAAAGGTCTTTTTTATAACTAGCTTCAAATGACTTTTAAACTTAAGCCTGAGCTTTTGGCGTATTAAAATTCATTGCAGGATACTGTTGATCTGGTTCTTCGATCAAACCATGTTGAGCTTCGAATTTTTTTACATTATCCACTAAAGCACGCATTAATCTTTTCGCATGTTGTGGAGTCAAGATTATTCTTGATTTCACTTTCGCTTTTGGAACATTAGGTACCAAACGAACAAAATCAACTACAAATTCAGAATTTGAATGAGAAATAATTGCCAAGTTTGAGTAAATACCTTCTGCTACTTCTTCAGGAAGTTCAATATTTAATTGATTTGGTTTGTTCTTATTTTCAGCCATGATCGGATTTATTTTATTTAATTAATTATGAATTGCAAAGATATAAACTTTGTTGTAATCAAATAGTTCAACGGTTTAAAATGAAATTAGATGCAATTTCAAAAGTGTTTTAAAAAAGACGATTGGAATGGTTTTTTATTGACATAAAACAAGACAAAGACTACCTTGCGTCTTTTTTTGAAAATCAAATATTTATAGAATGGCTAAAAGAATATTCGGCTTTATTTTACTTTTTGCATTTATTGGGTACATGGCCAAAAAATTAACGGATGGAACTAATCATTTGCAGGATAATTTATTGATCCTAGGATTTGTTTTTGCTGTTGTATTATTACTAGTTTTAATTGTGAGGAAAATCCTTTTAGATTAAGTTTTATTGTTGACTGTAGGCAACTGGATATTGTCCATATTTTTATAAAATGAATCGAGATAAGTTAATACACTTTTTCTATGGTCCTTATGTAATAAATAAAAATATTTGGTTTTACGTTTAAATCGTCCTTTCCTTTTTTTAAAACGCTTCTTGACCGCTTTCATGTCTTCCAAGTCATCTTCAAAACCGAGGTAAACTCTTTGTCTTAAGGAGGTTAATTTATAATCAGCATTAACTCTTGCGTAGGGGGCTAAAACTAATCCAGCAAAGTCAAAATCGTAAGGTACCACCACGTATTTCCCATCCAATATCATTACTTTTATATTTCTTACTTGCCTTAAACTCCAATCAGCATTCCCAATCATATATTGAAAGAGTGCCATTTTTTTGTACTCTTCTCGATTAATATCTTCCTTTGCAATACCTAAAGGGGTTTCGCATTTTTCAGCTCCCACACGATCTCGAAGTAAGGCAAAGTCCTCAATCATAAAACCAAAATGTCGTTTTACATACCCAGTCTCAGCATCGATATAATTGATCTTCAATAATTGAACTCGAAAACTATTTTTGGTAATTAAATTATAATATTTGTAGGCAAGGTATTCTTTGAAAACAATAGACTCGGCATCAAAAGCATCTTCGATACAATGGGTAACAATTTTGTAGTCATCAAACTTGCTAAACCCTTCCTTTTTTAAATCTGATTTTTTAAAATTTATTTTAAGTGGAGGCATTTCAGGACAATTGTATCTTCGAAAAACTCCTCTGGATTTCACTTTAATATTCCATTTATGTGGTATTCCTCTTTTATCTGTGAAAGATAGAATTGCAGCATGTTTTTTATCACTTTTTCGATTTTCAACAACTTCCTGAACGTTAAACATTAAAGTAATCTCCAACGCATTCGGTTGATACATTAAATCAAAAATGCTAATCTTTTTTATTTTTTCATCAAAAGCAATCTCTGATCTTAGTTCTGTATTACAACTAAGGATCAAAAACAATACAAATGAAAAAAGGCATTTTTGAAACATATCTTTTATTATAAAATTATTAAAAAATATACAATTCAAAAATGCCTTTTGTTTAAAGCAATCAAATATTTATTTTATCAAATGACCGCCATCTGCCACAAAGACGCCACCGGTGGAATAACTTGAAGCATTAGATGCCAAGAAAACTGCTAATCCAGCCATTTCATCTGGTTGAGCCATTCTACCTGCAGGTAATTCTTTGATAAATTGATTAAAGATTTCTTCATTTTGCCAAAGCGCTGAACTGAATTTAGTTTGTATCAAACCTGGGCATATCGCATTAGCTCGGATTCCTGCTTTCCCCCATTCTTTTGCCATATTTTTAGTCAGCATGATAACAGCAGCTTTACTTACACTATACATTCCTAATCCAAAAGATGGATGCAAACCTTCTACTGAAGCAATATTAATTATCGAGCCACCGCCTCTACTTTTCATAGATTGGTAACACATATTTGCTAAAAGCATACAGGCTTTTACATTCACATTCATGATTTTATCAAATATTTCACTTGTGGCTTTGGTAAGTGGAGCAAAGGTTGGATTGGTTGCGGCATTGTTGACTAAAATATCAACGCCTCCATAAGTTTCGATTGTTTTATCAACTAAGTTTTGTAATTGATCTTCTCTTCCCACATGGCAAGCAATCCCTGTTGCTTCATAACCATCATCTTTTAATCCTTGAGCAACTGCATCAACCGCTTCTTGACTTCTAGAACTTACTATTACATTAGCACCATGTTCGCATAATCCTCGAACGATTGACTCTCCAATTCCTTTTGATGCGCCTGTAACGATGGCAACTTTGCCTGTTAGATCAAATTGATTTTTTATTCTCATTTACTACTTTGATTTGTAACTCCGAAGTTCCTGCTTCGGAAAATTATTAATGATGCTCGTAGCAGGAGCTTCGAACTACTTTCCGAATTTTCTTCTTCGATTCATCTCAAGAATTGCTTGCTCGATTCCATCAGGGGTCAGCGTAAACATCGGAAACATTCTCATTAAAACTGAGCAGGTCATTGAAGTATGCCAAATGGATTCCCGCATTGGATTTAGCCAAGCCATTCTCTTAAAGTGTTTGGATAATTCAGCCCATGATTCTTGGCTTGCTCTACTCAATTCATAAGGTGCCATGTCAGCATCTCCAATTACAAAAACAGAGTAATTTTTATCTTGTCGAACTATTTTTTCAATTGGCTCAAATTTCCAACGAGCTGCATCTGTATACAATCCTCCATAAATACTATTGTGAAAATAATAAGTTTTTAAATCATGTGAAAACCGAGTTTTCATTTTTTTAAAAAGCTTTTGAACTGTCGAAACATACGGTGACATGGACCAACCTCCATTGTCAATCATCAAAATAACTTGCGTCTTTTGTTGCACTTTTTCTTTTTCATGCGGAAGAAAAATCCCTCCTTGCTTCAATCCTTCCTTGATGGTTTTTGGAACATCTAAAATGATTTCAGCAGTTCCTTCTTCAATTCCTTTTAATGCAGCGAGTGCTGCATCAATATTGTCATCTTTTAAAAGCGCCTTAGTATCAACTGGATAAAAATCTCGACTATTCACAGCAGCTCTTGCCATTTTCCCACCTCCTGTTCCTCCAACTCGAACTCCACCTGCAGCTGCTCCCCCATGTCCGTATGGAGAAACTCCACCTGTCCCAATCCAATGATCGCCACCAGAATGTTTACCTTTTTGTTGCTTAGCAACTTCTCTCATTCTTCTCAATAGTTCCTCCAAAGGAATATCTCGGTAATCAGCCATTCGATCCAAAGGACGATCGGAGGGAGCACTTTCTCCTCCGTTTGGATCATTGTCTTCCATTTCTGGATTGTCCTTTTTTAATATATCCTTACCATCCAAAACTCTTTGAATATCGAATGTAGTTAAATGAACTTCATCTAAAAATTTATCTACTAATTCCAACTGTGGAATATCTGCTAATTCTTCTTCTGAAAAATTTTCTTTCCATCCTCGAAAAGCATCTGATCGAGCGACCGCATCTTCCAACGGTTCTCCCTTACGAATATCAATTCCTAAGAAGTGTTCATAAAATGCTTGAGAAAAAGGACCTATCTCAGTTGGAGCTGAAGTCACTAAACCTTTCAATACATAATAGGCATCACCTAGTGTTCTAACCAAACCTTTGTCCATAGCATTACGAAATTGTAACAATGTACGCACGTCGGCAGACAATTTGTGTTTCCGAAAAGTATGGGGAAGTTGATCGAACATATTTTTATTTTTTAATGGTTAACAGATATACTATGAACGTTAAATACTAGCATAGGGACATTAACAGTTCATAGTCAACATTTCACCGTTATTTTCCAAAGATTCTAGCTTTCACTTTTTCCATGTCATTTTGATTTTTAATCAAAACACCAAGACCTTCAACACGATTCACTCTTGTCAAAGCTTCAGCTTCTTCAAATGATTTTAAATATTTTATCCAACTTAAGAGTTCACGAGTAGCAGGTGCTCTATCCAATCCTAAACTCCGCATTTGGTAAAACATAGAAATACATTTTTGTTCCAACTCTTCATTTAAATTTGGAAAATGTTTTTGAATGATTTCATGCATCGTTTCCGGAGTTGGAAAAGAAATATAATGATAAACACAACGCCCTTTAAATGCAGTTGGTAACTCTTGTTCTCGATTACTAGTAATAACAATAGCTGGCATGTTTTCTTCACTTACTTCAATGATTTCGCCACTTTCGGGCATCACAAATTTTCGGTGACTTAAGGCATACAATAAATCATTAGGAAATTCCCGAGGTGCTTTGTCTATTTCATCAATAAGTAAAACAGAATTGGGAGTTGAAAATGCTTCAGCAGCTGGTCCTTTTAAAACATAGTCTCCTAGGTTCTCCGTATTTCGACCTCCAGTAGATAATTTTTTTTCTAAACCCTTTTCCTCCCGCTGAGCATTTAATATTTCAACCTGAGAATCACGAAGATATTTTACATGGTCAAATTTTGCGACAAATTGCTCTACATTACTTTTTGATCCAACAGGAAAAACAAATAATTCAGTTCCCATATCCTTAGAAAATTGAAGTGGTAATTCTGTTTTCCCAGTTCCTGGTTCTCCTTCAATTAACAAAGGCATACCAATCACTCTTGCCATGTGGAAGGCTTGAGCCAATTCTTTATCACATAAATATTTTTCGGAACCAGTCCACATTTTTGTAATTGCCATTTTCTATATTTTAATTTTGAAATATTATTTTAAGTTATGAATTACAAAACTATGCATTGTAAATGTCTTAGCAGTTAAACAGGTTTAACTTTTAAAAGCTGGAATTGTTCCCATACTGTTTATCAAGAAAAATAGCTAGATGAAGATAATGAATGAATAGTTTCAAGAAAATAGAAGAGATCAACAAGTTTTTGAGGCGTAAGAAATTACAAAGCAGAAGAAGATGAAAATGTAAATTGAGTCATTCCTTATTTTATAATCTATATCCAACCATAAGAGAATATAAAAAATCTAAATTGACTCGTTCAGTTCCCCTTCTCCCAAAAATGGAAGTTGGGATTTCATAATCATAAACTCTTCTTCCGATATTCCGTCCAATTCCGAAATTCAAATCAAGAAAGTATTTATTTTTCTTAACAAATTTTTTCCCAAACATAAAACCTATTCCAGTTCCTGAATCTCTTGAAAATTCAACGGTTGTACTTGATGCTGTTGTTGGACCAGTTCCAGGAAAGGAGGTAGAGAAAAAAAAGTTAGTGAATTCTTCCCTTATTACCGTCGTGTGTGGTCTTACATACAATCCGGTATAAAAACGATCTAAGCCATAACGAGGATTAAAGTAATAACGGGCGTTTAAGAAAACTGCTGTTCCTGACATATGAGTTTGTCCCAATTTCATCCCTGGATTAGAAACTACACCAAGCTCAACCCCTATATCATCATAAACTCCATATTCACCTGCAGCATAAATCCCTAATGGGATGGAGACAAATAATCCACCTTTCAATTCTACTTGTGAAATACTTAAATTTTGAAAAAGAAAAATAACAAAAATTAGTACTCCTATTTTTTTCATAACAAACTATATTTTTATTATTTAACGTAAGGCTAAAATTTATATTGGCCTATAATTAGTACCTAACTATTTAATAGGAAGATACGCAACTGCTTTTATTTCAATTAATAAATTAGGATGCGGTAATTGATGCACCGCAACGGTTGTTCTAGTTGGGCCGGTGTGATCGAAGAAGGTTCCGTACACTTCATTGTATCCTTTAAAATCTTTCATATCCACAAGAAAAGTGGTAATGTCAATTACATTTTTCAACTCTGCACCTAAGCTTTGTAACAATGTATTTACATTCTCAATGACAGCTTTAGTTTGAGCTTTAATATCGAGTTGCCATTCTCCATTTTCATCTTTAGTAGCTCCGATATGAGTGTTGTCTGGACGTCGACTACTTGTTCCAGAAACGTAAATAAAATCCCCTACCCTTTTTACGTGAGGATAATTACCAAGTGGTTGAGCCTTACCTTTAAGAACTTTACTTTCCATCTTTTTGAGATTAATTGTTTTGTAAACCTTTGAGTTTTTGATGAATTTCTTCAAGTGATAATTTTTCTAAATCACCATTCGTACAAATATTCAATAATAATTCATCTTGCGCTCTGCCTAATTTCATAGCATGAGCATAAGGTAGTTCAGGTCTGAAAGTTACCAATGAGTATTTAGAATAATAATCTGGAAATTGTTGTTCTAATTGCATTTCCAATTTTCTTTTTTTCATAAAATCCTCATCATCTACCCGATCTTGCATTTCAGTAAAGTTATCTATGGCAAGATCCGCAATAGCATTAGTGTTTTCTACTCGTGCTTCTTGAAATTCATAAAGCACTTTTTCCCAGTCTCCTTCATACTGATCTAAAATTTCATCAAAAACAGTTACATCCTCAAATGAAGCATTCATTCCTTGTCCATAAAAAGGAACTATCGCATGCGAAGCATCACCCATCACCAATGCCTTTCCAAATGCTTGCCATGGATAACATTTTATGGTTCCTAAAGTTCCAACAGGATTTTCAAAATATTCTTCCAGATAATGTGGAATATAAGGCAGTAATTCAGGGAAGTATTCTTCGAAAAATGCTTTTACTTTCTCTTTGGTATCCAAATTGTTAAATCCTATTTCTCCTTCAAAAGGATGAAACATGGTCAACGTAAAACTTCCATCTAAATTTGGTAAAGCAATAATCATAAATTGGCCTCTTGGAAAAATATGAAGTGCATTTTTTTCAATTTTCCATCCTCCATCTTCAGCTGGATGTATGCTTAATTCTTTGTAACCATGTCGGAGGAAATTTTGAGAATAGTTGAAAAGTAACTTTGTGGTATTTCCCATCATACTTCTTCTGACAACTGAACCTGCACCATCAGTCCCGATAATAATAGCTCCCTCATCATTCCAGCTTTCTCCAGTTTTTCCATTAGTAAAAGTTGCAATGGCTTCTTCTAAATTAACGTTCGTACATTTACTTTCGAAATGAATTTGAATGTTAGGCAGTTTTTCAGCTTCATCCAAAAGAGCAATATTCAATCCTCCTCTTGATACTGAATTAATATAATCTTCTTCTCTTCCGCTATATCTTGAAAGGAATTTTTCACCTCCTAAAGGGTGAATCATTCTTCCTTTCATTGGAATGCATTCCTCCATAATAGCTTCTTTAATTCCAACTCGCTCCAGAGCTTTTAATCCTCGATTAGACAGAGCCAAATTAATAGATCGTCCAGCATCAACATCTTCCTTACGCATGTCAGAACGCTTTTCATGAAGACTAACTTGGTAGCCTCTCTGGGCTAATCTAACTGCTAACAAGGTTCCACAGAGTCCTGCTCCAATAATGATTACTTTTTCGTTTTTATTCATATGTTTTTTTTTAGGTCAGCTTAGGCTGTACACTCCTTACTGTAATTCACTTTTTAAAATTTCAACAAACTTGAATACGTCTTCAAAAGAATTATACAACGCTACCGGCGCAACTCGAATTACATCTGGCTCTCTCCAATCTGCGATCACACCCTTTTCAGTAATTTTATCAAAAAGGGCTTTGTCTGCACTCTTAACCTGAATCGATAATTGACTTCCTCTTTCGTTCGGATTTCGAGGAGTGATAATCTTAATTCGATCATCATTTATTTCATCAATTAGAAATTCCAGGTAACTCGTCAATTGAATCGCCTTCTTTCTCAAATTAGAAATTCCAGCTTCTTCAAATATTTTTAAGGAAGCTAAAATAGCTGCCATTGATAAAATTGGCGGATTACTCAATTGCCAACCTT
>CAZMBP010000073.1:0-20019 GCA_964564545.1 uncultured Saprospiraceae bacterium
AACACAACAATCCCCCTTCTTAGGTTTCAGGACAACTTTACAACTCTCACATTCATAAAAAAACTGGCAAGCATTGGTCGGCATGGTTTCTGCTTTTTGATGTCCACATTCAGGACAAGTCAAGGTTGATTCTAAAATAGCAACTTTACTCATATTTGATTTTTTATTCCATTGAAAAATACCCAATCCCAACAATCCAATTCCTACTGCCATAAATGCACCACTCATTTTTTCCAAGCCACTACTGATACTTAACAAAGTAGTTCCTCCTCCAACTGCAATAATACCAGCAGGCAACCAACAACAACTCGTCGCAACAATAAAAACTATGGCACTTCCGAAAATAGATTTTTTGAAATTGATTTCCATAATTCAAAGGTAATTAGAAAACCCTGCCCATCCAACAGATAAAAATTCCCATTCAGCCAATTCATTTTTCCCTATAAAAATCCTCACCTTATATTTATCTTAGAGAAAAATGAACAACATGTTTCAAAAGATAAAATACAGTTTTCCTATTTTGGTTTTTGCCATCAGCATTTGGTTAAGTTTTCCATCGTGTAAGCATGAGCCTTTATTTGAAGAACCGATTGTCAATCCAATTGATACGACATCTAACCCTATAGATACCAATACTGTGGACACTACGAATATGGGAACACCTTGCGACCCAGATGTAATTTATTTCGACCAAGATGTGCTACCGATGTTGATTTCTAATTGTGCTTTTTCAGGATGCCATGATGAAGCTTCGGCACAAGACGGAGTGATTCTCACTTCCTACGAAACGGTGATGCAGACGGCAGATGTGGAAGCATTTAATCTGAATGATAGCGAAATATATGAAGTACTGGTGGACGATGATTTGGATGATAGAATGCCACCTGCGCCTACTCCTGCATTAAGTCAATCACAAATCAATATTATTGCGAATTGGATTTTACAGGGAGCATTGGATTTGGAGTGCGACCCGAATGCTGGAGGTTGTGATACCGTCAATGTAAGTTTTTCAGATTTTGTAAAACCTTTGTTGGAAACACATTGCAACGGTTGTCATAGTGGTGGTTCTCCTTCTGGGGGAATTGATTTGACGACTCATACTAATGTGCAAGTCTATGCAACTAATGGAAAATTATATGGAGCGATTGACCATCAAGCAGGTTTTGAAGCAATGCCACAGGGCGGGGCTAAATTAGATGACTGTGCGATTGATAAAATTAAAAGTTGGATTGATGAGGGAGCACTTGATAATTAAAAAAGGAGAAATGAAAATGAATAAATTGAAATTTGTAATTGTATTGTTTTTTTGTTTCTGGATGTCGAGTTGCTACTACGATGTGGAGGAGGATTTGTATCCTACCATTGAGTGTTCAACAGCAGATATGAGTTATCAAACTGACATCGTACCCATTTTGGAAAATAACTGTCTTCAATGCCATGATGCTGCGAGTAATTTTGGTGGAATCACTTTGGAGGGGTTTGACCAACTCAAAACTTACGTCGATAATAATCAACTACTTGGAGTCATTAAACACGAATCTGGTTTTTCTCCGATGCCTAAAAATGCTACAAAATTGCTGGATTGTGAAATTGAAAAGATTGAGGTTTGGATTACAGATGGTGCTCCTAATAATTAATCAATTAGAATATCAAACAAAATAACTTATCATGAAAAAGTATTTAAAATACATTTTGCTTTTGGCAGTTGTTGGTGGAGCGTTTGGATATTATATGTATAACAAACCTCATCAAAATATGACTAAAGCAGTTGCTGAAATGCAACTCTCTGCCACTCAACTTTTTACGGATTATGACAACAATGAAGCTACAGCTAATGGAAAGTACTTAGATAAAATCATGGAAGTATCTGGTACCATAAAAGAAGTAACCACCGATGAAAATGGAATGACGAGTCTAACGCTTGAAAGCGGAAGTGAAATGTTTGGAGTGATTTGTCAAATGGATAATTTGACCAAACATGACCGAACAGATTTTAAAGAAGGAGAGGAAGTGAAGTTAAAAGGAATTTGTACAGGTGTCTTGATGGATGTCGTTTTAGTTCGTTGCGTTGAAGTTTGAAAAGAAAAAAAAGGATTATGGATTCACGATTATGGATTACCCTTAATTGTGAATCCATAATCACAAGTCTTCAATAATCCATAATTTTTAATCCATAATCATTAATCATAAAAAACATGAAACAATTAAGATTTTTAGTATTTGTAAGTGTATTGTTTTTTTCGAATTCAATTCACGCTCAAAAATATTTCACTCGAACGGGTAACATCGTATTTTCTTCTGATGCACCTATGGAAAAAATTGAAGCATCTAACCAAAAAGCAACAAGTGTTTTGGATGCTGCAACTGGGAAGATGGAATTTGCGGTTTTAATTAAAGCTTTTCAATTCGAAAAAGCATTGATGCAAGAACACTTCAATGAAAACTATATGGGGAGTGATAAATTTCCAAAAGCAAAATTTAAAGGAGCAATTGTGGATATGTCAAAAGTTGATTTTGCAACCGATGGAACATATCCTGTCGAGGTAAAAGGTAACTTAACCATTCATGGCGAAACCAATGAAGTAGAAACGGAAGGAACGATTGTCGTCAAGGATGGAAAAATTTCAGCGACTTCTACTTTTGAAGTGGCAGTTGCAGATTATAAAATAAAAATCCCTAAAGTGGTTCGTGATAACATTGCCAAAATCGTGTCCATCACCGTAAATATTGATTACGAATTATTTAAGAAAAAATCGTAGAAATTATTTGCCTGTCTAGAGAAGACGGCTTAGCACAGAGAACAAAGTCAAGGGGTTATGAGAGTTTTTTAATACTTTGTTTCTCTGTGTTATTAAAAAATATGCCATGAAAGAATTGCAACTATTTTTTTGTTTTGTGCTGTTAAGCACTTTTGTTTTTGCTCAAGAGGATGAAATGGATTTATTGTCGATGTTAGGGGAAGAAGAAACCACAGATTATGCTTCAGCTGCATTTAAAACGAATCGAGTTATCAATTTGCACTCCATTGAAAATACAGCAGGAGGTGTTTTGGATGTAAAAATTTCACATCGCTTTGGTTTTTTGAATGGTGGCTTGTATGAGTTGTTTGGATTGGATGGAGCGACGATTCGGATAGGTGCAGATTATGGTATCACAGATAATATCACCGCAGGATTTGGAAGGAGTAGTTTTGAAAAAACATTAGATGGATTTTTAAAATGGCGATTCCTTCGGCAAAGTACAGGAAAGAAAAAAATGCCAGTTACGGCAGCACTTTTTGCAAGCTCAGCCATCAAAACGGTTAAGTGGCAAAATCCCGATAGGGAAAATTATTTTAGTTCTCGAATGTATTATACGTATCAACTGATTGTCGGGAGAAAGTTTAGCAAATCTTTTTCTTTGCAATTATCTCCAACGGTGGTTCATAGAAATTTGGTAAGGACGAATTTAGAAAATAATGACGTGTATTCGCTCGGTGCAGCTACTCGAATAAAGTTGACGAAACGAATGGCAATCAATGCAGAATACATTTATGTTTTTGAAAATCAATTAGCTCCAGGTTATCGAAATTCATTTTCGCTAGGTTTGGATATTGAAACGGGAGGTCATGTTTTTCAATTACATTTTACCAACTCCACCTCCATGATTGAAAAAGGATTTATAACAGAAACGGTAGGTAATTGGACGGATGGAGGAATACATTTTGGTTTTAATGTTTCTAGAGTTTTTACTTTGAGAAAGGCTAAAATTCATAATTAAAAAATAGTGCGATGAAACGATTTTTATTTATAACATTACTTTTACATAATTCGGTTTTAGGTTTTTCCCAAAAAAAATATAGCGTTTACGTTTTCGTAGCGGAGAAATGTCCGATAAGTATTTACATGGCAAAACCTTTGCAAGAAGCATTTCAAGAATATAAAAACGAGGTGGATTTCTATACTGTTTTTCCGATGAGAAATAGTACTAATGAAACTGCTAAAAAGTTTTTGGAAAAATATAAACTCAACGATTTTAAAATCAAATTAGACAATTATCAAGGCTTTGCTCGGAAGTTGGAAGCGACGATTACACCTGAAGTTGTCGTGCTTGATGAAAAAGGGGAAGTTGCATTTCGAGGAAGAATTAGTGATGCTTACAAAGCACCTGGAAAAATGAAACATGGTGTTCGTAAAAATGAGTTAATGACTGTTTTAAAAAAAGTAACCAAAGGTGAAAAGGTGGCTCAACCTTGGGCGCATGCCGTAGGTTGTTATATTACTTTTCGTAATTAAAAATAATTTGTTGTGCGAGTATTAAAAAAATCAAGTTTGCTAAATCTAGGTGGTTTAGTAAACTTATTTTTATTTGTAAATACATTGTTATTGGTTTTTATTCCAAATTTATTATTTGGTCAAAAAGTTACTTTCTCTGAACATATCGCACCTATCATTTTTGAAAATTGTACACCTTGCCATCGTCCCAATCAAATTGCTCCCATGCCATTTACAAATTATGAAGAAGTATCAGCCTATGCTTCGATGATAAAATACGTTACCGAAATTAAATATATGCCTCCGTGGAAAGCGACTAATCCCAATCATTCATTTGAAGGTGAAAGAGGGCTTAGTGAACACGAAATAAACCTCATTAGAAAATGGGTTGAAGATGGAGTTGAGGAAGGACATCCATCTAAAACATCTTCCATTCCAAACTTTGACGATACTCCAAAACTAAAAAATCCTGATGCTGTTTTTTCAATGTCAGAAGCATTTGAGCAATATGGCGTTTATTATGACCAGTTTAAAGTTTTTGTTTTACCAACGAATTTGGAAGAAGATAAAGCGGTGAGTGCCATTGACTTTATTGCGGGAAATGCTTCAATAGTTCGATCTTGTTTTATTTCGATTGATACTTCAGATAGGGTAGAGGCTTTGGATAAATGGGACCCAACTTATGGATATTTTAGTTTTGGAGAAATTGGTTTGGTACCGAATGAAAGTAGATGGTACACTTGGAATCCATTAAAGCCCATGACGATTTTTCCAAATGGAATTTCCAAACGATTACCGAAAAATGCAAAACTATTGTTACACATTCATTATGGTCCGACTGGCGTTCCTTTGAAAGATAGTTCAGGAGTTAGAATAAAATTTTCTACAGAACCATCTCCTCAGAATATTCAAAATGTTCCATTGATTCACTCTTACAATTTAACCAATTCGTCTTTTGAAATCCCTGCCAATAAAACCATTCGTTATCATTCAAAATTTACTGTTCCTTTTGATATGGAACTTCGAGCGTTGATGCCACATAGCCAATTATTGGGAAATACTTGGGAGATTTTTACAGTAGAACCTGAGACTAAAAAATCGCAAGTGCTCTTGAAAATTGAAGATTGGGATTTCAAATGGAAACGTCAATTTGATTTTTCCGAACCTGTGATTTTAAAAAAAGGAACAATCGTTCATGCTTTGGCTCAGTATGATAATACGTTGAAAAATCTATCCAATCCAAGTGACCCACCTCGGTCGATGACTTGGGGAAAGCGGATGTTTGAGGAGTTGTTTTTGGTGTATTTTGAATTTGTTCCAGTTTCGGATAATTCAAAAGAATTCAATTTGTTTAACTCTTCTTTAGTGATAGATGGAAGTTTCGATTTTAAATTTTTTAGTAAAAGAAATCAAAAGTTAAGTTTAACGATAAGGGATTTTGAGGAAAAAGCATCCTTTTCTATTTTTCAAAATGAAGTGTTTTCGAAAGGGAAACAATCGGTTAAGATTCGATTGAAGGATTTAAAAAAAGGAAATTATTTTGTGGAATTGCATGATGGAAATGGCGTTGTTTTGAATCGACATATTTTTGTAAATGTGGAAAAAGATTTTTTGGATTGAAAAAAAACTTTTTCGTATTGTGGGGTGGGAGGCGACCAAAATTCAAGAATATCGTCTAAATTTTTCAATCAAAAGACGACACCTATGTAAACTTTAAAATCTATTTCCAAGGAATTTGAGCAAAAAAATGAAATTTTGATACTTAGTTTGGTTAATCCAAACTCTTAGTTCTCTATGCTTAAATTTTAATTTTACAGAATTAAATAAAAGAGAAGAATCTAAGACTTTAAACCATGTCAATAAATAAACCAATCGTATTCTTCGATCTAGAAACCACAGGAGTCAGTATCACCAGAGATCGCATCGTCCAAATCGGAGCCATCAAAGTCAATCCTGATGGCACCGAAGAAGTCAAAAACGTACTCGTCAATCCTACTATTCCAATTTCTCCAAGTGCAACCGAAGTTCTCGAAACCTCTGATGCTGATGTCCAGGACAAACCACTCTTGGGACTGATAGCCAAAAGCGTTGAATAATGGTTCCCAGGTTATAATTTAGTAAGATAGTATTCTAATAATTTCGATGTTAATAGAAGGATTTGGTAGAGTAGGAGTTACCTTTTTAGAAAAAGACATCAATTTTATTGATCTCCTAAAGATCGAAAGGAAAGTCAATAGACATAAATTTTTAGAAACCTAAATAATGCTGCATCGGTGAAGAATTGGCCCAGGGGCATGATGCTCTTTGATATCTTGGTCAACAAAATATATCCCATCAGGTAACTTGAACAGACTTGAAATTTACTCAGGCGGTGCAATTGTACCTAAAATAGGATATAAAAAACAATAAGTATATTCTTGTTTTTCTCCTCATCTGCAGGTGAGGAATTCAAGAGTGTTTTTAAACTTACATTTTCTGTGGCAGAACATTTTAAGCTTTCCTTTTTTGTTTGAGTTTTTTTTTGATTTCCCTCTTGCTAAACTACTATTTTTCATCTTTTCCCTCTTGCTAAACTACTATTTCCCTCTTTTCCCTCTTGCTAATAATTATCAATAATTATTAATAACCACATTGGATTCATATTTAATTTATTAATCATTAAAAACATTTATTTATGAATTTAGATTTATCAAAACTTCCTGAAAATATTAAGTTGGAAGTCACCAAAAGTGATTTGATCGCTTTTGCCAAGGATTTAATCAAGGAGAGTAAAGCTACTACTCCTGAGCCAACCCAACCAACACCAGACATTCTCAACTTTGATGAGATGTGTAATTTTCTAGGTATTGCTAAACCCACAGGTTATGCCAAAACCTCAAATGGCGATTTACCTCATTTTAAAAAGGGTGGAAAACTTTATTTTAAAATGAGTGAATTGATTACCTGGATAGAATCAGGAAGAAGGATGACTCAAATAGAAGTTGACCAACTTGCTGATGATTACCTGAAGAGTAATAAATGATCTTGAGTCATCACCATGAATTTGGTTCATTACTTCTAGTAAACACTTTTTCATTCGAATCTAGTCGAATAAAATTCAAATAAAATTCAAATAAAATGTGGATTAATATAAATTAATGCGCCTCATTGCGCTTTAATCTGAATTAATGCGGATTTTATTAAAAAAACACTTTTTATGAAATTTATACAGGATTATTTTAAAGTATGCCCAGTTTGTGAACAGCAATATGAAGCAAATCGACTTAATCAGGTGTATTGTTCAACTCAATGCAAATCCAGATACAATAACCATAAGGCCTCAAATAGTAAATTAACTTATAATGCTATTACGGAAAAAAAGAATAAGGAACTGTGGAAAAACAGAGGTATTTTGGAAATGTTTGAAGGGCAAGAGGTAAATATTGATATGTTGAAAAAAATGGGATTCAAATTAAACTATGTGACCAATTTTTACTTAGACAATAAGCTAAAGAAGAATGTTTTGGTCGTATATGATTTTGCCTATATATTTTTAGATGAGAAAAAAATAAAAATTAAAAAAATATGAGTAATATTCCTAACCTTGGTGAATATGGTTACATATCACCAGTTACAGATTTAAAAACTGTGGTTTCTAAAAATTTAACAACAACAAAAGGAATTAAGAAGCAATCATCAGTTACTAAACCAGACTCAATAATTTCTTCGAATAAACTTCAAGAAGAAATTGTTGAAAATAGATTTGAGACAGATGAAAGTGAGGTAGATATATTGGAGGAGGACTCAAAATTTTCGAAAAAATATTTTGTATATTTTATTAAAGGTCTCTTATTAATTCTAGTAGGTTTCTTTATCTATTGGATTTTAAAAAGAAATATGGATGGTAATAGAAAAACAAAAACTCCACCTTTAAGTGTATATGATTATCTTCCTATTCAGGTAGAAGTTGAACAGACCAATAGAAATACTAATAACCCTTTTTTGAAAAACAGAGTTGGAAGTTTTCCAAACTCACCAAACTTTGGTTGGAATGGGTAGATTGCAATATGTTTATTTTTATATTTTATAGTTTTTTAAAAAAGATTCTAATAATCTAGGTTGTAATTTTTTAGCAGGCCTTGAATTCATGAGATTTCTGATGGATTCCAGATTGATTGAACTAAAGTTGCTAAATTGATATTTAAGTAGTTTAGCAAATTGATTCTTATAATCTCTTACGGAAAGTTCATCTTTGTGTGATAAGTATAGATGGTAAAAAATGAAAAAAACGATTGCTTTAGATTTAGGTGGTTCTAATTTAAATTTAAAAGGTTTTTCTTTTGGTTCTTCATTTGGATAAACTAATCCATATTTGAAAATATTAAGTAATTGTTCATGAGATAAAAATGGTTCTTCGGCACCATTGGTCTCTTCGCAAAAAAATGAAAGTATTTTTTTTATTTGATGAGCTTTAAGATTTCCTTCTATTCTAGAATATCCTTTTGGTGTTGGTAGAAAAGGTGTTTTCAAAAATGTTTTAAAATCATTCCCCTCAAGATTATTTTCCTTTTCAAAAGTATATTTAATATCAGTTATTCCATTGGCTTTTTTATTGTTTGCTGCAATCCATTTTTTAGCGATAGTTTTTGTTGGTTTTGAAAATAGGCATTTGTATTTTATCAAAATTATTTGCAAAAAATCTATAAAATCACCGTTGAATTCATCGTACTTTAAGGTTAAGAATCCTTCAATATCACCCACTAACATTTGGCGAAGCCGAAAAGCGAAAAACAGTTGATAATTTGGTGAATCTATTTGTTCGAATATGAAAGAATATTTAGCATAGTAGTAATAAATATTATCTCCAACAATGAAATATTCCAGTTCTGGAAACATTTTATTTTTTCTTCTTTCTTTTGTGCCCTTTTCCCAATTTCTTTTATTATTCCAGAAATAAGGCGGATCAAATTCTTTTGTTTGAAGAATGAGATTATTTTTATAAAGATAGTCTTGTACGATTTTTATAAGTTCGTCAAGGAATATTATTTGTTTTTTAGAGTATTTTTCTCTTTTACCCCAATTACGTTCTTCAGTAAGAAATACATTTCTCATCTCAATAGAAAAATCTACTTTTTCTTCATGAATTTCTATTGGAGCAATTGAATTGGATTCTGGATCTAAGTCTAATCTTCGTTGTATTTTATTTGTTGGTTCCAGCATCATAAAATCTAAAAACTCATCTAATTCCTTTGATTCAAAATGTTGTTTTTCTTGATTATCTTCTTCAAATGCATCCATTGTCACCATAGAACCATTTCTCCATTGTTCTACTTTTTCAAAAATCTTAGGATGGTTTTTAGGTGCTCCATTACTCCAATTATAAAGTATGATTTGTGTTTCTTGGGAGAAAAGGAAGGAATAGTCCAGTTGTAAATGATACATTAATTCATCGAAATCTTTAAAATAATGTTCTCTGTGAAACTCTAGTAAATCATAAATTTTATCTAAATCAGCTTGTCTAATTAGCAGGGCTAATATTGGGTTGTAATCTGAATGAGTGGTACTTATTGTAATTTTGGTATTTTCATCTTTGTACTCAAAATATTCAGTATTGGTGGTGAAGTAATCAGGTTCAGGGAATTGTAGATATTGAATTCTATCTAATTTTAGTAAGTGATAATTTTCTTTTTTTCCATCAAACCAATGTGCTGAATCCTCTCTATTTTTTTGACTCTTTTTCTCTTTCACTAAGTGTTCTTTGACCGATGAGGTTAGGCTTTCGATTACTTTAACATACTTGGCGTATAAATAAGTCTGAGGATTTGCTGTAAAAATTTCTCTCTCTTTTTGAAGCATTTCAACAACGTTAATTTCTAGCAAATTCATAGTGTCTAAATTGAAGCAGGTTTATGCAAAAAATATTTCTGGATGTACTTATAAGAATTGAATTTTTATTTGGCAGGCAGGGACTTGATTCAAAGACCAAAAGTAAGACCACAAATATACATAAATAAGTTAATGCATCTAAAGGGAATAATACTTGCCTTTTTCATTAATTGATAAGAAAGATTTGATGCTGTTTTTTTGAAACTGGTGAAATAACTTATTCGGAATAATAAACAGATTAGAGCAAAGAATCTAAAGTATCCAATTTGGCATTTTCAAATTTCTTCAAGTAAGCCTTAGTTGTTGAAATATCAGCATGGCCAAGACTTTCACTAATCAATTCAATATCTGCTTTTTTGTTTTTCAGGGTATTAGCAAAAGTATGTCTAGCAACATAGGAAGTAATTTGTGCATCAATTTTACAAATCTTCGCTATACTTTTTAAATCAGTATTTAATTTTTTGAGTTGCTTTTTTACTCTGTTTTTAATTTGAGTTGGGGTTTTATGGTAATCATATAAAATGGGGAAGATGTAATCCATTTCTTCTTTTTTGAAATGATCTAAAATGTCTTGTAGGTGGTCTGATATTTTGATCGTCATAAATTTACCAGTTTTTTCTCTGGTGTAATTGATTCTCCCATTATAAATATTAGAAGATTTTAGCATAGCCATATCTTTAAAATTCATTCCTCTTGAATAGTAACTAAATAGAAAAAATAAATAGGATTGCTGCAGTTTAGGATGATTATTGGAGTCGAAATTTTTAAACTTATCCATGTCTTCAATAGATAATGCTCTTGGTGAAGCAGTTGATTTTAAATGTGCTAGGGAGTACCCATTTTTATTGAAGGAAGTATTAAAGGGATAGAGATCTTTATCTAAGTAATCTCTTTTAATAGCTTCATTTATCGTGGCTCTTAATGTTCGCATGTAAAATGAAATCCCACCACCTGAACAACCTGTTTTGAATAGGTACGTTTCAAATTTTTTAAGAAAATTATAATTTATATCTGGGAACATCAATGTTTTATTACCTCCCCAAAAACGCTTTATGGCATTGCTTGTATCCTTGTAAGCATTTTTATTTCCAATGTTTCCTTTGTTTTTTAATTCTTCCATTATCTCGTTAAAGAAACCAAAAACAGTAATTTCTTTTTGATCTCCTGTAAATAATTTTCGGAAGAGTTGAGGGGTAAATGGCTTCCCTAATTGGTTAATTCTTTCAAGCGTATCTACAACTTTGGCTTTCTTTTTTATTAGTTGGTTATTCTTTAATTTAACGTTTTTAATCTTAGAACCTTTTTTGAATAGTTCTTTTTCAAAATCCCATTGTTCCATAGAACATTTGTACCCCAATGATATTTTTATAGGTTTACTATTATGAATAATTTGTAAAACAACTGGATGAGTGTTATCCTTAAGTACCTTTTGTTTGTATAGTATTATCTTAAATGTTGCCATATGTTTTCAATTCGTGAATAATCTTGGTGTAAGCTATGGTGTAAGCAAATGTAACAAAATAAAGCGAATTAAAGATATAGGATGATAAAAATTATATATATATAGTTGACTGATAATGAGTGGTTTAATTAAAAAGTATAGAAATATAAAACTATAGATAAAAGGTGTTCCTCCGCTTTGGGAGCAGGGGGCCCCAGGTTCGAATCCTGGTGCCCCGACAAAATTTTTAATAAACCCTTGTAAATCAACGATTTGCAAGGGCTTTTTCTATTTATGAGCATATTTATATTTATGTATTTATGTTCAACGGTGCCCTGAAAAAAATTAATTTATTAGATCGACGATTAATTATGAAAAAATAACCAAATCAAAAATAGTTTGCTTTTATTTTGTTTCCTGTTATTTTGAAAGTTAGTTCATTCTGCAATTTGATTTCTCTCAGTTATTTAATGATATTATTTCTTCGCTCGTAAAGTTCAATTATTTTCAGTATTAATTTTATTCTAAGATTTAACTTACAGTTCTTCTTTCAAATTAAATAACCTTATCCACGGTTCATTTAGAATCAAAGTATTCCTTAAATTCTCTTAATTAAATGTCCTTGCGTTTTTATTTTTAAAGCCCACATAGAAGAAGGAGTCCACAAAAATAATATTAATAAAGGATTACAAAATCTGTAAGGAAAAAATAATAATTGAAATGAAATAAATGAAGAAAAGTATAGAATTCATATTATATTGACTCCTAAAAGTAGTAAACTAGAATTTACCAATATGAATCTTAGAAATGAAAAAAATCATCTTAAGGATTTATTTTCAAAGCCATTTCCTCTCCTTAATGATAATAGGAGTAGGTTATTCTTAGTGGTATTTTGTGGACTTTTTTCCTCTCTTTTTATGTTGTACTTTAATCCATTTACGATGAATCAAATAAAGTATGACTCAGCGGTAGCTCATTATTTACCTATCTGGAGTACTGGAATTTTAGGCTCAGTTCTATTGAGTTTTTCTCAATTTTTTCTTCGTCCCATATTTAAATTGAACTCATTCAACTTTGGACAATTTATACTATGGATTTTGTTTGAATTTATATTTCTGAGTATTGTGATTTACTTCTTTTTTGGGGAAAGCAAAGAACCTTTTCTTACAGAATTTTTCTTGATTGGAAAGTATACTATTTCAATTTGTTTTTTGCCCTATTTTTTAGCTTGTTTATTAATTGCCGTTGCAAAACTTTATTCTAAAGTTGAACAAAAAAATGAAGTTGACTCTAAGCCTAAAAAAGAGCTTTCAATTATTTCCTCAAATCAACAAATATTTACCAAGGAGGATGGGAAGTTTTTATTTGGTATAAAACCTGAGCAAATTTTATATTTAAAATCAGAGAATAATTATACCTCTGTTTTCTATGTACAAAATGGAAATTTAGAAAAAAAACTCATTCGAACTAACCTGAAAGGCATCGAGCAAACTTTAAAAAATCCTAGGTTAATTCGGGTTCACCGTTCCTATATGGTCAACATCAATAAGTTAGAAGCTATCCATCGAGATAAGGGCAATTTTAATTTACAACTTGAATACTTACCTAATTTTAGAATAAAAGTCTCCAAAACCTACAAGGAGATATTTGAACAAAAAATAGAATCTAAATAATCAGACTTCATTTATTTTAAATTTTTCACACCAAATAATGGGTTTTTACACCATTTGAATGGATAAAGTGCAATATTTTATCTTTTCACCCTATTTTTCTGCCTTTATTTTTGTTAACAAACTTTTTTAAAAAATTGATATGAATACATTTATTAAAAACCCTTTTTGGATTTTTTTATTAGCGTTCCCTTTATTTCTTACCACATCTTGTAACGAAGATGACGAACCGGAACCAGAACCAGCTAAAGAGATTATTATTTCAGTTGCAGCAGATGCTGCTGATCAAGCACAACTTGCTTTTATTGATGTAGAAGAAGAATACACTATTATTTTTGAAGAAGGTGTATTTGATTTTACAAATACTTTATCAATGGATGGTAAGACTAATGTGGTAATTAAAGGAGCAGGTCGAGATAAAACTTTCCTTGATTTTAGTGGACAAACTTCTGGCGGTGAAGGAGTTTTGATTACGAATTCAAATAGCATTCGAATTGAAAACTTGACAGTTAGAGATTCAAAAGGAGATGCTTTGAAAACCAAGGATTGTAATAAGATTAGCTTCGTCAATGTAGGAACAGTTTGGTCAGGAGATCCAAGTACTGACAATGGAGCTTACGGACTTTATCCAGTACTTTGTACAGAAGTTTATATTGATAATTGCTACGCTTATGGTGCATCTGATGCAGGAATTTATGTAGGACAATCTGATCAAGTAATTGTGAAAAATTGTTTAGCTCAAGGTAATGTAGCTGGAATTGAGATCGAGAATACGACTAACGCAGATGTATTTGATAATGAGGCGACTGATAATACTGGTGGAATTCTAGTATTTGATTTACCAGGTTTGACTCAGAATGGAAATGCTACAAGAGTTTTTAATAATAACATTCATGATAACAATCGAGTTAATTTTGCGCCAGCAGGTAATATCGTTGCTAGTGTACCAAATGGAACAGGTTGTATGATTTTAAGTACAAAAAATGTAGAATTTTTTGGTAACACTATTTCTCAAAATCAGTTCGCGGGTATTTTGATTTCAAATTATTTGTTCATCAATGATATGCCAAATGATCCAACTTATGATCCATTCCCTGCAGGCATTTATATTGAAAATAATACCCATGCGATGACGGCAGGCGCAGTTGATGTAGCTAACCAGCCAGCAGATATTCAACAAATTATTGGGCTTCTTGGGCAATACGGATTAGATCAACCAAATATTCTAACTGATGGTTTATTAACATCAGCAGATGCAGTTTGTATTCAAGAAGGTGGTGCCGCTACATTTGTAAATATCAATGCAGGCGACCCAACTTTTATGTCAGTTACTAGTGATATTTCTGCTCATGATTGTACTAAAGCACGATTGCCAGAAGTTACTTTTGATCCATTTTAAATAGAGATTTTTTTGAAACTAAAAGAATAATGCACCTTGATATAACCAAGGTGCATTATTGTCTTTATCCACAAAACTTTTAAACAGATAATAAAATGAGAGGATTAAGAAAATTAATCTTACTAATGGGGATGATTTTGGTGATAAGTCATTGTAAAGACACGGATGATTCACCGAATACTAATGAGCCTTCTGTAGAGGTTAAAGTCCCAACTGGAAATGGTTTTAACTTACTGTCTGAGTATAATTTTTTTGTTGGAGATCTTTCTGACTTAAATCCAAACTTAGACGGAGGTGTACTTCCTTATGATTTGAATACTGCATTGTTTAGTGATTATGCTTTGAAAAAAAGATATGTCTATGTCCCAGAAGGAAGTACTATTCCTTTTGATACTTCTGCGGTTTTGGAACTACCAGTTGGTTCTGTTTTGATTAAGCATTTTTATTTTGATGATCCAAGTGGTTCTGAGAATTATATCGAAACCCGACTTTTGATTAGACGTAACGATGGTTGGTATCCAGAAACTTATGAATGGAACGAGACTCAAACGGACGCTGAACGAACAGTAATCGGAGGTACGAGAGATCTTACAATATCTGTTAATGGACAAAACCAATCTCTAAATTATTTGATTCCAAATCAAAATCAATGTAAAAATTGTCATTCCTTTGAAGGCAAGATTCATCCAATTGGTCCGACTATTCAAAATTTGAATAAAGATTATAATTATATTGATGGCGTTGCTAACCAAATTGAGACATGGGAAATGAAAGGAATTTTGGAAACTTCACCCTCCACTATTTTACCTAAATGGTATGGTATTAATGATCCAAATGGAAGCCTAGATGAACGAGCAAGAGGATACTTGGCAATCAACTGTTCATCATGTCATCGATTAGAAGGTTCAGCTTCGAATTCAGGATTTTATTTAGAGTATAACAATACTGATTCTCTAAGTTTGGGGGTTTGGAAAACACCGGTAGCTGCAGGTGCAGGGTCCGGAGGATTCACTTATGTTATTCATCCTGGAAAGGGTGATGAATCTATTTTACTATATCGGATGATTGCAGATGAAGTGGATGAGCGAATGCCTGAAATAGGGAGAGAGTTATTACATGATGAAGGAATTGATTTAATAAAAGAGTGGATAGATAATCTTTAATTCTTTTTCGCTGAGATAACTTGAAGAAAGTACTTAAAAGAACAGTTTGGCATTTGGTTAAACTGTTCTTTTTTTTGAAATATCCATCATAACATAAAATGAACTATTACAAATAATTTTTTTTAGTTGTTAGTAATTGACAAGATTATAATTAAAAAAAAAAATTAAATATTCACTTATTACCTTTAGCAAAAAAAAAATGCCAAGAATTAATTTTTTGATCCAAAGCCTTCTTTTAATATCTGTAATTTTTTTTATGTCATGTGGTAACACAAACTTACCTAATGCTAAAACCATAGAAAAAGATAATATTAAAAATACAGAAGTACCTACCCAAACTGTTGAATCAAAACCAGATTCAAAACAGGAACTAAAACCAAACTCTGAAGTAAAAACTGAAAATGGAACTTTTAATATCACCGCCAAATTTTTAGAATTTAGTCTTGGTGATGCTTCTCACTATTTATTTGAAGATGGGGAAGGTAAGACATATGATTTTGGCAGATGCGAAGCGGATAGTTATATTTTCCATAGGGAATTGGGAGAATCAGAAATGAACTCTGACAATCAAGGTTTTGGTTCCAATAAAGAGTTGAAAGGAAAGTGGTTTGATATCACTTATTATGAGGAAGAGCAACCTTTATATATCGATGGCCCAATGGGAACAGTAAAAATAATTTCGAAAGTTACGGTTAAAAAATAATTACTCTGGAGTCAATCTAAATGTTTCCTCCCGTACAGATTCAATTTTTTTTCTAGAAAAAAACACAGGAAAGAATTTATCATTGGCCCAAAGATCAAAAAGATTTCGATAATTTTTGTGCTCAGGATTACCTGATTGACCAGGTGCATTAGTTCCAATTGAATGATCCCAATTTCCAGTATCGACTATGATTCTAAAAGTCGCACCATGAGATTGGTTATCATTATTACTGGTGTTGCCTGTAGTCAAACTATAGCCACCTCTTGGCGCGGGACCAACTTCTAATTTTTTTCTCCAATCTTCATTTACGGCATTGCTAAGTGGGTGTTTAATGATGACATGTTTGAACTTAAGTTGACCATATTGCCATTTAGTCATATCCTCACCCAATTTTTTTGTCAATTCCTCCATCGCTTCATTTAGATTTTTTATTAAAAAATTATCTCTTCCGACAATGGGATCTTTTCCAAATTTCCCATCAGGCATCACCAAGTGATCGATGACTTTTTTCATTTGGATGGATCGGAAATATTTTTCGACTTCGGCAGGTAGTAATTGTTCTGTCAAACTTTTTTTCAAATGCTTTTCCCATGTAGCATAAATGCCTGCAGCAATAGAATTTTTTTCCATTTTAAAATCCCAATTTAATAAATGCTGACGACCTTGCTCATCACGTGTGTTTATTGTTTTTAATTCTTTTAAAAGAGGAATTAATTGTCGTGCAGGGATGGCTAAGACATCTGTTTGCAAAGCTGCCATATCCATCAAAGAATGCTTTCGACCCGATTCTAAAAACTCTGCTAGTCGATCGCCCCGATAAGGGTCTGACCAACTGTATCCAATAGCATCCCAATATTCATACTCTTGTGGAGTGACATTTTCATTGGCAGAAAACCACATGCCACTAGGAGGATCAAAAACATTTGGCTTTGCGGTGATGGGCAAGTATCCTTCCCATTCATAACTTCCATCGCCCGGTACAGGAACCAACCCACTCCAATTTCTACGGATAGGCGCTATGCCTACCGCTTGCCAACCAATATGTCCTTCCCGATCTGCCCAAATCATATTTTCTCCTGGAATGTGGCTATACTTGCAAGCCTCTCGAAACTCTTCAAAATTTTTCGCTTGATTCATTCGCAAACTTGCCAAGTAAGGTGATCCTCCATTTTCTAACCAACCACAGCGTATAGCGTATGCTTTATTATTTTTTTTATCTTCAAAAACAACAGGGCCATGCCTAGTATATTTTAATTCTACCTCAAAAGGCGAAGCACTTCCCTTTACATTTATTTTTTCTTTGATGACTTTCATGTTTTCCCAGTCCCCTTTGTAATTGTATTGTTGAGGATTGTCAGGATTGAGGTCGTAGACATAAAGATCTTCAGCATCCGTTCGAAAAACAGTCAAACCCCAAGCACCATATTCATTATGACCAATGGAAATGCCAGGGATTTCAGGTTCCCCACCGCCAATGACATTCCAGCCAGGTGCCACCAAATGGGAATAGTATCGCAACGATGGAGCAGCCAAACTTCGATGTGGATCATTTGCCATAATAGGAAAACCACTTTGGGTATGATCACCACTAATCGTCCAGTTATTGCTACCTATATTATTGTAAGCTTCGGATTCCGCCAATTGCTCAGCATATTCATCTGCATTAGCGAGGGTTTGATATTTTTCAAAATCATTTTGGTAGTCGCTGATTAAATCTTCCGGTTGAAATTTTACACTTGTTCGATAAGCATTGTATAATTCGAGAATATCATCAAACAATAAATCTGAATTTATTTTTTTATCCAAAGTTAGGGTGGGGTCTTTTGGATGAAACCAGTTGAGTTCTTTGACTTTTTCTTCACCCATTAAGGCCACTTGTCGAGCAATGTTTAATTCATCTTTGATGTTTCCCAACAATCCTTGGTGTCGAGAAATGACGACTTCGGGTGTCCATTTTTGCGGTTTGATCCCAAGAAATTTGAATTCAGGTGGAAGCAGGTTTGGATTTTTTTCAGTCAAATCAATATAAGCGTTGACGCCTTTGACATAAGAAGTGATAATAAGTTCGCCATGAGAATGATAGTAATTCATTTCGTCTTTGATATTTCCCCGAAACTTAAAAAGTCGCGTTCCAATATCTCTTTTGAGTTCTCGCTCTCCCAATATTTCGGCAACTGTTCCAGTAGCTTGTCTGCGCCATACTTCAAATTGAAATAAGCGATCTCTCGCTGCATTGAAGCCTTGTGCAAAAAATAAATCTGCTTCATTTTGAGCATAGATATGTGGGATACCCCAAACGTCGACAATGATTTCAACAGGTTCATTTAGTCCTTGAATGGAGTAGGAGGTTTCTTGTGCTGTGGAAATATAAAGAGTAAAAAGTAAGCTTAAAAAAGTCAAGGTTAGGTTTCTCATGGTTTTGTTTTTTGCAAAAATGTTTCTCAAGATAATGAATATATCATAATTTGATGAGTCATTTTTAATTTGTTGGAAACAAGTACTAACAATGAAAACGTTTTTTCTCATCAGTATAAATGACTAATAATTTGTTATCTTTTGTTCCGGAAGACTGTTGGATGAAACTAGCTTCCTTTATCCCAAATCCCTACTTTATCCTCTTTTTTACTTTTCGTTTAGGATAAAAAGTGCTAGGTCTTTTTTCCTTTTTCACGATTTCCCATTCCAAAATCTTATTTAAAGCATTTACACTTGCAGTTTCAGGATTTCCAAAAAATATAAAGTATAGCTATGCAGTTTGTCCTTCTGTTTTTCCCTCCATTAGAGACTCTACCTTTTTGATTTTTATCATCTAATATTGTGATATTCGTCATTACTTTATGCAAAAAATGTGGATACTTTAGATTTCTGTTAAAAAAAACAATCGATTATGCAAAATATAATTACTGGAACAGGTAGCTATATCCCAACATTAATAAGAAAAAATGAAGATTTTTTGTCTCATGATTTTTATAATGCAAAACGAAAAAAGTTCCCTAATTCAAATGAGATAATAATTAAAAAATTTAAAGGCATTACAGGTATAGAGGAAAGAAGGTATGTAAAAAATACTTTAAGTAATAGCGATATTGCTACCTATGCAGCTCAGAAAGCAATTGAAAAAGCTAATGTAAGCCCAGAAGAAATCGATTACATTATCCTGGCTCAAAATTTTGGTGACGTTAAACATGGTCTTATTCAATGTGACATGCTACCAAGTATTGCTTCTCGAGTGAAACACAATCTTAAAATTAAAAATAACAATTGTGTAGCCTACGATATTATTTTCGGTTGTCCTGGATGGATCCAGGCAGTTATTCAAGCTGATGCTTTTATAAAAGCTGGTTTAGCAAAAAAATGTTTGGTCATAGGATCTGAAACACTTTCAAGGGTTGTAGATCCACACGATAGAGACTCAATGATTTATTCAGATGGAGCAGGTGCTTGTATTTTAGAAGCTAACCAATCATTGAAAAAAGGTATAATTGGATATGCAGATCAGACTTTTACACAAGAGGAGGCATATTT
>CAZMBP010000074.1:0-80051 GCA_964564545.1 uncultured Saprospiraceae bacterium
ATTTTTTACTTCACTAAATTCAAATCTCATCTCGCTTTACTAGTAGTCTAAATTTGATTACCTGCTCAAAAGCAACCACCTTTTAATTTTTATATTAAAAAAAATCATAAATGGTATGTTGTTTGCATATGTAGTGATGTATTCAATTTTAAACTACTATGAGAAAGTCAGGCGATGAATGAACATCCCCCCGTTCATTCAGCCATGAATTTTAGGTTTAAAATAAAGAAGCTTCAACATTTCCACGATCCTCCACAACTTATTTCGATTAATAAAGTCACCAAAGAAAGATGGATGGACTTCAATTGATTTTCAATTTTAAAATTATAAAAACTGAAAATCAATCAATTAAAACGCATTTTATTGAAAATCAAATTTTAATACCATCGCCGTTTTTCGAATTACAAACATCGATAATGATATATTTTTTACACTAAAAAAACAAGCATTATGAGATCGATAATTTTCTTATTGCTAGCAGGTTTGCTTTTGATGTCGGCCAAAAATCCACCATCAGAAGGAATCGAGTTTTACCAAGGTTCATTTACTTCTGCTAAATTAAAAGCATCAGAAGAAGGTAAATTATTCTTTTTAGATTTTACTGCAAGTTGGTGTACACCATGTCAATGGATGGAGGAAACTACCTTCACGGATCCTACTTTAGCTGCCTATGTAAAAGAAAATTATGTGGCTCTTCAAGTTGACATTGATGATTTTGATGGTTATGCTTTAAAGCAAAAATATAATATTCATATTTTGCCATCCTTACTTGTTTTTAATTCTTCAGGGCAACTTTTGGGACAATATCAAGAGTCTCTCTCTCCTTCGAATATGTTGGCAATTTTACAACAATACGATCAACCTGTGAATAGAATGGCTGCACGACCTTCAAAGGCAAGAATAGCCAAAATCACAAATCGAAAGCAATTGGCTCCTAAAATAAGAAGAACTCAACCTCAGGTTTCAACGCCTGTAGTTTCAACACCTTCAATTGAAGAATATGTGGCTGAAGAAAAGATGGAACTTCCATCTACATTTATGGTTACTCAACCAGTTACAACTACGATAGATTATACTTCTAACCGCCCAACAGCGGTAGGAAAAATTTCAAGAAATAGATTGGTCAAAAAGAAGCAGAAACAATTGGTTTCCTTCGAAGAGAACAATCAAAAAATGCAACCAAACTTACGTACTATGCCTACTACGATTCCAACTCAAGATTATTTTGAGGATGAAATCGAGGAAGCACCAACTCTAACTAAAGAGAAACCTTATGCTCATGTTTCGAATCTAGATCTCAATACGGATAGTGGCGAGGGATTGTACAGATTTAATGTACTACGCCAACATTCTACAGGATTTAGTGTTCAAGTGGGCGCTTACGCAGAGTATAGCAATGTCTTGCAACAAGCATCGTTGTTTCAACAACAATTTGATGAGCCGGTCATTGTTCATATCTCTAACAATCAACACCGAACTTTATATAAAGTGATGCTCGGGGAGTTTAATACTCGATCTGCAGCTATCGATTTTATGAGAACGGTACAAGCAAAGGGAATGGATTGTATCATTAAAGATCTTTCCAACCATTAAAAACTAATTTGCTTAGGAAACGAATTGGGGAGAAAGCGCTGCTTTCTTCCCTTTTTTTGTTTTGATAGGAATCAGTCGAATCCGTATTCTTATCATTTTTTTTCAAAAAAATAAATTTCCTACTTTTGAGAAAAAAATCATGCTGATAAAAAATATCAATACGCTAGTTGGAGTTGATGAGGATTTTTGCAAAGTAAAAAAAGGTGCAGAGATGAAAAATCTCGGTACTATCGACAATGCTTGGTTATTAATTCAAAAAAATAAAATTGCTGATTTTGGGAAAATGGATACCTGTCCTGAGCGAAATGAAGAAGTAATTGATGCAACTGGAAAAATGGTTTTTCCTTCATGGTGTGATTCACATACTCATTTAGTTTTTGCAGGAAGCCGAGAAGGAGAATTTCGAGATCGAATCGAGGGGCTTTCTTATGAAGAAATTGCTCGTCGAGGTGGAGGTATACTAAACTCTGCAAAACGATTAAGAGGGACACCCGAAGAAGATTTATTGGAGCAAGCTTGGAATCGAATGGAAGAAGTGAAAAACTTTGGAACTGGAGTAATTGAAATAAAAAGTGGCTACGGGTTGACTGTTGAAAGTGAGTTAAAAATGCTGCGAGTTATTCGAAAATTAAAGGCAATTTCTCCTTTGAAGATTAAAGCCACATTTTTAGGCGCTCATGCATTGCCTCCAGAGTTCAAAGAAAACAGAGAAGGGTATATAAACTTGATAATCAATGAGTTACTTCCTAAAATAGCAGATGAGGGATTAGCAGATTATATTGATGTTTTTTGTGAAAAAGTAGCTTTCTCACCTGCTGAGACCGAACAAATTATGGAAGCTGGTGCAAAGTATGGTTTGAAACCAAAAATCCATACAAATCAATTTAATTGCATGGGTGGAATTGAAGCAAGTGTAAAATATGGGGCAATTTCTGTCGATCATTTGGAAGTAGTGAATGATGCAGAAATTGAAGTTTTAAAAAATTCTAATACCATGGCGACATTATTGCCTTCTGCTCCATTTTTTATTAATGACCACTACCCTCCTGCGAGGAAATTAATTGATGCAGGTTTGCCTGTAGCTTTAGCGACAGATTTTAACCCTGGGTCTACACCTTCGGGGAGAATGTCATTTGTAGTTTCGTTGGCTTGCATCAAAATGAGAATGTTGCCAGAAGAAGCAATCAATGCTGCTACCATCAATGGTGCTGCTGCTCTAGAATTACAAGATAATTATGGAAGTATAGCAAGAGGGAAAGTGGCGAATATTTTTATTTCAAAACCAATGTCTTCTATTGCTTTTTTACCCTATTCTTTTGGAAGCAATTTGGTGGAAACGGTAATTTTAAATGGAGAAAAAACATAAAAACATCGTGTGCTTTTGAGGAAAAACCTCCAACTCACAATATGATTTCAAGTCATATTGTGAGCAAAACAGCAAACCTATTCTTTTCAAAAAAACTTGGCAAAATAGTTGAATTTAAACAGTATTCCCCTCTTCGCAACTAAATAACCTACCACAACAAATCATCCAATAAAAACTGATGATTTGCCTATTATTTTGCATAACCATTGAGCAATATTTAGAGTTGAAAATCGTTTTAAGTGCGATCTTCAAAAAAGGGCTTTTTGAATGGGTTTTTTGAAAAAAATATTTTTGCCAAATATCCGTCAAAACCTTTAAACCTGAGGCTAACGAGGGCAGCCAAATAATCTAAGACAGCATCTCTGATTTAAACAATTTTTTGGAAAAAAAATTACATTAGAGAAAACCTCCATTCCTTTAATCTAAATTAGAATTGTTCATAACCTATTCCTATTTTTGTGCTTTAATTGCGCTAAGAGATTAGGGTATATTTTTTTAAGAAATAAATTAACCGATCCTAATTCCCCATGGTTTCAAAAAATAATAACTTAAAGATGTTAAAACGTTTATTCCCAATCACCTTGTTGACCTTTATGGCGACGGTTGTTTTTGCTCAAAATCCGCAACCAGCTGGAATCGCAACTTCCGATTTTTCAAATCAACCAGAAGGTATTTTAGCTTGTGCCCCTGGTGCAGGAAATGAAGCAGGTACTATTTCATTAGGAGCCTTTATTGGTTCGAGTAATGATGTAGACTTTGACACGATGTATTTGTGCTGGAATGACCAAATATTAATTGATCATGATGCTGGGTCTGAAGATTTCTCAGGAGATCCAATTACAAGTTCTCCTTCAGGAATTGGGTATGCAGTTTATGATTGTCCTCCTGATGTTCTTTTCAATGGAGAATTGGCTACTATCCAAACTGATCCTTGTGTTACAAGTAATCCTCCACCAACAGGAGGTGCTGTACTTCCATACATCGCAACTCCACCAAACACAACAGGTGATATCATTTTTGATAACCAAGGAGGAATTCAAGGTTTCTTTAACGGAGGTGCTCCTGTATTAAAATGGTTTGCACCTATCACATATGATTCTCTTTCAATAACTGGAGGAGTTGGATTTGCCAATTATGAAGGCTTACCAAGCGGACCTTGTGTTGATGTAAATGAGCAAGAAGCATTCGCAGTAGTTTATCTAAATGAAATTGTTCCTTCAAATATCCAAACGTCATTTCCACCAACTACAGGTGAACCAATTAGTGATTGTTTTGGAGCATTTGATATTACTGGAGGTCTTCCTGAATTTGACCCAAGTGAATCTTATAATATTTCAATTACTCTAGCAAGTAATCCATCAGTTACGGGTACTTTGGTAAGTGTAGTAAATGGTTTAGCTAAATTTAAAATTACTGAGCCTGGATTATATAATATTTCAATAACTGACGGAAAATCTTGCCCTGCTAACTTCGATATGGACATGGCAGGTTGTACTGCTTTAGGCACAAATATTCCTGATGTAACTGCTCTTCCTGCTTCGACAGTTTGTGTGCCATTTTCTGCACAAGACTTTACAGATATTTTTTCTTTCCAATATTCTATTCATTGGGATCCAACGATTTTGTCATATGCAAATGCAAATTTTGTGAATCCTGATTTAAATAATATTGATTTACTTTTTGCTACAGTTGGAACGGATGCTTTGACAACATCATTCTTTTATCTTTCAGGAGGAGCTGCATCTTTAACCGTACCAGATGGAGATATTCTCTTTGAAATTTGTTTTAATGTACTTGGCCCAATAGGTTCGACGAGTCCAATTACAATAGATGGAGATCCAACGATCATTGATGTTTATAATGGAAGTAATGTTTATTTAGGATTTGTTCCAAATGCTGGTTCCGTTACGGTTGTAAATCAAGCACTTTTTGATATTACAATTACACCAAATGATGTGAGTTGTAATGGACTTTCAGATGGAAGTATTGATTTTACTGTAAATATTCCAAGTAATGGAACGGCTCCTTATGATATTGGATATTCCCAAGTGGGGAATCCTACTAATAACGGTGCAATTACGGGAATTAATGAGGGTGAAATGGTTTCGCAACCAGGCTTACCTGCGGGAACTTATGCTTTAACTATTACGGATTCGAGTGTTCCTGCTGTGGTTGACTTAGATACGATTTTGATTGAAGAACCACCAATTTTGGGAGCGAGTATTTCTGTTTCTCAACCAATTCTCTGCTTTGGAGATACGAATGGATCTTTTACTGCTGATGTAATTGTGGGTGGAGTTATTGTTAATAATCCTGGTCCAGAATATACTTTTTTATGGACTCCTGGAAATGTAACTACTCAAACAATTCCAAATGTTGATCCTGCATTAGGAACTTATGCAGTTACCATTACCGATGGAAATATGTGTACCGCTGTCGCAAGTACTACTCCTTCACAGCCTTCTGAATTGACCGTAGATGTGATGGTGACAGATGCTGCTTGTTCAGGAATTGATAATGGAGAAATTGAAGCTACAGGAATGGGAGGTGTAACTGGTACTGGAACATATACTTATGCATGGAGTACCACTCCAACTCAAACTACTCAAATTGCCACTAACCTTGGAATTGGAACTTATACAGTAACGATTACTGATGACAATATGTGTACAGCTACTGCTACCGGAACAGTAAGTGCTGCAACGATAATTTTTGCTAATTCAGTTGTTCAAGATGTGAATTGTAATGGTGCAAATGATGGAGCAATCTTTCATGCACCCTCAGTAATTGGAACAAATAACGGAGGTTATACTTATCAATGGTCGCCAAATGTTTCGACTATGAGTAGTGCTTCACCCCTTGCTCCAGGAACATATACTACAACGATTACCGATGCTTTAGGCTGTAATATAGATACGACAATTACGATTTCAGAACCAGATGCTTTACTGATTGATGGGATAGTAAATACTACTGATGAAACTTGTGCCATTGGAGGAAATGACGGAACAGCTTCGGTCAATGTGATCGGAGGTACTCCTTTTCCAAACGGAAGTTATACTTATACTTGGACATGTTGTGTTGGGGTAGATGCTAACTCTGTAAACAATGTTCCTTCAGGGGCTTATGTTGTTACAATTGAGGATGCAAATGGATGTCAAACTTTTTCTCCATTTACCATCAATCCTCCTACACCTCCTACCATTGTGTCTTTTGATTCCATCTCTGTGGATTGTCCAACTGATACCAATGGAGAATTAACAGTAAATGCTACTGACGGAAATACGCCTATCACAGATTACTCTTGGACTTTTCCAAATGGATCGATTGTTAATGGTCAAACAATTAGCAACTTAGGCCCTGGAACTTATACTGTAACTGTAACTTCTGCTGATGGTTGTGAAGCGATTGATTCAGCTTTTCTCTATGCACCTGAACAATTAATGTTAGTTCAACCATTACCAACTAATCCAAATTGTTATGGAGAAAGTACTGGAACTGCTGCTGTTCAAATGTCAGGAGGTACAACTCCATATGTTTATCAATGGTCTACTAATGCTGGCAATTCAACAAATTCTGCTGTACCAGCTTTACCTTCTGGAACTTATACCGTAACGATTACAGACGCTAATATGTGTGATCAAATTGTGACTGAAGTTATACTAGAAGATCCAGATAGTATTACAATTGTATTTACCGACATTACACCTGTAAGTTGTTTTGATCAAGTTGTTGATTGTGATGGAGGAGCAACAGCTTTAGCATCTGGAGGAAATGCACCTTCTGCAATTTATACTTTTTCTTGGTCATCAGGTGAATTAGAAGTAGATATGAGTAGTACCGCAACTGAACTTTGTCAAGGATTACAAACAGTAAATGTCCAAGATGAAAATGGTTGTTTTAATTCTGCTACAGTAGATATTCCTGCCCCTCCTCAATTAGGTCTAAATCCAACCTTAAATGAACCAAGTTGTTTTGGTGCTTCGGATGGTTCGATTACTGCCAATGGAACAGGTGGAGTTCCAGCCTACACTTTTGAATGGGGTAATGGAACTACTGATATTACTTTAGCAAATATTCCAGCTGGTGATTATCCAGTTACGGTTACAGATATGAATGGATGTGAATTTGAAACTATGGTTACCTTAGGTGAGCCTGAAGTTTTAGTTGCTGTTCTTGATAGTACTGAAAACGTAACATGTGGCGGAGATGCAGATGGATATATCCAAGTAGATTTTACAGGAGGAAATGGTGACCCGATGACCTATACTTGGTCTGGTGGAGTTAGTACAACTAATATTGCTAGTGGATTATCTCCAGGAGTTTATACTGTTACTATTTCTGATGTGAATGGATGTTCGGATGAAGTTTCTTATAATGTAACTGAACCAATTCCTGTTTTTGGATTTATCCCAACTCCTCTAGAACCAATTTGTAATGGTGACCAAACACTTCTAACTGTAGAAACTGCAGGAGGTGGAACTGGTGCTCCATATACTTTCTCAGTTGATGGTGGACCTGCTCAAAACATTGGAACTGCCATTAATGTATTTGCAGGAGATCATGTTGTAGAAATTTCAGATGGAAATGGATGTACTTATACTGAAAATATTTTCATTAATGAGCCACCTGCAATTATTGTTAATCTTGGGCCAGATGTTGAAATACAATTAGGTGAATCGCTTCAATTAAATGCAATTTTATCGGGAAGTAATGTGCCGATTGATTCTATCATTTGGACACCTGCTATTTTTGATTCGACTTCTTGTTTGAACTGTTTGAACCCAGTTGTATCTCCTCTTGATGATCAAACATATTCTGTTGAAATTTTTGACATCAATGGCTGTAACGGAAGTGATGATATTTTTATTGAGGTAGATAAAAACAGAAACGTTTTTATTCCAAATGTCTTCACTCCAAATGGAGATGGATTCAATGATGAATTTCAAGTGTTCTCTGGACCTGGAGTTACTCAAATTAATTCCATGCAAGTATTTGATCGATGGGGTGAATTAGTCTTTGAAAGAAATAACTTGGCACCTTCAGCTTTCCCTGATGTGGCAAATGGTTGGGATGGCCGATTCAGAGGAAGGATAATGAATCCTGGGGTGTTTGTATATTTAATTGAAGTAACTTTTGATGATGGCATTACCTTATTGTATCGAGGTGATGTGACTTTACTTGATTAATATTTAAAATAAATAAAAAAGAGAAGCCTGATTTTCAGTAACTGAAAATCAGGCTTTTTTTTGAATATTGATTCAAGAAACTTGAGCAATTAATTTTGTATATTTTACGAAAAGTATCGTCCAACAACTCAAATCCTTGTTCTTAAATCATTATTCGATATTCCCCGATTCCACCGGTTTCGGAAATGTAAAAAAGAACGTCGACCCTTTTCCATATTCCGATTCCACCCAAATCTTACCGCCCATTCTTTGCATAATCTTATGACAAATCGCCAATCCTATTCCTGTTCCTTCATAATCAGTTCGAGCATGTAATCGTTGGAAAATCACAAAGATCCTCTCCTTATATTCATCTTTAATTCCAATCCCATTATCTTTTATACTAATCAAATATTCGTTCTCTTTTTCTTCACTCAGAATCGTAATTTCAGGAATAGTATCTTTATTTCTAAACTTGATAGCATTGGAAATTAGGTTTTGGAAAAGCTGTGAAAGCAATGATCCTATCCCTAAAATGGAAGGCAAATCTCCTACCTCTAATTTTGTTTCGGTCTCCTCAATCAACAACCTCAAATTCGCTTGACAAATCACCATCGTATCATTTAGATTAACCACTTTCAAATCTTGAGCTCCACGACCAACTGTTGCATATTTTAATAACCCATCCAACAAATTATTCATTCGCTCCACCCCATCCGTTACATAATGAAAATAGGTTTGGGTATTTTCATCTAGTTCAGAAGCTAATTTCTTATTGATAATTTGAGTATAACTTCCAATCATTCTCAACGGCTCTTTCAAATCATGAGAAGCAACATAAGCAAATTGTTTTAACTCCTCATTCGCCTGTGTCAATTGTTCATTAGCTCGTTCTACCTCTTCCTGTTTTTGCAACAACATTGCTTGTAACTTATTTGCTCGAGTCAAGGCATCAATCTGCTGTTCTTTTTCTCTCGTTGCAAATTTTATCTCTTGATCTAGAATCTGTCGATTCCTCATTTTCCTCAAATAGTCCTCTTGCTTTTCTGCATATAAAGTTTTGAAATGGAAAGCGTTCTCAAAGTCTTTTTTATCCTTATAAAACTCAGAAAGCAAACGATAACAAGCAATTTCATTTTCCTCATTTCTAACTTTTTTAGAAATTTCAATTCCTTCTTTCAAATGCAAAATTGCCGTTTCAAAATCTCCTGAATGATGAGCTAATTTTGCAAAATTTAAAAGGTTAATCGACTTCGCATTAACATCACCTAAATCTTCTAACAACTCATTGGCTCGATCAGCAAAACTCATCGCTGTTTCAAAGTCATTCTCCTCACAACTTAATTTCCCTAAATGAGCCAAAGCCAAAGCAATCATCTCTGTATAATGAATTTGCTCAGCTAGTGCTAATGACTTTTGGAAATTCTTCTTGCTTTCCTCGTAAGATTTTTCCTCAAAATGTATATTCCCTATGTTATTATAAATAATGGTTCTTGTCGTATCAACCAACACTTGATCATATTTCTCGACTACTGCTTGATAATTGCTCAACGATTCTTTTGGATTAAATAGTCTAGCGTAAATCGTTCCTAGATTAATCAAATTTTGAGCAGTCTGCCGATCGAATTGAATGGCTTTCGATTTTTCTAGGCTGGAGAAAAAGTATTTTATGGCAGATTTATAATCTAATCGAGATCCATAATAAACACCTAAATTACTACTTGCTATTATTTCTTTTTCAATATCAGCATGCTCTTGACTTATTGTTAAAACCTCTTCCCCATACTTTAAAATTTCATTATAATCCTGCTGTTTAATTCGAATTTTACAAAGCAAATTAAAAGCTTTAGCCTTCAAAATTGGCTCTTCTATTTTCTCCAAATAAACCAAACTTTGATTCACTAAATCTGCTCCTTCGGTAAACTGATTTTTTAATAAAAACCCTTCGGTCTTTGCTAAGAGAGATCGAACTATTCCTGGAATATTATTTTCATTTTGACTTTTTTGAAAAGCTAAATCGGCATACCGATGCGCTTCACTAGCATCATCTTTTAACAAAAAGACTTCGCTTTTAGTCAAAAAGAAATTTATAATCTCATCTTCAATGATTGATTCTTCTTCTATTGTTTTTAGTACTTCGGATGCTTTAGAGAAATATTGGTTGTCTCCTCCATAGCGACCTTTTCTACAATAAATTTTGGCGATAAAAATCTTGGAAGAGATCACTTCATCTAAAGAATGGTTTTCTTCAGCAAGAGCTAAGCTCTTTTGGACAGAATCCAAAGCTGCTTCTAGATCTTTTTTCAAAAAAGAACTTTTAGCATTTTTTAAGGAAGTAGTTACAGATTGGATGTTCATGGGAATTAAGGGTTTGTGAGCTAAGAAAAAGGTTTTTACTGAATGGTATCTTTTTTCTCTTCGACAACTTTTCTTGGTTTCTCTCTTTCAGCATCTACATATCCTTTCAGCTCTAATTTGATCGCTCTTTTATAATTCGTAATAACTTTGATCGTCGGAATTTGTCGTCCCAATTTACCTGCACTTTTAAATGTGACAGAAATTTTCCCATCTTCTCCTGGTGCAATTGGATCCTTTGGATAAATTGGAACTGTACAACCACAAGAAGGCTCTACTCTTCTAATTACTAAATCATCGTTTCCAACATTTTTAAAATAAAAATCGTGTTGAACCGTATCGCCCTGCATGATAAAACCATAATCATACACTTTTTCAGGAAAATGCATTTTGGCTCTTTTCTTTGGTGCTTTTTTCACTTCCTTCTTCTCTTTCGGTTTTTCTTCACCTTTTTCTTCAACCTTTTCTATAGGCTCTTCCTTTTTCTCAACATCTGATTCAGTTGGTTCAACGGTTTTTTCGACATCTGAATTTGACGTTTTTACAGCTTTAAGCTCAACTGGAATAGTTGTCTCTATCGAAATTTTGTCAGTTGCTTCTTGAGAAGATCCACTTCCACAAGCACTATTTAATATTGCAATAGTGAATATTAAACTCAACAATCTGAGTATTTTATTAAATGTTATCATAAAAAGATATTGTTAGGAATTAAATTTTTAGGGAGTTGAGGCTGTTATCTGATCCCCAAAAATAGTGATTATTGAATGATTATTGGAATAATAATTTTGAAGATATAATTATAAATTTCCTATCGAGAAATAAGATGTGTTTCTTTCACATTTTGTCACCTATAGTTTTTGCAAAAAAAAAAATCACGTTTTACAATCAATGACTTGTAAAACGTGATTTTTTTGAAGAAAAAATGAATTTGCCATCACCGCAATACGGTGAGACTCCCAAGTTTTATTTTTTCCTCGCCTTGACATTTATAAACAATTCGATACACACAAACTCCTGGATTTATTTTTTTCCCATTAAAATCACCATCCCATTGAGCGAAAACATCTTCGGAATAAAATACTCTTCCCCCCCATCGGTCAAATATTTCAAAGGAAACAAAATCTAGAATGGCATATGGATTACTGATAAAATAAGAATCATTAATTCCATCTCCATTTGGAGTAAATGCCTCTGGCAAAAGAATTTGATTACAATCCAAACTATCAGAATCTACAACTGTAATATTAATTGTATCTCTTGCAACACATCCACCTATCGAATCAGGGTCGATTATTGATAAAACGAAAGTTCCATCTTCTGGAGGAGTGATTATTGTATTTGGGTCCGTTGGATCATCAACACCTAAAGAAGGATCTGCAGGAGACCAACTAAACTCATCTGCACAAGTTGGACTAGTGTAAATGTTAACTGAAGTCCCTTCTATGATTAGGGTATCTCTTCGATTTCCGATCATATCGATGTCATATGAAAACTCTTCGATTTCAGAAAGAGGCACCGCTCGATTATACACTCGTAGATCATCAATATATCCATCTAATGGGAAATCAATTAATCCTACACATGGTCCATAACCCAAAATGAATTCTTTGTCATTTTTAGGATTCAAAATTCCAACAGTTGGCTTTTCTCCAATCAAAACTCCATCAGCATAAAAAGAAACTCTGTTCGCTTTTTTGATCAAAACGATGTGATGCCAACATCTATCATCATTTAATTTTCCAGCAATAGTTACATTTTTGATGGCGTCTTCTCCAACATAAGCTGTAATAAAATTAGTTGCTCCCGTATATCGAATAGAAATTCCATTATCATCATTGCAATCTCCCATTTTAGAAATAAGTGTTCGATTACCGTTATAATCTGTTACTTTGAAAAACATACTTATCGTAAAATCGTCGTCATCAAAGTAATTATCATAATTACCAATCAAGAAAATTTTGTCTTCAAAGCCAATTCCATCATGATCTCCTTCCATCACTAAAGCAGAATCTTTGACACCACAGGCACACCCGATTCCGTTGGGAAATCCAAACTGAAAATCAGGGAAAGCCGAATTATTAATTCCAGTTACATCCACTACTTCACCGCATTGGTCAAAGGTAAAATGTGCTACTAATCCACTCTGAGCATTGCTCTGAAAACTTAGAAAAAATAGAAAAATCAGGGAAAAATATTTCATCGATTATTGGTATTATTTTTAATTTTTTGACTCGATAATTCAACTAAATAAAAACGTTATTTATTTAATTTTATTGGAAAAAAATAGAATAATGAACAATAGCTGCTAATTGGTAGGAAAAAGTATAAAATTGGACTTTCTCAGTAATTTGCTTCAATATTGTTCACATTAACATACACTTATATACTATTCAAACTACGAACCAAAAAGATCACCTAGACCTCCTAATCCTGGAGGCATCATGTCTTTCATCATTTTTTGTGACTCGATCGCTTCTTGTTCTGCTGCTTTTTCCAAAACTCTATTCATTGCTACCATCAATAAATCTTCTAATTGCTCCATATCCTCCAAATCAATTCCGTCCTTATTGATTGAAATATTCGTGATTTCGCGATTAGCATTAGCACTTACTTTAATTGCTCCATCACCTGTTTCTTCAGTTAAAATGATCGTATTCAATTTTTCTTTCATCGCCTTTTGCTTCTCCTCCATATTTCCTAAAAGATCTCCAAACATGATATTTAATTTTTACGTTTTACGATAGACGTTTTATGGTAAACGTTAATCGTTTTAATTTTTATAAAATAAGATTTGAAAAATATTGCGCAAAGGTACTTGCTTTGGTTGGAATAAATAAATTTGGGGATTTGATTTTTTAGGATGCTGACTTTTTATGAATCTTTATGACTTAGGGAAAACACATTAATTCATAAAAAGTCAGCGTCCAATAAGTTACGTCATACAATCAGTATGCGCCTTTTCAATAGGTGTCAAAGAATAAATCGCTTCAACCTCTTCTTCCGTAAGTGCACGATCATATACTCTCACTTCATCCAAAATCCCTTTAAATCTTTGCACTTTCCCATTCAAACATGGCGAATTTGAAAAAGACAAAACTGCATCATTACTTAAATCTACTCCACTACATCGCTTGACAGATTTCTGCATAATTCCATCTATATAAGTATGTGCTTCTTGCCCTTCTCGAACTAAAGTCACATGATACCAACCACCTTCTTCAATGTCAGGTGAAATGTCTTTGTATTTTTTATATTCACTTTGTTGAACATGTGTTTCAATAGTTTTTTTATTTCTATTGAGTAAAAAATCTAAAACGAATTCTTCTCCACAATCTTCTCTTTTGCTAAAAAGACTTTGCTCATAAAATGAATATTGATCTGTTCGAATAAAAAAACTAAGTGAGAAATCAGAGGTTGTAAAATATCGATTTACAACTCCATGAAATTCTATATAATCATTCACTCCATCCAATAACAAACCATCATCCTCAATTCCACACCAACAAGTTACCTCGCCAAACAATAATCCATCATTATCATTTCCGCTGACATCACGAGCATCACAATCGTTAAAATTATAATGAGCCACTAGCCCATCTTGAAGAGAAATTGTCTTAGAATCAAAGACAAAAGAAAAGTTGAAAATTGCAAAAAGCAAAAGGAGGAATGTTTGTTTCATGGTTTGCGCATTTCCTATTAAGATACTGGAAATACTTTATTTTTCAAAATGAGCTATTGCATTTCTTACACTTCCGTATTTTTCTAACAATACTTTTGCATCTTCTTTTGAGATATCTATTTCATTTTGAATCATCCGAATTCCACGTTCCCATAGCTTATCATTCGACAATTGCATATCGATCATTTTGTTCCCTTCTACTCTTCCCAACTGAACCATCACAGAGGTACTAATCATATTGAGAATCATTTTTTGAGCAGTTCCAGCTTTCATTCTCGAACTTCCAGTCACGAACTCTGGCCCAACAATTACTTCAATTGGAAAATCTGCTACAGCTGCTAATGGACTCCCCAAGTTACAAGTGATGCAACCTGTTTTAACTCCATTTTTTTGTGCATCCTTTAATCCATGAACTACATAAGGTGTCGATCCACTTGCAGCTATTCCTATCACTACATCTTGCTCATTGACCTGATATTTTTCCAAATCTTTCCACGCGTTTTCAATATCGTCTTCTGCATTTTCAACTGCATTTCGAATAGCATCATCTCCACCTGCGATCAATCCAATGACTAAATCTGGAGAAACTCCAAATGTAGGCGGACATTCCGACGCATCCAAAATTCCTAAACGTCCACTAGTACCAGCTCCGAGATAAAATAGTCGCCCTCCATTTTTCATCTTTTCCACAATCACCTTTACCAAAGGTTCAATTTTGGGAATCGTTTTTTGAACAGCATCCGCCACAGTTTGATCCTCAGCATTGATATTTTCTAATAGCTGCCGAGTTGACATTTTTTCTAAACTTTTATATTTAGAGTCTTGTTCTGTAATTTTTTTCATAAAATAAAGTTAATACTGTAGGATACGAAATTTGAAACAATTTAGTTATATATCTTTGACGTAAAATTATATCCTTCTTAGATAAATACCCTAGATATCTAAGAATCAACTACACTACTAATGATTAAACCAATGACAAAATATACTTTCACTTTCTTACTTTTTCTTTTTTTGCAAAATACTTTAACCGCTCAAAAGCTAATAAATTGGAGCTATTTGGGTGATGTGAAATATGAAGTAGAATATTCGGAAGAGTTAGGATATAATTTACACATTGCCACTTTTGGAAAGTCAATCAAAGATCTTGATGGGAAAGAAGTCATCATTTCTGGACACATGATTCCACTTGACCCTATGGGGATTTCTTATGTTTTATCAAAAAACCCAAATTCAAGTTGTTTCTTTTGTGGAGGCGCTGGCCCAGAAACTGTTTTGGAATTAGAACTAAAACCAAGTGCTATTAAAAGATACGAAGTAGATTCTGTTGTGGAATTTAAGGGTGTATTGAAGTTGAATAAGATTGATGATAAACATTTGACTTATGTACTGAAGGAAGCTGAACCAAATTAATTTCTTTTTGAAATACTGTTCCCATATTGAGAACACTTGTTTTCATTTTGAGAACTTGGCACAATATTAGCTATTATTATAATACGTAGCTTTCTAGCCCCCCTTTGAAAGTTATCGTTCCAAAGATTATCTGCTGAAACAGAATTCGAACAGAAATGTGAGAATCTGTTTCGCAGTAATTTTTTGGAATCACTCATTCTTTGTTCGCGATCATACATGCCAAATACTACAACACCTTTCTGTTATCAACTTCATTGAACATCGTAAATTATTACATCTACGGGGATTACAAAAAATCAAGTAAAGATAAATGAGTATAAATGTTGCATTGAGCAGGATTTTTTTAGTGTCTACCGACTCCAATCTTAGCCAACGTCTGGCGACTGTTTCTTCTTCTAAATATGAATTATCTACTTTTGAAAATTGGGATTCCGCCTTTCACAATATTCATCGAAGACCTAGTGCTATTTTCTTAGATATAGAAAATGAGGTTGCGGAGGTTATTCCTTTTATAGATAAAATACTAGATTTCGATAAAAATATCCCCATCATACTTATTTTAAAAAACAATACTACCACAGATTTAGAAATTTCATTAAAATCTAACGTTTATAATTGTTTTCAAAAAGAAGAATTGACGGAGCATCGTCTCCATTTTTTACTAAAGAATTTAAGCCATTCCAATCATTTACATAATCAATTGGAAAGCTTAAATGTAAAAATGCACCATGATATTATCAAAAACATGGTGTATAGTTGTCCAAAAATGCAACGAGTAGCTCTACTAATTGACAAGGCTACCTCAACTAATATCAATTGTTATATTTCAGGAGAACAAGGTACAGGCAAAGGAGCCGCAGCCTATCTGATTCATAATCTCTCTAATAAAAAACCATTTCCCTATATCTATCTAAAATTGAGCAGAATTGAAATGGAAGATTGGGAAAAAGAATTTTTCGGCTTCGAAAACCAACAGAATCAAATCCTCCAAAAAGGGAAATTAGAATTGGCTCACAAAGGAACTTTATATCTTGAAGATATCCATTTGATGCCTTTGTCTTTTCAGGCTAAATTCTTAAAAGCTATCAAAGTCGGCTATTTTCAACGAATAGATGGAACTGAAAAAATTTCAATCGATGTTCGATTAATCTCCAGCTCTACGGAAAATTTATTGGAAGAAATGGAGGCTGGACATTTTTTAGAAAGTCTTTATTATCGCCTAATGGGATTACCAATCAATATTCCTCCGTTGAAGGATCGAGGTAATGATATAATTTTATTGGCTAATAGTTTTATGAGTCAATTCTCCGAGAAAAATGATTTTCCAAAAAAGTTATTATCAAAAGAAGCGAAACAAAAACTACTCTCCTATTATTTTCCTGGAAATATTCGAGAACTCAAATCTACCATGGAAAGGGCGATGGTCTTAGCTGATGATAGTATTATTTCAGAGAATGATATTGAATTTGAAAAGACATCTACTAAAATCAGTTTTTTAGACCCAGAAATGACTTTTGAAGAATACAAATCAAAAATTATTCATCATTTTTTGGATAAATATGATAATGATATTCAAGTTGTCTCAACAAAATTAGACATGGGCAAATCAACCATTTATCGAATGTTGAAATCTGAAAAAGAAAAAAGCAGTAAAAAAATGAATTGGTTTAATATGTTTTAAAATATTTATTTCCTCCCTTTTGCCAAAAAAAATAGGAGAAATCTTCAATTATACTGAAGATCTCTCCTATTTTTTTGAGTATCCCTCTCATCTTAAAAAAGATTTTGTTTAACATTTTTTTGCATTCTTTTAAACAAAACTAAACCTCGTGTGTTCTATCCACATCTGAAAAATTAAAATCAAATCACATTAAAATTTAAAAAAATGAAAAAAAATCTTTCGTTTCTAGGATGGACACTTTTATTGGCATTACCATTTTTATTCGTTGCATGTGGCGATGATGATGATGAACCAACTCCAATGGTAAATGAACCAATGAGTATTGTTGAAATTGCAAGTGGAGATGCCCAATTCAGTACTTTAGTTGCTGCCTTACAACAAGCAGATTTAGTTTCTGTTCTTGATGGAAATGGACCTTTTACTGTTTTTGCTCCAACAAATGACGCTTTCACAGCAGCAGGAATTGACTTAACTACCATTTCTGATGCAGCTTTAAAAGAAGTATTATTATACCATGTTTTAGGTGGTGCTAAAATTACTTCAGGAGACTTAGCAGATGGTCAGACTTATGCATCAACTGCTTCTAACTATGGACCAAATGATACTCAACTTTCTATTTTAATTGAGAAAGGTAGCAATGGAGTTGTGATCAACGGAACAACTAATGTTTCTACTGCAGATGTAGATGCAACAAATGGTGTTATCCACATCGTTGACCAAGTACTTTTACCAATGGATATTGTTGGACATGCAGTAGCAAATAGCAATTTTACATCTTTAGTAGGTGCATTAGGAGCTGCTGATGCAGGCCTTGTAGATCTTTTACAGACAGATGGTCCGTTCACAGTATTCGCTCCATTAAATAGTGCATTTGCTGCAATTCAATCTACAGTTGATGGATTGACAACTGAGCAATTAGCGAAAGTTTTGACATACCATGTTGTTACTCCTGGAAATGTACGATCAACAGATTTAACTAATGGAATGGAGGTGACTTCAGCAAACGCCTCAGAGAAATTCACAGTAAATATTGATGGATCAGTAACTATTACTGATGCTGCAGGAGGTACTTCTACTGTTATTTTGACAGATGTTCAAGCTACTAATGGAGTAATTCACGTATTAGATGCTGTAATTATTCCAAGCAACTTATAAATTTCATACTTAAATATAATTCAATTTTGAAATGAGCCATCCATTAGTTCCGGATGGCTCATTTTTTTTATCCTAAACTCTTTTCTTTTTCCTCTGTCAACTCCTTCCTAGATTTTGTCAATACAATCCACCTTATTACGGCAATCAACCCCGCAATTATTAATATAAATCCACCGATCAGAACCACAGCTCCAAGAGCTTCATTTCCTGAACATGAAAGATTGCATGATAAAGCTAGGACTAATATCCCCAATCCGATGGCCAATAAAACTGAAAAAAATATCGCTAAAAATTTTCCAAAATCAGTCATCCCGCTTTCTGTTCTTTTAAGTTTTCGAACCTTACTTCTAATTCTTTTGCGAAGTTTTTTCTTAACCTTTCTAATAAGTTTTCGATCATTTATTTTTTCAATTCTAGTATCCTTACCATCTTTTTTTATGTCGAGTGCAACTTGCTGCACAGAAAAATTTGATGGATTATTTTGTAGGGAAAAAGCATTTTTCGTTGACTGATTTCCTATAAAAACCATAAATATTAACGTACACACCATTCCAACTAGTTGCCATTGTTTTTCTCGAAAAAAGGTTTTTTTAAAAATTCCTTTTTTTACATGTTTCATGGGATAAAAAGCATAAGCCGTTAATATCAATATTGCAACAACATAAAGTAGTACCGATGGTAAAATTATTTTTTCTGTAAAAAGCAACGCACCTATATAGAAATAATAGTAGGATAAAATAATGTGTAATATTATTGTTATGACTAATGCTTTTGCTCTGTTATTTTTTGCCCAAAAAGATAAATTCCTCATGCCTTGATTTTTTTAACGTGAAAATTTAAAAACATAAACTTCCTGAAAATACCACATGATTTCTAATCGATTTTCACAAAAAACAAATATCATTTTATTGAATATAACTTGAGAGTGTTTTTTTATAAAAAAATCCTTTTAGATTTTTAGTCTAAAAGGATTTTCTCTACTATTTGCCAGAGCAACCTTAACGAATCAAGGTTACATCGCCTACAAATTGTTCATCTCCCTCTGGGCAAGTTACTCTGATTACATAAACGTAAACATCTGAAACACCAGGTTTTCCATCGACAGATCCATCCCATTGAGCGTTACTTCCTGAGGCTTCAAAAACTTTTTCGCCCCATCGATCAAAAATTTTCATAGAGCTAACTACCTCTACTCCTTCGCCAATTACTGCTTCAAATTTATCATTCAATCCATCTCCATCTGGTGTAAATGCATTTGGAATTTGAACTTTATCTGCTTGACATGGGAATGTTAAAACGATAAATGCAGTTGAAATACATCCATTCAAATCAGTAACCGTTACCGAGTATGTTGTATTATTTTCGATTGGAGTTACTGTTGGGTTTTCGCAATCGTCACAACTTAAAGTTTCTGTGTTTTCCCATTCAATGGAATCTACATTTGAAGGAAGATTTGTGATTTGTAAATCAACACTTTCTCCTACAGCAACTATGGTGCTTGGTGAAGCAGTAATGCCTATTTCAAAATCGGAACCTGAAGCAACTGAGACTTGCGCTTCATATTCACAGAATCCATCTGTCAAATAAATGGTGTAAGCGCCAGGTGAAACATTTTCAAATATTGGACTACTTTGGAAATTTATATCATCCAAACTATAAGTCCACTCTGCTCCAATTGGATCTAAAATTTCTATTCTTCCATTATTTTCTCCTACACAAATTTCTCCCAAAACATCAGCGATAACATCGAAGTCATCATCCTCCGGAATTGTTGTAGTCCCTACAATAGTACAATCATTTCCATCGGTGATCGTCACATTATAATTACCTCCCGATTGATTACTAATCGTAGGAGTATTTCCTACACCCGGAACATCCCAATTATAGGTAAATGGAGTTTGTCCTGAGTTAATAATTACTGATGCTGATCCGTTATCGGCACCTGGACAGGCTGGTGTAATATTGAAATCAAAATCTGTTTCTGGAAAGTTTTGTAAGGTAATTATATGCGTAGAGTCACATCCATTGGAAGCAATTAAATCTTGCGTATAAGTTCCTGGAGTCGATACTACTTGTCCATCAATAATAATACTTCCTCCGACACAAACAGAAAAATCTTCTTGCGTTTGATAAGAGGTAGTTTGAGTCAAAACAGTATCCAAACTATAACATCCATCATCAGTCCATGCAATTAATATATATTGAAAATCTCCTGGAGGGCAGGCTGTTACCGTTTTACAAGTATCGCAATCCAAGTAATCTGAAGGTTGCCATTCATAGTGATCAAAAAAGTTTCCTTGAACTGTAAATGTCACACAAGTAGGTGGACAAAAAGTAGCCACCTGTGGTTCAACTGTTGCAATCGTAGATCCTATTCGAGTAATCTCAATCGTATCACTTTGGAGATTTCCACAAGAGTCGAGAACATCCACCCAATATTTTCCCTCTCCAAAAACAGTATAAGTGCTATCCATCCACCCATCTTGCCACTCATAACTAATGAATCCACTTCCTGCATTTAATTCAACTACTCCATTATCACAAATAGTAATATCTGGTCCAAGATCGAGTTCCATTGGTGGATTTCCAATCAAAATAAAACTATCAATATTATTAGTGTAGTCACACTCGGCAATGGAAGTTACTGGGAAATCCGAAGACAAATCATATGGCCCAGGCAACGAAGCATCATCATTGACGACTATATAGATCGTCTGATTATATTGTGGTGTGATAAAGAACCCAAGTGTTAGACATGTATCTGGATCTATATTTTGCCCTAATTCTACCGTAGTCAAAACAGTTGCATTGGTCGAAGTTGGATCGCTATCGTAAAAAGTAATTGGCATTTCATTACTCAATCTCAAATCACCTTCATTGCAAATTTCCAACTGAACATAAAAACTATCAATGCCACATCCGAAGCTATCGACACTCACGGTAGCATCTGGAATTGGAAATTGTGGGTTAGCATACTGAGTCAAGAAATTATTTAAAACAATACTATCACCTACCACATGATGTTCTTGTTGATTGATTGGAATACTTAGATCATCATTAATATTCACATTAAAATAGTTATGCTGATTCCAAACTGAGCGAGTCGAAACCCAAGGTACGTTCAATGAACCATAAGCTCTAAGTTCACCGACACAACTACATAATAATTCTGTTTCACCATCAGCATCGACGTCAACGACAACTGGATATTCTACTCTCGTCAACGAAGAACAAAATTCAGAAGCCAATTCAGCTCCTGTCGCTCCATCCAATATTCGAAGATTAGTTTGATCTCGATAAACCACTTCATATTGTCCATCATTATTAAAATCAAAAACAGTACTTCCTGTTTGCCCTGAACCATCGTTAGTCACAAGAGTCCAAAGTGTATTCAGACCAGTTCCTCCATCCCATTCATAAACGGTATAAAGAGATTTATTACAAACTCCAAATTCTACTTGTCCATCTCCATCAAAATCTGCAATATTCGCTTGAGAAATTTCTCCATCACCTGTGGAAATATTATTGACATTGACGAGGTAAGTTGGCGTTTGAATATCCCAAATTTGGATGCCCGCAACCGAAGCATTACCTGCATCATTGGAAGTAACTATTGCATCTAAATCTCCATCATTATCGATATCAGCAATACTTGTTCGACCATCTTTTCCACTTGGCATTTCCACTTCGATATTTACTGAACTATTTGATGGAAGTACAGGATCGATATCAACTGAATAAACTGCCGTTCCGGCAACGATTTCTAAACCTTCGCAATTTGTACAAAAATCATCTGGCAAAACATCAACGGCAACTGAATAAGAAACAGCTCGGTTATGCATTTCTCCAATTCCATTTTGATCTTGAATACCTCGTCGATTATTAGCTCCTCCTTCTGTGATTAACGTTCCATCCAATCCATTAAAAATCTGATTTCCAACATAAATTTCCGCAATTCCATTTCCATCAAAATCTGCTGCACTTGCTGTATTTGCATCCTCAATATTATCGTAACCTGCAACAGCATTCGACATCCATTTCTCTACATAAGTGGTTCCATCAAATTCATAGCAAACTATTCGTCGACGAACATCACCTGTAATTATTCCACTTCCTGCATAATTCTGATTAGCAAAATTATCACTTGCTTGGAAAAATATTTCTACCATTCCATTGCCATCTAAATCTGCAATAGAAGGTCCACTATTAATATATCGAAATGCAGGTGTGGTAATTACCGTTTCAATATTTCCACTTGCTCCATCGACAACAATGATATTTGGCCAAGGAGATCCACCTCCACCGGTACATGGTTTTCCTAAAATTTCAGGAACTCCATCACCATCAACGTCGCCCGTAATTGGAGTGTTATAACCACACCAACTTTGAGAAGAATTTTGAGTTGTCCATTCTAATTCCAATTCAAAATCAGAAATTCCTCCTGTGTATTCACAATCAATTGGACAATCTGCGTAGTAAAAATCTTCACATAAATTATCTCCACAACAATCAGGGTCGTAGCAATCAACTAAACCATCACCATCATCATCAATTCCATTATCGCAGATTTCAGCGCAAAGGCTAATGCAAAAAGTATTGTTGTCTAAAGAATTTTGAACTACCGAAACAGTATTGTCAGAAAGCGTAGTTGGATTAGAATATTCAGTTAAAGTTCGATCATAACTTACAGGGTTAGCAACATCTGAAACCGTAACATTCAAATCTGTTACGAGCGAACAATCTGAGGAAATATTTCCGTTCCAATCCGTTTTAATTAAAAACATGTCTTGATCCCCATTTCCAAAACTTGTCGTTATTGCTGTTACATAAATAAAGCTATCTTTTTCAATCATACCACTATGCCCTAATCCTCTCACCAACTCGGTTCCACCTCCAGAGTAAGATTTTGCCCACATCACATCTCCTAATTTATCCGTTTTCACTAAAAAAATTCGTTGAGGAGCTGCCCTTTCTTGACCAAGAATGAGAAAGCCATCAGAAACACTTCTTAAGGTTTTTACAAAAACATTAGTATAGTTTTGGAAGCTATATTTTTTCACAAAATCAATATTACCACCAATATCACTCCTCCCTAAAAACATATTCGTATTCGTTGTACTGCTTCCATTATCATCTCCATACATGATCGAATAAATATTATCATTTTCTATAACCATTCCTGGTGAATATAATCTTGCAGATGAAGCTGATGCTACAAAATTCAATTTAGACCATTCTTCTGTTCCGTTCAAACTAAATTTGGACAAAGCTGGGCGCATGGACGAAGATCCTCCTCCATCAGTATATCTTCCAGTTGTGTATAATGATCCATTATGAACCACCCCCAATTGAATATCATCCGATGCTGAATCTAAATTGAAATTCTTTTGAATATCTCCAGTAATGTTTCCGTTAAATTTGTTTATCTCTAAAAATCCAAAATCATCACCTGCTCCAGGTAATAGATTATTTTGGGTAGAAGTTATGAATAGATAATCTCCTCCAATCACCGGTTCTAAGATTTGAAATCCTTTTAGTCCTATATTACTAGGTGCTTCTTTTGACCACAGCATATTATCGTTTAGAAAGTCATACTTAAAAATGAATCCTACAAATGCAGCTCCTGAGTTGGGATTACCTGCTCCGGCTCCAATTAAATTATTATCGCTATCTAATAGTAAGCTTTGTATCTGATCATTATTATTTGTGAATTTAAAAGTTCTCATCCATTGAGTTTCTCCATTTGGTGTCATTTTCATAATCAACACACTATCCTCCCTAATTCCTGTTACAAAAAAATCACCATCATTACTTTCTATAATTTGACGTGCCTGTTCATCTGTTCCACTCTCCCCAACTCTTCGAATAAATGTAGGACTACAATCTTCTGCAGTTTCAGAAACTACCACAGTCGTACAAGAAGTGTCAGCACACAATGGATTGGAACCCGCCAAACAGATTTCAAAAATTCCAGAAACTGAAAAACTTTGTGTGTAATCTTGATTCGTAGATTGTGAAACCCCATTAACAAACCACTCGAAACTATTTCCATTAGAGCTAACATTCGTAAAATTTACCGTTTCGTTTACACCGATTGGAGAAGGATTATCTAAAATAAAATTCGAAACAACAGGACATACAACAGTTATTTCCATTGAAAAACTTTGAATACAAACTGGATCAATTGAATTCGTCGTCGTCAAGGTAATTATAAAAGTCCCTAACGAGTTAAACTGATAAGTAGCATCTGTCATATTAGAAAAAACTGCTCCGTCAACATCCCATTCTGATCCATCAAAATTTACAGAAGTGTTCGTAAAATTAATCGTCCCTCCAATATCAACCGTCATTGTACTTGCCGTAAAATCAGCTGTTATCCCAACAGGACATGGATCTAAACAAGCAACTGATCCCAACAAACTTTGTCGAATATTTTGAATTGAAAAAACCATCCGCTCTGTCTGCCCAGCAGTAAATGCCGAGTAACAAATCAAATCCCCATAGTCCATATAATTTTCAATCATGTCATCTTCATCAGTTGTAAATGGATTGTTAGGATCACTTGCATTCACATCTGTCGAACAAGAATTTTGATGAAAATCACAAGGTGCTGCCACGGTAGTTTGATCTGGAGGTGTATCACAAACTCGGTCTCCATCTGCCAAACAATCATCATTCGGACAACCTCCTTGGAAAGTATGATACAATCCTAAGTAATGACCCATTTCATGAACATGCACCGCTGAGTTAGATTGAGTATCCCCAAATCTTTGAGCTTCCACAACTAGACCATCTTCTGGTTGACCATGCGAAGTTGGGAAATAAGCATAGCCTGCTACCCCACTTCCAAAACTCGAACTATTGATTTCTTTGACCACCCAAATATTTATATATCGCAATGGATCCCATCGGTTCAAATCTTTCAAAGCAATATCTTCTGTTTCCAAAACCATATCCGTCAAAGCTGAAACGTCTCGCGTAATTCCATCGGTAGGGTTTCCATCAGGATCTTGAATAGCTAAGCAAAATTCAATTTGAGTATTGACACCTGTTCCTTGATCATAGTAACCAACATTTTCAAAAGCATCATTTAAATCTTGAATCGCTTGAAAAATTTGTGCATCAGAAATATTTTCTGCGCCATTTTGATGTACGATGTGAACGACAACGGGAAGCGTATAATCTGCCAAAAATTCTGCATTTGAACTATTACCATTTTGGTGGTTATACAAATCTTTTTCAAAGGCAATATGCTTAGCTTGATAAATTGGGTCTTCCAATTTTTGTTGAAGCAGAGCGTCATGAGCACAATATTCAGAAAGCGTATCATTAGAATTTGAAAGTTCCGTGGTAGTTGGATTTGTCCAATCTATCGCTAAAGTTGCTAATCCTAAAAATACTGTTGTGTAAGTAAAAGTGCTAAGGAGGTTTTTTAGTAAGAAATTCATTTTGAAAGAGTGTTTTGTTTTGTAAGGAAAAAGGGAATTGTTTTATTGGCTAAAGTACATCTTCTTTTAGAAGATAGAATGAAAAGCAGAAACGATGCATATTATTTTGCAAAAGATTTGACAAAAGGATGGTACCACGTGGTGGTCTGCTTTAGCTGACCTAGAAGAAATAACATTATGGGGAATATTTTTTAGGTCAGTTAAAGCAGACCACCACGTATTACTCACCCAACTCAAATAATTGGCTATTCAAAAAAGCAACAAAATCTTTCACCGCTAATTGGGCTTCTTCATTTTTTTGGGAAAAATCGATTTGGTCTTCTTTGAGAATATCCGGTTTTCGGATGAGAAGGGAAAGTTCGTTTTTTAGATAAAAATAATCTTGAGAATAAGACGAGATAGCATATTCCAACTTCTCGCGAGAAGGGTTTTTAATGATACTTTTTGCTTTTGAAAAATAATAAGAAAAGTCAGCTAGCTTTTTTACAATTTCAGAAAACTGCTCATCATTAGTAAAGTCAGGATTTTCTACTTTTGATTTTAGCACCTGAATTATTGAAAATACCTTTACTGAGTCAACAGCCCCATGATGTCCTTCCCTTCTAGTTTTAAACTTATGTTGAAAAAAAAGCTCTAATGATGCTTTCACCTTTTTATTTTTTGAATTCAAATTTTCATTATCATACGAAAAAATAAGCTTAGCTAGAGGCATATGACTTTTAAGTTCTTCACCTTCCAATAATTCAAAAACAGTAAAATCACTTTTATCCTCTTTTTGAAAAAATTCTATTGTATGTAGCCTTTTCACTCTTTCAAGTTGTGTTTCAAAATCAATATCTTTTGATTTCTGACAACCAAATAACAATACAATTACAAATAATAAAAACCCTTTTTTTCTCATAAAAATACTTTCTCAAATTTGGCTTAAAGCATAAATACAATCCTCTCGAATTTTCCAAACTTCCTCTAAGGAATACTTTAACTTATTTTGCAAAATCCACTTCCTTAAAAAATCATGATGCAATTCAACTTTGAAATCACTAATCTGATTTGGTCTTATTTCTTTTTCTAACAATAAACTTACAAAAGGGGATTCTTCTGTTTCAACTTCTCGGGTAATATCAATTCTCTTATTTTCAAAAACCAAATAAGTATGAGCTTCCGGCATAAAGTCTAATTTATTTTTTCTCAAAATCCCTCCTACTCCTGGCGTATTTTTTTCATTCATTTGGTATATCCCAATTACCAATTTTAATCCTTTAAAATTGTTTTCCAAAGCCAAAGCTGCTAAGACTGCATGTTTTGTACTACAAACTCCACATTTTTCGGAAAAGACTAATTCCAAATTCTCCTTAGATGAATTTCTAGAATAGGGTAACCGAAAAATATAATCCAAAGCACCTTGAAAATCAACAATTCCCAATGATCGACATCTTTCAGAAAGTGGTGCTATTGCTTGAATTAAAAAATTAGGATTTTTCTCAATCATTTGTTCTTTTTTCGTTGCTCAGGAATAGTACATTAATAAATTGACATTCTTGGGTAGTTTATTTTGTTTCTAGTTATTGCTTTGAGAGCATGAGTTTATCTGGATAAATGATTGATTTCAAAGTAAAAACTAGGAGCAAAATAAGCAGTCAAGAATGTCAATTTATTCTTGAACTATTCCTCAATGAAGGTAAAAAACTTTACTTTTGCAAAGTTTTAAAAATGAGTTTTTTTACTAAAAAGTATTTTAAGATAAATATTACTATGACTTTAGAGCAACAGTCAATCAAGGCAACAAATTTCGAATTTGAAAATCAAACAAACTTTTACAAAGGAAAGGTAAGAGATGTGTATACCATTCAAGATAAATTGGTGATGGTCGCTTCTGATCGAATTTCTGCCTTTGATCATGTTTTGCCACGAGCAATTCCATTCAAAGGACAAGTGTTGAATCAAATTGCTTTACACTTTTTGAATGCTACAAGCGATATCGTTACCAATTGGGTAGAAGCAACTCCTGATGCTAATGTTGCAGTTGGTATGGCTTGCGAACCTTTTAAAATTGAAATGGTCATTCGAGGCTATTGCGTTGGTCATGCCTGGCGAACTTACCGTTCAGGTGAGCGAGTACTTTGCGGAGTGACGATGCCAGAAGGGATGAAGGAAAACGATAAATTTCCAGAGCCAATTATCACGCCTGCGACTAAGGCAGAAGAAGGACATGATGAAGATATTTCGAGAGAAGAAATTATCAAACAAGGTATTGTGAGTGAAGAGGATTATGTTTTGTTAGAAAAATATACCCGCGAACTTTTTCAAAGAGGAACCGAAATGGCTGCTGAGCAAGGTTTAATTTTGGCAGATACAAAATATGAGTTTGGGAAAAAAGATGGTAAAATTATTTTGATCGATGAAATTCATACGCCTGATAGTTCTAGATATTTTTATGCTGATGGATTTGAGGAGCGACAAGCAAGTGGAGAAAAACAAAAACATTTGTCCAAAGAGTTTGTGCGAGAGTGGTTGATCGCAAATGGTTTCCAAGGATTGGAAGGACAAACGATGCCTGTAATGCCAGATGAATTTGTGCAAAGTGTTTCTGATCGCTACATTGAATTATTTGAAAATATTACTGGAAGAGATTTTGAAAAAGCGAATACGGAAAATATTACGGAGCGAATTTTCAAAAATACAGCCGAGTATCTGGCTAGCCAATAGAATTTATTTATTATACGTTTTACGGCTCATCAAACAAATTTATTTTGAGCAATAATTAGTTATTCTTTTCTCTTCAAAATCCCGCTTTTTTGGTTTTTCAAAAAAGCGGGATTTTTTATGCACATACAATTCAAAAAACCGAAAATAGATTTTTTTAGGTATTCTTTTTTGAAAAGAAAAATTGATATTTATGTCTAATCACTTTGGAAAGTTTCAATTGTAAAACACTTCTTTTCATATACAAAATCCAGATATTATGAAAAATTATTTTATACTCATCTCCTTTCTTTTCTCTTGTTTTAGCCTAATGGCGCAAGAAGGATTCACTACCAAAACTGTTACTGTTTTTAAAAACGATTCAGGTTTTTTTATGAAAAAAGGAACAATTAAACCAAAACATAACCATCATATTTTCGACTTGGAAACAATGCCAAAAGCAGCTTATGGAACGTTTTGGTTGTCCAATCCAAACTTAATACGTTTGATTAGTTATGAGCAAAAAAGGACTTTGATAAGAGAAACCAAAGTTGAACATATTCCAAGTAGTAATCGTGAGTTTTTAAAAATAAACAAAGGAAAAAAAGTTAAGCTTTTTCTAAATCAAGATAAAATGTTTCAGGGAACAATTAAAGAAGTCTCAATTTCTTTAGTATTTCTCAAGCTTGAAAATGAAGAACTTTTGAGTCTACCAACCGATGAAGTACAATACGCTATTTTACTTGAAGATTCTAACGGATTTAATATTACCGATCAATCTGACACGATTAAAACAAACCAACAAATCGTAGAATTACAATTTAAAAATAATCAGCCTCAAAATTTAGAGTTAGTTTATTTTCAAAACGGAATAGGATGGACACCTAGTTACAAAGTTGAACTTCAACCAAAATCAAAAGCCAAGATTACCATGCAAGCTGCACTTTCTAATCAAGCTGAAGACATGGAAAATGTAGATATTAATTTTGTGGTGGGTTACCCAAATATCAAATATGCAAAAATATTAGATGTACTTTTTAATGATGCGAACATAGCTAGCTTGTTTAATCAAAATGGCCAAAATAATTATGTTCAGTTATTAGATCAGGCACGGCGAGGTGGAGCGAATGTTTATAGCAATAGTTTATTTACTCCAAGTGGTGCTAATGATAATACTTTTTCAAATCCATCCAATATAAAAAGTATCGCTGAAGAGGATTTATATTTTTATAGCTTAAATAATATTTCTCTACCAAAAGGTGGAAAAGGTTATTTTTCAATTTTTGAGACGACTGTTCCTTACGAAGATTTATATGAAGTTGATCTAGTTAAAAATCATAATAACTACTATGCGTATCAACCTGTTGATTATAAAGATGAATTCAGAAATAAAGTTTGGCATATTTTAGAACTAGAAAATAAATCAAAACATGCCTGGACATCCGGTGCTGCAATGGTGGTAAAAAAAGATGGCGATGTCATTCGACCAATTAGTCAAGATGATTTGAATTACACTCCTATGCAAGGAACAGGTAAATTAAAACTGACTATATCTCCTGATGTTTCTGTTAAAGATTATGAGAAAGAAAAAGAACGAAGTGTTCGCAAAAAAGAAAAAGATGGATATTATTATGAAGTAATTACTGTCTCAGGAGAGATCAATGTGCAAAATTTTAAATCAGAAAAAATTCAATTAAATATTAAGAAAACGGTTGTGGGAAATTTATTAAACTCAAATATTGATTGGCTTAAAAGTGCTCGAGTAAATATTCAGATCCCTTTAAATAAAATCAATGAAGTTTGTTGGGAAATAAAACTAAAAGCTGGGGAGAAAAAAGTAATAGAATATGAATATGATGTTTATGTGAGAAGATAGTAATCAATAGAATAAAAAAAGGTTTTACTACCAAGAGTAGTAAAACCTTTTTTTTATTCTAATAATTACCTTGTTACCGAACTACACTCACCGTCATTTTCCGATCAAAGGAACCTTTGATGACTGGCGATTGTCGATTCTCAGTATAGCTTTTTACATTCGAAGAAATAAAATCGAAGAGTTCAGTAACTGTTACAATCTTATCAATATTTCGATCTGCCTCTCCTTCTAATCCTCTAATTAAAAAGTGACTAAAAACTCCTTGTCGCAGTCCACTTGATTCCAATGAAATCTCTTCTAATTTTGAAGAAAGAATCAAAGCTGTTCCTGCATTCGATTGAGCTAAATTATTATAATAAGTATTAATCACTTTCTCATCCGAAAAATCAGTATCAGGACTTCCACCTTTCATAGCTAACCCACCTGAATGACAAGCATCAGCAATACATAATTTATATTTCGCAGGACTTTGTTTTAAAATCTCATTGATTTCATCATGAAATAATTTGTTATTATACCGATCAAAATCAATTGGTAAAAAACAATCTTTTAATCCATGACCGCTGTAATACATCAATACTAAATCATCTGGTCCAGCATTCATAAATAATTCGTTCATGGCTTTTTTGATATTCTTTCGAGTTGCTTCTTCATCGATTAACATTCGAATATTGTCATCTCGAAGTGCGCCACCTTCTGGACTTTTCAAAAATGCATACATTCTATAAGCATCATCATCTGAGTATTTCAAAACAGGCATATGCGTGTAAGTTGAAATTCCAATGACTAGTGCATGAACTTTTATTTTAGCATTTTTTCTGATGTCTGCCAATGTTGAAATGGTTTGTTCAACAACTGGTTCTTCAGCAGGTATAAATGAAGCTTTAACTGGTTCTTCTTGACCAATGAAGGTTCCATCTTTCCAATATCCTTGAATCGGAGAACCATCTGACAAATACAAAGTTCCATAACCATTAAAACTTCCCTCAGCCCATTGTCCTTCGAAAAATTCACGATTAGAATATTGACAAACTCCTTGTCCATGAGGCATTTCATCTCTGAAATATCCCGTGTATTTTGCATTGCCTTCATCGTAAATATAAGTTCCATGTCCGTTGATGCAATCGCCTTCGATGCAACCTTCGACCTCTCCATATTTCACGCCGAAATATTCGCCATTGATCCACTCGCCCATTGTTTCTCCTCCATTGACATGATAAACAATCCCAGATCCATGTTGGGTATTATTTTTAAACCCTCCAATGTATTTATCACCATTAGGAAAGCACCAAGCACCAAAACCATGGGTTTCACCCTTAGCAAAAGTACCTTCGTACATACTTCCATCTAGGTAGGAAAAAATGCCCTCACCATTATAGCAATCGCCTTGAATACATTGTGAAAAACTTGGAATGGCGTAGATTAGTAACACCGCCATGGTGCTCATTAAGTAACTTCTCATAGTGTAAAAAATTTTAAGAAGACTTGAATCGGTGGGAGGGAAAAATCCTTGTCTCGAGGTAATTTATTTAAATATGTTATTTACCATATATCAAATACATTACCAACTTTTTCAATTTAATAAAAAAACCTATATCTCTACTTTGAGATATAGGTTTTCCCTATAATTTTAACATTTATATTTTTTCTCTAAAAACTTATAACAATACAATTACGTGGTTTATTAAAGTCACTTCTACCACACTTTTTCAGCTTTCCCATCTTCTACCCATTTGCTCCAGCGTTTATTATAAGTGTGTAATTTTTCAGTTATTTTTTCATTCTTGTCAACAATCTCATTTCCTTGATTCACCCATTCGAAAATACTTCCGTAAAGATTGTAGACATTTTTAAACCCCATTCCTTTAAGCTTTTCTCCTACTTTCTCACTTCGATAACCGATAGAACAATACACTACAATTTGCTCATCTTTATCAATTCCTGTGAGAGCGGCCTCGTCAATTTTTTTATATCCAATCCGTTTTGCCCCTTTAATATGACTGACGTCAAATTCACTTTGAGGTCGAGCATCAAGTAAGATTACATCTTCTTGCATTTCTACCAATTCATCTACGCCCATTACTGGAATAGAAAAATTGATTGTTTTTGATATCTTTTTATCAAACTCTTCACTATTTACTTTTGGTCGATTGCCTGGAGCCTGAGCACAACTGATGGTTGTCAAAAGTAAAAAGCACAATAAGGATAAGGAATATTTCATGTTATTTTTATTTCAAAAATAAATTAAAAAAGGCAGATATACCAGTTATAAAACTGTTGATCTGCCTTTTTTGTTTTGTGTAAAACGACTTTCTAAGTCGTTAACAGTACTACGATTTTTCAAATCGTAGATTATGATTTTGCGATTTGGAAAATCGTTTTACGTTAGCCAACTTTGATAATAATCTCCATCTTCGATTCCTGCAGCATATTCCGTCATTAAAAGTGGAGCAAAAGTATCTACCATTACCGCTAATTCCCCTGTTTCTTTTTTTCCAATACTTTTCTCTACCGTTCCAGGATGCGGTCCGTGAGGAATTCCACCAGGATGTAAAGTAATCATTCCTCGCTCTACATGACTTCGACTCATAAAGTCTCCATCCACATAATATAACACTTCATCACTATCAATATTACTATGATTATAAGGTGCTGGAATTCCATCTGGATGATAATCATACAGCCGAGGAACAAATGAACAAATCACAAATCCACTTGCTGCAAAAGTTTGGTGAATAGGAGGTGGCAAATGTACTCGTCCAGTAATTGGTTCAAATTCATGAATGGAAAATGCATAGGGATAAACATATCCATCCCAGCCAACTACGTCAAATGGATGACTCAAGTAATGATATGGATAAATATTGTCCTGCTTTTTGATATACATCAAAAAGTCTCCTTTTTCGTCGTGAGTTTCTAATGTTTCTGGCTTGCGAATATCTCTTTCACAGAAAGGAGAATGCTCCATCAACTGTCCAAAATTATTTCGGTACCGTTTGGGAGTTGTGATTGGACCAGTCGATTCTACGATAAGCAATCGATTATCTTCTGATTCAAAATGCAACTGATAAATCGTTCCTCTTGGCACAACTAAATAATCTCCATAACCAAAAGTAATATTTCCATACATTGTCTTTAACACTCCTGAACCTTCATGAATAAAAATCACTTCGTCTGCATCTGCATTTTTGAAGTAATAATCAGTCATGCTTTTTTTAGGCGCAGACAAAACAATTTTGCAATCATTATTCACCAAGACTGGCTTTCGGCTTTTCAAATAGTCATCCTCTGGAGCTACGTTAAAACCTTTAAGGCTTCGATGTTTTAATTGTTTATCATGAATTAATTTTGGAGCGACAGAGTAAGGTTCTCCAACTTGAACAATTTGTGTTGGCGGATTGCAATGATAAAGCAACGAGGCTAAATCATCAAATCCTACCGTCGAAAATAATTGCTCATGATACAATTCACCATTTGGTTTGCGAAACTGTGTGTGTCTTTTTTTGGGAATATTTCCTAAACTATAATAATGCATTTTATATGTTTTAAATCGTGTTATTGAAGTTGATTATAAAAATAGTTGTTATGGCAACTAAATTTTCATCAAATATAAAAAAAAGCTCATTGTGAATTGTTCACAATGAGCTTTTTTTGTAAATGACTTTTATTATTTATTTTTCCATTAGGACTCCCCTACTTGATGAGCCATCTTTTGGATAGCTTCTACAATATTATCAATGGAATCTGGGTAGTCCACATATTTCATATTATTTTGGTCTTTTCCCCAAATACTTATAGTTACTACTTTTTTGCGAGAGCCATAAGCTACAGCAAGACGCAATGGAATTGGTGTAGGTTTATTTGCTTTTCTTTTTTGACAAATCGCGTCTTCACAATCGTACATTCGGTCGATTTCAAAAAATTTTTGAGTGATAATAAATTCTGCAAATGCTTCTAACTCTTCTCTCGCAATAGTCTTTTTTGTTACCATTAAACCTTTGTTCACACTCTTAAATTCCTTAATCAATCGGCCTGAACTTTTGATATGAATATAATCTCGCAATACTGGATCAATTCCTCCATAAAATCCTCCACCAATCAGCTCTATGCTGATGTATATTTCTTTTTCTTTTGGTTCATCTTTTTTCTTTCGCCACCTTCTTTTCTTTTTCTTCTTCTTTTTCTTTTTTCCAAAAGTCCACCATTGATTTCGAGTTTTTTTAGGATCAAGTTCTTCCACTAAAATGTCTGGAAGTTCATTGATTGGCTTAATAAAAGGAGCATCCTTTGTTTCCACTCTGACAAAGTGATATTGGTAAGTTCCTTTACTATTTGGTTGTTCAAATTCTAAGACTAAAACATTTTTAGTAATCTGAGCAATCTCAAATTTTTTGATATGCTTAAAACTATAAAACAAATCACTTCCATTCAGACTCCAAACACCTTTATCATATTTTCCATTCAAGAATTGGTCATAAGTATAGTCATACTTAAAATGTAAAAAGTATTCATAATCTTTTTCCGCCTTATGAAAAATGGTATTTGATTCGAGATGAAGGGCGTAGGTATAACGCCATTTGGTTTCGATAATTTTGCGCTCATCCACTTCTGGATAACCAGTCCCCTCTTCATTAGCCTTCACTTCTACTTGCCCATTAAGTGCTGAGTAACCAAATAAAAATACTGATAAAATTAGTATCAATTTTCTCATAGAAAACTTGTTCAATCGGGTTTGACCTAAGTTAGTTTATTCTTTGAAGAATTTGTTTAATAATTAATATATATAATCCTGAGAGGATAGAATATCAAAAAAGTATTTAACCGTTTATTATTTTTTTTGATAAATTAAGGAGGGAAAACATAGTACCACCCTTTTAAATATAAAAAATGGTACTATGTATTTTTTTTCAAAAAAAACAACACTTAAATATTTGTAATATCAATTTCGTTGAATGTTTTAAAATAACATTTATAAAAATTAAAATTTAAATCCAGCTGTCATTATAATCCTAGTATTTGCGACATCATTTGTAACAAATTGCTCTTGTTCTGGATCAGATAACAAATAAGGAACATAGCCGTCTGAAACCTTAGAATATTTATAAGCAAAGTCTATATAAAAGCTTTTCTCACGAATTCCAAAACCTAAACTATAAGCATTATTTGTAATATCACTACCTGCATAAGGTGTGCCACTTATACCATATCCAGCTCTAAATCTTAGATTTTCATGAGCATATTCTCCTCCGATTCTAACATTTACAGCTGATTTAAATGATTGGCCTACTTGTTCATTTAAGTCAATTTCATAGTCTCGGTCTATAATATTATCTCCTAAATCAAAATCAGAAACAGAGTAATCAACATACTCTACATCAGCTGTAATAAATCCTTTTCGATTAACCAAAACTGCAAAATTAGCCATCGCACGCCAAGGTGTTTTGAGTTTATAATCAAAAGTCCCTTCAGGAGAATCTTCTGTAGCTGAAGCAGTTCCTCCTCCGTCCGTATAGTCATATCGCAACTGAGTAGAAAAATTATCAGTCAATCTAAAAGAAGTTGGAGTATGAATTGATGCTCCCACTCTAAACATTTGACTTATTCGGTAGATGAATCCTAATTTTAAATTTATTCCAGTTCCAGAAGTAGAAAGGTTTTCTTGAAATAATAATTCATCAAAATAAATTACCGAACTATCGACGTCCCTTTCTTCATAAGTTTTTGTCTCGTCATAATTAATAAATGGAACACCAACAGTTGCTCCTACCATAATTTTTTCATCAAAATTACCTCCAATTGAAAATACCAATTCACTATATGAACCTCTTGTTTCGAAAAATTGCTCTCGCTCAATTTCGTAATCAGGTGATGTCAACGGATCTTCAAAATCATTAGTATAAACATTTGGGTTAGTAGTCGAAGGATAAATAGCAGAAGCATTCTCTGCCAGAACTCCTTCAAAATCATCAAAAATATCATCATTTGCTAACTCTGTAAATCGTTGAACGATTGAACCTGAAGATTTCCCCTTGAAAACAAAATCTTGATTAAAAGATGCCAAACGATTTAAGCCAATTCCGACATTAAAAGTTGTCCACTTAGAATACTGAGGGCGATAGTTTAAAATAATTCCAATATTCGCCAAATTGAACTTCGCCAAACTTTCTTCTACTGGTTCATTACCTGTTCCTCGTTCTAGTAAAGAAGTAACTTTAGAATTGTAAACTCCAGGAGTAATCACAAATTCATTGGTTCGGAAAGCTGCGATTCCTGCAGGATTTGTACTCAAAACAGAATAGTCTGCCCCCAAAGCTCCAATACCACCTCCAACTCCAACTGTTCTAGCTGTTCCTCCAACTTCCAAATTTGAATATCTCAAAGCATCCGAAATTGTTTGAGCATGAATGTTTATAGAAAATGAGATAAAAATTAATAGAATAATATTTTTCATTGAGTTTGCTTTTTTTGATTTGGAAAATAGAATAACCTCTCATCTTTAGTTTTGATGATTTTTCGTAAAATTAAAATAAAGTTTTTGAAATAAAGATGATTTAGGTTAGTCAGTTTAGGGCAAAGAAATGGGTGAATTTTTTTACAAAACTCACCCAATCTTTTTATTCTAAAGTATTTTTTTAAATACTATATTACTTAGTTTTTTCTTCTTTTAGAAGAGCTGCTTGAAGATTTAGAGCTACTTCTTGATCTGCTACTTCTTGCTCCACTACTTCGCGAAGAACTTCTTGAAGAGCTTCGTGCATTACTACTTCGTGATCTTGAACTACTACTTCTAGCACTACTACTTCGCGATGATCGAGAAGAACCTCTAGCACTACTTCGTGATGAGCTTCTTGAACTTCTTCGTGTCTCAGATCTTCTTGGATTAGTGCTTCTTCTAGTTTCTGAATTTCTTCTTGAAGATGATCTCGTTGCATTTCTTCTAGTTGGACTAGAGCTTCGCGTAACTTCTCTTCGAGTATTTGATCTTGGAGTTGCAGTTCTAGTTCGAGTTGCTGCACGAGTTGCTTTCGTTGAAGTTCCTCCTGATTTAGTTCGAACTCGAGTTGTTGCTATATTATTTGACGGATTAGATTTTGTGAAAAACTGTTGTCTCGTCGTGTTACCTCCAGATGCTCTTGTACTACCTCCTCTACGAGAACCATAATAAGTATTGGTTACATTCGGAGTATTTGCATTTTGAATATTATTGGAAGCAAATCCATTCCCTCCCCAATATGATGGAGGACAATATGCATTATTATAGTAACTGTTATATGGACTATTGAATCCACCTCCGAAACCACCTCCATAAGAATATGGGCTGTAGCCGCCGTAGAAGTTAGGATTGTAAAATCCATTGTTATTCCAACGGTTCCATCTATTATATCTGTTCCAACGGTTGTATCTATTCCAACGGTTGTATCCGAATCCATTTCCTACGCTTACGTAGATTGATGGTCTAGAGAAAAAAGGATCATAATAAGGATTGAAAGGGTCATATGAATATGCATCTACAAATACAGGATCATAATATCCAAATCCTCGATTAGGTCGATTAAATCTACGAATACGACTTGAGTAGTAATATCCACTTCTTCGATCTTCGTCATAGTAATCATCATTATAATTATCTTCAGTATACTCTTCATAATCATCGTACTCATCATAATCATCGTCAGATGAACTTGAAGTAGCATAATAATCACTATCTGTATCTGGGTTATAGTAGATATCGTCGTACTGTGCAAATGACGTTGCAACTATCCCAAAAAGGAAAACAACGGTGAGATAAAGGGAAAATTTATTAGATTTCATATTGTAAAAATTTTTAAGATTGTAATTACCGAAACTCTCTTACAAGTTCAAGCGTAATTTATTACTTTTGTGCCTCTTTTTTAGTTAAAACAGTATTAAAGTTGAATTAGTTGAGTGTTAAAACTGTTAAAATCGGTGTTAACATTCATTCATTAAGACGAAATGGTCGATTTCTCGTCACTTTACAAATTCATTTAACTTTTATTTAATATAAAAAAAATGAGTTTCAGTACAGCTATTTTTAGATATATGTTCTTTTACCAAAAAAGTAAACTCCTTTTCTAAAATAAACATTTTTAAACTGAAACTCAAATACTCATAAATACATATAATTTATCATGGCAAAAGAAATTACAAGTAGAGAAGAAGATTATTCCCAATGGTATTTGGACATTGTTAAAAAAGCCAATTTGGCTCAAAATTCAGCTGTTCGAGGATGTATGGTTATCAAACCTTACGGATTTAGTATTTGGGAAAAAATGCAAGGTCAGTTGGACAAAATGTTCAAAGAAACTGGTCATCAAAATGCATACTTTCCGATTTTTATTCCAAAAAGTTTTTTGAGTAAGGAAGCTCAACACGTTGATGGTTTTGCAAAAGAATGTGCAGTTGTAACTCATCATAGATTGATGAATGATCCAGATGGAAATGGTGTGGTAGTTGATCCAGCGGCAAAGTTGGAAGAAGAGTTAATTGTTAGACCAACTTCTGAAACGATCATCTGGAATACTTATCGAGATTGGATTAACTCTTATCGAGATTTGCCATTATTAATTAATCAATGGGCTAATGTAGTTCGTTGGGAAATGAGAACTCGTTTGTTTTTACGAACAGCTGAGTTCCTTTGGCAAGAAGGTCATACTGCTCACGCAACAAAAGCAGAAGCAGTTGAAGAGACAAAATTAATGCAAGAAGTTTATGCAAAGTTTGCAGAAGAATATATGGCGGTGCCAGTCATTCGAGGTTTCAAATCTGAAAATGAAAGATTTGCAGGTGCAGAAGATACTTTTACTATCGAAGCTTTGATGCAAGATGGAAAAGCTTTGCAAGCAGGAACTTCTCACTTTTTAGGTCAAAACTTTGCGAAAGCATTTGATGTAAAATTCTTGAATGAGAATCAAAAAGAAGAATACGTTTGGGCAACTTCTTGGGGAGTGAGTACTCGATTGATGGGAGCCTTGATTATGACGCATTCTGATGATGAAGGTTTGGTCGTTCCTCCAAGATTGGCTTCGACTCAAGTGGTGATCGTTCCAATTCCAAAGCCAAATGAAGAGATCGATGCTGCAGTTGAAAAAATCACAGCAGAACTCAAGGCTAAAGGAATTACTGTGAAATATGACAAGGACAAAAAGAAACGTCCGGGTTTCAAATTCGCAGAGCACGAAATGCATGGAATTCCTGTTCGATTAGGTATTGGAAAGAGAGATTTGGAAAAAGGAGTGGTCGAAGTTGCTCGAAGAGATACTAAAGAAAAATCTTCACAACCTCTGGAAGGCATTGCAGAATACGTTGAACAATTATTGGAAGACATCCAAAATAATCTTTATCAACGTGCTTTGGACTTCCGAGCTGAGCATACTTCGAAAGCTGATACCATGGAGGAGTTCAAAGAGATTTTGGAAAATAAAGGTGGATTCATTTATGCGCATTGGGATGGAACTGTGGAGACGGAAAAGAAAATTAAAGAATTGACCAAAGCAACTATTCGTTGTATTCCAAATGATTGGGAAGAGGAAGAAGGCAAATGTATTTTGACTGGAAAACCTTCTAATCGACGAGTGGTTTTCGCAAAAGCATATTAACCCCTGTCCCCTAAAGGGGAACGTAAAATATAAAACCTGTTGTGAATAGTTTCGCGACAGGTTTTTTTATTGGGATTTGGTAGATTTGTTTTTGAAATAATAATACACCATAGATTATGCAGATTTTCACAGATGTTCAATAGTTATCTGTGAAAATTCGTATAATCTGTGGTGAAAAAAAATAAAAAATGAGCAAACTCCAAAAAGCATTCAACCCTTCTGATTTTAGAAAAAATGGCCATCAATTAATTGATACCATTGCTAATTATTTAGAGGAAGTAAATCATGGAAAAATGCCCGTCATGGATTGGCGACCACCAGAAGAAGCACTCGAAGATTGGAAACAACATTTAACTTCGAATTCGTCCCATGAGGATTTTTACAAAAAAATAATCAAGCATTCCATGCACTTACATCATCCAAAATACATGGGTCATCAAGTCTCTCCCCCCATTCCCGATGCAATACTCAGCGGCATCTTAGTGAGTGCACTAAAGAATGGTTCTGGTCTTTACGAGATGTCTCCACTTTCTGCTCCGATGGAAAAAATTGTAATGGACTTTTTCTCCAAATATATTGGCTATGAAAAAGAGGCAAGTGGTTTTTTAACCTCAGGAGGAACGTTGGCAAATTTGACTGCACTTCTGACTGCACGACAAGTGAAGGGATTTGGAGATATTTGGAATGAAGGAAATCCTGAGGGAAAACAGTTAGCAATTATGGTTTCTGAAGAAGCTCATTATTGTGTGGATCGAGCGGTTCGGATTATGGGTTTAGGTGAAGCAGGAATTGTTAAGATTCCTACGAATAAAAAATTTCAAGCTGATATTTCTCAATTAGAAAAAACATATAACAATGCAATTGCGGAAGGGAAAACTATTTTTGCTATCGTTGGAAATGCTTGTTCAACTTCAGTTGGAGCTTACGATGATTTAGAAGCATTCGGAGCATTTGCACAAAAACATAATCTTTGGTTTCATGCAGATGGAGCACATGGTGGCGCAGCTATTTTTTCCAAAAAATATAAATCATTAGTCAAAGGAATTGAGCTCGCAGATTCGGTAATTATTGATGGTCATAAGATGATGATTACTGCTGGTTTGATTACTGCTTTGATTTATAAAAATGGAAAAAATAGTTATCGAACCTTTCACCAAAAGGCACATTACCTTTGGGAGAATTCAGAAGAAGAATGGTTTAATTTAACCAAGCGCACTTTTGAATGCACCAAGTTTAATTCTGTTTTGGAAATTTATTCTTTGATCAAAAATTATGGTGTTGAGATTTTTGATGAATATATAACTTACACTTATGATTTGGCAAGAGGGTTTGCAAAGTTGCTTCGAGAAAATCCTGATTTTGAAATTGCTCACGAACCAGAATCAAATATTTTATGTTTTCGGGTTTTCAAAAAAGGAAAGAGTAAAAATGAAATTAACGAACTAAATTCAAAAATCCGAAAGCAACTTCTGCATGATGGGAAATTTTATATCGTGCAAACTATGTTGAAGGATTCCATTTATTTACGAGTCTCTTTAATGAATTCGTTATCGACAATTGAAATGTTAGGAGAGTTAGTGGAGGAAATTTCAAGGCTAAAAAATAATTGATATCTAGTTTTTAATATTTCTACAAGGACACCTTCGTTGAATATTTTATTTCTTCCAAAACAATTTGACTATCAATATCACTTATATTTCGGATAGCTGTTACTTCATTAACTAAAAAATCTCTATAGTCCTTAATATTCCCAAATCTTACTTTTGCCAAAAAATCAAAGCTTCCTGATGTATGATAAAATTCAGAAACTTCATCTAGCGACTCCATACTTTCTACAAACTTATCTCGCGCTTCTTTATGATGGTCTTTGATCGTAATATTCATAAAAACAATGATATTCTTATTCAGTAAGTCGGTATTAAGTAAAGCAACGTATTGTTTAATATATCCTGCTTTTTCCAATTTCTTGATTCGCTCATAAACTGGGGTAGTCGTCAACGATAACTCCTTTGCCATCTCCTTAGCTGTTCTGCCAGAATTGGTTTGAAGCATATCAAGAATTTTCAGGTCTATCTCGTTCATTTGCAGTAAAATATTCTACTTAAAACGGTAAATCTATAAAAAATTCAAATAAAAATAGATAAGGCTAGACAAAATATTCTGCAACTAATCTGTTTGTATTTTCATTGATTAGGAAACTGAACTTTCTACCTCGTTTCCTTTAAAAGTATGATAAAACATTTCTTTCATTTCGAAGCAATCTTTCTTATTATTGAATACTTTACAAGAGTCAATCGGAGAAGCATAAATGTGAAGTGTCATAGCTTGTTGTGCAGAAGTATTTTCTATAGTATGATATCCCATTTGATCATTCATGTAAGTTAATTTCCCTGGAGTTAATATCATTCGATTAGTTTCTTTTAGTGTACCAGCTTGTTCTTCGAGTCGAACTTCTTCCACCGTTCCTTGCACTTGATATACCCAACAATCTTCTCCACCATGACCATGTATAGGTGTCTTGGCTCCTATGTCCCAACACAAAAGAATGACCTCATACTTTTCTGTCCGCGCCAAACAATTTCTAGTATAACATTGTTTTGACCAAGTAGCATAAGAAATTAATTCATGACCTGGGATCTTAACTTTCTTCATGATTCTAGCATGCTCGAAAGGCTCGGCATTATCTAAGCTTTCAGCTAATTGTTCAATAGTTATAATGTGATTCATGATTAATACTTTTTAATAAAACCGTTTTAAGTAAGTTTTACAATTTGCTAAAAATACCTAAAAAGTAGATATTTTTTCTACTTTTGTATGAATTTAACGATACAATAATTGATTTTTACTAAAAATAGGCGCTTTCAAAGTGTTTTAAACTTTTCATAATGAAGAATGTACTTGACTTATTTCAAAGAATTACTAATGACCTCTTGACGGATGAAAAGGAAAATCCAGTTGCAAAACATATCCCCTCCTCTGAATTATTTAATACGTTAGACCTCTCCTTAAAAGCAGATCCTATGAATGAGGATGAGTTTGAAAAGGTAGTTAAAGAATTAGTTTTCGCTTCACCTCGAACAGCTACGAATGGTTTTTTCAATCAGTTATTTGGAGGAAGAAATGACAAAGCCATCTTGGGAGAATTGCTTTCTGTGATTTTAAATAACAGTATGTACACGTACAAAGCAGCCGGCCCTCAAATTGGTGTAGAGAAAGTTATTTTAAGAGAAGTCTGTGATATGATTGGTTGGGATAAAAATGCCGACGGAACATTAGCACCTGGAGGTTCAATGACTAACTTCATGTCTATGTTGATGGCAAGAGATGCTCGTTCATCAAAGGTTAGCCATCAAGGCATGCAACAAAAAATGATTGTTTACACTTCTAAGGAATCACATTATAGTATTCCAAAAAATGCAGCATTTAGTGGTATCGGAAGAGATAATGTTCGATACATTCCAACAGACAAAGAGGGTAAAGTAGATCCTTCACATTTGGAAGAAATGATTGAGCAAGATATTGCTGAAGGCGGAACACCTATTATGGTTAACTTGACAGCTGGAACAACGGTATTAGGTGCATTTGACCCTATTCGATCTGTAAGCGAAATTTGCAAAAAATATAACATGTGGCTTCACGTAGATGGTGCATATTGTGGGTCAGTTTTATTTAGTAAAAAATACAAACATCTGATTGACGGAATTGAGTTAGTCGATTCATTTAGTTTTAATGCACATAAAATGATTGGGACACCATTGTCTTGTTCTATTATTGTGGTAAAAGATAAAAAACATTTATACGATTCCTTTTCTAATGATGCGAGTTATTTATATCAGACGGATCACGACGAATTCAATTTAGGAAAAACGTCTTTGCAATGTGGAAGAAGAAATGATGCTTTAAAATTTTGGACACTTTGGAAAAGCGTAGGTACTTCTGGTTTAGAAAAAATTGTCGATCACCAATTTGCTTTAGCAGATACTGCTCGCGAATATGTTCGAAACAATGAAGACTATACTCTCTACAGCTATGATGATACGATAGCAATTTGTTTTAATTATAAAGGAATCCCAGCCCGTGATATTTGTACTTTATTATATGAACATTCGGAATTATTGGTTGGGTATGGCTCATTTAAAGAAGATGAATTTATCCGTTTGATTACGATCAATGCTCAGAATGATCACCAAGATATTTTGGATTTCTTTAAAATAATGGAGCAATTTGTGGAAGAAAATGCTGCGTTGTTTGAGCAGGCAATTACTGTTTAATCGTTAGGTCGAATGAGGGTCTGTCCTTTTATTAATTGCGTGGTGATTTTTTTTGCCGCTGACTTTCCTATTGTGATAATGAAGTTGTTTTAAAAAGTCAGCGGCAAAAAAAAAACTAATTCAAAACAAAACGAAAACCCAACTTTATGGAAGTCTCCAAAGTAATTGCTCTAGGACTCTATGTACTCATTTTATTTCTCATCGGATATTTTGCCTCTCGTCGAGTCAAAAGTATGAGTGACTTTTATGTAGGAGGAAAAAATATGGGTTTTTGGGCAGTCGCTTTTTCCGCACGGGCAACAGGTGAATCAGGTTGGTTGTTAATTGGTTTGACAGGAATGGGTGCTATTTCTGGGATGTCTACCTACTGGGTAGTAGTCGGAGAAGTTTTAGGAGTAGCAATTTCATGGTGGTTTATGGCAAAGAAATTTAAAAGAAAAACAGATGAATATCAAGCCATTACGATCCCCGATTATTTAGAAAGTCATTTTCAATCAAAGACAAAAACACTTCGGATTTTAGCCTCCACTATTCTTTCCGTATTTGTAATTATTTATGTGAGTTCCCAAATTGATGTTACTGGAAAAGCCTTCGAATCTATGATGGGCATAGATTACTTTATAGGTGCAATTATCGGCTTTTTCATAGTGTTGACCTATATTTTTATTGGTGGATTTGTAGCTGCAGTTTGGTCAGACTTATTTCAAGGACTATTGATGTTTTTTGGATTATTACTACTACCTATTGTAGTTTATTTTTCAATGGATGGAACCGCAGGTATAATCGAAAGCCTATATTTAATTGATCCTGCATTGACCAACCCTTGGGGAACGAGTGATGACACTTGGATGAATGTTGCTACGATGTTAGGATTTGCGATGATCGGTTTAGGATTTCTAGGGTCTCCTCAAGTATATGTTCGTTTTATGTCTATCAAAAACGAAAATGAAATTGATAAAGGAAAATGGGTGGCAGTTATTTTTACTTTATTAACAGATGCAGCAGCCGTAACGATTGGTATTTTAGCTCGTATATTATTTACTGAAAGTGGACAAGATCCTGAAGCGATTTTAGGAAATGCTGGTGAAGATGTCTTATCTATTATGACTGAAAACTTCTTGCCTTATGTTTTAGTTGCCATCTATGTTGCGGTAGTGCTTTCTGCCATCATGTCTACTATTGATTCATTGTTAGTTATTGCTTCTAGCGCGATCACACGAGATTTTTATCAAAAAATATTTCATCCAAATATTCCAGATAAAGACTTAACTAAAATGTCTCGATTAGTCACCTTATTAATGGCTATTTTGGCATTAGCTATTGCTCTTATTATAGCAATGAATTCTCCAGATCGTACTGTCTTTTGGATGGTTATATTTGGATGGTCGGGTATTGCTGCTTCCTTCTGTCCTGTCATTATTTTATCATTGTTTTGGAAAGGTTATTCAGAAGCTGGTGCGATTGCGTCTATGATTGCAGGATTCTTATGTGTGCCATTCTTTAAGTTTGTGGTGGCAAATATGGAAGGAATTGGTCCCTACTTTGTGAAGCTCGATGTATTAGCACCTTCATTTTTAATTTCGATGATTGTGGGGTGGGTGTTTTCGAAGTTATTTCCTAAACAATTGAACCGTCAAAAAAGTATTTAAAATAAAATTAGTTGTTTCTATTCCATACAATGAAGTTGTTTTAAAATGTAAAATAACTATTCACGCAAAAACTACGATCATGCTGTAAGCATTCCGAAAATATCTTGCTCAATGAATCTACCAAAATCATAATCTGCACTTCCGAATCCACTTTCAAAAGCTTAGGTTTTCAACCTGTAGACTTATTGAATTATTAATTCGAAAATACTCACATATTCCACCACCTAAAAGATAACTCTCTCTTTAGCTTTATTTTTAAAATAACCTGTTGCGTTTCATACGTAATAAGTTATTTAATTTCACTATAAATTATTTAATAAAAATTAAATTTGTTTATCTCGCCACAATTCGCTATTTTCGTAAACCTACTCTCGTAACCTTAAAAATAAAATAAGATGAGAACGAATAATCGTGAAATTTTAATCTACTACAATCCAGATTCTGTTTCAGACCGAAAAATGGTAGCACATGCACAAGGAATGTCTACTTATATTAAAACATATTCTCATGCAAAATCTCCATCAACTGGTACTAGTTGGCAAATGATTTTACGATCATTGGATGTTCATCCCAAAGATCTTTTAAATAAGGCTCATCCATATTATCAAGAAAATATTCGGGGTCGAGAATTTAATGAGGAAGACTGGTTGACGGTATTAGCCAACAACCCGGATCTAATCAAAGCTCCCATTGCCGTTAGAGGTAGGCGTGCAATTTTATGCAGTAGTCCTACTGATATTTACAAACTCACAGCACCTAGTGCGCCTTCTGTTTAAGCATTATACAGAAGTGTGAATTTAAACAAACAACTTCTTCTCACCCACAAAAGTCCTGAATAAATATTCCTAATTTATTCGGGATTTTTTTATGGAAATAGATCGCTTCGCTGTCAGAAATCAGATCAGTCGCTTTGCTCCTTGCGAGAAGTCAGACTGACGATAGTTATTTGGTTGACTATCAGATGATAGACATTAGGCATCTCATTGTCAGTCTGTTTTCTGACAGTAAGCGCAGCGCACGATCTGACCTCTGACAGCAAAGCGATCTCTTTTCTTTTTTTTCTCAAATCCCTCAACTTTTTGTATCTTTGTGCCGCTAAAAAAATAATTTTCATCTTATAAAAAATAACAAATATTATGGCAGCATACGAAGCAGAAGGTAAATTGTACAAAAAAATGGACACTCAACAAATAACAGATACTTTCAAAAAACGAGAGTTTGTTGTTGAGATGGTTGATGGTGCATACACTCAATTAGTAAAATTTCAGATGGTGCAAAACAACTGTGAAAAACTTGATGGATTTAATGAAGGAGACGATGTAAAAGTTACCTTCAATTTAAGAGGACGAGAATGGACAAGTCCACAGGGTGAAGTTAAATACTTTAGTACTTTGGATGCATGGAAAATTGATTCGCAAAGCGTAGCTCCTGCTCAACAAGCAGCTCCAGTTAGTGCTCCTACAAATATTCCATCACCAACTGATGCTCCTCCTGCAGCACAAAGTAATGACGATTTACCTTTTTAAGAAAAGGATAAATTTTGAATAATCTTTTTAGTGTATAAACACGCTTTATTAGCCTAAAGAAAAGGGCTGAGTCGTTTTGATAACTAATGCCGATACACTAATGCCTCAGAATTTGCTCAGCCCCCAACTTAACATCCTCTTCCAAGAAGAGGATGTTTTTTTTTGCGTAAGTTCACCTTCAAATTATATTGTTTTAACTCAATATGGATTTCAAAAAAGACAAACAATATTTTAAATTTTGTTCTTATGGATTTTTAAAGAATCTAAGATTCTTTGATGCATTCCTTTTACTTTTCTTTTTAGAAAATGGAATTCCCTTTACTCAAATTGGAATTATTTACGCTACCCGAGAAATCATTATTAATCTTTTTGAAATTCCATCAGGAATAATTGCCGATACGTATGGTCGGAAAAACTCCCTTATTGCTGCATTCTCAGCTTACATCTTTTCTTTTTTGTTTTTCTATTTTATGAATGATTTTTATTGGTTTGTCGTGGCCATTATTCTTTATGGAATGGGGGATGCTTTTCGTTCAGGAACACACAAAGGGATGATAATGGATTATTTGAGATTAAATAATTGGGAGGATCAAAAAGTCAATTATTACGGACACACTCGTTCTTGGTCGCAAAAAGGCTCTGCCATTTCAGCGCTCTTCGCTGGAGTTCTAGTTTTATATTCAGGAAGTTATCGAAGCATATTTTTATATTCAGTTATTCCTTATTTGCTTAATTTTTTAAATATTTATTCTTATCCAAATGAGTTGAATTTTTCTTTAAAAAAGAAAAGTAGCAAACCTAAAAAAACAATTGGCGCAAACTTTAGATCTTTTTTCCACATAATCCGACAACCAAAAGTATTTCGAATCATTAATTCTACGGCGCTTCATTCTTCTTATCTAAAAGCTATCAAAGATTATATTCAACCTTTAATGTTGAATGTTATTTTGATGATTCCTTTGATGATGGATTTAGATGAAAAAAGAAAAAGTGGTTTAGTCATTGGAATCATTTACTTTATTATTTTTCTTTTAACTTCTTATGCGTCTAAAAATTCATTTAAAGTTGCTCAATTACCTTTCAAAAACATTTCAAAATTGACTTTACTTATGGGTCTTTTTGCAGGGATGATTTGTGGAGTTTTATATAATTATGAGCTTTGGATTTTATCCTTAATTGCTTTTATTTTTATTTATATTTTAGAAAACATTCGGAAACCTTTGCTCACAGGCGAGATTGCAGATAACGTTCCCAATGAAATTTTGACATCAGTTCTTTCAGGTCAATCTTTTTACCAAACCATATTAACATCACTTATCGCAGTCGCTTTAGGTGTTTTAGTCGATTACTTTGGAATGGGTCTTTCATTTATTCTCATTTCGAGTTTTCTAATATTACTTTCATTTCTCCACATCAAACCAACAAGAAATTAAATTATTTCACTACATCAGAAACAACTTGTTCTCGTTCTTGAAATAAGGTGAGCAATTTATCTATTTCAATATTCCATTCAATCATCGTACTAGGAGCTTGGTATTTTTTAATTTGGATTTGAATTTCTGAATAAATATTAGCCATATTTTCATCAACTATTGGTTTGAAATTATCATATGAAATAATTCCGCTGTCTACCAGCGAGCGATACCTATTCCAAAAAGCTTGTTGGAAACCCTCCTCTTTGTAAAAAATAAAAAACAAATCGGTAAGTATATTTGGAAACCGTTTATCTTCAATAATATTGAGTGGTTCTTTATTTACTCTAAGTCTCAATGCTCCATCTAAATCAAATAATACAAACCTAAATTTCCCCTGATCAATCGCGTAAAACCGAGCATTATTATGTGGCCAATCTACGTTCGCTATGTAGGATTGATAAATCATGTAGTCGATAAAATTTTCGATATCAAGTTCATCTTTTAAGTAGTTTAGATTCCCTTCTTCTATCGCTTGAACGAACGCATCAATTCGATCAAAATCACCATCCTTCTTGATAAGTTCATGAGTCGTAATTTTAGCTAAAGTAACCGCACTTTTTTTAACACCATGAAGTCCTGCCATCCCATGCGAATTAGCTTCTGTTCTTAAATTCAATACCCCATGAAAATCATTGTTAATATAAACAAGGACTGGCTCTCCATAAGTAAGATCTAAATTCAAATCAGCATTAATGGCCAATTGAGTCAGACTCAAATCTTTCATCATCGTTTTCACAAAATCATTCCCAGAGTTTCTCAATCGAATAGCCTTAATTTTGTCTATATTATGATGGGAAAGAATTTTACTTGGATTAATTAGTGAGCGATCACTATTATCATACTTATCTTCAAACTTAACTCCTAAAGTTTTCAATGGAAATCTAGTAGAAAAACCACCTTTAACTTCCAATTCAACCTCCTCATTTTCTATTACTAAAACTCCATTTCGAAACATATTAAATCGCCCTTCAATTTCAATTTCTTCTTCATACGCTTCGTTCATTTTGTTAAATTCATCGCGATCTACCTCGATATTGATCACAGGTAACTCCGCTTTTACTTCCGAAATATCTAATAATTCAAAATCCTCGTTGAACTTGGTACAACTAAAAATTAATGTCAACATTAAAAAAAATAGTAAATTCTTCATAGCTTATTTTTTTGCTTTTCTTCTTTTATTAAATCGCTTTTCTATACCAATTAAAACTGCAAATTTTGGGTCGTTTAAAAAAAATGCATCTGGCATATTTCGTAAATTAAAATCTGCATTTGCAGTCAGAGACCATTGATTAGTTAATAAATATTTCATCCCTGCCGAATAGTCAACTCTCCATAAATACCTATACCCTAATCTAAAATCAGGATCAAGAAAATCTAAGTTATTTTGAAAATTAAAACCAGTAGAGACTCTCCATTTTTCAGTTAGAGGAAAGGTTACTCTTAATGGAAATACAAATCGTATCGTAGAAACATTAAACTTATCACCGTTTCTACTACCCGAAGAAAAAATGGTTTTGCCAGCGATTCCAAGCGATAAATAATTTTTCTTAAATGAGAATAATCTCAATGCCCCACCAAAGGTGATGACATAACCTCTAGAGTTTTTAATTCTTCCATTATTAATTTGAAGAGAATTATTAAAAGAATACCCCGTATTCATAAAAATAGAACCTCGAGATTGCGCTTCAACCTCCGATGTTATAAAAAATAAAAAAAGTAAGAGGTATATTTTTTTCATAGCAAGTGTGTTAACTATTATGCTGACTTTGTTAAACCTTCCTTCTTGAAGTATTTAATTTTGTTCATCATCAGATTATGATGAAAGACGAAACCTACTCACATTAGGTTGGGCATTGTCATTACTTATTGAAATACAAATCTCAGTTCTTTGAATTATAAAGACTAACACATTTCGCAGAAAACTGAACATATTTCAAGAAACCTTCCTTCTATTTTCCTAACTCTCTTTCCTCTGCTCCAATCGTTAAGTATTTTATTGCTACCTATCACCTTTTGAGAATATTTATGCCTTTGTCATTTGTGACAAAAGAGTTTACCAATTAGTATATGGCTATTTTCGACTGCAAGATTAATGGAAAAAGGGAGTAATAGAATTGTTTTTCGTTGAAATGTCATTTTTTGCGGATGAATTGTAGGATACGACTTGATCTTATCTTCATATAAATCAATAAGGAAAGACCACGCTTGTTAGATCTTGGCAGGGGGATTTCTTAAGGAAATAGATATTCCATTAAGATAAGAAAGAACGACATTATGATTTGAAAGTTGAACTACATGAAGACTTACCTCCTTTCCAACTTAACCTCAACTCCCCCTTTCGGTCGAGTTGTTAATGAAATCAGCGGTTTAATTGGTTGATCAGAAACTAGGTTCAATCGAAATCGTTGAGTAGTCATCGCAATAATAAAAACAGCTTCCATCATCGCAAAACTATTTCCTAAACAAATTCTTGGTCCACCGCCAAAAGGCAAATAAGCAAAAGGATGTTGCTTCCGTTCCCTCTCTCTTTCAAACCGACGGGGATCAAAAGTTTCTGGATTTTCCCAAAAATCAGGATGACGATGTAAAAGATATGCACTAAAAAAAACTTCTCCTCCTTTCTTAATTATATATTTACCTAAAGTATCATCTTCTTTAATTCCCCTTGGCAAAATCGGAACAGGAGGATACAATCGCAAAGTTTCCTTAAACACTTTTAAAGTGTATGAAAGATTCGAAAAATCTGCTGCTGTAGGTTTTTTCTTTCCCAAAACTTGGTCAACTTCCTCTTCTACTTTTTTACGAAAATTAGGTTGTTGAGAAAGTATCGCCCACAACCAAGACATTGCATTGGCAGTCGTCTCATGTCCTGCAATAAAGACCGTCATCACTTCATCTCGCAATTCTGCATCATTTAATAATTCCCCTGTTTCTTCATCTTCAGCTTCCATAAGCATTTGTAAGAGATCATTATGCTTCTTAGCAGAAGTTCTTCTTTCTCGGATAATCCGAAAAATAATTGAATTTAGTTCATCTATATTCTTTTGATAGGCAGTATTTTTCTTTACTCTAAGTTGATGTAAAATCTGGATAGGAAAACTTGCTCTAAAGTTCGTTTCATCCAATAGTGGGGTAAATACATCTGCGACCGTTTGTACCTCTTCTTTGGACAAAGCTGTACTGAATAGGGCTTTTACCACTACCGTCAAAGTTAGTCGCATCATTGCATCAGTAACTTCTACTGTTTCATTTTTATCGCAAATCAATTCCCACTCATTTAACATATCTTCTATAGCATCAGTCATGATTTCTCCTAAACTAGAAATTCGATTTTTATGAAAAGACGGCTGTACTAATTTTCTTTTTCTTTTCCATACATCTCCTGTTGCAGTAAATGTACTTTCACCTAAAACTTTTTTTACAATACTAAATGCAACAGCTCGTTTAGTGTAGTTATCTACTTTTTGAACCAAAAGTTCTCTTACCAAATCTGGATGATTAACTAAATAAACTTCTCGCTTGAGTAATCGAAATTTGGCAACATCTCCATATTTATCGGATAAAGCCTGTAACCAATCTAATCGCTGAGGACTTGCAAGATTTAAAAGACTTCCAATTATAGGATAACCTACTGGTCCTTGAGGTATAATATTTTTAGTCTCTGACATTAATATATTTGAGTAAAATTTATTCTTTCGATTTTAAAAGATATTGCAAAGAAAAACTTAATTATGTAAAATATGTAATTGATTTTTTTGAAATAAATAAAAGCATCATTTCGTGTAAATTACACTTGTTTATTTTTTTCCAAAGTCAAACAATAACTTCTACATTTTTCTTATTTTAAACAATATGAAACAGCAATTTTTACTTTTAACATTATTTATTTTCTCTTACTCAATTTCTACTGGGCAAATTCTGACTGGTTTTGAGACTGCTTGGAGTGATGACTTTCGAGAGTGGATCATTTTTACAGATAATGGAGAAGAGGAGGAAGAAGGTAATCTTGCCATGAGATGGCAACAACAAATGGATTGGTCGGAGTGGGATTATCGAATTGGAGAATCTACGGGAAGTATCAAATTAAAATTTAAAAATGATCCCTCCATTTGGGAAGTTAGGGGTGATAATGAAATTATTACCATGCGAATGAAATGGAATAATGACGTGAATGAGTGGTCTATTTCGGATGGAACAACAAAGTTAACCTTGAAAGCTCCTTACAATAATAACCTCAATGATTGGAAAATTGATGGTGACAAAAATGGTATTTTTGAAATGTATATGGAATGGGAAGATGATCCTCGAAATTGGACAATTATCGATGAGTTTGATGAAGAGATAAGTTTACCTTTTAAAATGGCGGTTGCATTCATAGGTATCTTTCATTCCTTCCCAAAATAATAAAAGCGCTGCTAGTATTTTACTAACAACGCTTTCACATATTTTTTTCAAAAATTATCCTTCCACTAAAGTACCTACTGCTTCCCCTTGAATAATTCTCATCAAATTCTCTTTTCGCCCAATATCAAATACAACAATTGGTAGATCATTTTCTTGACAAAGTGTGAAAGCAGTCGTATCCATCACCTTCAATCCTTTCATGATAACCTCTCTAAAAGTAATCTTATCATATCGAGTAGCCGTTGGATCTTTTTCAGGATCAGCGGTGTAAACTCCATCAACACGCGTTCCTTTCAAAATTACATCTGCTCCAATTTCATTTGCTCGAAGTGCCGCTGCCGAATCAGTCGTAAAATATGGACTTCCTGTTCCTGCAGAAAAAATAACCACTCGCCCTTTGCGTAAATGACTAATCGCTTTTCTTCGAATATATGGTTCAGCAATTTCTCTCATTTCGATAGCGGTTACCAATCGAGTGAATACATCAATTGCTTCCAATGCACCCTGCAAAGCCATCCCGTTGATGACGGTAGCAAGCATTCCCATGTAATCACCTTGTGCTCTTTCGATTCCAGTTTCTTTGGCCTGCAAGCCTCTAAAGATATTTCCACCTCCAATAACAACTGCCACTTGAACTCCTGCTTCCACTAAATCTTTAATTTGCTCGGCATAGTGTCTCAACATCAATGGTTGGATTCCAAAATCTTGATCTCCCATCAAAGATTCACCGCTAAGTTTAAGAAGGACTCTTTTATATTTGATAGCCATATTTAATTATTTATTTTTTATGGAAAATAATTTCTTTTCATTTGGGTCAAAAAAAAAGCGAATTAAATAAATAATTCGCTTTTATATTTTTATTAATTTTTCATATCAAAAAATTAACCTAATGCTACATGTTTGAACTGAGTTACAGTCAAGTCTTTGTTAGCACTTTGTAAATATGATTCAACAGTCATCGAACCATCTTTTACATAAGTTTGAGCCATCAAAGTATTCTCTTTGTAAAACTTATTCATTTTACCCATAGCAATTCTTTCTAACATTGCTTCTGGTTTTCCTAACTGACGAGCTTGGTCCATATTGATTTCCATCTCTTTTTCAATTACAGCAGGATCAATTCCATCTTTATTCAAACCTAAAGGCTTCATTGCAGCAACTTGCATTGCAACATTTTTACCTGGCTCGATATAATCAGGACCTTCTAAGTTCAATGCAACCAAAACAGCAGCACGGTTACCCATGTGGATGTATGGTAAAACTTGACCTTCACCAGCAGCAGTTTCAATTTTTTCGTAAGTTTTCACTTCTACCTTTTCTCCAATCACACCTACTTGCTCAATTACTTTTTCACCAATAGATAACTCATCGTTATATGGTAACGCTAATAATGCTTCCAAGTTTTCAGGAAGATTTGCAAGAGCGATATCAGCAATCTCGTTGGCAAAGTTTACGAATCCTTCTCCTTTCGCTACGAAGTCAGTCTCGCAACTTAACCGAACAATGATTCCGTTATTTCTATTTGCAGAAGTTTTTGCGATAACTGCACCTTCTTTTGCATCACGATCTGCTCTTTTAGCAGATAATTTTTGTCCTTTTTTACGAAGGATTGCGATTGCCTCTTCGATGTTTCCACCTGCTTCAGTCAACGCTTTTTTACAATCCATCATACCAGCACCTGTGATGTCACGTAATTCTTTTACGTCCTTAGCTGAGATTTTTACGTCCATTTTTTATAAAAATTTTAGACTTGCCGATTCTCATCGACAGTATGATTAAGTGATTTAATTTAAACTCTTTGGGCAAATAATCAATTATGATTGTTTTGCCGCCGCTCTTGCTTGCTTAGCTTTTGCTCCTTCTTTCAATCCTTCTTGAATCGATTCTACCATATAATTCATAATAATAGAAATTGATTTAGAAGCATCGTCATTTGCAGGAATAGCATAATCTACTTCATTAGGATCACTATTAGTATCTACCATACCGAAAGTTCTCATTCCTAATTTTTTAGCTTCTGCCAAAGCAATATGCTCGTGTCCTATGTCAACGATAAAAATTGCTCCAGGTAATCGGTTCAAGTTTGCGATACCTCCCAAAACTCTTTCCAACTTGTTTCTTTCACGAGTTAACGTTAACCGTTCTTTTTTTGTTACACTAGTCAAAGTTGTATCTGCTAACATAGTATCAATAGTCTGCATTTTTTTCACAGACTTACGGATAGTTGAAAAGTTAGTCATCATACCTCCTAACCATCTGTCTACTACATAAGGCATACCAACACTTAGCGCTCCTTTAGAAACGATATCTCGTGCTTGCTTTTTAGTAGCAACAAAAAGTATTTTTTTACCAGAAGCAGCAATTTGCTTTAATGCTTTAGCAGCTCTGTCCAATTCAGCACCAGTTCTATTCAAATCAATGATATGGATGCCTTTTCGCTCCATAAAAATATTTGGTTGCATTTTAGGGTTCCACTTTCTCTTCATGTGGCCGAAGTGAACGCCTGCATCCATTAACTCTTTATAAGTAGGTTTAGCCATTTTACTATTTTTTAGTTTGTTATTTTTTGTTTTGGAAAAACTCGTTTGTTTTCTTTTTGACAAAAAATATTTTTCAAACAGATTTTAAAAAAAATTAAAACGCCCGCATAAAAAAGGGGCAAATAAATTCGCAAAAGCGATCTCGCAACGATTAACGTTTTGAGAACTGGAAGCTCTTACGTGCTTTTGGTTTACCATATTTTTTACGCTCAACTACACGTGCATCTCTCATCAAGAATTTTCTTGATTTCAATGGACTTCTGAACTCTTCGTTCATTTTAACCAATGCTCTTGAAATTGCCATTCTAATAGCTTGAGCTTGACCTTTGAATCCACCTCCATTCACGTTTACTTTCACATCATAGATATTACCATCAATCTCAACAGTTTGAAATGGATCAGTAATGTCAGCTTGAATATGAGGTATCGTGAAATACTCTTTGTAATCTTTTCCGTTTACTGTGATTTTACCTTCCCCTTTGGTTAAGTAAACTCGAGCAACAGATGCTTTTCTTCTGCCTATAGCATTTATCATTTCCATATTAAACTATTTTAAAGATTTTCAGGTTTTTGTGCTGCATGTGGATGCTCTGCTCCTGCGTACACATATAATTTTTTAAACATTGCTCGTCCCAATTTATTTTTTGGTAACATTCCTTTTACAGCTTTTTCAACAACTGCATATGGTTTCTTAACCATTAATTCTTTGGCAGTAATGCTTTTTTGTCCACCAGGATACAATGAGTAAGACAAGTAAACTTTTTGTTCCATCTTGCTTCCTGTCAATCGGATTTTATCAGCATTGATAACGATAACATTGTCACCAGTATCTACATGTGGAGTATAAGAAGGCTTATGCTTACCTTTTAATACTGTTGCAATCTTGGTACACATTCGTCCCAAAGTTTGCCCTTCAGCATCTACTACAAACCATTTTCGGTCTACAGTATCTTTATTAGCTGATTGAGTTTTGTAACTTAAAGTATTCACTCTATAATTATTTTAAAATGATAAAAATTTCAATTAGATATCGCCTTATTTAAAAGCGAGTGCAAAAGTACTTCTTTTGTTTGTTAAAAACAAAGCTTTTGGTTTTAATTTTTATTTTTTAAATACATAACTCATTGATAATCAGTCAAAATTTCGCACAGAAATTTTCAACAGATGTGATTTTTTAAGCTTTTTCTCAATTTTTTAGTCAAAAAACTACTTAAAATATTTATTTCAACTATTTCAGTTTTTTTAGCAAAAAAAGAATTCTTTGTTTTATCTTTAATTAACATCTTCCTAGCACCACAACAAACACATACTTTTTACAATACATACCATGAAAAACGAAGAGAATTTCATCCTTGGAATTTATAATTATTGCGATCGTTGGTGCGAAAAATGTCCATTCTCTAGTCAATGTCGAAGTTTTCAATCTCAACCTGTAGCAGGCGAACACAGCCATGATTTCGAAGCAGAACATTTTTTAGATTCTCTCCAAGGGAGTTTACAAGATGCTGTTCTATTACTTGAGCAAGCTGCTGAAGAGCGTGGAATAGATTGGAATGACATTCAGGAAGCTGCTGAAAACTTTGTGGAGGAAGAACCTGATTTCACTTCTTCTCAGTTAAATTTAAAAGAAAATAGTCAACACTATTATCAAAAAGCCAACCTATGGCTCGATTCCAATGAACATTTGATTTCAGCTAAAGAAGAAGAAATTCAACGAAAAGATGATTTAGGAATTAACGTAGAAAAAGAAGTGAATGAACTAAATGATGCTTTAAATTCGATTTATCATTACCTCTATTTTCTCCATACTAAAATTGGTCGTGCGCTAGAAGGCCTTCATGATGAATGGATGATGGAAGAATATCCTATTCAAAATGACGCAAATGGAACTGCAAAAATTACATTACTTGTAATCGAAAAAAGTATTGCAGCTTGGGAAACTATTCGCCAACAAATGCCTGATGCGGAAGATGATGTTTTGGATATTTTGGTTTTACTTTCAAGAATAAAAAGTGGAATGAAAAAAGAATTTCCGCAAGCAGAACATTTTGTTCGGCCAGGTTTTGATGAAATGAGTGGAGCTATTTCTGATCGTTAAATTTTAAAGATTAAGCGGCAAGATCATCACTTGACGCCACCCGTTAGGTGTCGAACTATAACTTAATAGTACATCATCTCCATCATAAAATAATTCATATCCTCCAGAGGCATTAAAATTCTTTGGTAACTTCCAACTATCTACTAAGTCAAGTTCAGGAAAGGGATATTTATCTAAAGATCTCAAATTATCAGAACTCGGAAATAATGAGTGATCATCAATATTCAGTAATGTCGATTCATCCTCTAAAAAAACATAACTATAACCCGTTCCTTTATCACTAAGAGTATCGTATACTGAAGTAAAAATGTTCCCATCACTTTCATAAATAGTTCCATTATAATTAGGAATAAAATATTCCTTATTGGAAGGGAAGGCTATCTTGGGAAGAACACTACTTGGGAAAGAAATTTTTGAAGACTTAGAAAGAAATTCCCAAGTATCAGAAAATGAAAAATTTACAAATCCACCTTGCCTAATTCCATCTGAGAAAAACACGTTAATCAAATTTTCCGTATCTGATAAAAAACCTATTCTTTTATTGTAAGTATTGGTACAAGGACAGGTTACAGTTTCAATTTCATCGCCACTTGATCTATCAAAAATTTGTAACCTTGACGAACTATTTTTAAAGACTACTACTATACCTTCTCTTTCGGTATTCATCGCATCAATTTTCCCATAGCCTGGATTGAATGTTTCGATATAATTCAAACTAACGGCATCTAGAACAATGATTTCATCATCATCTGGACCTTGGGGAACTAGATAAAGTTCATCCTGTCCATTATTCTTTCCAAAAGAAAAAAGTCCCGCATAAAATAATGAAGGTAATTCCGTCGATGCAACAAGCTCTGCTGACCGATAATCAAATGCAAATAAACTATCAACATCTATGATGTAAATTAACTTTAAATCAGGATGATGATATACTTCTATATCTGAAGTATATTTCGCTTGATAAATTATCCTTTTATCAAAAGAAACTTCCACTTCATTACTTGCGATATAACGATCTTCTAATTTTATAAATGCTCGATAAAATAAATTGGACTCTCCTGACAAAACAATCTCTTTCCATGATGAAGTTTCTTTAGAGGTTTCTTGGTGAACGATTTCATTAACTTCCGAATTAGATGGACTCGACAAAAAAGGATCTAAATTAACTGGAATCGGTTCTTTTGATCTAACGATAATATATTGCTCAAAATCAGAAATATTTACTTCTGTCCACGAATGATACAATTGATTCCCATCTTGATTTATGGAAAGTTTAAACTCTTGCAAAGGAGTTTCAGCGTCATCATTTTTACAACTAAAAAAGGAAAAGAAAATAAAGAGGAAAAAAAGAAATGGAGTAATCTTAGCATTCATTTTATTATATTTTCAATAAAGATAAAACGTTTTATTTTTATTAAAATATAAAATCCTTTTTTTAAGTAATTTTTTCTTAAAACCTTCAAGGCTTCTTTTTGTTACTACTTCCGTAACAAATTTGTCACCACAAAGACATACCTTTGTATGGCATTCATCAGCAGGTATTTTATTAATAAACAATGAATCAAAATAAAAATTTAACCGCTACGCAAATTACTTCAGCAGATGAGAATGATCCAAATGCCGAAGCTCGCAAACGCGACCATATCGAACTTGCCTTTCAATCACAAATTGAGGAAGGGAAACTGGATAATCGTTTTTATTACGAACCACTTCTTGCTGCCCATCCTGATAAAAATTCACTTCCAGATTTTGACTTTTTAGGAAAAAAAATGCGGGCACCTATTTGGGTTTCGAGCATGACGGGAGGAACTGGTTTTGCAGGAATCATCAATCATAATTTAGCACGAGCATGCAAAGATTTTGGGATGGGTATGGGTTTAGGGTCATGTCGATCTTTGTTGTTTAGTGATGAGCATTTAAAGGATTTTGATGTAAGAAATTTGATTGGAGATGATTTGCCTTTTTATGCAAACTTAGGAATTGCGCAGTTGGAAGATTTGATTGATGACAACAAAATAGATCTTGTAAATACATTGTTACAAAAACTTCGAGCTGATGGTTTAATCATTCATGTGAATCCATTTCAAGAATGGTTACAACCTGAAGGTGATCGTTTTCGAAGACCTCCGATTGAGACAATCGAAACTATTTTAGAAAAAATAAATGCAAAAATAATCGTCAAAGAAGTAGGGCAAGGAATGGGTTATGAAAGTCTAAAACGACTTTTTCAATTACCTTTAGCAGCAGTAGATTTTGCCGCGAATGGAGGAACTAACTTTGCGAAAGTAGAACTCCTACGAAGTGAGGAACAGAAGCAAAGCATTTACCAAAAATTAGCATACGTAGGTCACAGCGCTGAACAAATGACCATGATGACCAATCAAATTATAGAAGATTTGGGAGATAAAATGCGTTGTAAAGAAGTCATCATTTCGGGTGGTGTAAAAAACTTTTTGGATGGATATTATTTAATTAATAAATTAGACCTCTCAAGTATCTATGGACAGGCGTCAAGTTTTCTAAAACACGCTAGAGGAGACTATCAAGAATTGTATAATTATGTAGATGCTCAGGTGCAAGGATTAGAATTAGCTAATGCCTTTTTAAAAATAAAAGATTGAATCCACTACAATTATACTCACAAGGTGACTTGAAGTCACTTTTTGAGTAGGATACACTAAATTACTTTATCGATGAAAAAATCAATTTCAGGATTTTCAAAAATGTCCAAACGGAAAAAATTACGTTGGATCGTTGAGAATTTTTTCAAAGACCCTGAAAATGTGATGCGGGAACTTATGAGTCATTGGCATCCAAATGAGGAGCAACAAAGAGTGCTAGATGGCTTTAGCGAAAACACTATTAGTAATTATGTTTTGCCATTTGGAGTCGCGCCTAATTTTGTCATCAATGACAAAACTTATGTGATGCCAATGGTCATCGAAGAGAGTTCAGTTGTAGCAGCAGCTTCAAGTGCCGCTAAGTTTTGGATGGCGCGAGGAGGGTTTAAAGCGAAAGTAATTGCTACTAAAAAAGTAGGTCAAGTTCATTTTAGTTGGAGTGGAACCGCGGAGAAGTTAAATTCAGTTTTTGAAGAATTAGAAGCACAATTGCGAACCGACGTTTCTCATATTACTGCAAACATGGAGAATCGTGGTGGTGGAATTTTAGACATTTCATTACTCGATATGACGCATTTGGAAGATGATTATTTTCAGCTCAAAGTTAATTTTGAGACTTGCGATTCGATGGGTGCGAATTTCATAAATTCTGTATTAGAAGAATTTGGAAGATCTTTAAAAAACTTTGCTGCAACGCATGCAACTTTTGAGGGAAAAGAAAAAGAGTTGACAGTAATTATGGCAATTCTTTCCAATTATACACCTGAATGTTTAGTCCGAGCGTGGGTTGAATGTCCAGTAGAAGATTTAGGGAAATTTGGTGAATTAGATGCGTCAACTTTTGCTCAAAAATTTTGCAAAGCAATTCGAATTGCTCATATCGATCCTCACCGAGCAACGACTCATAACAAAGGAATTTTCAATGGAATTGATGCCGTAGTTTTAGCAACTGCTAATGATTTCCGAGCAGTTGAATCTTGTGGACATACTTATGCTGCAAGAGACGGACAGTACCGAAGTTTGAGTTATTGCAGCATTGAAAATGGTATTTTTAAATTTTGGATGGACTTACCGATTGCCTTGGGAACGGTGGGAGGATTAACAAAATTACATCCTGTTGCAAGACGTTCTTTGGAACTTTTAGGCAACCCTTCTGCGAGTGAATTAATGCAAATTATTGCGGTCGCAGGTTTGGCTCAAAACTTTGCAGCAGTTAGATCTTTAGTCACTACTGGTATCCAAAAAGGGCATATGAAAATGCACTTACTTAATATTTTAAATCATCTTGGTGCAAATGAAAAAGAGGTTAAAGAAACAGTCAATTACTTTAAAGATAAAGTAGTTTCCTTTTCTGCAGTTCGAGATTTTTTAGATTTAATACGAGGCGACAAAAAAAAGGACATTAGCCTTTTGACTAATCAAAAGGCGGATTCTTAAAATTGAATTTACTTTAATTCAATACATTTAGAACTTCCAGATTTTAGAAATCTGGAAGTTCTTTTAGGTTATAAAAGTCATTTCAAAATATACTTTCACAATCACGTAAATAGTTTGTTAGAAAACCAAAAACAATACATTCACGCCAACGGAAAACTACTCCTTTCCGCAGAATACTTTGTGCTTGATGGTGCTCTCGCTTTAGCTTTGCCTACTTCGAAAGGGCAAACATTTACCTTTGAAAGCATACCTGATTCTAATGTAATTTCATGGAAAAGTTTTAATGAGAAAAAAGAACTTTGGTTTGAAGGAGTTTTTTCTTTGGAAAGTTTTCATGCAATAGAAACGAGTGATTTAGCTGTTTCAAATCGCTTGACTCAAATTTTAAATGCTTGCCGTGAACTAAATAATTCTTTTTTAAAAAATGAAAAAGGAATTGCGGTAGAGTCACATTTGACCTTTCCAAAAAACTGGGGATTGGGGACGAGTTCTACATTAATTTATAGTGTGGCAAAATGGGCAGAGGTAAATGCATTTGTATTGTTAAAAAAAACTTTTGGTGGTTCAGGTTATGATATTGCTTGTGCAGGTGCAGATAAAAATATTTTATATTCAAAAATAGATGGTGTGGCTGAATGGTCGAATTGTGCATTTGATCCACCATTTAAAAATCAGTTGTATTTTATTTTTTTAGGAAAAAAACAAAATAGTAGAGAAGGGATTTCTCATTATCGAAAGATCGATAAAAAAGAGCATCTGGTTTCGGAGTTTTCTTTTTTAACAAAAAAAATACTAGAGTGTACAGAGCTTTCTGAGTTTGAGAAATTACTTGAGCAACACGAAGATTTAGTATCTACAACATTACATTTATCAAAAGTAAAAGGTTTATTTTTTAAAGATTATTGGGGAAGTGTGAAATCCTTGGGAGCTTGGGGGGGAGATTTTGTTTTGGCGACTAGTGACCGATCGGAGGAAGAAACTCGAAAGTATTTCAACGAAAAGGGGTTTGAAGTGTTTATAAAATATGAGGATTTAATAAAGTAATACGACTCTCTGAGTCGTTGCTCGTTATGCGACTTTCCAAGTCGTTATTTTTTAATTTAAAATATTGTTTATCGACTCTCAAAGTTGATGGATGAAAAACGACTCGGAGAGTCGTCATACGTTATGGCAAAAAAATGGTTTGATAGCAAGGTAATTAGAATTGAAGATGAGTCTTCGACAACGAAACGATTTTGGGTGCAAGTTGAAGGCGATGAAGTTGTTGACTTTAAAGCTGGGCAATTTGTGACTTTGGACTTACCAATTTCTGAAAAGCGTACCAAACGGTGGCGCTCCTACTCTATTGCTAATGCGCCTGATCAATCAAATATATTAGAATTTTGTATTGTCTTACTAGAAGGTGGAGCGGGAACAACTTACTTCTTTGAGGAGGTGAAAATTGGAACTTCGATTAAATTAAAAAAACCGGCTGGTGGCTTTCATTTACCTGAAAAAATAGAAACGGATTTAGTTTTTATTTGTACAGGAACTGGAGTTGCTCCTTTTCGAAGTATGCTTTGGGATATTTACAATAATAAAATTCCTCATAAAAACATTCATTTGATTTTTGGAACGAGAACGGAAGATGGCATTTTGTATGAAAAAGAATTTGAAGACTTTATGGAGAAAATGCCTGAATTTAAATATTCTGTTGCATTGTCACGAGAGGAAATTTTGCCTGAAAAAAAATACGAAATCGTAAAAGGATATGTACATCCGATTTATCAAAAACATTTTTCGGAAGTTCGAAGTGAGGTAGATTTTTGGATTTGTGGATGGAGCAATATGATTGATGAAGCAGTCGCAAAATTAATGGTAGAAATGGGGTATGATAAGGGGCAAATTCATTATGAATTGTATGGGTGATTTTTTTGCTGCTGACTTTTTATGACTCTTATGACTTTTCGTTGACTCTTTTTTTGCCGCTGACTTGGACTGACTTTCCCATTATACATACATGTGATGAGAGAGTAAGTTAAGTCAGTCCAAGTCTGTGGCAAAAAAATCTCAAAAGCAATCAACCAAATTCAGGTAAAAGCGTTATCTTTGTAGAATCAATCTAAATAACCTTTTTAGAAAAAATTAAATCGATAAAATAAATCATGGAAAATACAGCAACTAAAAGTCCGGTAATGCTTTACACAGAGCAAACTCCAAACCCGGAATCGTTGAAATTTGTTACCAATAGGATGTTGTTTAAAGGTACAGCGGATTTTAGAGAAGAAGATTTGGCGAAAGAATGGTCTCCATTAGGAACTGCATTATTTGAATTACCTTACGTAAAAGGTGTTTATATTTGTAATAACTTTGTTTCAGTAACTAAGGAATTCAATTACTCTTGGGAAGACATCATGTTGAAATTGAAAGATTTTCTCAAAAAATATGTTGAGAACGGTGGAGAAATTGTTTCAGAAGGATTTGAAGCAGCAATGGCAAAACTCGAAGAAGAGCGAGGAGCAAGTTATGAATATTCAGAAGACGAAGCAGTTATCGTTCAAAAAATCAAAGACTTAATTGATACGTATGTGAAGCCAGCAGTAGAAATGGATGGTGGAAATATCGAATTCAAATCATTTGACAGCGAAGGAATTGTAACTGTAATTTTACAAGGTGCATGTAGCGGATGTCCTTCTTCAACTGTAACGTTGAAATCAGGAATTGAGGGAATGCTAAAAAGAATGGTTCCAGAAGTAAAAGAAGTTGTTTCAGAAATGGGATAATTTTATCATAAAGAATCAACCTATCATTTTCCACAAAATGATATTGGCGATATTTCGAAGGGAGTATCGCCATTTTTTATTTTAGTATTTTGCTAAAATAATTTAGGCGATACTTCTTAATTGAAGTATCGCCTAAATTATTTTTTTAACATGAAGATCTTTCTTAAAATGACTTCAGCCTCACTCCCACAAAAAATGTCCTTGGTAAAGATGGCCCATAGATGTAATTACTATCTCTATTTTTTCCTGAATCAAAATCATCTTGGTAGGCATTCGTTACATTTTTTACCCCTCCAAAAACTTCTAATCCCGAATCCATTTTTTTCAAATCAAAAGTATAACCTGCTTTCAAACTCAATTCAGTAAACGCTTTTGTTGTTAAATATTCATCAGTCAACTGCTCTGGTGCTCCAGCAAAATGTGCAATTTCCATATTTCCAGTATAAACTAAATTTGCAGAAGCGTTGAATTTTTTATTAGGCATAATCGTCAACATCGCATAACCATATTGATTAGGTGTTCGTAAAAATTCTCGACGACCTTCAATTCCTTCAATGTTTACAACAGACTCATCATACTCGCTAGTTTGCAAGGTGAAACCTCCTTCTAATTGAATTTTTTGATCATAGTTGGCTCGTACTTCTAAAGTTGCTCCTTGAACGGTAGCACCATCTCCATTTCTTTTTTCAAATAATTCTCCAAATGAATCCTCTCCTATTGACTCTTGATAAAATGCATCTCTCAAATAAGTATAAAACCCTTCCGCAGTAAATCCTACGATAAATTTGTCCTTAGGCAAATCATAATTAACCGATCCACTCCAACTATTTGATCGCTCTTCTTTCAAATCAGGCGACAACCCAATTCTCGAAATTCCTCCTCCTGCAAAGGCAATATGCAAGTCAGCATCAAACGCTTGCGGCGCTCTGAAACCTGTACTCCATGTCAATCTAAACTGAGTGGTATTTTTTAATTTATATAAAAGTGAAGCTCGTGGACTTGCAATAACTCTATCCACTAAATTATGTTTATCAAATCTTACACCTGTCAATAAATTTATAGAAGGAGTAACCTCCCAATCACTTTGTAAAAATCCACCAGCAGTTTTGGTCAACTGATCCACTTTGTATCGGTAAGCTGGAATTTCGTCAAATACATCATCCAAAACATATTCACCTCCAACTGTCAAGACATTTGTTCCACCAAAGAAATTTCGTAAACGATGATTCAACTGCACTCCTGCTTGAAAAGTAGTATTATCTGAAACACCATATGGTGGAGCCACCAAATGATTGGCAATCGCTAAACTATCATCTGGAAAAATTCCTGTATAGTGATCTCGGTCTGTATTTTGAGCAGCGATGTAAGAAATAAATGAACTATTATCATCATTAAAATTGATTTGATAATCAACATTTCCCATCCAAACATTATGTGTTCTCTCTTCTGATTGCAATGCTAAATGTGCTGCCCCATCAACCATCTCTCCACCATAACGATATTCAGAAAGATTGCTAATACTCATCTCAATCTTCTGATTTTTAGTTGGTTGGAAAAATAAATTTGCTCCCAATGAGCTATTTTTTAATTCAGGAATTTCAGAAAAATTATCACCATTATGATCATACATTTCTCGCTCTCGACGATTTATGAAAAATGAAATACCTGCATTTCCTTTATGACTTAAAGCTGTAGCATTTCCACTTAAAATATTTTCTGCAGCTTCTCCATTGATACTTTGGTGAGTATAATTTAGGTCAAAAGAATTTTCATTTGGAACTTTTGTAATCACATTTACCGTCCCACCTATCGCACTTGATCCATACAAAGAAGATCCACCACCACGAACAACTTCGATTCGATCAATCATATTAGTAGGAACTTGCTCCATTCCATAAAGTCCTGTCAGGGGACTAAAAATTGGACGACCGTTTATCAAAATTTGAGCGTAACCTCCGCCCAATCCATTCATTCTCAATTGAGTATAATTACAAGTTTGACAATCGGTTTCAACTCTAAGTCCTGGCTGAAATCTCAAACCTTCTGACAAACTACAAGCTTGAACATCTCCCAATGATTTACTGTCAATCACATTGACAATGACAGGAGATTGAGTTTGTCGTTTAAAAGTTTTAGTTCCAGTTACCACAACTTGATCCAAGTAGAATTGAGATTCCTCTAAATCAAAATCCAATTTTACATTTGGTTGAGCAGCACTTATTTTGATTATCCGTTTTTGAGAAATATAGCCCGTAAACGAAACTACTACCTTCCACTCCCCTTCTGGAATATTCTTAATTGCAAATTCTCCATTCTCTCCAGCAGTCGTTCCCAATTCTGTATTTTCTATTTGAATGTTAGCAAATTCAAGTGGAGTCGTTTTGGAAAATATTTTACCAGTTAAACTCCCACCTTGTGCAGTTGTAAAAAGACTTAAACACATTGCAAACAAAAAGATTAGATTCTTTTTCATTATACTAAATTTTAATTTTAGATCCGCAAATTTACATTTTTAGACTCATCTAAAAAATAATTTAGTAAAATCTTTTATCAAATGCTAGTTTTTATTTGTTTGAAGGTGAAAACGCTTGTATTTTGAACATAAAAAAAGCGATGCCAGTACATTTTGTACCAACATCGCTTTTAATTTTTTATTAAAAATCTAGTTGCGCTGACTATGTATTTCCATAAATATCGTCTATCGCATCTTGATATTTTTCTAAAATAACTCTACGTTTCAACTTCATCGTAGGCGTCAATTCTGCTTTCGAACCATCTTCTTTTACTGCATCCCATGTTGTATTCAATAAAGAAAACTTCTTAATCTGTTCAATGTGACTAAACTGAGGATTGAAGCTATCAATACTTTTTTGATACTGAGCAATTACTGCTGGGTTTTTAATAGCATCTTCCATTGAAGTCCAGTTAACTCCATTATTTTCACACCAATTTTGGAGTGCTTCAGGAGCAGGAACAATTAATGCTGAAACAAATTTTTGTTTCTCACCAACCACCATCATTTGTTCGATAAGGAAATCTTCTTTGAATTTATTTTCAATCGGGGCAGGAGCTACATATTTTCCACCTGAAGTTTTAAGTAACTCTTTTTTACGATCTGTAATTTTCAAAAACTCATTTCCGCCTGGGCCTTTGACTTTTTTACCAATGTCTCCTGTCATAAACCAACGCTCTCCATCAATCTCTTTGAATACATCTGCAGTCGCTTCAGGTTTATTGTAATATCCCATCATGATGTTCGGCCCTTTTGCCAAAATCTCTCCTTCCCCCTCTCGATAGTTTCCATCCGAATCATCAATTTTTACCGTAATGATATCAATTGCTGGACCAACTGTTCCAAGCATTGCACCATGTTTTTCAAAAGTATTAATTGTTAATCCAGGCGAAGTTTCTGTCAAACCGTACCCTTCTCGAATTGGAATTCCGGCTGCAGAAAATACTTTTACCATTTTCATTGGACAAGCTGCAGCACCTGTTAAAATACCTTTGACATTTCCACCGAGTGCTTCTCGCCATTTGCTAAAAATTAATTTATCTGCAATTTTATCTTTGAGACCTGGAGTTTTATCAAAGTCATAATTATCTGTCAAGCTCAATGCCCAAAAGAACAATTTCTTTTTCATGCCAGTTAACTCCAATCCTTTGTTGTAAATTTTTTCATAAACCTTTTCCAACAACCTTGGTACAGTTGTAAAGAAATGAGGCTTCACCGCTCTCAAATCTCCATTCTCTCCACCTAAATTATCAGTTCCTGTGAAAACAACATTGATACCTGAGTATGCATAAGAATATGCAGCCGATCTTTCAAAAATATGACAGATCGGTAAAAAGCTCAACGCAATATCTCCTGAATCAAGTGGTAACAAATCATTCACACATCTTACATTCGAAACAATATTGTTGTGTGAAAGCATTACTCCTTTTGGGTTACCTGTCGTTCCAGATGTATAAATCAAAGTGGCCAATTCTTCAGGTTTTACTCCAGCTTTTCGATCTTCTACAATATCTTGTCCTTCCTCTGTAAAAATATCTTCCCAATATTTTCTTCCATCCGCTTTGTCGAATGTATAAATATCCGTTAACGTTGGAATCGCATTAATTTTACTATTCACTTTATCATACAAATCCCCTTCTCCTACAAATGCAACTTTCACCCCTGCATCATTGAAAATATATTCATATTCTCCTGGACTAATCGTAGGGTAAACAGGTACATTAATTGCTCCCACTTGTTGAATTGCGATATCCATTATTACCCATTCTGGTCTGTTTTTATAAACGATTAACGCAACCTTATCGCCTGGATGAACTCCCATCTTGATCAAACCTCGACTTGCTTGGTTTGCCATTACAATAATTTGATCCGTAGAATAATATTTCCACTCGCCATTTATTTTATGACCGAAGGCTTTCTCTTGCGGACAATTTTCTTTTTGATAATAAATAAAATCGAATAATCTTGTTACTGCCATTTCTTTTAGAGTTTGTATTGTAAATTGATTTTGGTTTCTAATTCTAATCGTGAAAAATAGTATTTTTTTTCTAATTAAAGAAAATTATCAATTGTGTAAGTTCTTTATCATTTAGATAATATATTTTTTTATACTTGTTATACCATTTTTCATTGAAACATTTCACTTAAGCATTTGTTGACTAAAAAAAAACCAAGTTAGTAATTCAACTAACTTGGCCTCCAATTTTTTCATTAAACATTCAATGCATTTATTTCATAATTACTAAACGTTGAACTAGTGGTTCTTGATTTTCTATACTAATAATCACAACGTAAATTCCTTTTTTCATTTGACTCAGGTCAACATTAATTGTTTCATCAATCTTCATTTCTCCTAATCCTTTTACAACCTGACCGGTTGAAGAAACAATCGAAACTATTCCAACATTTACTTCTGAATTTGATTTTTTCACAATAATAGAAACTTCATTCAATGCTGGATTTGGAAATAAAGTCATCTCATTTTGAAATTCAATTATCGGAGTTGTCTTTATTTTTTCAACAGCAATTTCATTTTTCTCATCAACAATAAATCCTTGCCCACCTTCATCACAACTAACTACCTCGCAAGCTCCAAGAAATCCTCCTTTTGCTAAAACTTTCTTAACTCGATTCGGCCTCACACACTTAGTTTTATATTTTGTTGGTTTGTTTGGTTTTTCTTTTACTCGACAAACCAGAACTTTATTATTGTTATTTCCGCAAATAAAATTAGTTGGTAAATCTTCAAATTCCCCCCATTCAATATCATTAGGATCGATCTCATTACTATTGCTATTATTTGAATCACCTACAATTTCCCATTCTGCACAATCAGGAATTCCATCTCCATCCGAATCTTGCATATCATCTCCTGTTGGACATAGGTCACAAGTATTTCCAACACCATCACAATCATCATCCCTTTGATCTGGATTTGTCGTATTGATACAATTATCAAAATTATTATCTACATAACCTTCGGGTTGATGACAAGATGAAATACTAGAATTCGGATCACCCAATCCATCTGCATCTGCATCTTCAAACCAAACTGGTTGACCGACTAGATTAGGATCATCTTCATCAATCAATCCGTTACAATCATTGTCGATACCATCACATATTTCAATATTCCCAGGAAAGATTAGAGGATTATTATCATCACAATCTCCTTCTTCTTCTGTTACTCCATCGTTATCTAAATCTTCACATAAGTCTGAAATAACATTTACACTATTACAGTCATCATCATTATCATAAATAGAAATTCCACCTGCAACAATCTCTGTTGAATTTATAAGATCTAATAAGACACAACATTCATTTAATTCTTCATTGCGATAGATTGAAAAATTTCCTCCAACATTTTCTAAGCCAGCCAAAGCTCCTACATCTGCTAATTCTTCATTATCATAAATTTCAACATTATTTGAAACGTTAGTTAAACTATCCAACCCCTTCAAAGATGTTAATTCATTATTCGAAATAATTCTTAACCGCTTTCCTACTGATTTAAGATTACTCAATGCCTCAATATTTTCTAATTTACGATTGACCAACAAAGTAAAGTCTTGCCCAATTGAAGTCAAATTTTCCAAACCTGCCAAACTCTTTATTGCATTATCTCTAATATAAAATTCATCTGCTATAGTAGTTAAATTACTCAATGGAGATAAATCACTCAATACATCATTGGCAAAAAGCTCTATATCTCCATTTGCATTACTTAGATTATTCAATAGAGAAATGTCAGCTAACTTCTTGTTAAATCGAATATTAATATCTCCTCCCAAAACGGTTAAATTACTCAATGCTGATGTGCTTACTAATTCGTCGCAAGATGAAATTTCTAGATCATCACCGATGTAAGAAATATTATCCAAACCAACTAAGGATGAAATTGCTTTTTCAGAAATAGCTAATCGAAATTGAATATTAGTCACCCCACTAAATGCAGAAAGATCTGAAATACCATCATTTGATTGAAGAATTAAATTCCGAATTGTTCCTGAAAGAAAACTCAAAGGAGCCAATGAAGTCAACTGTTTGTTAAATCGAACATTAATCGTTGGACTGCTCGTAAATGAAATATTTCCTAACCCATTTATATTACTTAACTCTGAATTTCCCGAAATCGAAACTCCTGTACCAACTAATGCCAGATTAGATAACTCATCAAAATCCGTCACCTTAATTAAATTTTCCAATGACAAATACCCACCAACTTTTAACAAATTTTCAAAACCACTTAAACTTGTAATTACACTGTTATTTTCTAAAGAAAGAGACCCTTCTATACTTGTCACTCTACTAAACATTTGAAAAGATGAAATTAAATTGCATCGATAAATATCAACATCTCCACCTAAATAACTTAAATTATTAAACCCTGAAATTGAGTTTAATTTTTCATTAAAATAAAATTTAAAATAATCATAAACGGAATTCAATCGTGTAAATCCAGCAATGGATGTCAAGTTGGAATTAAATTGAATATTAAAAGTACCTGCGACCTTTGTCAAATTATTAAACCCTGAAATCGTAGTTAGATTAGCATTAGAACTAATTGTCAAATCATCTCCAATCACAATCAAATTATTTAAGCCATCAAAAGAAGTCAAACTAGAATTTCCAGAAACAATTAAATCACTCCCTATAGATTGAATATTATTCAAGGGAGACAAATCCGTGATATCCGAATTTTGGATAAAAACACTACCGGTTACATTAGTATAATTATTTGGAAAAGAATCAAGATCAGCCTGAGAATTAAATGTGAGATTTCCTGAGTAGGTGGTCTGAGCCTGAATATTCAAACTAGACAATAGTAATAGCAGAGCTACTATTGGTAAATTATTTTTCATGGGTCGTGGTTATGTTGGTCTTGTTAGTATCTTATCGTGGGGAGTATAGAGTAGTCATAATTTGAAGAAATCAAATTATTAGTTTTGTGTATATTTAATAAGTGGGGTTTTAAAATGCATTTCAAAAACGTTGCCAGACGTTTATTTTTTGAAAAAAAATTTAACATTCAAAAAATAATAGTAGGGATTCTTTTTCCAATTTGAAATTGGTAAACTGTGAACGATTCCATATTTTCATTTTCATTTTCATAAAATAATTCACAAGACCAAACTATGAAAAGATCATACCTCCTTCTTTTATTTTTATTGGTAAATATATCACTTACCGCTCAAGATGATTCAAGATGGAAATTAATTGAAAATGGAAATATAAAATGGGAAGTCAATGAAAATGATACTCATATGGACAATGTCGAAATGAGTGGATTTTACATTTCTTCTATTATTCATTATGGTGTAAAAAAAGGGCAACTCAAACAGAAAGCTCATTTAGTTTTTCCTATGCTTCGAACTATTCCAAATGATACGCATGCGAGTTTAGCTCATGAAATTGATCATGAAGAATTAGGCAAAATTAAAGTAAATGGAAAAACGATAATTGAATATCCGCACACTTTTCGGCATTCAGGAATATTAAGTTATGAATCAAAAACCACAGAAGGAATTGAAATAAAACATCAACTCTTTCCTTCCACGGATCAACCAGTATTTATTGATAGAATTCAACTCATCAATACTTCCGATCAAATTCTAAACATCGAACTTCCAAAAGTAAATTACACACACAAAACTGATCCAACCAAAGGAGTTTCAGGTTCATATCTTATCAAAGTAATCTCTTCGAAAGAGGGTAACTTCAAATTAGCACAAAACGAAAGTTTAGAATATGCCCTCATCTATTCAGGTCGCCAAGTTGATGCTATCGAACCTTATGTCGCAATAGATTTTGAATTTGAAAAAAGAAAAAAACTAGTCGAAAATACTTTTTCGGATTTAGTTTTCGAATCACCGAATGAAATTATTAATAGCACTTTTACTTTTGCAAAATTACGTGCAGTCGAAAGTATTTTCCATACTAAAGGTGGTCTGATGCATGCACCTGGAGGAGGGAGATATTATGCTGCAATTTGGGCAAATGATCAAGCAGAATACGCTAACCCATTTTTTCCTTTTTTAGGAAACCTAGCGGGTAATGAATCTGCGATAAATTCATTTCGAACGTTTGCTAAATTCATGAATGATGAATACAAACCTATTCCTAGTTCTATTATCGCTGAAGGAATTGACTTTTGGAATGGCGCAGGTGACCGCGGAGACATGGCGATGATTGCCTATGGCGCAACACGATTTGCACTAGCCAATGGAGATAAAAAAACTGCTAAAGAACTTTGGCCTTTGATTGAGTGGTGTTTAGAATATTGTAAAAGAAAAATCACGAAAGATGGAGTGGTCGCTTCGGACTCTGATGAATTGGAAGGACGTTTTGCCGCAGGGGATGCGAACTTAAATACATCTTGCTTGTACTACGATGCATTAATTTCTGCTACACTTTTGGGTAAAGAATTAAATATAAATTATAACCAATTATCTCAATATCAAATCCAATCGACTGAACTTAAAAAAGCCATTGAAAATTATTTCGGAGCAAATATGTCTGGCTTTAAAACCTACCAATACTTTGAGGGGAATGATTTTTTACGAGCTTGGATTGCCACACCTTTAACAGTTGATATTTTTGACAGAAGCCAAGGAACAATTGATGCGCTTTTCTCCGATCAACTTTGGACAGAAGATGGGTTAGCTTCTCAAGCAAGTAATTCTGAATGGAAGAAATCAGCAAAGGCTACTTTTCAAATTCAAGACTTAACCCAAAGTAATGTTCAAGAGCCAGAAGAGGTTCTCCAACTTTTTGATCATCCTTCTTTGAAAAAAGATATTTTTAGCCAAGCCAAATTTGATGATTCAAAATGGGGGAAAGTAAAATTACCTGGAGCCTTTGAAATTTTTTTCAAAGATCTCGAACCAGACGATGGCGTTTATTGGTTTAGAAAAAAAATAAACATTAGTGATACAAATGTTGACTACAAATTCATCTGTGATGGAGAGATTGATGCAGCTTCTAGAGTTTATTTCAATGGAAAAGAAATTGGTACTTCTGTTTGGAATAACCTACCAATTGAATATGTCATTCCTAAATCATTATTGAAAAAAGGAGAAAACAACATTACTATAAATGTAATCGATGGTGCTGGACGAGGAGGTTTTTTCGGAGATCTTTTTTTACAAAAATCTTCTGGTGAAAAAATATCATTAAATGGAGATTGGAAATATAAATTTCATGGCTTTATTGGCAGCTATCGATATTTTATTCTAGGCAATGAAGCAAACAAAAAGATTTTAAACAATCATGAAAAAATAAAATCTATTTTCGAAAAAGATGGTGAAACCACTTTTTGGGATCGAGCAACACTTTATGGTTTCCGAGGAGCATTGGCCGCTGGCGAAACCAAACAGTCCATGCATTTTCTAAAAAAATATTCTACGCGCCGATTGTTAGGAGAACATGTTCCCTACCCTGTCGAAGCATATCCTGAAGGCAACCAAAGACATTTGTCTGCTGAAAGTGCATTGTATTGTCGAATCATCACGGAAGGTTTTTTTGGGATTCGTCCTACTGGTTTTAAACAGTTTTCTTTCACACCACAATTGCCAGATGATTGGGATGAAATGGCTTTGAGAAAAATAAAAGCCTTTGGAAAAATATTCAACATTGAAGTAAAAAGAGATGGTGAAAAATTAATCGTGAAAGTCTTCAAAGGGAATCGTCTTTTTTTTAATAAAAAAATTAAAAATGGCGAAAAGGTAAATTGCGACTTATCCACCTTCGCACTTTTTAATAGGATAGAAAAATAAATTATTACTTTTAATCTCAAATGAAATCGCTTAGGAACAGTTCATAACTTAACCTTGTCCCTAGCAACCTAATTATTAAACTTTTCAAAAAAAAATTTATGAAACAAATCGTAATCATATCTCTAATTGCCTTTGCCTTTTGCTCTTGTAATAAAGCGCTCAAATCAAACACAGAATCAAATAATGACAATTGGATTTCTCTTTTTAATGGAAAAAATCTAGACGGATGGATTAATCATGGAAGTGAAAAATGGTATGTCAACAATGGTGAAATAATTTGTGAGAGCGGCCCAAAAGCTGAATATGGATATCTATCAACTACTGAATATTATGATGACTTTGAACTTAGTCTTGAATTTAAACAAGAAGCCGATGGCAACAGCGGTGTCTTTTTCAGATCAACTTTGGAAGGAACAAAAATTACAGGTTGGCAAGCTGAAGTTGCTCCTCCTAAAAAACATACAGGCGGAATTTACGAATCCTACGGACGAGGTTGGTTAATCAAACCTGATCCAAAAAAAGATGATGCACTAAAAATGGGCGAATGGAATACCATGAAAATAAAAGCAGTAGGGGATAAAATTACCACATGGCTAAATGGTGTAGAAATGATTCAAATCGATGATGAAAAAATTGGAAAAGGTAAAGGTGCTATCGCCCTTCAAATTCATGATGGCGGAGGAATAAAAGTTCGATGGAGAAATATTAAAATCAAACTGATTGAATAATAAATTATTATTTTTATCCCGAACTCTATTTCTTGCCACGAATTTTCACGAACGGCACGAATTAGATTGGTGGAAGTCATTTTTCTCGAAAGTGTTTTGACAAGTCAAAACCTCCGAAATATCACGAAAGTCCTTACTATATGCACATTCGTGGAATTTCGCAAAATCTGACTTGTCAGATTTAATTAGAGAAATCAAAATCTAATCATCAAAAATTCGTGGAATTCGTGAAAATTCGTGGCAAAAAACAAACTGTACGATAGAGAAATATCGAAATAAATTCATCCATTTTTAACTTTTCAAAATAACATTCATGAAACAAATCGTATTCATATTTTTACTTACCTCTTTCTTCTTTTCTTGTCAAACTGATTCCAAACCAAAAGAAGAAACTCCAACTGAAACAAAAACAGAAAAAACAGCAACCAAAGGGGATGAGTGGATTTATCTTTTTGACGGAACAAGTACCGAAGGTTGGCGTGCATATAATGAAAAAACTTTACCTCCTGGCTGGACTATTGAAGATGGTGCACTTAGCTTCAATACGGAGTTAGGTTTGGAACAAGATTATAAAGGAGGAAAAGACATTATTTATGGAGCCGAAGAATTTGAAAACTTTGAACTCTACTTGGAATGGAAACTTCCTAAAGGTGGCAATAGTGGTATTTTTTATCATCTAAAAGAAGGACATAAAAGTCCTCCAGTAGTTTCGCCTGAATATCAACTAATTGATGACTTGGGTTATGCTGATATGCATGATCTTACGGAATATAACTTAAGTTTGGGTTATACAGATAAACCTGAGGAATTAAAGCCATTACAAAAAACAGGTTCGGATTATGCTATGCATCCTGCTGACGAATCACAAAAAGATTTAAAGCCGATAGGTGAATGGAATTCTTCGAAAATCATCTTTACACCTCAAAATGTTGAACATTGGTTAAATGGTAAAAAGTTATTATCGTTTGTCCCTTGGGATGAAGCTTGGGTTGAGAAAAAAAATTCTGATAAATGGAAAAATAGTCCAGACTACGGAAAGTACAAAACGGGCTACATTGGACTTCAAGATCACTCAAGTCCAATATGGTTTCGAAATATAAAAATCAAAAAATTACCTTAATGCCAGACGACCTTTCAATGTCGTCCTAAAAAAAAATCAAAACAATATGAAAAAAAGAGATTTCCTAAAAAAGATTGCCGTACTATCTACAGGCGTTACCATTTTACCTTCCTGTGGGGTGGGTGATTCAAAGGAAAAGGAAAGCCAAAAAACAGATGATGTAACAGTTAGCAAAGTTGAACGAATAAGAACTGCACATATTGGAGTTGGTAATATGGGAGCCGAAGATTTAAAAGCAATTTCTTCGCATGAATTTGTTGATGTAGTAGCTCTTTGTGATGTTGATTTCAATGCGTTAATGGCAGCACAAAAATTACATCCTAACGCTAAAGTATTTTCAGACTATAGAGAAATGCTAAAAATATTAGGTGACGGAATTGATGCTGTAATCGTATCTACACCTGACCACACTCATGCTCCTGCTTCGATGATGGCAATGGGTATGGGTAAAGCAGTTTACTGCCAAAAACCATTAACACATCATGTTTCTGAAGCTAGAGCAATGCAAAAATTAGCTAAGGAAAAAAACTTGATTACTCAAATGGGTATTCAAGTTCACTCATTTTATGATTATAAATTAGCGACACTTTTAATTCAAGATGGTATCATTGGAAAAGTAGAAAGAGTAAGAGCATGGTCTCCAAAGAACTGGGGTTACGATGGGAAAGAACCTGAAGGTGAAGACAAAGTGCCTGATACTTTGATTTGGGATTTATGGTTAGGAACTGCTCCTAAGAGACCTTATAAAAAAGACTTTTACCATCCAGGGAATTGGAGAAAATTGATGGACTTTGGTTGTGGAACACTTGGTGATATGGGAGTTCATATCTTTGATACACCTTATAATGCATTAGAATTGGATGTACCAGAAACGATCATCAATAAATGTAGACCAACTAATGGTTTTGGTTTCCCAGAGAAAAATGAAGTGACTTATCAGTTCCCAGGTACAAAATATACTACTGATAAATTGACTTGGATTTGGACTGATGGAGAAGGTGCTCCTACTCCGCATGAGGATTTAAAATTGCCAGGAGACGAAGCATTACATGACCAAGGTGCCATGTTTATTGGAGAAAAAGGAAGATTATATTTACCTCATTTTCAATTGATGCCAAAATTAATTGTTGATGGTGAATATAAAGAAATGGATATTGCAAAATTCAAACTGGACGAACCAGTTAGAGACTACGAAGCGGAAGCACCAAAACATTATCATCAATTCATAGATGCATGTTTAGGAAAAGATGAATGTACTGCTCCATTTTCTTATGCATCACGATTAACAGAAACCATTTTGCTTGGAGTGATTGCAGGACGTTTTCCAAATCAAACTTTGCATTGGGATAGCAAGACTGCTCAGTTTGAAGAGAAAGAAGCCAACCAATATTTAGATTCGAAATATCGAGTTTTTTAAAAATAAAAATATGAGGTGCGAGTTTAGTCAAACTTGCACCTTACTTTTTTATCCAACTATTCAACCATTGATTTCAATTTATAATAAAGAATTATTTTATGAAAAATTTCATGCTCATCTTTGCCCTTTTTATTTCATTCAATCTCTATTCTCAATCCAAAAAAGTACTCTTTATTGGGAATAGTTATACAGGAGCCAATAACCTTCCAAAATTAGTTTACGATGTAGCTCTTTCAGTTGGAGACACATTGGTTTATGATAAACATACTCCAGGTGGAAATCGACTAATGAATCATGCTACAAATCCTACAGCACTTGCTAAAATTAATTCTAACAATTGGGATCATGTTGTATTACAAGGACAAAGTCAAGAGCCTTCCTTCCCTGATGCACAAGTGGCAACGGAGGTTTACCCGTTTGCTACCATGTTGTGTGATTCTATTCGAGCTAATGATCCATGTACTCGCCCCGTATTCTATATGACTTGGGGTCGTGAAAATGGAGATGCTTCCAACTGTGCTGTTTGGCCTCCAGTATGTACTTATGAAGGAATGGATAGTTTATTAAATCTTCGATATCGAATCATGGGTGATGACAATGAAGCTTACGTTTCGCCTGTGGGTGCTGTTTGGCATTATATCCGAGACAACCATCCTGATATTGACTTATATAGTTCTGATGGATCTCATCCATCACAGGCAGGTTCTTATGCTGCAGCTTGTACTTTTTATTCTATTTTATTTCAAAAAAATCCAACGTTAATTTCTTTCAATTCTTCGTTGTCTGAGTCTGATGCCAATACGATAAAAGAAGCTGCCAAAATAATTGCCTTTGATAATTTATCGGAATGGAATGTAGGAACATTTGATCCAGTTGCCGATTTTTCGTTTACTCAAAATGGAACAGAAATTACATTTAATAATAACTCAACCTTTGCAGATTCTTACCAATGGATTTTTGGAGATGGTGAAGTTTCTACTGATGTAAACCCAATTCACAATTTCCCAAATAACAATACATTTACAATTCAATTGATTGCTAACAAATGTGGTGTTGCTGACACTATTTCTACTGATATAGTTATTGAAGTTGTAGCATCCAACAATATTTTAAAATCAGACATAAACGTTTTTCCAAACCCAACTAAAGACAAAATCAACATAAACAACATTCCTAAGAATTCAACGATCACGATTATTGATGAAACTGGAAAAGAATGGAACCAAATTCAGAACCAAACTGAAAGCTTACAGTTTAGTTTATCAAAATTAAACCCAGGACTTTATTTTATAAAAATCCAAAACAAGGACGGGGAAATATTTTTTGTTGAGAAAATTATTAAAAATTAATTTCAAGAGATTTCAAAAAAACATATTTCTCATTCTATAGTGCAAAAAAAAAGAGACGCTTTAAAAGTGTCTCTTTTTTTTTTACTTAGAAATTCTTAATATACCAATGTCTGCATTGCATGTGGCAAAATTTCTTCCGTCACCGCCTTAGTTCCAATGTATAATTTATAAGCAATTTTTTCATCAGTTGGATTCATGATTACAGTTGCCATTTTTCCATTTTCATTCAAGAAAGAAGTGGCTTCCAAATGACTTCGACTTGAAACAGTACTTACTCTTTTTGCATTAGGTCTGATGAATTTTGAGAAATGCCCGATGTAATAATAAGTAG
>CAZMBP010000075.1:0-54183 GCA_964564545.1 uncultured Saprospiraceae bacterium
CAATCTTTGATGGATCATTTACAAGGGCGAGTAGAAATTGATATGATTCGTCTGACTGGTCCAGATTTTAAAGAGGTTGATAATCGTTGGATTAGTTTGATGATGGTCAAAAATGGATTGACAAAAGTTGCCATGTTTGGACCTGATGGGCAAAACATTCATGGGTCAGAGTTTTTATATAAAAAACATGTTCTGGTCGTTCGAGGAAGTTATAGACCTGCAACTTTGGTGAATCAGGATATCATCAATAAAAGTTTTGAGCAGTTTAGAAATGAAGAAGAGGTGGAGGCTCGGAGAGCTTTTTTATTGACTGAAATTACTATGGATAATTTGTGTGGCGGCAAAGGCTTGAGTGCTTTGGATGAAAAAGACTTTATGGATCGAGCAAATGTTTTGTGCGCAATGGGGCAGACGGTTGTCATTTCGAATTGTGAGCAGCATCAACGTTTGGTAACTTATTTGGGTGACTTTAAAGTACAAAATGTTGGATTAGTCATTGGGGTAAAAGAATTATTAGAAATCATCAATGACAAATATTTTGACGACAAAAAGAAAAGCTTATTGATGGAGTTCGGGGAATTATTTACTAAAAAAATGAAGATGTATGTTTACCCTTCAATGCAAGAAGGTAGCGAGGAATTGATGACTTGTAAAAATTTACCAGTACCTGAAGCGATAAAACATTTGTACATGCACTTACTCGTGGATGGAAAAATTGTAGATATTGAAAACTTTGATAAAAAGAATTTACACATTTTTTCTAAGCAAGTTTTAGAATTGATTCAAGCGAATGATGAGACTTGGGAAGAAATGGTTCCTGCTAAAGTTGCCAAGTTAATTAAGGAACAATATCTTTTTGATTATCCGTATGAGACGATGACGTTTGAGTATTAATTTTTTTGCCACAGATTGCGCTGATTACCTTGATTTTTATGATTTTCCCCAAAGTATAATTGGATAATAAGTAAAATCATACCGATCTTAATAATCAGCCCAATCTACGGCAAAAATATAACAACACATTTACATGAAATTTTTCACACTAATTTTTACGCTCCTTTTATTTTTTGCTTGCAATGATTCAGTAACTGAGTCCAAGTCAACTCCAACCATTTCAAAAGCTGAAATAAAAATGTCTGCTCCTGAAAAAACTCCTCCTAATAAAGTTTCAATCGACACAACAATATCTCTCGATTTTTTGATGGGGAAATTTAATCCTAAAAAGCATACTGACTTTTTAAAAATTGAAAAAAAGTACGCTAATCGAGAAGACATGTTTATACAAAAAGAAGCTTACGAGTCTTTTAAAAAAATGCATGCAGCTGCCAAACAGGATGGAATTTCTTTTGTTATAAAATCAGCTGCTCGTAACTTTAATTATCAAAAAGGAATTTGGGAAACCAAGTGGAATGGGAAAAGAAAAACAACTGGTGTAAAAGATATCATCAAAGATTTCCCTAATCCAAAAGATCGTGCATTAAAGATTTTAGAATTTAGTTCGATGCCGAGCACCTCTCGACATCATTGGGGAACAGACATTGATTTGAATAATTTCACTAATGAATACTTTGAAAAAGGAAAAGGGAAAAAAGAATATGATTGGTTAAAAAATAATGCACACAATTTTGGTTTTTATCAACCTTATACAAAAAAAGGAAGTGAACGTCCGCATGGATACAACGAAGAAAAATGGCATTGGTCATATTTGCCTTTGTCAAAAAAATATATTGATCAGGTGAAATTGAGAATGAAAGATGATTTGATCAAAGATTTCGACGGTGCAGAAGTAGCGGAAGAAATAGGGGTGGTTGAAAAATATATTTTAGGAATTAGTCAAGAATGTTTATAAATTTTCATTATGTTAATTGATCATTTGAAGCCCATTTATAAAAGAGACCTCAATCGGTTGAAAACTGAAATTAGTTCCTATAAAAATGAAGCGGCACTTTGGCATACTGAAAAAGAAATTACTAATTGTGCTGGAAATCTTTGTTTACATTTAGTTGGAAATCTTAATGCTTTTATCGGTGCTATTTTTGGAAAAACAGGTTATATCCGACAACGAGATTTAGAATTTTCTCAAAAAAATGTCCCGCAAGCTACCTTAATCAAAATGGTTGACGAAACGATTGCGATGGTTGATTTAGCTTTGGATAAAATAACTGAAGACCAACTTGAAGAGGAATATCCAATAAAAGTTCTTCCTCAAAAAATGTCAAATAGTTTCTTTTTAATTTATTTGACAACACATTTAAATTATCATCTCGGACAGATAAATTATCACCGAAGATTATTAGATAAATAATTAAAAAATAATACTATGGCTCTTACCGAATCAACTATGCTTGCCTTGGGAACAAAAGCTCCCAACTTTAATTTACCAGATACTGTGAGTGGAAAAATGATGAGTTTCGATGACGTCAAATCTGGAATTGGAACAGTTGTAATTTTCTCTTGTAATCATTGTCCATACGTGATTCATGTGAATGACGAAATTGTCAACATTGCTAAAGAATATCAAGATGCAGGAATTGCCTTTGTTGCAATAAGCTGCAATGATGTAGAAAGATATCCACAAGATGCACCAGATAAAATGACTGAATTTGCCAAGGAAAGTGGTTATACATTTCCTTATCTTTATGATGAGACGCAAGAAGTAGCAAAAGCTTATGATGCAGCTTGCACACCTGATTTTTATGTTTTTGATGGAGCAGCAAATTTAGTTTATCGAGGACAAATGGATGGATCGCGGCCTGGAAATGGAGTTCCTGTAAATGGTGAAGATTTGCGAGCAGCTTTGGATGCTGTTTTAGTGAGTCGTCCTGCGAATCCAGTTCAACGACCAAGTGCTGGATGTGGAATTAAGTGGAAATAGAAAAATTAAATATATCAAAAGTGGTGTTAGCGCTTGGAGCGCTAACACCACTCACATTCAAAATAACAATCAACGCATAGTCAAAATCTAATGTTTACCGAAATCCATTATCCCGAATTTTTGCCACATAAGAAACTAGACGAGTATCTGGCTAGAGGGTGGTTGCGTATGGGACAAATGATTTTCACTTGCCGGTTTTTATGTTTTGATGGAAAATTATATACAGCAATTTGGACCCGGCTTGACCTGAAAGGTTATACTTTTAGAAAAAGTGTTCGTAAAATTTTTAATCGAAATAATAAGCGATTTCGAATAGTTATAAGAAGAGCCGTTTTTGATAAGGAGAAAAATGATTTGTATTTAATTCATCGACTAAGGTTTGGTGGATTTGTTTCTTCCAATTTACGGAAATCACTTTTCGGTGATGCAGATTATAATATTTATGACACTTGGGAAACTTGCATTTACGATGGCGATACTTTGGCTGCAGCAAGTTTTTTTGATTTAGGTAATAATAGTATTGCAAGTATCATGGGCTTGTTTCACCCTGATTATTCAAAGTATAGCTTGGGCTTTTATACTATGCTATTAGAAATGGATTTTGGTATAAGATCGGGAGCTGAATATTATTACCCAGGTTATGTAGTTCCTAACTATTTTAAGTTTGATTATAAATTACGAATTGGCGATACTGAGTATTTTGACCCAGATCAAAATCAATGGTTCCCATATTCTGAATTAGATACTGACCAATTATCGAGTGATGTTCTAAAAACAAAACTAGATGAATTGAAAGAATATTTAGGAGCAAAAAACATTCAAACAGATCTCTTTCTTTACCCACTTTACGAGCGTGTTTTGTTTGGACATGAGTACAAAGACTTTTTGCATAATCCTTTATTTATTTCATGTTTCCATCGACGGTTTCATAGTTTGTTACTAATTGTGGAGTATGATATTTTCAAGCATACTTATCGTTTAGTTCGAGCTGGTCGTATTGAAAATAATCATGCAGGATTTATGACTGCAATGCGAAATGGACACGATGGAAAAACCAGTTTCTTTGATTTTCTTTTTAAAGAAAAAGTGATTTTGGAAACGACGAAATTAGATGAATTGGCTCATGCCATTTCAATTTATGCCAGACGATATAACTTATTGGATGATTAATTTTTTAGTTAACAGTAAAACGGTTGACTGCCGAAAAATTTAATACTGATAATATTCATAATACTCCATTAACCATTCACTTTTTGTTTTTGATTTCACTTCATCAATCATCTCTGTCAAATTTTTAATCCGTTTATTTAAAAATTCTTTCTTCTTTCCATCTGCATTATTGTCATTTAAAGCTATTCGACATTCTTCTCTCAAATCATTCAAAGTTTTTGTTGCAGACAATCTTCTCCATCTTGAATCATTGACATCCATTCCTATTTTTTTCAAATTCAAAATAATCGATTCATATTTTTTATCATCAACTAGCTGAACCAAGGCTCGATAACTATCGAAAAAAGAAATCAATTCGAAATCATCCATTTCCATCCATTTTTTTTCAAAATAAGGAAGGTACTTTACGTCACCAGTTGCTGCATAAATTTCTCCAACGGTAACTAGAATTTCTTGACTTGAGTCATCTTTAACCTGATTAGCATAAGCTACGCCTTCTGCTTGATCCAAGAGATATAAAGTCCTCATCGCTGAAGTTTTAACTCGCATCGCTTTTTCACTTTGAATCGCACTTTTGATATTTGGAATAAATGACTTATCACCTGTCCTTGCTAATGCTTCAATTGCTGTAGCTCGAACATTAGAATTAGGATCAACTTCAGTCATGTTAGCTACTTTAGCTTTTAGGGATATATCATTTAAAATATCAACTTTTTCTATCGCCCGCATTCTAATTATCCATGAATTATCCTCTAATGCTTCTTCGAAAACTTTTTTAGTTGATGGATTTTTTGAATTACTCAATGCAGCTATTGCTTCAAATCTTGCCATGAATTTTTTAGCATTCAAATACTGAAAAATAAACTCATCTTCTGTATGCGTATCTTTGACATCTGCCAACAAAATTCTTTCTGAATCAATATCAATTAACTTTGGTCGTGTCTCTGCATCAAACTCAAAAGTTTGAATTCTTTTTGTAAGAGTAATGTTATGCCGCGTCATTTTTCCACTTTCAAAATAAACATCCACCTTCATCGGTAACTTAAAAATTGGAATACTCGAATCCACATTTTGAGTTTGCTCAATAGTTACAGTTGCTTTTTTTGAAACTTCATCATAGCCATAATTTACTTTCAAAATTGGATGCCCTGCCTCAAAATACCATTGATTAAAAAACCAATTCCAATCCTTTCCAGTCACCGCTTCCACAGACAATCGTAAATTATGTGCTTCCACAGAACTAAAAGCATTCTGTGTCAAATAGTGATTTAGCGAAGCGTAAAAAGCATCATCACCGATATAATTTCGAAGCATATGTAAAACCAAACCACCTTTGTTATAACTATGTGCATCAAACATATCCTCCTTATCATTGTACTCAAAATTAATCAAGTCATGAACTCCTCGCATCGTAGAATTAAAATACCCATTCATCTCACCACGTCGATGCAAATCCGCTTCATCTGCTCCATATTCATGCTCAAACCAAAGGTATTCGCTGTAGTTGGCAAAACCTTCATTCATTGTCAAATTCGCCCAACTTTCACAAGTGACCAAATCACCAAACCAATGATGAAACATTTCATGCGCTACTATCAACTCATTCGTTGCATCAATTAAGTCATGTTCTTTTCGCTGAACAAACTCTCCAAAAATAACTGCCGTTGTATTTTCCATCGCTCCCGAAACATAATCTCGAACTACGATTTGCGAATATTTATCCCAAGGATATTCCACACCTAATTTTTCCGAGAAAAAATCTAACATTGGAATAGTATTTAAAAAAATCGCTCGTGCATCTTTTTCAAATTTTGGTTCTACCCAATATTCAATCGGCTTGCCTCGCCAAGTATCTTTGACCACCGCAAATTCTCCCACCGCAACCATAAATAAATAAGGTGCATGCGGTTGGTTCATTTTCCAATAATCTGTCCTAGTACCATTTGAGTTTTTAATAGAAGATGTCAACAAACCATTGGACAACGTTTTAAATTTATCCTCAACTGTCAAATACATTTCTTGTGTACATCGCTCATTTGGTTTGTCGATAGAAGGAAACCAACGAGAGTTCCATTCTGTTTCTCCTTGTGTCCAAATTTGTTGAGGTTTGTCTGGATCTTCATTTCGAGGGTTGATAAAAAACAAACCCTGATTAGACTTAATCGCTTCACTCCCTCCCGTCGCCGCAGGACTTGCTACGTAATCTATAAAAATTTTATACTGTTCTTTCGCTTTAAACTCTTTCCCTAAATCAATCTTGAGGAGTTCTCCATCATACTCAAACTTTAAATTTTCGCTTGCTCCTTCGTAAGTAACTTTGTTAAAAACAAAACCTTTTGCATCCAATATTAACTTACTACTCGAATAAAAAAGTGGTTCCAAAGTCAAGGTTGCTTTTCCAATCACTTGTTCATTTTTCCAATCAAATTTTAAATCTAATTTGGTATGAATCAAGTCATGAGCTCGCGGATAACTTTCGTTGTATTTGGGTAATTTATAATCTTTGTCATCTTTGATAATTCGAGGTGCGGTAACAACGAGAGAATCCAATGTTCGTTCTTCGATGGTAAATTCATATTCAGGAGCATCCACTATTTTTTTAGCTTTACAACTGAAAAGAATGATGAAAGGAACTAGGAAAAAGAAATATTTAAAATTCATATTGAGTATCTATTTTAATGTTAGATGCAATTGGAGAATGGAAGGGTGCAAACTTAAAGAGAATATTTTCATGAGATTGTTGCATTGAAAAATTATTTCGAAAACAATTTTTCGTAATTTATCAAAGGAACTGTATTTTTAGTTTTTAAACAAATTACTTTTCTAAAACAATGAACTGGCTTTCTCGATTTTCAGATATGGTTGATGAATTACGACAACATTCTCAAGTAGAGTTATTGTCTTTTCAATCTTTCCCACCTGTTGATGAAAAACAGTTTGAGTTTTTGGAAAAAAAATATAACACTACATTTCCAAAAAATGTTCGAGCTTTTTACCGTGAGACAAATGGACTTCAGCTCAGTTGGATTTTAAAAAACAATGAGCACTTTTCAGCAGATACTAATCAATTTTTCAGCGAAGTTTTACCTTGGGATTTTTTTGAAAAAACATTAAAATTCGAGGATGGTGTAATTATGCTACTACCATTAGAATTAGCGCTAGAGCAAAATACTTTCGATGCTTTTTCTCAATTTTATAAAATGATTTTTTCATTAGAAAATTTCCATTTGACTTTGAGTGAAGATGATCATTTCTCCAATGAATATTTAACAACTGACTTTGAATCTTATTTAGAATTTTTGCTCGCAGGAAAAGGATTAGTTTCTCGTCGTAGTTTCTTTTACAAAAAAACTGATGACTTTTTATTAAAAAAAATCTCCACTCATATTTACACTCCTAACTCTTTTTGGTCAAATAAAAAAACTCTAAACCTCGATCAAGCTGCACTCAAAAATAAATTCCCGCTATGCGATCAGGTTCGTTTTTTTGAAAATAAAGTTAATCGAACTGGTCTTCGACAAATGGCTGAAAATGGAGAAAAATTTTCTCCTTCAGAACTCGAAGAAATAATCGAAAAACATCATCAATTTTTAATGTCAAGTGGAGCAGGTGGTAATTGGAAAGTTTTGGAAATAAAAGGAATCGTCACCGCTTTTTATGAAAATGAAATAGAAACGACTGAAGGAGAACAAGCCATATTCGAAAGAAAAAACTTGACTAAACTTTCTTTTGAGAAAATAGAATTACCATTTTCAAACTTTTGTTCTGCATATGCCGAAGGCGTAAGTTTTTCTAATTCTATTTTTGAAAAAAGTGTTTTTACCGATGCTTTTTTACAAGGAGCGAGTTTTAATAACAGTATATTTACAAATGTAGATTTTTCTAGAAGTGATTTGAGAAATGCGGATTTTGAAAATGCAGATTTAAGAAATGTGGATTTTGAAAATTGTGATTTGCGTGGCGCAAATTTTGAAAACACCAAATTGGAAGGAGCGAGTTTTATCAATTGTGTTTTAACCCCCAGCCCCTAGGAGCCTTTTTCAATTATGCCTTCGGCAATCGAAAAAACAAACCACTTCTTGTTTGACGACTACAATTTGGTGGAATAAAAAATGGACTTTGAAATTAAAATTCAAAGTCCATTTTTAGTTCATATTTATTATGGAGAGTAGATAATCATTAACTTTTTTCATTGCCGAAAGGCAAAGAAAAAAGGCTCCCCTTTAGGGGCTGGGGGTTTACACCGCCACACTATGATCTCTCAACGCATCATTCAACGAGGTCTTCTTATCTGTACTTTCTTTTCTCTGACCAATGATTAATGCACATGCAACTTGATAATCTCCAGCTGGGAATTTTTTAGTATAAGTTCCAGGAATTACAACTGACCTTGGAGGAACAATTCCTCGATGTGTCACAGGTTCATCACCAGTCACATCAATGATCCGAGTCGATTGTGTCAAAACAACATTTGCTCCAAGCACCGCTTCTTTTCCTACTCGAACACCTTCTACAATTATACTTCTTGAACCAATAAAACAATTGTCTTCAACAATCGTCGGAGTCGCTTGCAACGGTTCTAATACCCCACCAATTCCAACACCTCCACTCAAGTGAACATTCTCTCCAATTTGACCGCACGATCCAACTGTTGCCCAAGTATCGACCATAGTTCCACTTCCTACATGTGCTCCAATATTCACATAACTAGGCATCATAATTACACCTGGCGCAAGGTATGCACCATGACGAGCAATTGCATGAGGTACTACTCTAACGCCTAATTCTTTATATCCTGTTTTCAATGGAATTTTATCATGAAATTCGAACATGCCTACCTCTAGAGTTTCCATTTGTTGAATTGGAAAATACATAACAACTGCTTTTTTCACCCAATCATTTACTTTCCAATCTCCATCATCAGTTGGTTCAGCTACTCGAAGTTTTCCTTTGTCGAGTTGTTCGATGACTTCTCGGATGGCTTCTTTGGTTGGGTTTTCATGGAGAAGATTTCTGTCATCCCATGCGTGTTCGATTGTAGTTTGTAAATCGCTCATTTTAAATATTGTATGTTTTATTTATGATTTGAAAATAGGTTTATGATTTTTTTTAGCTAAAAAAACTAAGTGCTATGAATTGTGTTGCCAATCCAACTAAATATCCTCCGTACAAATCTTTTGGCTCATGCGCATCCAAAATCAACCGTGACGTTCCAACAATTCCACAAATTAAAATTGTAGTAGTCAATAATCCGAAAAGGCTCACTTCGACCATCCCAAAAATTCCAGTATTCCACACAAATGGAAATAATTCTGTTCGTTGTATCGTAATCAAAATCATTCCTAAAAGACCACCCGTTCCTACAGCATGTAAACTTATTTTAGAAAAGAGGGTAATAAAAAATGCTAAAAATAATCCAATCACCGCACCTAAAAAGCATGCTTTAAATGCAATTGGCATTTCTGGACTTCGATAAATTAAATAGTAAGTGGAAATATAAAAAACACCAGTCACAATGAATGGACCGATTCTATCCTCTGCATTTTTTAATTCAAGAGAAGGAATTAGTTTTAATGCTTTCATCATTAAAACTGAAATAATGGGTATAAAAAAAGTAGAAAAGAAAACCATTAAAATATCCCGTATCCCTCCTTTTACAGTATTAATTCCAAACATATGTGGATCAACTGAAATCAAAAGGAGCAACATGTATGTAACCATCAACAAGGGATGGAAAATAACGGAAAAAAAATAAGCTATGGATCTAAGTAGCATTTACCTTTATTTTTGAAAAGGCAAAATTATCATTTTTTAGGACAAAGTTTGGTCAATTCCATTGTCATATTTTCTTCATCTTCTAGAATTTTATAAAAAGACTTTAAGTACTTTACAACATCTTTTCGACATCTTCTATTGAGCATTTTAAAATCTTTACACAACTGAATCGTTGCTTCTTTTTGATTTAGAAAATGTTTTGCCACTTTTCTCATTTCTTCGTCAGAATGTATTTTCCCTAAAAATATTCTTTGTTTTGTACTACTCAATTTATAATCAGGATTTGGAATTGCATAACTTGCTGAAACAAAACCTGAAAAATCAAAATCATAGGGAAAAGTGCAAAGTAAGCTATTCGGTTCTGGACGTACTAATTTTACATTTCTCATATATTTAATACTCCAATCTGCATTCCCAATCATACATTGGAACATAGCCTGAATAGTACCATTATGAATAGCAATAGAGTCAACAGAACAATTCTTTTTTTCTACAATTTTGGAATTTGTTCGCTTGGCTAACTCTTCATCATCTTCAAGAAGAATACTCATCCGTTCATATACCTTCTTTCCACTACCCGATTGTACGTACTTGATTTTAACTAATTGTGCACGTAAGCTATACTCAGAATGAAGATTATATATTTTATAAATTAAATATTCTTTTAAGATATTTCGTTTCGCTTCTTTTTTATCATCAAGGCAATGAGAGACTAGTTTGAGAGAATTATGTTTTCTTGAAAGTCCCATCTTTTTCAAACCTTTTTTCTTAAACTTAAGTCGTAAAGGAGGAAATTCACAAACCTTTCTTCGGTATTTTCCACGAGGTTTAATCTCAACCTTTAAATTAACCTCTTCCTCTTGATCATTTTTAAATGAAACTTTACCAGGCATGTAATCAACTATTCTTTTTTTGTGGATAAGAAGGGAATCGAAATTGGCTTCCAAAGTCATTTCAAAAATTTCATCTTTTGAAATAAAATTAAATATACTTTCTTTCTTTTTTTTTGACTTTTTCTTTGTACTTGAGCCATCTTCCATTACAGTAGATTTACTAGATAGGGAATCTGCCGTAATAAGATCTTGTCCATAAAAAAAGAAAGGGAAGAGAAGAAAAAACAAGAGATAAAGGTTTTTCATCATTGTTATTTTGAGGTATTTTAGTACTTAATCCTAATTTATATTTTGAGAACTTTTCAAAAATAATCATAAAAACTAAAAGTATTGTTATTGAAAAGGTTTTATTTTGTTGTAATTTGCTACGCTGTAATTCCGTTCTTATTTTTCAACTAGAATTTAGTGAGACATAACGCTAGCGCTATTACATTTTCATCACTACTATTTATCTTAGAATTAATTTTTCATGTCGTTACATAAATGGATTATACTACTTATCGTTTTTACTTTTTCAAACTGTGGGAATAAAAAAACAACAAGTCCAATTTCTACTCAGGAAAAACATGAACATGAAGAGTCAGTTATTCGCTACCCAAAAAATATTATTTTAATGATTGGAGATGGAATGGGCATTGCTCAAATTACAGCTTCAATGTACTTGAATAGGAAAGGTTCTTATCTTGAACAATTTCCCGTAGTCGGTTTACAAAAAACTTTTTCAGGCGATAATATAATTACAGATTCAGCTGCTGGTGCAACTGCTATGGCCTGCGGAGTCAAAACTTATAACAATGCAATTGGAGTAGATATGGATACGCTACCTGTGCAATCAATTTTAGAATTAGCCGAAAAAAATGGTTTAGCTACAGGTCTTGTTGCCACATCACCAGTTACACATGCTACCCCTGCTTCCTTTATTTCTCATTCAGCACATAGACAATTCATGGAGGAAATTGCTTTAGGATTTATGGATACTAAAATTGATTTTTTAGTAGGTGGAGGAAAAAAATATTTTGATAGAAGAGATACGGACGATAGAGATTTATACCAAGAATTAAAAGATGATGGTTACTATGTTTCTGATTATTTTAAAAAAGATATTTTTGAAACATATATAAATCCAAAGAAAAACTTTGTCTTTTTTACTGGAGACGAAGATCCTCCACGTGCTAAAAATGGGAGAAAATATCTTCCATATATTTCTAGTAGAGCAGCTACTTTTCTGAAAAAGAGAAATAATAAAGGTTTCTTTCTGATGATCGAAGGATCACAAATTGATTGGGGAGGACATCAAAATGATGCAGAATGGTTAATTTCAGAAATGGATGATTTCAATACTGCCATTGGTCGGATTTTGAAATTTGCAAAAAAAGAAAAAGAGACTTTAGTTATCGTTACAGCAGATCATGAGTGTGGTGGATTTTCCATCAATAATGGTTCAACTAAAGATGAGTTGGTTACAGCTTTTACTAATAATGGACACACCGCTGATTTGATTCCCGTATTTGCTTATGGCCCACAATCAGAATTATTCCATGGGATTTACGATAATACAGAAATTTTCACCAAAATGAAAAAAGCATTTCAATTTGAGGAGTGAATAAAAAAGAAAACTGATTACCTGCCGAACCAAGTAACCAGTCTTGTATTATAAAATCGGATATATACTATCTTATTACAGAATTACTTAATGGTAAAATATTTTTGCTGAAATTCAACACATTTATTTCTGTGCAAAAAATCTTATCCAAACCTGCTTCTTGAATATCAAGCTCTAACTCAACTTTCTCCTCTTCCATCTTATTAATCTTAATGAATTGAGCTGGCGAATTATCTTTTGGAATTAAAACCAGATTATGGTTATCATCTGTGATATCCCAGTTTCCAACTTCAATAGTTTCATTATCACCATTTCCATATGTTTTAGAGTAAGTTCCATTTCGATCAAATTGGAACTTCACAAAAGCACCTTTTACTATAATAATTTCTTCACAAGCATGAATATTATCTACAATTTGGTAAGAAAAGTTTGTGTAAGCCCACTCACCAGTTAATGTATTCATAGTTGCTTCTTTACAATTCGTTGTGCATGTAGTATCTCCATTGTTAGCAAAATATGCATTCATATTAGAGACTAAAATCAGGGCAATTAATATTATTTTTTTCATTTTATGTTTTCTTTTTCCTTTGGTTCCTAAAAAATAAATGTTGTTATATGTATTGTTTTCTTTAATGACTCAAAGTTATATCCACAGTTGCAATTATCGTCGTTCGTTCGACAGTTGAATAAATATATTCGATGAAAATGTTATTAAAACTATAAAACCCTTGTATTCATCAAATAGTTCTCCAAAACAGAATAAAATTTTGAAAAAACTTGTAATATATAATGCAAATCTATTTCAAATATTGTTACAATGCTATATTTAAAATAAAATTTTACAATAATTTAATGTTAGGTTTTGAAAAGTTGACTTTTGAAGGCAATAAAGTATCAAAATCTTTAACTTCCTTTTAACAACTCAATCACACATTCAATACTTCCGAAATTTTAAATAGTTACAAATAGTGGGTTTAAAAAGGAGACGAGGAGTTCTAACAATATGTTACAACTCCTCGTCAAAGAATTAAAATTTATTTATTTGAACTATTTAATTAAACCGATCTGGATCTAAAGTTGGATGTGAAATTTCAGGAGATTCATTTGAAATAATTTGAGCAATAATTTTTCCTGTTGCTGGCCCTAGACTCATTCCAACCATTGCATGGCCTGCTGCTACCGTCAAATTTTCATAATGTTTCAAACGACCTAAATAAGGCATTCCATCTGGCGAGCAAGGACGTAAACCTGACCAAGGTTTTATATTTTTATAATCATAATTTTTAAATTCTGGAAAATAGTTTGGAACTGCTTTGAGGATTCCATTAACTCTTCGAGGATTAATTCGATCATTGATTCCTGCAATTTCCAAGGTTCCTGCAAATCTTAAATCATTCGCCATTGGAGTCACCGCTACTTTCGCTTCTGATAAAAGGTATGGGTGAGATGGTTTTACTTTTGGATTGGACAAAGTTACATTGTACCCTTTTGCCGCTTGGATAGGAATATTTATTTTTAAATTTTTCACTAAACCTGGAGCCCACGAACCACTCGTGATTAAAAATTCATCAGCAGCGAATTCTCCTTTTGAAGTATTTACTTTTGTTATTTTTTTATTAGAAAAAAATAACTTCTGAACTTCCGTTTCAAAATGAATTTCAGCTCGACCACTTTTTTTCAAATGATCACGCAAACATTGCATAAATAAATGTGGATACAAATGTGAATCACCTGGATAATAAACTGATCCTAAAATATCCATTTTCAAATGTGGATCAAGTGCTTGAGTTTCTTCCGCAGACAGGTGTTCAACTTTTACTCCGATTTTATTTGCAATTTCACTTTCTGTCTTTAAGCTAATTTCTCCTTTTTTTGTTCGAAAAAGGTCAACCAAACCTTTCTCCTCAAACGCGAATTCAAAACCTTCTTTTTTTGCAAAATCTTGATACAAACTTTTACTCATCCATGCCATATCTCGCAAAATAGTTTTTGTATTATCCACATGCCGATGAGTTGCAGCTCGATAAAATTTCCAGCCCCATGACATCAAATCAAAATCTAATTTTGGCTTGATGTAAAATGGACTTTCAGGATTGAACATCCAGCGAATTCCTTTTGAAATCATTCCAGGTTGCGCCAAAGGAATTACATGACTTGGGCAAATATAACCTGCATTTCCATAAGAAGCTCCATCGGTCATTTTTCCTTTTTCTAAAAGAATAACTTCATGACCTGCTTCTTGTAAAAAATAAGCGGAAGATAATCCGACGATTCCGCCACCAATAATAATTACTTTTTTCATAATCTAAATTGTAGTGGGACTTTCCAAGTCCCATAACAGAATATTGGATACGGGACTTGGAAGATCCCGCTATTTTAAATTTATATTACTTGAAAACCATGAGCGTAAGGATCGTCATCATCAATTATGATTGTATTGAATCCTGTTACTTTTGCCCAACCTTCAATGCTTGGAATAATAGCATCGATCTCTCCAACTTTCGTAACATCTTCCACTCGGCCTATAAATTGACTTCCAATAATACTCTCATGAACAAAAGAATCTCCTTTTTTTAATTTTCCTTTGGCTGCCCATTGTGCCATTCGAGCAGATGTTCCAGTTCCGCAGGGTGAACGATCTATTGCTTTGTCTCCATAAAAAACTGCGTTGCGCGCATCTGCATTTTCAGCCATCGTTGAACCGGTCCAAAGCAAATGACTCATTCCTGAAATCGTTTCATTTTCAGGATGTACAAAAGTGTATTTTTCATTAATTCGTTTTCGAATAATTGGACTCCATCGAATCAAATCTCCTGCAGTATAATTTTGAATGCCTGAAAAATTCTCTTGCTCATCTACAATTGCATAAAAATTTCCTCCGTAGGCAACATCCATTTTTAACATACCTAAATCGGGACATTCGATTTCAATATTTTCAGCGGCGAGATAAGAGGGAATATTTGTAAGCTTGACCGATTTTACTTTTTGACCTTCTTTTTTGTATTCGACTTTAACTAAGCCTGCAGGAGTTTCTAAGCGAAGGTGGCCTTCTTTTTTAGGAGTGACAAGACCTTGTTCGAGTGCAATGGTGACTGTTCCGATTGTTCCATGACCACACATTGGCAAGCAACCACTTGTTTCTATAAATAAAACTCCAACATCATTTTCAGGATCGGAAGGTGGATATAAAATACTTCCCGACATCATATCATGACCTCGAGGTTCAAACATTAAACCTTTGCGAATCCAATCAAATTCTTTTAAAAAATGTTGCCGTTTTTCGCTCATGTTTTTTCCTTCCAAGTTTGGTCCACCGCCAGCGACGACTCGAACTGGATTTCCACAGGTGTGTGCATCTACACAGAAAAAAGTTTTGGAAGCCATGTGTATATTTTTTTATTTCAATTTTTCAAAAATCAATTTCGCCGCAGCTAAATCTTCTAATGCATGACCTACAGATTTAAAAAATGTAATTTCAGTATTATCTTTTCGTCCAGTTTTTTCACCTTGACATAATTCAAATAAATCTGCACAGATATTTTCTTTTTTTAAAATTCCACTTTCTAATGGAATTGAAATATCTCCGCTTTCATGCATTCCATCATACGTATCTACAAAAACGGAACTCTTCAATATTGCTTCATCATCTGCCTCTCTCATATCAGATCGATACGCTCCAACTAAATCTAAATGTTGACCTGCTTTTAATTTTTTTCCAAAAACTAAAGGAGTTGGACTAAGTGTTGCGCAAGAAATAATGTCAGCCTTTTCGATTCCTTCCTCTATTTTCTTTATCGGAAAAATTTGAAAATTATCGATTTTTGATTTTTGTAAATGTTTTGTTATAACATCAACAACAGTTATTGCTTTTTCCATATTTCTTCCCCACACATAAACAGTTTCTATCGGACGAACAGATGCGTGAGCTCGAATTAATTCAGGTGCCAAAGCTCCAGTTCCTATCATCAATAAAGTCTTACTATTTTTTTTTGATAAAAAACTAGAGGCGAGAGCGGAAGTAGCAGCAGTTCGTTGAGCAGTCAAAGTTGTTGCATTTATTTGTGCCAACGGCATTCCTTTATGAGCATCAAACAAAGTATAAATTCCATGAATCGAAGGCAAATTGTATTGTCCATTTTTTGGAGAAACGGTAACAATTTTCACTCCTAAATATTTTCCTGCTTGCCAAGCTGGCATCAAAAGTAAAGTAGATTCAACACCTTCTTTTAGATTTTCATAATTATGATGATGCCGAGTAGGAACAACATATTTTTCTTGAAAAGCTTTTCGCAAGGCTTCAATCAAAGTTGGATAATCCAAGTTTTCTTCCAGTTGTTCTTTCGAAATATTTAGCATCAAAATATATTTTTTACGTAGCGACATTCTTCTGAATGGCGTCAAAAAAAATATAATAATTATTCGTGATTCTGGAGAATTACGCTACGGGATCTTTCGTCCATTCTCCATCAACCAATCTCCAAATTTTATTCAAATTTTCATTCTTCAATTCCAAAGGTAAAACATTCGGTTGCCAGTTTTGAAAACACATTGGTCGTGCAAATCTTTTGATAGCCCCCGTTCCTACTGAAGTGAATCGGCTATCTGTTGTTGCTGGGAATGGTCCTCCATGATGCATAGAGTGACAAACTTCAACACCTGTTGGAACATTATTAAAAATCACTCTTCCTGCTTTTTCTTTCAACTCATTGATCAAATTATAATGTCTTGAAAACTCATCATCTTCTCCCATCAATGTTGCCGTCAATTGACCATGCAAGTTCAAAACAACATCCATCAACTCTTCTTCAGATTGACATTTTACAACTAAAGTAAATGGTCCGAAAACCTCCTCTTGCATATTTTTATTTTTCAAAAAATCACTCGCAGAAACAGAAGCAACTGTTGGTCGACCTGTCGAATTATTTCCTTCGTCGATTGAGGTTCCTTCCATTTTTACACCTTCTTGCGCTAGTAAACTTGTTCTTCCTGCCTCGTAATTTTTACAAACATTTTCATTAAGCATTGTGCTCGGAGTTACTTTTTCAAAACCATTAATCAAGTGTTTGATAAAAGAATTCAAATATTCATTTTCAATTCCAATCAATAAACCTGGGTTCGTACAAAATTGTCCAACTCCCAAATTTACGGACCCAACATATTGACTCGCCAATGCTTCATTTCTATTTTCCAACGCCTTCGGCAAAAGAATAACAGGATTGATACTTCCCATTTCTGAAAAAACTGGAATTGGAATTTCTCTCTGATTTGCTGCATCAAATAATGCTTTCCCTGCTCGGTACGAACCAGTAAAAGCAACTGCTTTTGTCAATGGATGCTTCACTAAAGCTTGACCCAATTCTACTCCAGTTCCATTCAATGATGAGAAAACTCCATCAGGCATTTTGGTTGCCATGGCTGCTTGTTGAATTGCAGCAGCCACCATTGAATTAGTTCCTAAATGTGATTCATGTGCTTTTACAATAACTGGATTTCCAGCAGCAAGTGCCGAAGCAGTATCTCCTCCTGCCGTCGAAAATGCTAAGGGAAAATTACTTGCTGTAAATACTACAACTGGTCCAACTGGCACTAACATTTTTCGAATATCAGCTTTTGGAAATGGTTGTCGATCCGGAATCGCAGTATCAATACTTGCTTCCACCCAAGAACCTTCTTCCACCAAATCGGCAAACATTCGAAGTTGTCCAACTGTTCTTCCTCGCTCTCCTTCGAGTCTTCCTTTTGGTAAACCTGACTCCGCCATTGCTCGCTCAATCAAAGCATCTCCCAATGCTAAAATATTATCAGCAATCTTTCTTAAAAATTTTGCTCGGAAAGCTCCATTGCTATTTTTAAAAGTTCGAAATGCTTCATTCGCTTTTTCTAAAGCTGCATCAATTTCTTCTGACGTTGCTTTATGAAAATCTCCTTCAATTTCTTGCATCATCGCTGGGTTGGTCGATCGCAAAACATCTTTGGCAATTTTAGAAACACTAAATCCAATTATATTTTCTCCTTGGGGAATGGCTTTTTTCATGTCTTTTTTTTGTAACCGCTAAATTTATTCGGCGGAATTTTTAAAAATGTAAATGTATTGTTTTTTTCTACCGACTAAAGTCCGTAGTTACGATTACAAATCTGCATATGCACTCATGTCAGGTCTCAAAGAAACTCCTTCATAAATGATTCTCCAAATTCGATCTCGTTCTTCACCAATTAATGGCAACCTTGGAGCACGTGTAAATTCAGTTCCAAGGTCAGTTGCAACTTCTGCTAATTTAATATATTGAACTAACTTTGGATGTATATCTAACTCTAATAATGGCATAAACCATCGATAAATTTTCAAAGCCTCTTCTATTCTGCCTGCTTTCATCAATTTGTAAATGACAACTGTTTCGCGAGGAAACGCATTTACTAAACCTGCTACCCAACCATCTGCTCCGGCTGCCAAACATTCCAATGCTAAAGTATCTACTCCACATGAAATTTTGAAACGATCACCAAAAGCATTTTTCATTCGAGTAATATTTGTGATATCTCGAGTCGATTCTTTTACTGCAGTTATATTTTCCAATTTCGCTAATTCTTTAAACATATCAACCGAAACGAAAATCTTATAATCGACTGGATTATTGTAAATCATAAATGGCAAACCTGATGAACTTGCCACCGCTTTAAAATATTCAACTGTTTCATGATCTCCTGATTTGTATTTCATCGGAGGCAAAATCATAAAACCATCAAGTCCAGCTTTTTCTGCATCTTTTACCGTTTGAATAGCAACTGAAGTGCGAGCTTCTGCTACATTTAAAATTACAGGGACTCTCCCAGCACTCACATTTAATGCAGATTTTGCGATGTCCTTTTTCTCGTCGGCAGTCAAAGTACTTTGTTCGCCAAGACTTCCTGCTACAATAATTCCATCGACGCCTGCATTAATTTGAGCATCGATTCCTCTTTCGAAATTTTCGAAATCAATTGATTCGTCTTTGTTAAATTTTGTGGTTACCGCAGGGTAAACTCCATTCCAATCTACTTGCATGATTTTTATTATTTTATTTTTTAGTAAAAACAGCACGTAGTGGTCTGCTTTAGCTGACCTAGAAAAAATTAGATCTGTTGAAACAGATTGCTACGCTCTTTTTTTAGGTCAGCTAAAGCAGACCACTACGTGCTACTCAAAGTGCAAATGTAAAATAAATTCCATCTTCCCGTTTTTCAAATCATAGTTAAAACTGATACTATTTTACTCAAAAAATATAAATTTGTAAATTCAAACTAAAAAATAGTACTATCATGAAGGTTTTACCTTTCAAAGTTCCGGTAAGTGAAGAAACTTCATTTCGAGTCCAAGTAGATCAGGTGAAACACTTTTATGATAAATTTCATCATCATCAAGAAGTACAAATTACTTGGATTCAAAAAAGCTACGGTTCTCTTTTGATGGGAAATACAATTGCAAATTTTGAAGAAAATGATTTGTTAGTCATTGGTGCGAATGTTCCACATAGCTTTCAAAACGATGATATTTTTTATAAAAAAAATAACAAGTATTCTGCAGAAGCAACTTCCATTCTTTTTGATAAGAATGCTTTTGGAAAATCTTTTTTCGATTTACCTGAAATGAAAACCATTAAAAATTTTATCAAAAATGCAGACAAAGGTTACCGAATAAAAGGAGAAACGAAAAACAAAATTATAACTCATCTAAAATTGATCAAGGAAAAAAATGGAATAGAACGTTTTTTAATTTTGATGGAAATATTAAATCTATTGTCGGCCTCAAAGGAAGTAGAATTACTTTCTAACTTAAGTTTTTTGGGAAACCCAACTTCGGATGAAAACAAAAAATTAGAAACTGTTTTTCAATATATGTTGGATAATCATCAACGAACGATCAAACTGGAAGAGGTCGCAAAAGTTGCTAATTTGAGTGTTTCCGCTTTTTGTCGTTTTTTTAAATTACGGACTCGAAAAACTTTTTCGCAATTCGTTAATGAGTTTCGAATTTCGGTTGCTTGCAAAAAATTACTGTTGGATGATTTTATTATTTCAGAGGTTTGCTACGAGGTAGGTTTTACAAATTTGTCGAACTTTAATCGACAGTTTAAAAAGGTAACAGGGTTTACGCCTTCGCAATACATTGTAAAACATCGTATGTAATTATTTACCACATAGAAAACATAGAGTTTTTCAAATTGCGGGCTATGTTTTCTATGTGGTAAATAACCTGAATAAAAATTCAATATTTTACTCGAATCAATTTCATCTTACTTCTCATAAAACTCGGCACCACAAACTCACGAGATCCTACTTGCATCGCTTCCGAAAATCGTAATTGAATACGCTGATCGTCAGTACTCAATACACTATTCCTTTCGAAGGTACCATTACCTTTCACTACATATTCACTAACTGTATTTTCAAGTTTGATTTCATCATTAAAAATAAAACGAAGATTGGAGGGTGTTTTTAATAAGAAATAAGATGAATAGGCTGCTAAATCACCTTGCGAATATTGTTTTTTATGCAATACATTTTTCCAATGAGTTTTCCCATCTGGATGAATCGAAAAAACAATCACATCATCAAAATAATAATCAACAATCATTCTATTATTAAAATTGGTTCCAACTCCTCCCATACCTCCTCTTTCCAAAATTCGATTCCGTTCCAATATCATTAAAATTCCTCCGTCCAATCGATGGACAATTTCTTGAATATCTAAATCCGCAATTCCTTTTTCAACGTCAACTTTTTTTCCTAATATTTTATCTACTATTTTTTTATCAAATTTTTCAAATGTAAGTGTATGATTTTCATGGCCACTTGAAGGTACATTTAGAAAAAAATATCCATTCGCTCTTCCCCTATTTTTTTTAGAATACAATCCAGCTGCAGTCAAATTTTTGTTTTTGTTATCATAAGAAAAAAGAATATCATAAGTCAATTGTCCTTGCATAGGAATGCTGTAGAAACCATATTTATTATCTGCAGTTACTTGATGGATTTCATAGAGATGTTTTTCCCTTTGACTTTTTTTATTGTTTTTTTGTAGTATTATAAAAACATCTCCATCATTATTTAAAACTATCTGATCAAACTTATCATAATAGGTCATCTCTTGGGGTTCGATCTTTCTTTCCCAAAGTATTTTCATCTTTTCTAAATCATAAACAAGTGCTTCTAATTTTTTCTGTTCTTTAACATAATAAATCAAAACCTTCGTTTTGTCTTCGGATCGATAAACTCTAAATGCTGGAGTTAAAACATTAGAATAAACTTTAATAGTGGTCGTATCCAACAAGTTGGCAGCAGGACTGAATCGACTTAATACTAAATTTAATTTTCTCTTTTTTCGGCAAGTATAAATAACTGAAAAGTCATCTTTAGTAGGAACAATTCCCAAAATAGTTGATCGTCTTTTTTCCAACTCAATCTCTTTGTCCCAAGTTGAATATAAATCCTTATCAAAAGCTTTGACTTCGAATTCCATTCCTTTATTATGAAAAACTAAATATTGGTTTTTTATTTTCCCAATGAAATCATAAGTGTCATCTGCTCGAATGTCAACAGGGTCAGAAACGGTTACATTTTGTGAAAAACAATTCCAACTGAGAATTAGTAAAAGTATTGTTATAAAAGATTTCATATTCAATTATTTTTTGAACGATGAGTGATACGTAATGAATTTTCAAAACACTCATCATCTGTAGTTCATAGCTATTTAACTCTCTATTTCAACGATGCAGCCAAGGCATTTAAATCAATTCTCTCTTTTTCAATTTTCAAAGAATCCGAAATTCGTTGAAGTATATTTACAACATCTTCAGGTTTGTCATTGTTCGTAACCACTCCATATAAACTTAATATTCTGTCTCCACAAATGAAAGAAATATAGTGTTCCTCCTGAACAGTTCGCGGCTTTTGGTCGGCTTCTTGACTGCTTGGTGATGCAAAGTGCCAATGGATAAAATCTTTTCCTGAAGCATTTTTCTTGACCTCTTTTCTTACATCGATTTCAAATTTTGTAGCCGACTGGATGTAGGCAGATTCTTTCTCTATAAAATTATCCAGTTTTTCAATTTCATTTTGTGCTGTATTATTTTTATCAAAATATAGGGAAGAAGGCTGATTAAAAATTTGAACCAAATCTCCTTCTACGATAAAAGTAATCTCATCTGCTTTTCTAGCCTTGACTGAAGTTCCTGAAATTTTTATTGTAAAAAAATCATTCATTTCATTGAATACTTGCAAGTAGCCATCACCTGTAAAAATGGTTCCGCTGAGGTAATTTTTTGATTCTATTAATTTTCCAAAATCATGTTTTTCCTCTTTGATGAGTTGTCCTTTTTTTGTCCAGTTGTAAGATTTACCATCAGGTTTATCTTCTCGAAAAGAACCTTCGAAAAACTTCTCACCATTTTCAAACCACTCCGTCGTTAAACCATCTTTCATTCCGTTTTTGAAATTACTTTCTTTTTTCAGTTTACCCGAAAGGAACCACATTTTGACTATACCTTGTGCTAAACCATTTTCAAAATTTACAATTTGATCAATTTGTCCCTTGTCAAAATACCATTTGTGTTCTCCTTGTTCTTTACCATTTTTAAAAACGCCTTCAGATTTTTTTTGCCCGTTTTTATACCATTCCGTTGCAATACCTTCTACCTTTCCATTGATATAATTTAGTTCCACTTGTTTCTCTCCATCAGGGTACCATTGTTTTTCTTTTCCATTTGGAACGCCCATCGTGAAATGTCTTTCTAAAACTTTTTTTCCTTTGTCCGACCATTCTTTTGAAACGCCATGAATCTTTCCATCTTTGATTGGCATCTCCATTCTTTTTTTTCCATTTGGATATTTATCAAAAGCAGTTCCCGAATATGGCTTTATAGTATTGGGTTGAAAATATAAACCTTTGATAACATCAAGTTCATAAAAGTTGATGCGTTTTTTTTGTTGTGCTTGAATTTGAAAAACTGATAGGTTGATGAGAATTAAAAGTATCCATTTTTGCATTGTCCGAATCTTTGTTTTTATTCATAGATAAATCCTGTTTTCTATGAACGGTTTTTATTAAAATTAAATAACTAAAACTTCTTCCTTATAATTACGATAAATAAAGTAAAGTGATACCACAATGAAACGAATTTTTTCCTTTTTTTAATATAATCCTCTATTTTCACCGACGAGTTTTTTAACCCAAATGGTTATCCCTTTTTATCAAAAAATAATTTTAATCTAACTGAATAATGAGTAAGAAACAATTGATCGAATGTGTCCCTAATTTTAGTGAAGGACGAGATATGAATATCATCAAACAAATTACCGATGAAATCGAAAGCGTAGATGGTGTAAAATTATTGGACGTAGATCCAGGTATGGCAACAAACCGAACTGTTGTCACTTTTGTGGGTGAACCTGAACCAGTTATAGAAGCAGCCTACTTGGCCATCAAAAAAGCAGGTGAAATAATAGATATGAGTAAACAAACTGGAGAGCATCCTCGAATGGGTGCAACTGATGTTTGTCCATTAATTCCAATTGCGAATATAACTATGGATGAGGTCGTAAAATATGCTCATAAATTAGCCAAGCATGCTGCGCAAAATTTGGATATCCCTTTTTATATGTATGAATCTGCAGCAACAAAAAAGGATCGAAAAAATTTGGCAACCATTCGTGCAGGTGAATACGAAGGCCTTCCTGAAAAATTAAAAGATTCTCATTGGAAACCTGATTATGGTCCCGCTCATTTTAATCCACGAGCAGGTGCAACTGTAATTGGTGCGCGTGATTTCTTGATTGCATACAATGTGAATTTGAATACAACTTCTGTTCGTCGAGCAAATTCTGTTGCTTTTGATATTCGAGAAAAAGGAAGAATTAAAAGAAAAGGAAATCCAATTACTGGTGAAATTGTTACTGATAAAAATGGCGAACCTCAGAGAAAGAAAGGAACTTGCAAAGGTGTAAAAGCTATCGGTTGGTACATTGAAGAATATGAGATTGCACAAATTTCGATGAACATCACCAATATAAATGTAACGCCTCTGCATGCTGCTTTTGAAGCAACTAATAAAAGTGCAACGAAGCGAGGTCTACGAGTTACTGGTTCTGAATTAGTTGGATTAGTTCCTTTGAAAGTGATGTTGGATGCTGGTAAATATTTCTTAAAAAAACAAAATAGATCTGTCGGAGTTTCGGAAGAAGAGTTAATAAAAATTGCGGTGAAGAGTTTAGGGTTAGATGAATTAGGAGAATTTGATGCGCACAAAAAGATCATTGAATATCAATTGGAGAGTCCTGAGTCGGCACATTTGTTGAACATGAATTTGAGAGAATTTGCCAATGAAACTGCTTCTGAAAGTCCAGCTCCAGGAGGTGGTTCAATTTCAGCTTATGTTGGTTCATTGGGAATTTCGTTAGCTGGAATGGTGGCCAATCTTTCTTCTCACAAACGAGGATGGGATGATCGATGGGAAGAATTTTCAGATTGGGCGGAGCAAGCTCAAACCTTGAAAGATCAACTATTAAAACTAGTGGATGAAGACACTAATTCTTTCAATGCAATTATGGATGCTTTCCGTTTGCCAAAAGGAACTGCAGAAGAAAAAGCCGCTCGCTCACAAGCGATCCAAGATGCTACTCGATATGCAATAGAAGTTCCATTTAAAGTGATGGAAACTTCAATGCAAACATATCCAATCATCAAAGCGATGGCTGAAGTTGGAAATCCAAATTCAGTAACTGATGCTGGGGTAGGTGCACTTTGTGTGAGAGCTGCGGTCCATGGTGCTTTTTTAAATGTAAAAATAAACACAGGTGGATTGAAGGATAAAAAGTTTGTAACTGATGTTTTGAAAAAAGGAAAACAGATGATACAAAAAGCAGATAAATTAGAAAAGGAAATTCTAAAAATAGTCAACAGTAAGATTTAGAATTTAATAACATATAAAGGAGTTAGTCTTAAGAAAGCTAACTCCGTTTTCTCCTCAAAAAACATTTCAGAGAATTTTTAAAACGAAATCAACATGAGATTAATCCTTCTAACCGTATTTATTTTTATCTCATTTAGCGTAAGTGCTCAAGAAACTTATAGCTATATCAACGAGAGAACTTTTCAGGATCCAACAGATTTAATTGGCTATAATTTCAAACCATTCAAAATGGAAGTACCTGGTGAATACGATCCAACAATGATCGAAGCTGGTAATTATTCATTTGGGGTAACTCGAAGTAGGTTGTATGTAAATGGTGGTCGTGACATTGCTGGATTATATGAAGTTAATAATATCGAACCTACCAATTATGGATATCGAATTTTGTTATTAAACCCAAGAAATCCAGCTAATAGAGGTCACTTAAAAATTATTTTAAATAAATATGCCGAAGCGGAAGCTGTGGTTTTTAAAAAAGAAAGTAAAGCTCAGGAGATTATTTTTCATTTGCCGGATGTAAAAAAAAGTGTTTTAAATCAAGAGAGAAAATACTTTACAGATCTTGGAGAAAAAACTGTTGAACATTCTGATAGTTTGTGGGGTGAGCAATTTTTTCCATACATTAGAATTGATCAACAAGCAAGTATTCAAGGGCGGATTTATGAAGCTGACAGTATGAGTATTTCTTTTGAAGAGGTAATTACAATCAAGGAAAAAAAGAAAAAAGTGAAAAAGAAAAAGGTGAAGAAGCCTAAAAAGAAAAAAGCGAAAAAGAAGCGTAAAAAACGAAAAGAAAAAGTTGTAGAGGAGGAGGAAGAAGAAGAGTGGGGTTCTATTGCTGAAATGAATGCCGCAATGGAAAAGGAAGAAAAAGAAGCGGAAGAGAAAAAAGTGGAGGAAGTAGTAGAAGAAGAAAAAGCACCAGTCGAAGAAGTTCAAGGTGAGATGGAAGAAGATGAAGTTGAAGTAGATGAAGCTGCTGCACCTGCTCCTCAACCTGAGGAAGAAGAAGTTGTCGTAAAAAGAAAAGTAACTAAAACGTACTTCGTAAATATTAATATGATAGTGAAAAATGAAGATGGGACGATTGAAGAAAAGACTAAGAGTTATCCAATTAAAGGAATAGAAGAAAGAGAAGATTCTTCAGCAAAAAAAGGAGACGAGCGATTCCAATTAGTTATCAAATCTGGGAGAAAAAATGAACTTTATTTATATTTAAATGGAGATCGAACAGTAAGTTCTATGGAAATTGATGGCGTAAAATATTTGATGCGAGGTCATTAATTTTTTACTTTTCACACTTTTTAAAATAGTGTCAAATAAAAAAGGTTATCAGATAATTCTGATAACCTTTTTTATTTTTTATTAACTAGATCAATATTACTTTCCTGGAATCAATAATACTTTTCCTCTTCGAATCATATCACTTTTTAAGTTATTGATTTTTTTCAAATCTGCAATGGTCACTTCATATTTTTTAGCAACATGTGAAAGTGTTTCATTTCTTTCAATTTTGTGAGATTTAAGAGGAAGTGCTAATTCTTGTCCAATTGTAATATCATCACTTGTTAAATTATTACTAGCTTTCAATTCACTTACTGTCAAGTCATATCGATCAGCAATTCTAAAAAGATTTTCTTTTGTATTCACAACATGCATAGCAGTATAAACTGCTCCACCTTTAGCTGTAAATTCTGAAGAAGCAGGAATATCTTTTGGTGCTCCAACCGTTGTTGGTTTTAATTTGATTTCTTGACTTGGGCGGATTTTGTTCGAAGTTAATTTATTCCAGTTTTTTAATTCTTTAGCAGTCAAATTATATTTTTGACCAATTTCATATAATGTTTCCCCTCCACCTACAATGTGAACATCCTTTTTAGGAATTTCTAAAACTTGTCCTTTTAAAATTTTATCACCTTCGAGTTTATTTACTTTTCTCAACTCATCAACGGAACAATCGTATTGTTTAGCAATTTGATTAAGATTTTCTTTTGCAACAACTGTATGCTTTAATGCTTTTTGTTGAGCTGAAGAAATAGTTGAAAAACTGATAAAGAGAAGTGTGGTTAATACTAGCGAAAGAGTTCTCATTTCGTAATTTTTTTAGGTTTGTTTAAAATTAAGGAATAAACAAAAAGTCATTTATCTATTCCTAGTGTCTGTTTGAAAAATCAAGTTATAGCTTTTTGTTAAAAATATCCTTTTTTAACGAATTTGATTTAAAAAAAATTTTAATCTGGAAATGTATTATAAATAGAATTCAAAAAATATACTCATAAAAAGTCTTCCAAAACACCCTTTCCTGAATAATTTGATTTTTCCTCAAAACACTATTGATTTTAATACGTAAAATTACTAAATTACGTGTTAGCGAAAATCGTAAACCGTTAATTATCAATGACTTATGTATTTTCAACTTTTAAACGAAAGCGTAAATTCACAACTTTCCCATTTAAATATATTTTCGCGTTAAAAAAGCATTTTTTATAATGCGAAAAAAGTAGTCTTCTGTTGTACATTTTAAAAAAAAATTTCAAGGGAAAAATCCATGGCGAATTCAACAAATAATTATCAATTACTTATCTCTAAATTAGATAAGTTTATTCGAAAGTTCTATGTCAATCAACTCATTCGAGGGTTTCTATATTTCTTTGCTTTAGTCTTGGTCCTCTTTTTGGGGATGAACTTCTTGGAGCACTTTTTCTATTTTGGCTCAGGTACTCGGAAAGTAATGTTCTACTCTTTTATGGGAGTAAGTGCAGTTTCTTTTGTGGGTTGGGTTTTGATTCCTTTATTGAAATATTTTCATTTGGGAAAAGTCATTTCTCATGAACAAGCTGCGGGAATCATTGGAGACCATTTTCCTGATGTAAAAGATAAATTACTTAACGTTTTGCAACTCAGCAAGCAAGCAGAAGGTGCAGAAAATGCACAACTCGTTTTTGCAGGTATCAACCAAAAAACAGAAAAGATAAAATTAGTGCCTTTTCGATCTGCAATTGATTTGAGTAAAAATCGAAAATACTTACGATATACTTTACCGCCATTGATGTTATTGTTAGTGATTTTATTTGCTGCACCAAGTTTAATAAAAGATAGTACGAACAGATTATACAATAATGATAAAGAATTTGAACGGGATGCTCCTTTTCATTTTAAAGTTGATAAAGAGGATTTGACTGTTGTTCAGTTCGAAGATTTTTTATTAGAAGTGGAAGTGGAAGGAGATGTTTTGCCTAATGAAGTTTTTGTTGATATCGATAATTATCAATATCGATTAAACAAAGATGAGCAAGATAAATTTTCTTATCGTTTTTCTAATGTTCAAAAAGATACAGATTTTAAAATCTTCTCGAGTGGAGTAGAGTCTGAGAAGTATAATTTAAATGTTTTGAAAAAACCCAATATTCTTGGTTTTGATATTACCTTAGATTATCCAAATTATATCGGTCGTAAAAATGAAACGTTGAGTAACGTCGGTGACTTGGTTATTCCAATTGGAACAAAAATTAATTGGAATTTTAATGCTTCTAATACAGATGAAATTGCGATTAATTTTTCTGAGAAAAAAGAAATGGTTAATGCAGATCGAGCAGGAGAAGAAAGTTTTAGTTATAGAAAAAAAGCTTTGCGTGATGAAATTTATAAATTATATATCTCTAACAAGGCTCTTCCAAATGCAGATTCTGTAGGTTATTCCATCACAGTTATTCCTGACCTTTATCCAACTATTAAGTCTGAAAAATTTGTTGATAGTTTAGATTCTAAATTATTGTTTTTCGTAGGTGACGCTGCGGATGATTATGGTATTTTGAATTTGTCATTTAATTATAGAGTCAAAAAAGAAAATGGTCAGCAAGGAGAATTAGTTAATATCAAAATGGCTAAGCCTTCCACGAAGACTGCTCAATTTGATTATACTTTTGATTTACAAGAATTAGATTTACAACCAGGTGATGAAGTTTCTTATTACTTTGAAGTTTTTGATAATGATGCCGTGAATGGAAGTAAGTCAGCTAAGACGAATTTGGAATTATTTGAAATGCCTACATTGGAAGAGTTGGAGGAAAAAGAAGATCAGAACAATGAAGACATTCAAAAGAAATTGGAAGAGTCATTGAAGGAGTCTAAGAAGATTCAAGAGGATATGAAAAAGATGCGAGAGAAAGTTTTACAGAAAAAAGAATTGGATTGGCAAGATAGAAAGGAGTTAGAAAAATTATTGGATCAGCAGAAGCAGTTGGAAGAAAATGTAAATGAGGCGAAAGATAAGTTTGAGGAAAACATGAAAAACCAAGACGAGTTTGAACAACAACCAAACGAGGAGTTGCAAGAGAAGCAAGAGCAAATGCAAGAAATGTTTGAGGAATTGATGAGCGATGAGATGAAAGAATTGATGAAACAAATCGAAGATCTTTTGCAAGAACTCAATAAAGACGAGGCTTTAGAGATGATGGAAGAAATGGAAATGAATGACGAAGAAGTTGAAATGGAACTCGACAGAATGATTGAAATGCTCAAGCAATTGGAGATGGAAAAAGACATGATGGAGCAAATTGAAGAGTTAGAAGAGTTAGCAAAAGAGCAAGAAGAATTAGCAAAAGAAACTGAAGAAGAATCTAAATCTCAAGAAGAATTAGAGAAAAAACAAGAAGAGATTAACGAAAAGTTTGACGAAATTCAAAAGAAGCAAGAGGAGATGGAAAAGAAAAATGAGGAGATGGAAAATCCAAAAGATCTTGGTGATAAGCAAGAAGAAATGGAAGACATTGAAAAAGATTTGGATGATAGTAAAAAAAGTTTAGAACAAAAGGAAAATAAAAAAGCATCTGGCAAACAAAAGAAAGCTGCAGGCAAAATGAAAGAAATGGCGGAGCAGATGCAAATGGACATGGAAGCAGGTGAGATGGAACAGATGGAAGAAGATATGGCTGCACTTCGTCAGTTATTGGAAAATTTGATGACACTTTCTTTTGATCAAGAAGATGTGATTGAAGATTTTTCTATAACAGCTGTCACTACTCCTCGATATGTTGATTTGGTACAACAACAATATAAATTGAAAGATGATTTTCAATTAGTGGAGGATAGTTTGCAAGCATTGAGTAAAAGAGTTTTTCAAATCGAATCCTTCGTAACTGAAAAAGTTCATGATATTAAAATTAACATGAAAGAAGGTTTGACTGAATTGGAAGATCGTAAAAAACCTCAAGCATCTGAACATCAACAAAGAACTATGAAAAATGTCAATGACTTGGCATTAATGCTAAGTGAAGTGATGAATCAAATGCAACAGCAAATGAGTTCAATGATGCAAGGATCTCAAATGTGTAAAAAACCAGGCAACAAACCTGGTAGCAAACCAGGCAGTAAGCCTGGAGATAAAATGTCCCAAGGTCAAGGTCAATTGAATAAACAAATGGAGGCAATGAAAAAGGCTTTGGAATCTGGCAAAAAAGGAAGTAGTAAAGAATTTGCAGAAATGGCTGCTAAACAAGCTGCTCTTAGAAAAGCTTTACGAGATTTGGCAAAAGAAAAACAACAAAAAGGTCAAGGAGATAAACAGTTACAAGAAATTATCGAGCAAATGGATAAAGTTGAGACTGACTTGGTAAATAAGCGTCTAACTAATGAAATGCTTAAAAGGCAACAAGATATTTTGACACGTTTATTGAAAGCAGAGAAAGCAGAACGAGAAAGAGAATATGAAGAAAAGAGAAAAGCAGAAACTGCATCTCAAAAAGAAAGAAAAATGCCTCCTTCTTTAGAAGAGTACATTAAAAAGAGAGAAGCTGAAATTGAAATGTTCAAAACTGTTTCTCCTTCACTTCGACCTTACTATAAAATGTTAGTTGAAGAATATTATAAATCGTTAAAAGCAAATTAAAATAGTGACGAATTAGAAGTGATTAGTCTTAATAATAAATTTTAATCACTTCTAATATGTTGCTAACTATATTGTATAGGAAATGAATCCACCGCTTATGTTAAGATTATCATCTGATCCTAAAAATGTCGAATGTGTTGAACCATTTGTTGAAAAACTTGTGGAAAAGTATCACATTAGTCCTGATATGTACGGGAATATTTTAATTAGCCTAACCGAAGCTGTAAATAATGCAATTCGTCATGGCAACTGTAATGATCAAAATAAAACGGTCAAAGTCAGTATGCAACAAGTGAGTGAACACAAAATTGCATTTCATGTTTCTGATGAAGGTCCTGGTTTTGATTTTGATAGCGTTCCTGATCCAACTTTACCTGAAAATATTTTAAAGATGGGTGGACGTGGAGTATTTTTAATGCGACAACTTTGTGATGATATTCTTTTCCATGATAACGGCAGTACCGTAGAAATACAATTTAATATATGATACCTGCTGAGGAAGAAAAAATAAATTTCTATTCTGAAGACATCGAATTTGACTTACCTAACCATTCCAAAATTTTTGATTGGATAAATAAAACCATCGAGAGCGAAGCAAAAGTACTTCGGCATCTTAGTTTTATTTTTTGTAGCGATACATATCTCCATAAAATCAATGTTGAATATCTCAATCATGATACATTAACAGATGTAATCACGTTTCCCTATTCTGAAGGCAAAACTATTGAAGGTGATATTTTTATTAGTATTGATCGAGTTAGAGAAAATGCAAAATCTTTTAGTAGTACCTTTGATAATGAGTTACATCGTGTTATGATTCACGGTACTTTACATTTGCTTGGATATTTGGATAAAACCGCTGAAGATAAAACTCAAATGACGCAAAAAGAAAATGAGTATTTATCCAAATTAAATGGAATGAAATTGGATAATCAATAATCAACCGATTATTTAATATTATATTTTTAAGTAATACTATTTTTATCTTATTTACGATAGTTAATTAAAAACTAAATACGCACAAGGTCGGAAGTGGCCTTGTGCGTATTTAGTTTTTAATCTTATTTTTGCGATTTTGATTCAGTTCTATGGTATTTTTATTATTAGAAATTCCTTATAACTAAGTCTGATATTTAGAAGTTTTTATAAAAGGACGATAATGAAAGTTTTAAAATTTGGTGGCTCCTCTGTAGCCAAGCCTGAAAGAATTAAAAGCATTGCTGAAATTCTAAAAGATTATTATAAACGTGGTGAAAAATTCGCTGTTGTTTTTTCTGCCTTCGGTGGTGTTACTGATTACTTAATTAAAATGAGTAGTGCTGCAGCAAAAGGAGATGAAAGTTATATAGAACACTTCAACTCTTTTAGTAAACGACATATTGATTCTGTCAATGAATTATTTAATGATGAGGAAAAAGAAGCAATTCTTTCTGAACTTAAACAAAATCATGACGTCCTCAAAGGTCTTTTGAAAGGAGTATTTTTAGTACGGGAAGCTTCTCCTCGAACAATGGATTATGTATTAAGTTTTGGTGAGCGAAATTCCAATTTCATTATTTCTCAATATTTACGAAAGGAAGGAATTAATACCAACTACTTAGATGCACGTAAGATTATCAAAACTGATAAGAAATTTGGAGCAGCTAAAGTTGATTTAGATGCTACCTTTAAAAATATCAAAGAATATTTTGCTAATCATCCTGAAGTTCAAATTACAACTGGATTTATTGGTTCATCTAAAGGTGGATTAACAACTACATTGGGGCGTGGAGGTTCTGATTTTACTGCAGCAATTTTAGCGGCGGGGCTAGAAGCAGAAGCTATTGAAATATGGACAGATGTAGATGGAGTCCTTACTTCTGATCCTAGGCGTGTAAAAAGTGCATTTACCATTCCAAGCTTAACTTATGCTGAAGCTATGGAAATGTCTCACTTTGGTGCTAAAGTAATTTATCCTCCTACTATTCAGCCCGCTATGGCAAAGGGCATTCCTATTTATATTAAAAATACTTTTAATCCATCTTTTTTAGGAACTTATATTTCTAACGAAAGTTCTTCTAATGGTCACCCTATCAAAGGTATTTCATCTATTAGTGATATTTCTTTATTGACATTACAAGGAAGCGGATTATTTGGAGTTCCTGGAATTGCAGCTAGATTATTTAACTCTTTAGCTCAAGCTAAAATTAATGTTATTTTAATCACTCAGGGATCTTCTGAGCATTCTATTTCTTTCGCAGTAAGTCCTAAAGACTCATCGCGTGCAAAGCGAAAAGTAGATGAAGAATTTGAATATGAATTCAAATCTGGTGGAGTTGAACTTGTCAAAGTTGAAAATGATTTATCCATCATAGCAATCATTGGTGAAAACATGAGATATGAACCAGGTATCTCGGGCAAATTGTTTCAAGCTCTTGGTAAAAATGGAATTAACTGTGTGGCTATTGCTCAAGGTTCTTCCGAGTTAAATGTATCTGTTGTTATTAATAAGGTTGATGAATCGAAAGCCCTAAATGCACTTCACGAATCATTTTTCCTTTCTGATACAAAAGAATTACACTTATTTATGGTTGGTGTAGGCTTGATAGGAAGTACGCTACTTGATCAAATTCAAAAACAAAATGCCTATCTCAAAGAAAATAGTCAATTACAAATTAAAGTCATAGGTATTTCGAATAGTCGGAAAATGTTCTTTAATGAGAATGGAGTTAATCTAAATACATGGAAAGATGATTTATTGAATTCTAATGAAGCTGCTGATATTTCAGCTTTCATTGAGAAAATGAAAAAATTTAATCTTTCAAATACCATTTTTGTAGATAATACTGCGAATTCTGTGATTACTTCTCATTATGAAAAAATTCTAGATTCGAGTATTTCTATCTCCACTCCAAATAAAATAGCTACTTCTTCTGCTTATTTACAATACGAACGCTTGAAATATATTGCTAAAAAGCGTGGTGTACAATTTTTATATGAAACAAATGTTGGAGCAGGTCTACCTGTTATCTCTACATTAAATGATTTAATTCAAAGTGGTGATCGTATTTTAAAAATAGAAGGGGTACTTTCTGGCTCACTTTCCTTTATTTTCAACTCATTTAAGGAAGGTGTTAAATTTAGTTCAGTTGTTAAACAGGCTAAAGATTTAGGTTTTACAGAACCAGATCCAAGAACCGATTTAAACGGCATAGATGTACGACGTAAACTTATTATTCTTGCTCGTGAATCTGGCTTACCGCTTGAACAAGCTAGCGTTAAAATTGATGCAATTCTTCCAGAAGCTTGCCAAAAAGCAGAAAATGTTGCTCAATTATTTGAAGAAATTGAAAAAGCTGATGATTACTTCGAAAAAATGAGATCTGATGCCGCAAGTGAAGGAAAGGTATTAAGATTCATCGCCAAGCTAGAAAATGGAGAAGCTTCTATTGTTTTACAAGCTGTTGATTCTTCAAATCCATTTTATTCATTAAGTGGAAGCGATAATATGATTGTATTTACAACTGATCGATATAAAGAAAGACCATTAGTTATTCTTGGCCCAGGTGCAGGTGCTGAAGTAACTGCTGCAGGTGTTTTTGCAGAAATTATTACAATAGGGAATTTTTTATCGTAAAAAAAAGTGTTTGTTCATCATTATAAGTGTATATGAATTAATGTTGTTAATATTAATTCATATTTCTATGAGTAGTTCGAACTTTAATAAACACACCATTTTTAATTCATTTATAATTTATCATTCATAATTAACTAGAATGTCATACGTAGGAATAAAAGTATTTGCCCCAGCTAGTGTAGCTAATGTAGCATGTGGATATGATATCCTTGGATTTGCTTTAGAAAAGCCTGGAGATGAAATTAAAGCTCGCTTTTCTGATAAAGTCAAAGGACTTCAGATTACCAAAATTACAGGAGCAAAAGGGAAAATCCCATATGAAATAGAAAAGAATACTGCTGGCTTTGCTGCCCAAAAAGTTTTAGAACATCTTGGAGAAACTAGAGGTATTGAAATGGAAATCAATAAAAAGATGCCGTTTGGAAGTGGATTAGGATCTAGTGCTGCTTCTTCTGTTGCGGGAGCTATGGCTATAAATGAACTTTTTATGAAACCTTTAACCAAAAGAGAATTACTTCCTTTTGCTGTTTTGGGTGAACAAATTGCAGATGGTGCATATCATGCGGATAATGTTGGACCTTCACTTTTAGGAGGAATGACTTTTATTAGGGATAATGCAACTTTAGACATTCATAAAGTTTATGTTCCACGTGGTTTAATGGCAGTCGTTGTTTATCCGCATATCAAAATATTAACCAAAGATTCCCGAGATATTCTAAGTGATACTGTAACATTAAATCAAACAATTACCCAAACTGGTAATCTTGGAGGATTAATTTTGGGAATGACCAATTCTGACTTAGATCTAATTAAAAGGTCTTTAAATGATGTTATTATTGAACCTCAACGAGCTAAATTGATTCCCCATTTCTATAAGGTTAAAGAAGCAGCTTTAAAAGCAGAGGCATTAGGTTGTAGCATTTCTGGGGCTGGGCCTTCCATTTTTGCATTATGTGCAAATACATTAGTTGCTGAAAATGTAGGGAATGCGATGCAAAAGGTCTTTAACGACAATAAAATTGAAAACGACTTATTTATATCTCCGATCAATCAAGAAGGAGCAATTCTTTGTTAAAACCCAATAAAATGAGATTATACAGTACTAAAAATATTTCCAGCTTCGTCGGCCTTGGTGAAGCCATTATGAAAGGTTTACCAGATGATAATGGTCTTTTTATGCCTGAGTATTTCCCGAAGCTATCAAATGACTTTATTAATAATTTGAAGGATTATTCCTTTCAAGAGATTGCTTTTGAAGTTTCTAAAACACTTTTCCAAGGGGCTATCCCTGAAAATGATTTAAAAGAAATCATTGTAAAATCTATTACGTTCCCTGCTCCTATTCAAACTTTGGATGAACAAACTCATATCTTAGAACTTTTCCATGGACCTAGTTTAGCTTTTAAAGACTTTGGTGCTCGTTTCATGGCTCAAATTATGAGTTATTTTAATCGAGGAAATGAAAAAGAATTAGTCATTTTAGTTGCTACCTCTGGGGATACTGGTGGTGCAGTAGCGTCAGGCTTTTATAAAACTCCAGGAACTAAAGTTGTTATTCTTTATCCAAAAGGAAAAGTAAGTATGCTTCAAGAGAAGCAATTAACTACTTTAGGGCATAATATTTCTGCTTTAGAGATAGAAGGAACATTCGATGATTGCCAAGCTTTAGTAAAACAAGCATTCTTAGATGATGAATTAAACAATCAAATTCGTTTAACTTCTGCCAATTCCATCAATATTGCAAGGTTAGTACCTCAATCATTTTATTACTTTGAAGCTTTCAAACAATTAAATGATTATAAAAATCCTGTAACATTTGTTGTTCCAAGTGGGAATTATGGAAATATTACTGCTGGTTTAATGGCTCAAAAAATGGGATTACCTATTGCTCATTTCGTGGCTGCTAGTAATGTTAATGATATTGTGCCTCATTATTTATGTACGGGTAATTATAATCCTCGTCCATCTGTGAGAACGTTATCAAATGCAATGGATGTTGGAAACCCTTCAAACTTTGCTCGTATGCAAGATCTTTTTGGTTTCACGTGGAACAATATGTCTGAAAACATTTCTGGTTATAGTATCAACGATGAAGCGACTAAACTTGGAATCAAAGAAGTTTTTGAAAAGTATAATTATGTAATTGATCCTCATGGTGCAGTTGGATATTTAGCCTTTAAAGCTTATCAAAAAAATAATCCAAATACAAGAGGTATTATTTTAGAGACAGCGCATCCATCAAAGTTCATTGATTCGGTAGAAGAAGTTATTAATCAAAAAGTAGATATTCCAGAAAGATTAGCAATATTGGCTAACAAAGAAAAAGAATCTGTTTTAATGAATACAGATTTTATCCCATTCAAAAATTGGTTACTAAATAGTTATTAGACTTCCCTTTTAATATTCAATTAAAAAAGGCATGATAAATTTATTTTATCATGCCTTTTTTGTTTCACGTGAAACATACTCTTACAGCTTTAATAAAAACTTCATAATTGTTTCACGTGAAACATACTTTATAAAAGAGTATGATTTGGTTTCACGTGAAACATTCATAAAATTAATTAACCCTAACTCTCCTATTCTTTTTTAAAAAATCTAAACTAATAAATGTTTGAAATTCATTATTAGGCAGCTCCTTATAATTTTTAAAGGGTAGAAATAGAGCAGATAGAACTTCTTCATCATCTACATTTAATTCTCCTCTAAATTTATTCGAATAAAACTCACATGTGAAATATTGATTTTTATCTCCATTTATATATTCAACTGATTCAACTTCAGGGTTTGAACTTAATCCTATTAACTCTAAGATTTCTAATCCAACTTCCTCTTAAACTTCTCTAATAATACATTCTTCAATTGTTTCATTTTCTTCAAAGGCTCAAGCTGGAATCCCAAGATTTCCATTATCGAATCTTTTGATAAATAAAATTTGACCTGACTCATTTTCAATAATAACTCTTGCACTTGGATGAATATTTTTTTGATGTCCTATTTTTTTTCTTAGTTTCTTGATATAATCTTTCATTATATTTTTTTAAATTTTCTGGTAGAACTTATTAAAAAGTAATACTCAATATTATTTAATTAGAACAATCTTAACTTCTATAGAATAATTCTACTCCAGCAGTTACAAAACTATATTAAATTATTAAAATTGCTCAACATAATTGAAACCAACAATTTGATTTTGAATCATCATCTATAAACTTTAGGTAATTAAAACTTAAGAATAAATAAAATACGAAACAATTCGTATTTTATAATCAAAAAAAGACGAACTAAAATGTTCGCCTTTTTCAATTATTTTTCTGTCCCATTTGACGAAGACAACTCTGACAAATAGGTTTCTAGTATTCCATTAAATTCTTCAGGTTTTTCCATCATAGGAGCATGACCACATTGATCGACAAAAAATAGTTTAGAATTTTCTATCAACTCATTAAATTTCTCACCAACAAAGGCTGGAGTAACAACATCCTGTTTCCCCCAAATCAAAAGTGTTGGATTTTTAATCTGATGCAATTTATCTCCTAAATTATGACGAACAGCAGATTTTGCTGTAGCCACGATTCTAATCGCTTTATTTCGATCATTCACTATATCAAACACTTCATCAACTAATTCTTTAGACGCTACCTCAGGGCTATGAAAAGTGGCCTCAACTTTATTTTTTATAAACTCATAATTCCCCCTTTTAGGAAAACTTGATCCAAACGCACTTTCAAACAACCCGGAACTTCCAGTCAAGATAATTGATCCTACATTCTCAGGATGAGCCAATACATACAATAATGCAATATGTCCCCCCAAAGAATTTCCAAGCACATGCACTTTCTTATATCCTTTATACTCAATAAAATCATGTACATGCTCAACCAATGCGCTAACCGAAACTTTCCTTATAGGTAGCTCTAAAATCGGTAACAAAGGAACTACAACATTATATTTATCTGAAAAGTGATTTATGATTCCTTGGAAATTACTCAATGCTCCAAATAAACCATGCAACAGTAGCAAAGTTTCTTCACCACCATTTGTTTCTAAATATTGAAATTTATCGTCTTCAATTATTTCGTGACTCATTAATTTAATTTTATTCAAAAAAAGAAAGATACAAAAATCAAAGGTTTAAATTTTAGATTTTCAGTATCTAAATATTTGCAAAAATAACTTTTTATTTGTTCTAATAATAAATTACAAAAATGAATCCTCAATTATTATTTTTTGTAACAGAAAATCTATCTATTAATTATGAATAAGTTATAAAATTATTTAAAAATAATATGACTTTTATTTAATAGATAAAGTGTTGATTACTTGTTAGTTTCATTTCAGAAAAAATAAATTTTATCAACAAAAATAACAATTTTACAATTTTATCCACATGCTTACCAACAGTTTTTATAAACGTTTTGAACTAAGCTGATAGTAAACAAAAAGGGTAGCTCCAAGCAAAATCAAAGCACATGCTTGATGGGCTACTCCAAGCCCAACAGGAATACTTCCTTTACAACTAACTACGGTCCAAATCCCTAGCAAAATTTGTATTATTAACATCGTTATCCACACTATGTTAGCTTTGTTAAAAATAGGATTTTCTTTTAATTTTTTTGACTTAAAAAAGTAGAAAAACCCTAATAAAATCAATAGATATGCTGATCCACGGTGCAAGACTTGAACTAGTGCTGGAGTAAAGCCATGAGAGTCATAATTAACCAAGTTATCAACACTCCAATTACCACTATCTAAGACTACCTCAGGAACTACTTTTCCATTCATATCTGGCCAGGTTGGATACTGTAATCCAGCCTTCATTCCAGACATTAAACCACCTATAAATATTTGCGCAGCAAGTACCACCAAAAAGGCTATCATTACCCTTTTCAACATCAAATTGTGAATAACTTTTGGAGAAGGTTGAATTACTTTAAAAGTTGTCCACAATAAATACGCAGCTAAGATAAAAGCAAGGGATAAATGCATCGATAATTTGTATCCATTTACCCAAGGCCTATTGATTAATCCACTAGCTACCATAATCCATCCCATTGAAGCTACAGTCATTGCCAAAAGGATAACAATCCCTAAATCCTTAATTAACGACCTAGGAAGCATCCCACGCGATAAAAAGATAAAAAAGGGAATAGCAAATACAAAACCCATTGTACGAGCCCATAATCGATGTAAATACTCCCAGAAGTAAATAAATTTGAAGGTTCCACCTTGAAAAATAGATCCCATTTCCATTCCTTCATTAATCATTGCATATTGAGGGGTAGCTTTGTATAGTTCAAATTCAGCTTCCCAAGCTGTTTTGCTCATTGGAGGAATAGTCCCCGTAACAATCTCCCACTTTGTGATAGACAACCCTGAACCTGTTAACCTAGTAACTCCGCCAATCACTACTTGCATAAAAACCATAAATAGACCAATACACAACCAGATTTTCACAATCTGAGCAATTTGATCATTCCGAGTGTCATTTCCATTTTTCTCTAAATCCATTTTCCTAAAATTTTTATAAAACCAAAATTATAAATCTAAGCATAATCAAAACTTCTATTCAAAAACACATTTAAATCTTTTTACAAAAATAAATTGTTTTGTTTGTTTCTGTTTCTTCTTTCCTCTAATGTCCTTATTAATATTTATTATAAATTTTTCTTCAAAAGCCTTCATCATCAGGGCTGTTAGTTTGTAGATAAGATTTTTCAATTTTTTTATGTAAAGTCGTTCTTAACTTTCCAATTTTATAAACTAACACTTACGTAACATTTCAATTCATTCTAAATCAATCAGTTACAAAGTTATAAACAAGGCGTGTATAAGTTATTCTATTGAAAACTTTTTGAAATCAACATTCTTAAAAGTCGACAATCAATGTCTATATTTGATGTGGATATCCACAAAAATCGTCTTTCTAACAATCACAAAAAAAGTCAATGTGCAGAAAACAATCGCGCTGTGGATAACTATTGTTATTTTAGACGCGGTTACACACATTTGATGTTGAAAACTGTTTTCCATAACTAACTGATTTATACCTAGTTATGCATCATGAAAAAAAGGCGATGTTGGTAACCATTTTCGGTTTTGTTTATTGGAAAAATACATTTGGTTTTGATTAGAAAATTATTGTTTCAATAAAAAATTATAGTAATACATTTACAAACTAATCCATTGTTCGAAGGAAGAAATTCTGTTTCTATTTTTTGCAAAAAAAACTCCTTCGAATTATTACAAACTAAACAAATAAATGTGCGGTAGGTTTTCCTTTACATCAACAAAAGAAAAAGTAGAACAAGCTTTGCAAATAACTTTAAGCCATGAGCTACAAAAAAGTTATAACATTGCTCCTACACAAAGAGCTTACGTAGTTACTAATGAGCATCCGAAACACTTGCAAGCATATCATTGGGGGTTAATTCCACATTGGTCGGAGGAAGCAAAATTGACAGGTAAGTTAATTAATGCTCGGGCCGAAGGAATTTCTTCGAAGCCTTCTTTTCGAATTCCAATTAGACAAAAGAGATGTTTAGTTTTAGCAGATAGTTTTTATGAATGGAAACCTTATGGAAAGAAAAAATTACCCTACCGAATTCTGCTGAAAAATGAGGAACTTATGGTCATGGCTGGAATTTGGGATATTTGGAAACATGGAAATAATATCTTTAAAACTTTTTCCATTTTGACAACTCTTCCAAATAAAGAAATGGAAATGATTCATAATAGAATGCCCGTAATTTTTCCTGAAAGAGAATTACAAAAAAAATGGTTAGAAGATATACCACTTCAAGAAGTATTAGGAATGATGCGAACGGTAAAAGATAATTCCCTAAAGTTTTATCAAGTTTCAGATAAATTAAATTCGGTTCAAGCAAATTCGGAGGACTTGCATCATGAAGTTTTGTCTCCGCCAACATTGTTTGATTGATACCTATATATATGTATAGTTTTCTAAAAATAAAATAAATAAATAATATGAGTGATACAGATGATAAATTTTTCGATAGAGCTGATGAGCATATCAATCTATCAAATGGACAATTATCAAATGCCACACCAGGTAAAGTAAGTGCCTCTATGATGTATAGTGTGGCAAGATTTAATGCATGGATTAGTGCTTGTGGTTTTAATAATTCAGAAGAAATGGAAAATGCTAAGAAGGAAACTATTAAATATTTCGTTACGGAATATGAAAAAATGTTAACTGAAAATCTTGATAACTACATTGAGAATTTTGAAAGTTTTATGCAACCAAAAGATAATTAAGTAATAGCTTTTGAAAAAATAATAGTGACCAATCAACAAATCTTAAATCAAGTAAAACATCGATCTTGGAAAATTCCAAATCAAAATTGGCGATTTTATCAAGAATGGAATCGAGCCATCTTTTTGCATTGGCAAGTTGATTTAGTTGAGTTGAAAAAATTTGTTCCAGAGGAAATCGAAATTGATTTATTTGATGGAAACCCTTGGGTGTCGTTAGTTGCATTTACAATGGAAAAAATACGTCCAAGATATCTGCCTTACTTTTCTCCCATTTCAAATTTTGATGAAATAAATATTCGTACATATGTAAAATCAAAAAACAAAACGGGGGTTTATTTTTTAAGTATTGAAGGAGGAAAAAAGTTGTCGTGCAAAGTGTCAAAAATGATTTCAGAATTACCTTATCGTTTTTCTAAAATGAAAAGAACTTCTAATCAGTATTTATCCAATAATTCTATATTTGGAGATGAGTTTAATATTGAATTTTCCATTGGAAAAAAAATGGAAGAGAAGTCAAAATTAGATGAATGGTTGACTGAAAGGTATGCACTTTTTCAAGACACAAAGACTTCAATTAATGAATTTGAAATTCATCATGTGGAATGGGAAATAAAGAAATTAGAAGTTGAAAAATTGAAAGTGAATTATCCTAGATTTAAAAAATTATTTATTGGCCAACCTAGTAAAATGCAATACTCAGACGGAGTGCAAGTATTGGCTTGGGGAAAGAAGAGAAATAAAAGATAATGAAGAAAATCTTACTTTTTGGATTTTTGATTAGCATAGGATTTACTCATTGTGTGGAAGTAAGGGAACCTGCAATTGAAAATTTAAAAGATTTAGTTAAAAAGGAGAGAGAGGACTTTAATAAAAAAACTGTTTGTGAACTTTTTAACATTCCAAAATCGAACTTTAATCAACTAGTGCAAAGAGAAGTAAATCAGATTCCATATTGGATGAAGGAAAGAAATGGAAGTCGAGTTTATTTATTTGAGGGAAGAGGACTTTGGGATAAAATATATGCTTTTACTTTAGTTGATAAAGATTTAAGTAAAATTGAAAGCATCATTTTTGATCACAAAGGAGAAACTCCTGAATATGGAGCTAAAATAAAAGATGATGCGAATTTTAAAAAGAACTTTAATAAAATATTGATGAAAGATAATAAAGGTGATCTTTTAACAATGAAAATAGATACAGTAAGTAAGAGAATTATTATAGGAGATGTTGAGATTGATGGAATTACTGGAGCAACAGTTACTGTTGATGGAGTTTGTGAAATGATTAATAAAGGTTTTGAGAAAATTCAAGAAAATAAATGAAAGTTGTGATCCAAAGAGTCTCCGAAGCATCGGTTACTATCAATCAAAAAATAAAATCAAAAATTGGAAAAGGATATCTAATTTTGCTTGGCATCGAAGATGAAGATACTTCAGAAGATATCAAATGGCTTTGCAACAAAATTGGCAACCTCAGAATTTTTGATGATGAAAATGGAGTGATGAATCGTTCTATAAAAGATGTGGAAGGTTCAATAATTGTAGTCAGTCAATTCACTTTACATGCCAGTACAAAAAAAGGAAATCGACCATCCTATCTAAAAGCATCCAAACCAAATGTTGCCATTCCGCTTTATGAAAAATTTGTCGAAGAATTAAAAATCACTTCCGCACTTGATGTTCAAACTGGAGAATTCGGCGCAGACATGAAAGTCCAATTAATCAATGACGGGCCAGTCACAATCATCATCGATTCAAAAAACAAGGAGTAACGAATGGTATTTAGCAGTACAATATTTCTTGTTTATTTCCTTCCTTTTTTTCTAATTACTTATTGGTTAACACCTCAGAAGTTTAGAAATATAACCGCTTTGTTTTGGAGCGTTTTGTTCTATGCTTGGGGCGCTCCGAAATTTATATTTGTACTTTTTGGGAGCATTGTGATTGATTTTTTTTTAGCAAAAAAAATACACCAATCAGAAAGCTTTTTGAAAAAAAGATATTTGCTGATGTCCATGGTTCTAAATGTGGGACTATTGTTATATTTTAAATATGCCAACTTTTTTGTCGATAATGCAAATGTATTGTTAGAAAACTTAGGAATGACTGGAGTCCATTGGACCAAACTTGCATTGCCGATTGGAATATCATTTTTTACTTTTCAAAAGATAAGTTACATCGTAGATGTTTTTCGAGGAAAAAATAAACCATTGGAAAAGCTGTCAGATTTAGCTTTATACATTATACTGTTTCCCCAACTCATTGCCGGACCAATTGTTCGTTACTCAGAAATAAAAGATCAATTACAAAATCGAATTGCCAACGAAAATATTGACAATCGACTCAATGGTCTTTTTAGATTCAGTATAGGTTTGGCAAAAAAAATGCTCATCGCAAATCAAATGAGCATACTCGCAGATACCATTTTTAATATTCCAGCGGAGACTCTCACGATGGGGCAAGCCTGGATTGGCTCACTTGCCTACGCCTTCCAAATTTATTTTGATTTTTCAGGGTACTCGGATATGGCAATTGGTTTGGGATTGATGATGGGGTTCCAATTTCCAGAGAATTTTAACGCACCATATATTTCACAAAGCATTTCAGAATTTTGGCGACGATGGCATATTACTTTGAGTAATTGGATGCGCGATTATTTATACATTCCGCTCGGAGGTAATCGAGTAAAAAGTAAAGTGAGATTGTATTTTAATTTATGGGTAGTGTTTTTGATCTCAGGATTTTGGCATGGTGCAGCTTGGACCTTTATTGCTTGGGGAATTTTCCATGGTGCATTTTTAATTTTGGACAGATTATTTTTATTGCGATTTTATAAAATGATTGGTAAGCCTTTGAGCATTATAATCACCTTTATAATTACATTAGTTGGATGGGTAATTTTTCGAGCAGAAACATTTCCTCAAGCGATGTCTTACATTGCGACAATGTTTGATTTTGGAAATATGGACTTAGCAATATCAACTACTCGAGGAACTTATGATTGGTATATCGAACAAAGATTTTTAATCATTTTTGGAATTGCATCATTCTTTAGTTTCCTACCAACGATTAATTTTATTGAGAAAAATATGAACCCATTTTTTGGAACGCAAGGTGAAAAAGACTTTATTTTTCTAAAATCAATTCTTGCACTTGTATTGTTATATATATGTATGACTGAAGTGATTTCGACAGGAGTGAATCCATTTATTTATTATCGATTCTAGCGTAGCGGCTGACTTTAGTTGGCTTGCAAAAAATAAAATGAAAGAAAAAGTAAAATACATACTCCTTTTGATATTGTTGTTTTTAATCTTTATTCCATTTTTAAAACAACATACCAACATCCTACAAAATAAATTTGTAGCAGATGATTTACGTGGGTATTTTCCTCCCGTAGATTCTGCTCATTTTTCTTTGCAAAATTGGATGGATGGAAAATACCAAAGTCAGCAAGAAGAGTTTTTAAAAAGAGATTTGAAAATTAGACCACATGCAGTTCGAGTAAATAATCAATTACACTATGATCTTTTAGGTGAAATCAGAAGTACTATCGTGGAAGGAAAAGATGGTTATCTTTTTGAGGCGATGTACATTCGGTCATTGCAAGGTTTAGATTTTATAGGAACGAAAAAAATAGAAAAGCAAGTTGAAAAATTAAAAGCAGTTTCGGATACTCTTAAAAAAGAAAAAGACACAGATATCATTGTTGTAATTGCGCTGGACAAAGCTAGATATTTTAAAGAAAAAATTCCGGCGCACTATGATTTAGAAAATGTTGACTCTACGAACTATGAAACCTATTTACATTTTTTTCAAAAAAATGATATTCCGGTTTTAGATTTTAATAAATATTTAATAGATCAAAAAAATAAAACGGAACATGCTTTGGCGACGAAACAAGGAGTGCATTGGAGTTTGTATGGAGGAATGTTGGCAGCAGATTCTATTCAAAGTTATATTGGTAAATTGAAAGGAAAAGAAAATGAAATAAACCATTTGAATAAAAGTGAAATTACCAAAACGACAAAAGTTCGAAAGGAAGATGACGACATTGGGCAAAGTATTAATATGTATTATCCTTTGGAGGCAGATACTTTTTCATATTTTGAAAACCATTTAGTTCAGCCAAAAAATCAGAAACCATATAAACCAAATGTAGCTTTGGTTGGAGATAGTTTTAGCTGGACAATTTGGGGGCAAGATATTCCGCATTATTATTGGGGAGATAGTAGTTTGTTTCTGTATTACTATCGAGAAATTTATGATTTGAAATGGACGGAATTAAATGGGACACTTTTGAAGGATGAACAGAAACTTCCTTTTGCAAAAAAGCAGGATGTAATTATATTGTTATATACTCCGATGAATATGAATGATTTAGGAAGTGGATTTATAGAAGAAACTTATGATTTGATTTTTAAAGAATAAATTAATTATAGAACTCAAATATGCAAAAATGACAATTAAGGAAGCACAAGCAACAGTCGATAACTGGATTAAAACTATCGGAATTCGATATTATAATGAATTGACAAACACCGCAGTTTTGATGGAAGAAGTAGGAGAAATGTCAAGGTTGATGGCTCGAATTTATGGAGAACAATCTTTTAAAAAGAAGGAAGATGAATTGACTGCAAAGGACGACTTGGCTGGAGAAATGGCTGACGTTTTATTCGTACTAATTTGTTTGGCGAATCAAACTGGAATTGATTTGACTGAAGCTTTGCAAAAAAGTTTAGATAAAAAAACGAAGCGAGATAAAGACAGACATGCGAATAATGAAAAACTAAAGTAAGACGATTATCGGAATCGTTTCCTGTAAAATGACTTGGCAAGTCGTTCCCATTTTTTCGATTCGGAAAATCGTTGAACGAGAAACGACTTGCAAAGTCGTTTTACATTTTTATAATCTTACCACTTTGAAGTATTTTATTTTTATTGAAAAATGTATAAAAATAAATACCCGAAGGAACATTTTTCCCTACTCCATTTTTTCCATCCCACTCTATTTTATTTTTATTGGAAAAATTTAAAACCTGAATTTCTTTCCCAAGAGAATCATAAATTTTGATGACTCCATTTTTGACTGAATTATTTTTTTCAAAGACAAAACTAACAGATTCTGAAAATGGATTTGGTTGGATAGCCAATGAAATATTTTTTTCCAATTCCGCCGTTCCTACTAGAGGACAGTTCCCAATCATATTTTCATCCATCCAAATTAATCTATCGGTCGTCCAGTTTTTTAAATACGTAATTTCCTCTTCATAAGTATCTCCAACAAAAGCATTAGGCCAAAGGTAATTTCCCAAAACTTGCCATCGCTCAAAATTTCGACCTTGTGCTTCTTCTAAAGTTGCAGCTTGGTCATCAATAAATTGCATGATAGAATCGGTCTGCCAAGGACCAGCACGCAACTCATCCCAACGACATTGAACTTGATTATTAAACAGCGTATCCTCTTGCAATCGATCCCACCAAAATGGTTGATCTTCCCCACAACTTTGATCGTCAAAATTCCAACCACTCGTTTCCCAACCATCACAATAATCTGCATTCCCAAAACCTAAATTAAAATCCCAAAGTGGTCCTGCATTCAACAATCCTCCCTTGCTGTCTCTGTCTTTAAATAAAAAAGAACTCAGTCGATAAGCATCCACATCACGACTTAATTCTACCACTAACATATGATCGATAAATGATCCCACATCGATCCAATTTGTATAACCCAAATCTGGATTATCAAAAACTTCACTAGCCAAAACTTGTTCAAAATTGGTGATATAATTTTTGATATAATCTTCTTGTTCATCAGTTAAATTACTAGAATTAGGATTTTGATAAACGAAAAAAGGATTCGGATCAAAAGGAGAAAACCAACCATTCCCCAATTCAAAACGATCTACTTGAACAATATAACCACCAGTCAATGAATCACCTGCATTATCATCAAAATCTAATTTTGCAATGTCCACCCGATCATCATCTCTTTTTATTTTTTCCATCAAAATATAAATTCCGACGTATTCATCATTGATAAAAAGTTCGCAGTATCGAGTGCGAGGTGCCCAACGATCAGTTAAATTTCCAAGGTGAAAAGCGAGGACATTCCTAATCAAACTTTTGTCAGAATAAGGTCCATGCAAAATCCAATCATTCTCTTTCGGCATACCGAGTAGATTCACATTATTATTTTCTCCTTGATCAGTTTGTGTTTCGAAACCGTAATTTTTTTTAGGAAAATTGGAAGAAGATGCACCACGAGTTTCTATGGCAATTTGTCCATCATAACCATTTAATGAATCTGTAAAAATAAAATTTCGATTACCTGGACCATTATCAATGATACCCATATGAGCAACTATTTTTGGATCATCAGGAATCTGTTCTCCAAAAGTATTTATTTTTATAATTGGCAAATCAGAAGATAAAAATGGAGGTGTGAACCAACTCAAAGTTGGTGAATAATTCATCACCGCCTGATTAACACCAACTGAAAAAAAGAAAAGAGAAGAAAGGTCTGAAGAATTTATACCTCGATTATGAACTTGAATGGCGAGTGTATTATTTCCATTTTGCAAGCATTGATTAATTTTATCTTTTGACAAAGTGAATGGTACAGGCAAACCACCATCATACATTTGAGCTTCTCGATCAGTAGGGGTAATTGCATCGAAAGGTGGAAAGTCTCCATTTATATTTGCTCGAGCAATTTCGACGCCATTCAAATAAGCAATAAATCCATCATCATAATCGGCATGAAATAAAGCCATTTCGAGATGTGAAATATCTACAATATCAAAATCTTTTCGCATGTAAAGTGAAATCGTACTTTGAATAATAGTATTGTCATCGCCATCGCTATAACCAATTCCACCTTGTCCTTCCTCCCAATTGGAATCATCAAAACTTGTTTCATACCAATCACTTGGAGGTTCAGAATCACCAACTCGGTATTTCCAGATATCTTCTGCAAAAACAACTGTTTCCCAATGATCTATAGTTTGAGAAAAAAGTTGATTTGTGAAAAAGCAAATCGAAAAAATGCAAAGTGAAATATATTTCATGTGGGATGAATTTATTTTTTTTCAAAAGTATAAAAATAAACCTAGGTTTTTTTGGTCAAAAATTAATAAACATTTTTTTAATTAAATGTTTTTCGTTTGGCAAAAACTGAGATAAGAAGATTGGCCCTTTTAATAAGTAGGCAAAATACGTATCTTGTAATTCGATTTTTAATGATTTTAAAAAAATGAAAATCATTTTCCAAAAGCCTTCCAAGATTTATTCCAAAACAGATTAAACATATATTATAAAATATTCATTAGCATTAGTAATTAGTGTTGATGTTTATTTTTTGTAAAAAAAAGAAAACGCCCAACTTACTATGCAAAAAATTTCCTTCATTTTAGGAATACTATTTTTCCTTTTTCCCCAACATCTCTTTTCGCAAATGCCAAGTGCTGAAGAACGTTCTGTTCAGCTAAGTGCGACTGTGGAAAATGATCCTCCCAAGATTAATTTGACTTGGAAGGAAGATGCTGGCGCATCGAAATATATTGTTTATCGTAAATCATTGGAAGCTAATTCGTGGGGTGATCCAATTGCTACTTTACCTGGATCAGCAACCACTTATATTGATGAAAATGTGGAAGTAGGTGTAGGTTATGAATACGCATTTTTCAAAGAAGATTTTGCACCACGCATAGATACGGTTTGCATTCCGGCAGGAACGGAAGTCGAATTTACCATCAATGATATGTATGGAATTGGATTGTGTTGTAGTTTTGGTTTAGGATATTATGAAGTAGAAAATTGCAATGAGATAGAAGCGACTGGTGATGATTTTGGATTGAATGATTCAGTAGTATTTACAACTTGCGATGATGGTTCAGGCTGTTCGGATGTAATCATTACTTTAAAAACAGACATGTTTGAAAACAGTACTTCTTGGATTTTAAAAAATAATTTGACAGGTGAAGTTTATGGTTCTTCAGGAGCTGCTGGTTCTTTTGTCAAACCTCGACCTGAGTATGGATTCATATATGCAGGAATTGAATTACCTGCAATTGAAGATCGAGGAAAAATTTTATTGTTAGTTGAAAATAGTTTGACAACTCCCTTGGCTACAGAAATTGAAGAATTAAAAATGGATTACATCAAAGATGGTTGGCGAGTGATTGAGCAAGCAGTTGACGCGACAGATAATCCAACTGATGTGCGAACGATGATTCAAGATTTGTACGCAACTGAAAGTGAATTAAAATCAGTTTTTATTTTAGGTCATGTGCCGATTGCTTACTCAGGAGATATTTTTCCAGACACACATTTTGAATTGCGAGGGGCTTATCCTGCTGATTGTTTTTATGGAGAAATGGATGGAACATGGACCGACCAAACTGTAAATAATACAACTGCGAATTTTAATATTTATCACAACGTAGTTGGCGATGGAAGATTTGATCAAAGTGTAATTCCGACAGGCGAAGTTGAGTTAGCAGTTGGGCGAGTGGACTTTTTTGATATGCCTTCTTTCGGGAGTTCGAATCAAGATTTGATTCAGCAATATTTGCAAAAAAACCATTCCTTCAAAATGCGAGAATTTCAACCGGTGCGTCGAGCTTTGATTGATAACAATTTTAATCAATCATTTGCAGCACCTGCAGCAAGTGGATTTAGAAATTTTTCGACGATGTTTGGAGCAGATAGCATTTTCAATTTGGATTATTTTTCGACCATGGAAAATGAAAGTTATTTGTGGTCCTACGGTTGCGGAGGAGGAAGTATTGTGAGTTCGATGGGTGTGGGAAATACGAGTGATTTTGTCACAAGTGATTTACAAAATGTTTTTACAATGTTGTTTGGAAGTCAATTTGGAAATTGGGCTTACCCAGATGATTTTCTACGAGCGCCTTTGGCATCAGGTCAGACCTTAACAAATGTTTGGGCCGGTAATCCACCGTGGACTTTTCATCATATGTCGATGGGATATCCGATTGGTTACAGCACATTGAAAACTCAAAATGGCAACGATGGTTTGTATCTCGGAAATGGTGCACAACTTGTTCATGTCGCATTGATGGGAGATCCAACTTTACGCATGCACATGGTGGAGCCTTCTACAAAAATTACTTTTATTCCTGGACCTGATTCGATTGACCTGACTTGGGATGAACCTATGAATGAAGATATTTTTGGTTATAATATTTACAGAGCAGACTCTTTGTATGGAAAATTTGAACGGTTGAATGATAGCGTTTTGACAGATACTTTTTTCACAGATACAATTCCTCTGACTGGCGAAAATTGGTACATGGTCAGAACTGTAAAATTAGAAAATACAGCAAGTGGAAGTTATTTTAATTTAAGTTTGGGAAGAGTTGATTCTGTCTTTTTCTCTCCAGCAATTCCATTGGTGGCAAGTTTTTCAACAAACAATCAACTAGGTTGTGTAGGAGATACCATACAATTTAGTGATGCTTCAACAGGAACGATCACAGATTATAATTGGACTTTCCAAGGTGGGAATCCCTCGACTTCTGATCTTCAAAATCCATCGATCATTTATAATACTACAGGAACTTATGATGTAAGTTTGACCATCACAGATGTATTCGGAACTGCGACTGAAATGAAAAGTGAATACATTGTTATCAATGATGTGCCAATAGCTGATTTTAGCTATACAATCGATAATGGAATTATTTACCTAGATGACAACTCGGTAAATGCAGATTTATATTCGTGGGATTTTGGAGATGGAGCATCTGCTCAAGCTCAGGGAGATTTTGCATATATGTATGATTCATCTGGAACATATACGATTACTTTACTTGTAGCAAATAATTGTGGACAAGATATTTACGAAACAACAGTTAACATTACAATTACAAGTTTGGAAAATCCAAATGAATGGGATGAAGTTTCTATTTTTCCAAATCCAACTAATGATTTTGTGAGAATTGATTTTGGAAAAAAACTAGATAATGAAAGTTCAATTGAGTTGATTAATTCACTAGGACAAACTGTTTTTTCCAAAAAAATAAATAGGCAAACACAAGTTGAAGAAGTAAATGTTTCGAATTTTCCAAACGGGATTTATTTTATAAAAATTAAAAATGAACAATCAGAAATGGTTCGGAGAATTATGGTGAATTAAAATAAATGATTGATTTTTTGCAATAAAAAAGGGAACAAGAAGGTGATTTTTGTTCCCTTTTTTAATTTTAAAAATATCGATTTTGCTTCATACAAAATTCATTTTCGCAAAATGGAAAACTTTTTTTTTGAAAAAGAAAAGACAAAAACGTATGAGAAACATTTTTCAAACCCTCGCGATATTTGTATTGCTCATAATGATTTTTCCACCAAAAGTGGAAGCGCAATATTTTGGAAGAAATAAAACTCGGTATGAATCTTTTGATTTCAAAGTCTATAAAACACCTTCCTACGAATTTTATTATTATTTGAAAAATCAAGAACGTTTAGATGATTTGGTCAACCAAAGTGAACAATGGTATGCCATGCATCAACATATTTTGAAGGATACGCTTTCGTTTAAAAACCCATTTATCCTTTACAACGATCATCCTGATTTTCAACAAACTACTACTATTCAAGGCTCAATAGGTATAGGTACAGGAGGTGTGACTGAGGCATTTAAAAATAGAGTTGTGCTTCCTATCGCTATGTCGAATCAACAAACCAATCATGTTATTGGTCATGAATTAGTACATGCCTTTCAGTACAATATGATTATTCGAGGTGATTCTACTAATTTGAAAAACTTGGTAAATCTTCCTTTGTGGATGGTGGAAGGGCTAGCAGAATATTTGTCAATAGGGAGAGTTGATGCTCACACCGCAATGTGGATGCGTGATGCTGTTCTCCATGATAATATACCCAAATTAAAAGATCTAAATAATTATAATAAATACTTTCCATATAGATGGGGACAAGTTTTCTGGGCATTTCTAACGAGCATTTATGGAGATGATATTATCAAACCATTTTTTATTGCTACGGCAGATGTTGGTTTTGAGGCAGCTTGCAAAAAAAAACTAGGAGTTACTTCCACGCATCTTTCTGAAGTTTGGCAAAAGACATTGAGAGAACATTTTGGACAATATATTGAAGAGAAAAAAGAGAAAAAAGAGAAAAAGATTGGAAAAAAATTACTCTCTGAAGAAAATGCAGGGCGCATAAATATTTCACCTATTGTGAGTCCTGATGGTAAGTATGTTATTTTTTTATCCGAAAAAGATGTCTTTGGAATTGATTTATTTTTGGCGGATGCTCGGACTGGAAAGATTATAAAAAAAATAACAAGTACCACACGAGGTGGACATTATGATGATTTTAATTATATAGAATCGGCTGGTACTTGGTCACCTAATAGTAAGCGATTTGCTTTTGCTGCGACGGACAAAGGACGAAATGTTCTGGTGATTAAAAATGCTTTTACAGGTAAAACGGAATCTCAATTTGAGATCAAAAATGTTCCTGCTTTTACTAATCCGATTTGGTCGCCTGATGGAAAAAGTATTGTAATAACTGGGTTGGTGCAAGGTCAAATAGATTTATATCAAGTCGAATTGAAAACTAAAAAAGCTATTCAACTAACCAATAATATTTACTCAGAATTACTTCCCAATTGGTCAACTGATGGAAAAGAAATTATTTTTTCTACAGACCAATTAAGTATGGAAAATGGAAAGTATTTTGGAAAATGGAAACATAATTTGGCGATCCTTAATTTAGAAAATAAAACGACAGAACAGATAGATATTTTTTCAGGTGCAGATAATATGAATCCCGTTTTTAATTATAAAAATGAAATTTACTTCACGTCAAATCGAAATGGTTATCGAAATCTTTATAGATATGACAGAACTCAAAAAGAGGTTTTTCAAATGACTGATTTCATGATCGGCATTTCTGGAATTACTTCTTTTGCTCCTTCCATTTCTTTATCAAAATCTGAAAAAAGAAATCGAGTGGTTTTTTCTCAATACTTAAATGGAAAATATACGATCTATTCAAGGAGAGAAAATTTATTTACTCCAAAAAAAGTGGACAAGAACGAAGTAAACATGGATGCCGCAACGCTTCCTAAAATGAATGAAGGAGTGCTAAATTTG